>JAUIAO010000016.1 GCA_030425425.1 Bacteroidia bacterium | reverse complement strand
CTGCTATTGCTATGTTGTAATCAGACAAGGCAGTAGCTTTCATTTTTTTATACTTTAGAATTTGTTGTTGCATTCTGAGGACCTCTTCAAAGTCCTTTCCTGAATTGCCATAAGCGGTAAAAAGTAGATTCAAAGACTGCTGAGATGTAATGATCTGTTCTTCATAAAGTATGATTTGGTCGAGTTGCTTTTGAATTTCGAACCAAATCATTTCGTACGTGCTTGTAAGTCTGTTTACCGCATCTTCTTTTTGTAGCGCATAAGATTCCTGCATCAGTTGGGCTTCCTTCTGAGCGGCCTTGTATTTACCTCTGAAAATAGGGAGGCTCATAGTCACCATCGGCATCAATACGTCCTGACCATTATCAGGAACAGACATATCTGTTCGTTGGGCAACAATGACATAATCTAAGCCTACACCGATTTTAGGCATACCTTGTTTGGTTGCGGCTAATTCCTGAGCTTCACTTGCCTTTATTTTTAAGTCCAACTCATCAAGTAAGGGATTGGAAGTCAATAGAGAATCCCTTCGATATGTTAAAGGCAAGTTTTCTACATACAATGAATCCTGAACGATAATTGTCTCGTCTTCCTGTCGATTCAGTAGTGTGTTGAAACGGGTTTCAAGTGGCTTTTTCTTTTGCTTCAAAATGGACAAATTGGTTGCTGCATCTTTGAGCATGATTTCTACCCGCAACACATCCACCATTGCACCTTTACCATTCTGAAACTTGACGGTAGCAATGTCTTTGTAGGACGATAAAATACTTGTATTTTCCTCCTCTATTGCTATAAGTCTATGTAGTTCATAAAGTGGGTAATATGCCGCAGACACTTGATAATGTAGTTTGTTTCGGGCATCAAGAAACTCCTGATACTTGGCCTCTGCCATTAATGTAGCCACATTCTCCTGAGCTTTTAAAGTGCCAAACCAAGGGAACATTTGTGTCAAAGAAAAACGTGCTCTTTGTGGGCCTACACGAGTTTCTACTGGAGATACAAAATAGCCAAAAGACAAATTTGGATCTGGTAAGCTGCTCACTTGTGCAACCCGCTCCATCGCTGCTTCAAAAGACTTGTATTTAGCTTGTAGTCCCGGATTGTTTTCAGCAGCAATTTTGAAATATTCATCTAGAGATTGGGCATTTGCCAAAATAGAAAATCCCAAAGTGATGACTGTAATTATAATGTACTTTTTCATGATTGTGCTTTTAGGATTTTACGTTCTTCTCTCCAGCAATAAATCACAGGTACAATGAAAATGCTGATTAATGCGAAGGCCATGCCACCGAATGATGGGATTGCCATAGGTATCATGATGTCTGAACCACGGCCTGTAGAGGTAAGTACAGGCAAAAGGGCAATCATTGTAGTACTTACGGTCATCAACGCTGGCTTTATTCTTCTGAGTCCTGCTTCAATTACCGCCTGTCTTACTTCTTCATGAGTGGCGGGCTTATTGCGTTCAAAACTTTGATCCAGGTAGGTAGCAATCAAAACACCATCATCGGTGGCTACACCAAATAGGGCTATAAATCCTACCCATACCGCTACACTTAAATTGACGGTATGCATTTGAAATAGCTCTCGAATATTGGTGCCGAATAATGAAAAATCTACAAACCAATCCTGACCATATAGCCAGAGCATAATAAACCCTCCGCTAAATGCCATAGCAATACCTGTAAATACCATGAGCGAAGTAGAAACAGATTTGAATTGGAAGTAAAGAATTAGGAATACGATACCCAGTACCAGCGGAACGATAATGGATAGTCGTTTCTCTGCACGAACCTGATTTTCATAACTACCGGAGAATTTGTAGCTCACTCCAGAGGGTACGTTCAGTTCACCTGAGTCAATTTTGCCTTGGATCGTCTTTTGAGCATCATTTACCACTGTGACTTCAGAAAATCCATCTCTCTTGTCAAAAAGGACATAGCCTACAAGAAAGGTTTCTTCGCTTTTTATAGCTTGTGGTCCTCGTATGTATTCAAAATCCACAATTTGGGAAAGTGGGATTTGCGCCCCCGTTGGTGTGGGCATGAGGATTTTTCCCAATGCTTCAGGATCGTCCCTTAATTCTCTTGGATAGCGAACTCTTACAGGAAAGCGTTCACGGCCTTCTACCGTAGAGGTTATTTTCATGCCACCAATAGCTGTCTCAATGGTCTGCTGTACATCTTCTATATTCAGACCATATCGTGAAATTTCATCCCTGTTAATGTTGAGATGGATATACGGTTTACCTACGATTCTATCTGCAAAAACGGCTTCTGCCTTTACCGATGGAACTTCTTTCAAAATATTTTCTAATTGTAGACCGAAGTTCTCTATGGTTTTTAGGTCTGGGCCATAGACCTTTATGCCCATAGGCGCTCTCATCCCTGTTTGGAGCATGACCAAACGGGTTTCAATCGGTTGAAGTTTAGGTGCAGAAGTAACCCCTGGTAATTTGGTTACATTGACTATTTCGTTCCAAATGTCATCGGGAGATTTGATGTGGTTTCGCCAATTGCGGTAATACTCACCATTTTCATCAGCAATTAATTCATTCGCCTCTATTCCTCGCTCCAAACTTTCTGCGTTGGTTAGAGTATCACCGGATACGGTAATAAATCTATTGTCTTTATCTACCTTGAATCTCTGTCTGTGCCCTTTTTTATTGAGAATGTATTCGGATTTGTAATTGATAATATTCTCATACATGGATATGGGTGCAGGATCTAGTGCAGATTCCACACGTCCAAGTTTACCTACGGTCAATTCAACTTCCGGAATATTTGTGAGCAGCATATCTAATTGGCCAACCACATTGCGATTGTATTCTACCCCGGAGTGAGGCATTGATGTAGGCATCAATAAAAAGCTACCTTCATCAAGGGAAGGCATAAATTCTTTACCAATCCCCGGAAAGGTATGCGCCATAGTTGACCATCCTTTCGTTTGATTGATATTCCATCCTACCTTTTCAAAGCCTTTTGAAACAAAGCCAAAAATGCTATTAAAGCCAAGCCAGATAGTTGCCCCTAGAAAAATCAGGATTGTCGGAATGATCAGGAACTTTATCTTGTTGTTCAAACACCAATTAAGTATTTGTTTGTACTGATATTCTAGTAGGGTGAAACCACCCAGTATACAACCCACAAGTAAGGATACAAAAATGAAGTTGATGAATAGAGACTGAGAAGCCCCTAAAGGCAGCCAGTATTTAGCCAAAAGCCATACTACGCCAATTAGTACAACAATTAACTCCGCATAGCCCAGTAAGAATTTCCAGATTCGTGAAAGTTCTTTACTCTTAATTCTTTCCAAGTTTTTGATGATACCTATAGCACCGAAAAGAATGAGCAGTACACCAGCCCAAATCTGCCCTAAAATGAGGCTAACAATTCCCACGAATACTAAACCATAATAGCCATACTTTTTCAGAAACTTATTCTTGATATTGAAGCCAAAAAACCAATGTGCGAGGGTTGGGAGAATCAGCAAGGAAACGATCAAAGCAGCTAAAAGTGCAAATGACTTTGTGAATGCCAATGGACCAAACAGCTTACCTTCGGCTGCCTGCATGGTAAATACAGGGATAAAACTAACGATGGTAGTAGATACAGCAGTTAGAATTGCAGTGGCTACTTCTGATGCTCCGTTGTAAATAGTTTCAATAAGTTTTTGACCGGGAGGAGCTTCGTCTATATGTTTTATGATGTTTTCAGAAAGGATGATTCCTAAATCCACCATTGTACCGATAGCAATGGCAATTCCTGATAGTGCCACGATGTTTGCATCTACACCAAAATAGCGCATGGCAATAAATACCATGAGTACGGCAATAGGAAGAAGGCTGGAAATGAGGAATGAAGCTCTTAGGTTGTAAACCATCACAATTACCACCAAAATAGTGATGAGGATTTCTAGAGATAAGGCTTCTTCCAGTGTGCCTAAGGTCTCGTAAATCAATTCTGAGCGATCATAGAACGGAACAATTGTTAACTGACTTTCTCTACCATCAGCTAATGTTTTCTTAGGAAGACCAGGCGCAATTTCATTGATTTTATCTTTTACATTATTAATTACTTGTAAAGGGTTTGCTCCATACCTGGCCACCACTACACCACCCACTACTTCTGCGCCATCCTTATCTAAGATACCACGCCTTGTCGCAGGACCGAGTGTAACAACTCCTATATCCTTTATTCTAATCGGAACGTTATCTTGTACCGCAACTACGGCCTTCTCTATATCTTGTACTTTTTTGACATAACCTAAACCTCGTACTAAGTATTCGGCCTGGTTTATTTCAATGGTTTTGGCACCTACATCTTTATTGGATTTTTGTACTGCCTGCATCACCCTGTGAAGCGGTATATTATAGGCTTTCAGGGCATCAGGATTTACGTCTATCTGGTATTCTTTAACAAAACCACCAATAGAAGCAACTTCTGATACCCCTTCGGTTGCATTGAGGCCATACTTTACATAGAAATCCTGTACTGTACGTATTTCATGTAAATCCCAACCACCAGTGGGGTTGCCGTCTTTATCCCTTCCTTCGAGGGTGTACCAATAGACTTGACCCAAAGCTGTTGCATCGGGACCTAAAGCAGGTTGTACTCCATCAGGTAAAAGCCCTGATGGCAGGGAATTGAGTTTTTCGAGGATTCTGGATCGAGACCAATAGAACTCTACATCTTCTGAAAAGATGATATAGATGCTGGAAAATCCGAATATGGATGAACTCCTGATCGACTTGACACCAGGTATACCTAATAAGTAGGTAGTTAATGGATATGAGATTTGATCTTCAATATCCTGTGGCGAACGG
Organism: Bacteroidia bacterium; assembly: GCA_030425425.1. Lineage (GTDB taxonomy): Bacteria > Bacteroidota > Bacteroidia > Cytophagales > Cyclobacteriaceae > Marinoscillum. The sequence continues at coordinate 89,718 of JAUIAO010000016.1, read as the reverse complement.
CCTGACCACTGGGTAAAAACGATTTGTTGGTTTTCGCCAATGTCCGGTATAGCATCCACAGGGACAGGGTCAGAAGGCAATGCACCCACCTGCCATCCAAATGGAGCAGTTACAATTCCCCAGGCCACAAAGCCTGTAAGGACGAGAATAGTGACCAACTTATTCTCTAAGAAATATTTTATGATTTTATTAAGCATAATACGATTGAATTTGATTGAACAGAAATAGATTGTTCAATGGCAATAAATGCCACTATGCTCCAGAGTCACAGGACAAGGAACATCAAAATGTAGTATATGGTTTAAATCAAAAACGTTTGAAAAAGGACTTGAATGTCCCTGTCAGGTATGGGGGGAGAGTGATAGGTGTTATCAACAAGAGATTGATCAGCGAATAAAACAGGCTGAACAAACGAATGGATGAATGCAACTAAGAAAACAGGGTGAACTTCAATAGATGTGATTTGTACATCTGCATTTTCATCCAACTGCAATAACTGATGTTGATTTTCGCAGCAAGGTTTCTGCTTTATTTGTTTCTCTTTGGATGGAATGGATTCGCACTCTCTATCCATGTCGGGCATACCACAATCAGGATTATGAAGCCCGATTGAAAAAGAGGTCTCAACCGCTACGCCACCACAAAAATGTGTGTTCATAGAGAAACCCACGCTGGAAAACAACATGAGCAAAGCAAGCGATATGGAGATTATTCTTTTCACCTAAAACAAATTTACGAATTTTGAACGGGCTTGTTTTATAGAATTTTGACTTTTCTTTATAAGATTTCGTATTGAAAGAGCATAATCAGTGACATGCCAACCATAGAAAGGTCTTCAACAATGGTTACTGTGCTCATGGGTAGGTTGAAAACGTCCCCTAAACAAGCACATTTAATCTTCTTCTTATCCATGTTGCTTTTTATTACTCCAATACTACTAATGCCTAAAATTAACGCTGTACTGATATTGGTGGCTAAAGGTGCAATGTTAGTCAGGTATAATAATCCTAAAACTAACTCGATAAAAGGATACACAAAACCCCAAGATTTCCATTTTGCTGCAACAATGTCATACATGCTATAAGAGTTAGCAAACCCTTGAAGATTCAATAATTTGAAAAACGAAAAAACAATAAAGAAGCCAGCCATAAAATGCCGCATCCATAACATGGCTGAAAAGGAAGAGAATGGAAATTGGCTTAATGCGCTTACTACCAAGATAAAACCAACAATAAGTAGCAAAGGTTTGTAGGTGTGGATACTCTTTTCAGGAATTGACAACTCCATGTTTTTTGATTCCTCCCCATTTTGCTTGATGGTATAATTGCCGGCTTTATTAATAATTGACTGAAGTGTTTCAATTTCTAACTCGTTTGCAAATGATATTTTAGCTTGAGGAAAGTCAAGTTGGATGTTAGTTTCTGAAATTAATTCTGATTCATCGAGCTGTTTTTTGACACTCGCAACGCATCCTCCGCACGTCATTCCTTCAATTTTGTATGCTTTTGTTATCATAGGTCAATTCTTGATTATTACAGGTACAAAATTGGCTATAAGGCAGCACTAAAGCTTTACATAATTTTGACTTTGATTTGTGAAATTAGGATTGAAGATTATCCAGCGATTTTCTATTTGGTCTTGCCTGAGACTTAAATTGGGTGGGTGTCATCCCGGTTTCCTTCTTAAATTGTGCTGAAAGATGAGAGACACTACTGTAATTCATTTCAAGGGAAATTTGGGATAGGGATATTTGATCATAGAACAAAAGTTCTTTCACCTTTTCGATTTTTTGCCTGGCAATATATTTTTCAATGGTGATGCCTTCAATCGAAGAGAATAGACGACTAAGGTAGGCATATTCATGGTGCAGCTTGTCCGCGATAAGGTTTGAGAAATTTACGGCTACTGGCTCATTTGAGTAATGAATCTGTTCAATTATCACGGTCTTTATTTTTGATATAAGGGCAGACTTTCCCGGTTCGAGCAATTCAAAACCTACCGCTTGAAGACGTTTTTCCAATAATGTACTTTGAGCCTTTGGCAGTGGTTCAACAATTTCCACTTGGCCTAAATCGATATTGTTGAAAGAAATGGAAAGGTCTTGTAAAATTGACTTCACTGACATGATACAGCGAGGGCAGACCATGTTTTTGATATATAAAGTTGTCGAGTTGCTCATAAAAACCACAAATTATTCTTGCCGTAAGGCGGTATTTCTTCACCTACGAAATGAGGGGCGATTTGAGCCACCATTTCGGGATATTTGATTGTTACTGGTAAGTTCTGTTGCCTGATTGATTTCCAATACATTCTACTGAACTGATACACTTGATCTATCAACTCTCTGACTACTCGTATTTCCTGGAGCAATTCAGGTTGGGTACATTTCAGTTTGAGCTTGATAGGAAAAGGGAAGCCATCTGCCTTACTGTAATTCACTCCGTTGTATCGAGTGTTGTTGAATAGTAAATATTTCGCTTCACCTATCTTAATGAATGTGCCGCTTGGCGGCATCAATTCATTCCAAGAGTTGTCGAAGGCAACTATGTCTTCTGATTCGGTTTTGTTGATAGCAATTATGAATACCGGAATCGAAAGATTCAGGTTTTCCAATGCTTCCTGAATGGGTTCCAGTTCCTTCTCGCTCATGGTCTTGTAGAAGTGAATAATGAGCCTGTCAGGGTCTTCATTCACTGTGGCGTATTCCTTTATGGAACTGGTTATTGAACCTGCCAAAACATCCAATTCATCTTTCAAGAAATATTCAAAGCGATTGAACTTCCCGTTATTGCCGAAACTGAATGCACTACCAATGTATTGTACACCTTCATCTACATGCTTAAAAGCTCCAACACCAACTACCAATTCGTTTTTGTGGGGTGTGTTCAAACGCCAGGGTATGCCGTCTAATTTGGCCAACATTGCGACTGCAATGTTTGGCAAGCTGTACACCCATCCTTCACCTTGGTCACGCATTTTGTTGGAATCAATTACCTGAGAAGTAATGTTTCGTTTCAACAAGACTTCTTTGAGTTGGTAATAGATTTCTCTTTTCTCCTTGTCGTACTCGAATTTGCCGTATGGGGTAACATAAACGGCTATGTACTTTACTTCCGGGTTTATGGCTCGGTTTGATAGTTCTCTTTCGATTTCAGGAATAGGGTTTTCCTTGTCTTTGAATACAATGCTGAATCCTTTCTCTGTATGAAATAGCAACCTTGCATAGTCATACATGCCTTTGAACCACTTGTAGCCTTTCCTGAAATACTCTTCAATCTTTACGGCCATATCCTTATCATCTTCATGCAGGATAAAGAACAAATGGATATTTGAGTATGGGCTTGGTTTGAATGGTTTATGGTCTCTAAGTGCGAACTTGGGGACTTCACTTGCATTGTTGCCACCAAATAGTAATTGATTGCTTTCTGGTGAAGTAGTGTCAATACGAGTTTCAGGTACATCTAAGAATCCACCTTTGTGCAATGGGATAATCTCTCTGAACTTGGGTGTATCGATAAATTTCTTGTAAAATGCCTGAATCTGTGTGAGATACTTTGGATAACGATTGTCTCGGGGTGGGGCTTCCGCAGGAATGCCCAAAGCGCCTTCCAATTCTTTGTTCAGTACTGGAGAACAATTGTCATAGTCGGGATCTTCTTCTTTCTGAATCCAATCCCATCTCTTGATTTGATTGTCATTGATAACCCAATTGAAGCATGTAGGGCTTACTTGCTGGATTAGTTCTGCCGCACTTTGTTTTGAAACCTTAGACTGGCCATCATAGGATAGCAGTATTTCAGGAAACTTGCTAACAGTATTCAGTTGGACTTTGAGCGAGAAACGCTCATATATCCACCATTGAGATGTTTCATTCTTACGAGACTTTAACCATACCTGGTTCTCCTTCACAAAGCCAACCTTTACTATTTGTTTTTGAATGGAGCGGAAATAGAAATTGATTTGGCGATTGTAGTATCTCCTTATCAGGTCGGGGTTCTCGGTCTTAAAATCTATCCGCAAAGGCTGGAAGCCTTCTGTCTCGCCTGTGAATGTGGTATAAAGCTCGTTGGTACTATTTCTAACAACATTGGGAAACAAACTCTCTGCTTCATTTGGAAATAGCGTGAAGTGTAGCTTCTGGCTTTTTCCATTGTCCTGATCTGAAAAGTAAAAAGTGATTGGCATTTTAGGCCAATCGAATGTCAGTATGTTGAAGAATAGTGAGTTTTTCATTTCTTGCCTTTTCCTTTCTTGGTAATTCGTTTTAGTTCTTTGTCAAAGTCAGATTCAAATGACTTGTCTTGTGTTACTCTGAATTTGCTGTATTCTTTTTCGGCTAATTGTTTGGCGATGGTAGCTGAAATCTTACCGGCATCTTTTAAGATGTTATAGTCATTGAATTGAAGGAAGGCATCTAAACGGGCAACCCAATCCGTCATTTTCATGGGGTTTTGTCTTTCGGCCTGTAGCTCGGCAAAGTCGAGGTACATGGTCACAATACGGTTTAGGTCTTTAAGTTCCTTTTCACTAAGGTAGTTTTTGGCAACCGAAACATCCGTTTTCAGGATTTTGCCCTGAGGGGCGTTTTTCCATGTAGTAAGCCCCATATGTGGTTTGTCCGAATCGGCTCGTTCTTTTATTATTTCTGCTGCGGTGTGGCCTGTGATAGCCCAATGGAGTTTGTTCTGAACAGTCTTGTAAAAGGTTTGGGTAATCTCCGCTTTGGGGTCATAGTCTATGCTGCACTGAGCATATATGTCGGTGATTTTTTGGTAAAACCTTCTCTCACTGGCACGAATCTCCCGGATACGCTCCAGTAACTCATCAAAGTAGTCTTTGCCAAAAAGGGCTGCCCCTTGTTTTAGGCGTTCGTCATCCATAGCAAAGCCTTTGATAATATACTCCCTAAGTACTTTAGTAGCCCAAATACGGAACTGTGTACCCCGTTGGGATTTGACTCTATAGCCTACTGAAATAATTACGTCCAGGTTGTAATACTTGACCGTATTTTCCTGAGTTTTGTCCTTTATAGCTCCATGAGGACTGGTAGTTCGGAAATCCCGAACAACCACTTTTTCGTCTAATTCACCTTCTTCAAATACATTGGAAATGTGCTCGGAAATGGTGGACTTTGCTTTTTCAAACAATTCCTGCATTCCCTTTTGGGTTAGCCAAACGGTTTCATCCTGTAAAAGCACATCTACCTTCACATCTCCGCTTTGGGAGACATATAGAAGAAATTCACTTTGATTTGGTGGAAGACTGTTTTCCATATGTATTTTTATGAATTATCTGTCAATTTGGTTAGTATTAATTGAAGCGCATTTTTTGCGGTTTCTTCATCCTTTACAAGATCATAGACCTGATCTGCAAGCCAGAGTGTCAGTAAATCATTCACGTCCGTACCCAATAATTCCGCAAGTTTCAAAACCTGCTCTCTTTTTGCCCTGCGTTCCCCTCTTTCAATCTTGCTAAACATAGGGGTGTCTATTTCTAAACTGGCGGCTAATTGGCGTTGCAAAAGTTCTTTACTCTCACGCAGCTCTCTAATACGTTCACCAAATTGCATGACCTGTTATTTTATGACTTGTCAATATTTGGCTAATATAAGAAAAGATTAGCGTAGTAAAAGCAAATAATTGGCAGAAGTTGGTTTAAGGAAATTAAGGAAACAGAGGAAGCCAAGGACGGTTAGTCCTTAGCTTCCTTAATATCCTGAACATCCTGACTATTCAGGTTTATGTAGTGGTCTTGCTTCTCTCTGTGTATCAGGCCACTTTTACCAAACTCGGTGATATAACCTTCTGCCGTCTTATCAGGAATATTCATTTGCTTGGCTACTTCCAGGTACTTCTGCCTGTTGAACTCTTGAGGTAGGGCATCTAAGAACTTTTGTTTCCTGTTCTTGCGTGGGCTTGGTTTTACATCTTCCGGCAATTCGGTAAACACTTTGGCTGAATGCTTAACCAACACCCTAACCATAGAAAGCGCAGCTTGAAAGTCACGTTCTTCACTAATGATTTGAGTAGTCGTATCGCCTGTCTCCAATATCCGCAATGCGGAAAGAATCATGCTGATACGAAAGGCAATCAATCCTAATCTGCGAATGGTTGCCATGTAGTCAATGCCCTGCAAGGTCATGTAATGGTCTTGCACCTGGGCAAAGAACCCATTGAACTGTGCTTGCTGGTCTGCCGTAAGGCAGAACTGCATTTCAGGACTTGCCTTCAATACTTTAAAGAGTTCGTAGAACTCAGCTCCTAAAGTGTCAAAATACTCATCCAAGCCCTGAGAAGTGGTGTCTGCAAAGACATCCTTCCAAGTAGGGCGTACATTCATAAAGTAGAAAATGAATCGGCTGAATAAGCCGTTTTCAGCATTCGGAATGAGAGCCGAAACTTGTTTTGGCGTTCCTGAAAGCACTGCCGAAAGGCAGGGGTTTTCAATATCCACATACTCACGATCCGTTCTGCGATAGTAACTGATTGTTTCATGGTGGAATGCTTTCCTGAATCCATCAGAATAGTTGCCATAATCGGATTTGAAGGCATGAGCTAATGTGTCGCCTTCTGTCTCGAAAATCAATCCTTTGCCATCACTATCACCCAAAAGCTGATAGGCTCCAGTAGAGCTATTGTTTGCAGGAATGAATAACATCTTTTCAGGTGGCTTGCCGGGTTTCTCAACACCTTCTTCTTTGCCTTTCTTGGTATTGTAGTCAGCCATTTCCAATTCATGCTGTTGCTTTAGCAACTTGGCTTGTTCTCTCAGTTCCTTGTGGATAGGGTTGACCAACTGGCGGCAATGCACTAATCGGCCTTTACCTGCTGAGGCTTGGGCTGTGATAAACAGAAACAAATTCGAGTACACTTTTCTACCGTCATAGATTCCAAATAGCTTAGGCAGACATGCACTAATTGAAACCAATGACCCTAAGAGCAACAGATCCTTTTCTTCATTGGAAGTGGCAACACTTACCACCCGTTGAAGAAAGTCAGGAAGTTCAGGAAATAGGGAATCTGGAAGATTCGGCATTTCCTGTTTGGTAGGTTGGCTGGTTTTCTTTGGCTTGGAAATTTGTACACCTGCCTGTTTTGCATGATAGAAAAAGGTTTTCAGGGAAACGCCCTGACCTTTTGCTTTGAGGCAGTTGTCAAACTGCCGATCACACTCGGAAGCTGAATAATCAGGATAGAAGCGACTGATTCTATGGAAGTAGTCACGGCCTGATTCTCCAAATTCATCAGCAAAGGCAAATCCGATATTCCGCCAATCGCTGTAAGCGGTGGCAATATCTATCTGGTTCGCTTCAATTTGCTGTATGATAGTTTCAACTTCTGATTCGTTGCTGTTGCTCAATGGTTGAGCTTGCTCTGTATTTGTCGATTGTTGGGCAGGATTTTCCATCCATTCCAACGGATTAAACGTCTTCTTTTCCATAACCTACAGGTATTTGGGATTAATGAATACTTGCGGGTCGTGAGGCAGGAAACATGCTCTGGAAATGTCTTTGCCTGACTGATCTACTTCCAGCTTGTAAGTGTGCTGAATGTAGTTTGCCACCGCTTTAAAATAGTCCTGGTGTTTTGCCTTTGTAAGCTCGATTGGAATTACCCATTTCAACCCATCACCTGAAGGAGATACAAACAGTAGCTCCGTTTCAAAGTATTGGTCTTTGAGTAGTTCCCCTTTCAATCCAGATAGGTCGCTTACATGGTCAAAATCAATTGTAAGAAGCCCGGAATGCTTTCTAAGGTGTTTATCATTTCGTTGTGAGAAAGTGCCTGAGAAGGTCACGTAATCGAAATTGAACGCCTTGTACTTACGGGCTTCCTTGACATCCTGAATGCTGCGAAGTGTACTTGTACACGTAGCAAATGAATCTCCCTTGATTATCGAATAGGCTTCTACCAAATCAATATCTCTTGTTGGATTGATATTGGTGACTGGCTTGGTGTAGAAGCTGAAAAGCGGAGCTTTTAGCTTCACAGGCTCAGGAGCAACCACTTGTGGTTGTGACTCTTCCTGAGTGTAAAAGCCATTTTTCTGACCTATACGCAAATGCAATGCTTCATTCAGCTTTTCATTGAGTTCCTGTCCCGATAAGCCGAAATGCAATGAGGCGAAATCAAAGACATTGCCTTGTGCAATGGCTTCTTCCGAATCGGTGTGCGCAGCACATCCGTCAACTACCTTAACTATCAATGTGGGCTTGTCCGCATTGAACGGGTTCTTGGTGGGTTTACAGTCCCTTCCCGAAAGGGAAAGGACTGTTTCACCCTGATAGTATTGGCGCAACACGTAGGCATAGATATTCAGGCCGTAGTGCGTCTTGTGCAAAATGGCTTCTCTACTTATTTCCATGACCTGCGGATTTTGAAGGTTGGTAATTGGCTTCCAACATCTTTTCAATGTCAGAGAGCTTGTAGAAGAATTTGCCATTTACACGGCTGTAAGGAAGTGTTCCATTATCCCGAAGGGTCTGCAAGGTTCGCTTGCTGATATGGAGCGACTGCATTACATCTTGTCCATCAATCCACGCTTCATTGAATCTCTCCAGGCGTGTCTTTTGGTATTGCTGCAAGTATGCCTTTATGGTCTTAATCTCCTGAGAGAGCTTCAGGATTAAATCAATAATCTCTGTCATAGCTTCACTCTCCCTTTTTTGATTAAGTAATCGGCAGCTCGCTGATCGATTTCATCCTGCGTAGAATTGCGGTTGCGAAGCAACCACTGGTCTAATTCAGCACGGTTGAAATAGAGCTTCTTCCCGTTGGGTTTGTAGTATGGAATACTACCCGCACTCGTCAGCTTATATAGGTGCGATTGCGACAATTCAAGGTACTGACAAGCTTCATTGAAGTTCAGTACGTTTTTGAGAATCAGGTTTTGATCTAAAACATGCTTCTCGATAATTTTGAGACGTTCTAATATTTCGTCCATTTGCTTATTTATTAGAGAATTAGAAATGGACATCTGGCCAAATGTCATCCTTGGTTATCAAGGACTTGACAAAGTTCCGTAGAAGGGTTTGGTAGCCTTAGAAATGGAAATTTAACCCCATGTAAGTGGTTGATTTACAGGGGTTATTGAAAAAGAGTGGAAATTTAAATTGGTAAATTGACGGCAAATTACCGCAATTCAACAATTGGGTAATTGGGTAAGCCAGAACTGAGTATCTACATAATCCGCTACAGCATCAGGGTCATTCCGATAAGTTCTGAATTGCTTGTCAATATCGGTAGCGTAGCGGTGATCTAAGAACTTGCGAATAGCTACATCCTTTATTTCATTGTTTCCCGGAAACTGCCTTTTGTTAAAGTAGCCTTTATTGATTAAGTGGAGGTAGATACATGCCAGTTCGTTCTTGGCTCCATGCTTATTTGTGAAGTTGTAGTCAGCATCAATGTAACCGTACTCATGCAGCTTGCTTTCAAAGCTCCCGAAGCGATTAGGGTTTTTGATAATGGTGCTGAAAGGCAAAATGCCTTTCTTTTCAGGGCGAACATCATTTGATATTGGCTGAAATGTGGAGGCTTCAACTGAAACAGGTTTGATAGATGCAGCTTTAGCAAGTGGCTTTTTGGTTGCTTCAACGATTACACTTGGTTGAGGTGCTGTTTGCTCAAAGTAGGTGTAATAGATTTCTTCTTCGGTTAGCGGATCTGGCTTTAGCAAACTTGGGTAGGCTTCCTGAATCTCCATGTACAACCTGACCAATTCATGTTTTAGGTAATGAATGATAAAGGATTCATCAGCCAAGACTTTGTCCTGGCTGGATAATCCTGTCTTGGGTTGGTATTGCTCTTCTTGGTACTGGCGTTCGTTCAATACTTGGGCAAGCTCTTTGAGTTTTTGAGGCAGTGTTCGGGTCAATGCCCAATGAACATGGTATTTCTTTTCGTTATCGTTGACAGCTTCTTCAACTGCCTTGTGGAGGTTGTTGAGAAAGTGGATTGCTTCATGGTCAATGAGTGCGGTGTAGTATTTCCGCTTGTTTGACAGGGGATTAGGAAAAGAAAGTTCAAAACTGGGTTGTACCTGATAGTAGGTCTTTTCAAGGTCGTTTAAATCCTGTTTAAACTTCATTTCAGAAACATTGCTATTCATCCAAGGCCGAAGGTCGAGGAATAGAATGCGGTTGTATATGTCTAATTCGGTGCTCATAAATCCAACTTGATTTTGTTCGCGGCTTCTTTCTTCTTGTCGTCAATGATCTTGGCATAGACCTGAGTTGTTTTCAACTCCCTGTGGCCAAGCAATTTTGAAACCGTGTAAATGTCTGTTCCTGCGGTAAGCTGCAAGGTGGCATAGGTATGACGGGCGCAATGAAAAGTTATCGTCTTGGTGATTCCCGCTCTCATTACCCATTGCTGCAATTTGAGATTATGCCAGGCAGAGTATTTCAATCCCTTAAATACTCTCTCGTCTTTGCCTTGGCGTTCGCCAAGCAAACCGAAGGCTTGCTCAGAGATTGGCAGTGTTTCCGCTCCTTTGGTTTTCTTCTGTCTGAAACGAATGTAGTAGCCCATATCGTTAGAGTGCTGCACTTCGGACCATACGAGCTTGTTTATATCTGACCAACGAAGGCCAGTAAGGCATGAGAAAATGAAAGCTGTTTTAAGCTGAGGTATTTCGCATTCAGCTTTGACTACTGCTTGCAGCTCTTCCAAGGTTAGAAACTCTCTTTCCGGTTCTCCTTGCTTGAATGCTTCAACTCCTTCGGCTGGATTGTGTGGAATGATACCATCCTTCACCGCTTGCTTGAGTGCAGCTCTCAGTTTGTTGAAATAGGAGTACTTGGAGTTTTGAGAGAGTTTCTGGATTCCATGTCCAGTAGCTTTCTTGTCAAGGTATTCTTTGAAGTCCTGGACAAACTCACGATTCACAAACTCAAAGGAAATGTCCTGTGGAATAAAGGCTTTCATGTGCTTGATCATGCTATCCCAATTTCCGTAGTTGCCCGGACTGTCTTTTCGCTTATTGGCAAGCAATTCAAGGTAAGCAGTGAAACTGCCTTTCAGCTTCTCATTGTCTCGGAATCCATAAACACCGTTTTGGATTTCGATTTGCCGCTGTGCTCTTATGGTCTCAGCTAGTTGAAGCGTTTTCTTGTTGACTTCCTTTTGCTCCTTCGTTTTAGCGTTAGGGTCGAGGTAGAGTTTTAGGTACTCCGTTTTGCGTTTCCCTTGGTGGTAATAGTCCAGGTATAAACTGGTCTGCCCACCTTGATTTCGTTTTCTTAGTGTAACCTTCATGCTTGAAACAGTTTTTCGATTTCAGTTCTCTTGATAATGGTACGTCTCCCGATTTTGGCAGCATTGATAGTACCGCTCTTTATCTGGCGGTAAAGGGTCATTCTACTTGCCCCAAGTAGTTCACAGGTTTCGGATATGCTGAGAAAATCCTTGTCCTGTAGCTTTTGCTCATTGTGTTGGGATTTCTGAGAAGCAACTGAGGGGATTTCCTGAACCTTCTTTTCTCTCTGCCTTTTCTTGTAGGCTCGTTTGGCACATAGATCACCACAAAATTGGGTCACTGTGGTCTTAGCAATGAACTCATTGCCGCAGTACTGACAGATTTTAGGAACTCGAATGTTGCTACTCATGACGTTTCTTTAAAAGGGGAGAAAATGTATCAGTACGTATCTGATTGTATCAGTTTGTATCTGTATGTAACATAATCTCTCCGGTGCTCTGTAAATCTGTTGCTAACAATAAAAATTGTTTCTATAGCAACAAATTAGAAACGAAATATACGAAAATAAGGGAAGATTAGCAACAAATAAAAGAAGTAAAAACCGCTTAAAATGCACTAAAAGAAGGGTTTAGCTAACCAAAAGAAAAGTAATTACTTCCCGATACAGAACTTGCTAAATATATTTTCGAGCAAATCCTCTGTTGTGATCTCACCAGTGAGTGTGCCTAGATGATGCAGTGCATTCCGAATATCCATCGCTACAAAATCATTAGAGATGCCACTGTCTATTCCTTCTATCACTTGATTCAAAGCTTGATCAGTAGCCATTAACCCTTCATAGTGGCGAAGATTGGTAACGATCGTATTGCCGGTTTTGAAAGAATCCAAAGAGACAAGTTCTTTAAGTGCTGATTTTAAATTTTCAAGATTATCTTTTTGTTTGGCAGAGATAAACAGCGCATCATGTTCTTCTAGTTGCAGTTTGATCTCAGGTTTGGCCTCATCCAGTTTGTTTCCAATCAAAAGGTAGGGGACATTCAGCTCCCGGATAAAGTTGATTTCTTTGTCCACATCTTTTCTTGTTTCAGCTTGCATATCTACCAGATAAAGGATCACAGATGCTTCTTTCATCTTGGCCATTGTACGTTCAACCCCGATTGCTTCCACGGTATCTTTTGTAGTTCGGATGCCAGCAGTATCTGTAAAACGGAAGCTAATACCATCTACATTGATCACATCCTCAATTACATCTCTGGTAGTTCCGGGAATGTCCGATACGATGGCCTTTTCTTCATTGAGGAGGGCATTGAGTAGGGTGGACTTACCAGCATTTGGTTTCCCAGCAATGACTGTCGGTATTCCATTTTTTATCGCATTGCCCAGCGTGAAACTTTCTGTAAGCCTTCTGATCAGATGTTTGAGGTTGTTAATGAGTTTTCTCAAATCTTCTCTGCTCGCAAACTCCACATCTTCTTCAGCAAAGTCCAGTTCCAACTCGATCATGCTTGCGAAGTGTATGAGTTCTTCCCGTAGTTTTTTAATCTCATCCGAGAATCCCCCGCGCATCTGCTTCATCGCAGCACTGTGCATGGATTCATTTTCAGAAGCAATCAAATCAGCAACAGCTTCTGCTTGTGCCAGGTCAAAACGACCATTCACAAATGCTCTTTGAGTAAACTCACCTGGTCTGGCAAGTCTGGCTCCTTGATTCAGGAGTAGTTTGATCAATTGTTGAATGATGAATGGGCTACCATGGCAACTGATTTCGATCACATCTTCCTTGGTATAGGAATTAGGCCCTTTAAAAAGTGTGAGCAACACTTCATCGATAATTTCCTCATCATCTCTGATTGTACCCAGATGTACCGAATGACTTTTAGCTTTGGTGATGTCTTTCCCTCTAAATACCTTATTTAGAATCGGAAAGGTGTTATTCCCAGAAACCCTGATCACTCCAATCGCTCCTACACCGGGAGGTGTTGCTAATGCCACTATCGTATCATTCATGAGGCAAATTTAGAGAAAACGAAAAAAGTGTAGAATAGAAATATGTGAATCTGAATTTTGAAAAGTGAGTGACTTAGACGTTTACTATTTGAAGCTAACTGGAAATTCATCATTATTGTATTCTGAGGCAATTTTAGGTTTAGCTGTCTAGTTTATTTTTACAAAACCCAATCTTATGTGAGCTTATATCTATTTTACATTGAAATAATGATTCATGTCTGAGGGAAATACCACCCGTAATATCATTGCATTATTCGTTGCTAGGTCGCTTGCGGCTGTAGGGAGTGTAGCCACAGTAGTAATCATAAGCAGGGCAGGGGGTTACTCATTTCTTGGAAATTATGTTTTGCTTACAGCAACGCTATCTATCCTGGTAATGATTGCTAATTTTGGGATGGATATTTTTGTGACTAGGTTAGTTGCTCAAAATTCTGAGAGCTTCGATCGGTCGAGGTTGAGTATTGCGCTCTGGTTGCAAATGATAGTTGCAATCACGTTGATAGGGATTGTGTTTTTGGTAGTGATTAGTTTCAAAGTGTCACATAGCCAACCTTGGATTTTTTATTCATTTACACTGATACCGGCCACAGTGTCTGCAACCTCATCTGCGGTTCTCAAAGGGAAGCAAAAAATGGGCTACCTGGCAATCATACAACTTGTGGAAATGATTGTTCAAATCTCAGGTGTTTATTTATTGCTCCACCTCGGCCTGTATGCCGTGATCCTTGTAATACTTGCAGCCAAATGCATCGGTTCGATACTCCATCTGTTTTTTTTGAATCGTGAAGGAATTTATTTACAGATTTTTTTTTTCTCAGGGAAACAGGGTCTGTTAAAAACTACGATGAAAGAGGGTTGGGTTTTGTCACTTTCAGTACTTTTTAATACGATTTCAACACGCGGAATTGTCGTTATGCTAGGTATGCTTGTGGGGACTTACGAATTGGGTTTGTTTGGTGCTAGTAATAAAGTGGTAGAGGTTCTGAAAATGATACCAGCTGCGATCTATGGTTCGCTATTTCCCGTAATGGTTGATCGAAGGTTCGGTTATAAGTCTGTGAAGCGCCAAACTATTCAAATTGCTATAATTACTATAGTCTTAGTCATATTATTCTATTTAATTGTTCCAAAAATTTCATTATTGTTATTTGATGATTTTGAGGTGATTTCATATTTGCAAATCTTGCTCATTGGTATGATTCCGTTTTCTGTGAGACAGTATCTCTCTTTTCAGATGTTTGCACAAAACAAAGATCGACAGCTTATAACTGTGAATGGATTTACTACTTTGTTAATGATTTCGCTTTGTTTTTTTGGATGGATGTACTTCGGATTAGAGGGTTTTTGCTGGGCGATTAATATAGTTTGGATGTTAGAATGTGTTGTGCTTTGGTGGAGGATTCAATCATTCTTTTCTCGTTTATTAAAATGAGGAAAATCTTTTGAGGTCGGCATTGGTACATCCAAAAATCTACAAAGTTTTGACCATTTATGGTCTTCGTGGAAATTTATGACCAGTAAATCTTCTGGTTTTTTTTCAAAATGATAAAAAACCTGCTCATGATATGAAGTCCATTTTTCATAAAAAACATCTCTATGAAATGTGGAGCATCCGTAAAATGCTTCATGAATTTCATTGGCAACTTTTCTAAGCGGCTTGGGAAGTCGTGGAAGTTCTTTTTCAAAGAGCCATTCTACGCTGTTCAGCCATCTGTTAATATTTCTCGTGGTTAAAATAAATTTACTACCTGGAAAGGTTACGTCTAGATTAGGAAATAAATGGGGGATTGGATTATCCATGAATGCATCATATTCTGTTATTATTGGGTCGTTAATATTGTAAAAAAGTGGGATGCTGTGTGGAGCTGATTTGAACCCAAGCTGATTTAAAGCATGATAAAGAGAAGTCGTGCCGGTTCTTTGAAGTCCGATTCCAAATATTTTAGTTTTTTGATGACTCACTATTAATCAGGATATTTTTTAGATTGACAATCTTAATGAGATTTGACCAGATGGATGGACAGCAAACAGGAATTTTAACACCCGAAATGTTGATCAGTTGGAAAAGGGAATCGGGTTTTCTGAAGATTCCTCATGACCCAAAGACTATCATTCTTTGTCCTCAGTCATTTCTCATAAAACCATATTTGGGTTGGAATTCAAAAAAACTCAAGGGTATTTCAGGTACACACGTGTGTGTCAATGCTAAAAAAGGCTTATATCTTTCTACAGGTTGGGGAATAGGTAGTCCGGCATTGATGACAGCCTGTGAGGAGTTCAGGGCTCTTGGGGCTAATAGATTTATTCTAATAGGACTATCAGGTCGGCTTAAGAGTGATTTGCCAGAAGGAAGCGTCTGGCTGATCGAAGAAGCCTTAATAGATGAAGGAACATCCACGAACTATGGTCAAGAGGGGATTGGAGGAATAGTGAGTGGTCAATTTTCTGAGTTTACAGACAATTTGAAATATTATTTAACTTCAGCAGCTATGACAGTGAGCACTGATGCTGTTTTTAGAGAAACCCCAGCCAAAATAGCTCAATGGAAAAAGTATGGAGCCAGTCTGATTGATATGGAGACCTCTGCATTGTTTAGTTTTTCTAACTTTTATAACCTTCAGTCATCTTCTATTTTGGTCGGGGCTGACCTTTTAGATGGTAATTGGAGCCATCCAAAAAAAATGGATGAAGTGAACAAACAATTGATTGCTACTTTAAAGCTTGTCATTCAAATTATTGATAATGAGTAACCCCCCAATCGTCATTAATGCGTTCCAAAGACCGGATTCATTAAAACGCCTTCTCAATAGTCTACAGAAAGCAAGCATCCCTGATGATGTTGATCTTTGGTTTTCTATCGAGTTTGGAGCTCATCCAGAGGTACTAAAAATGGTTTCATCATTTGATTGGAAATTCGGAAAGAAAACTATTCTCGAAAAAGAGCAAAAATTGGGTTTGGTTGGTCATTTTCTGGCATGCGGAGATCTTACTTCCCAACTTGGCACCATTGTTTACCTAGAAGATGACTTGTATGTAGGTGCAGGATTTTACAGTTACGTATTACAGGTCTTGGATGCTTATGGTGAAGAGGACCGAATTGGTGGTTTTTCCTTAAATGCTTTGTGGTTCAATGGATATCTTCATCTTCCTTTTAAACCAATACAGGATGGCAATCCATCTTTTTTCTTACAAGTAGCGTGGTACCAGGGACAAATTTATACTGCGGCACAATGGCAGCATTTCAAAGAATGGTTGGTCATGGATGAAGGAGCTGCTCCTGACTTACTGATGCATGATTCCATGATTAATTTTCATTTGGAAGATGATTGGTTTCCTTTGAAAAGCAGATATTTAGTCGAAACTGGTAGATTTTACTGTTTTCCAAGAGAAGCTCAGGTGGTCAATTTTGGAGATGCCGGCACCCATTTTGCCAATAAAACTGATTTTTTTATGACTGAAGCTTCTTTAGATTCTATTTCTGCAGTTTTTAAACCTTTTGAAAAGTGTTTGGCTGTCTATGATTCGTTTTTCGAGATATTGCCAGACAGGTTAAATGTTTTTTGTCCGCACCTCAGAGGTAAGGATGTTGAAATAGATCTGAACGGAACCAAAGATTTATCGAGAATTCAAAAAGAATATCTAATCAGTCCAAAGCAATGTAAATCACCTATATCCCAATACGCGCTGGAGATGAGACCTCATGAGATGAACATTGCTGAGCAGATTAGTGGTGATTATTTTAGTTTGGGAAGGTTAGTTGATTTCGAATCTGGTTCGGTTAGTATGCAAAAAGAGCTTCAGAGATTCAGGTATTTTCATCGGCATAAACTTGGGTTGAAGAAACAGTTAATTCTTTGGCTTAAAAACGCAATTCAGACTTTTGTAAAAGTATAGATGTAATAATCTCCGATCCGGCGAAAGAGCGGCCATCGCTTGATGATACCATCGATTTTGGTCAAAAGATGAAATACTCGAGGTAGCATTTTTGGAAACTTTTCCATAAATGAAGGTGGAGTAAAGATGCATAAACCTTGAATGTCAGAATCCTTGATTTTTCCTTGCAAAGCATTTGAGACTTCCTGTGGTGTATAATACCAACATTTAAAATTTATCCCTTCAATATGAGCGTTTGATGGTTCTAAAGTCTTTCTCCTTTGGGCTATTTTCTTATTTCCTCTTAGGTAATGAAGCTTTTCCCAAAGTGTAAATGGGGGTAAAATAACCAGTGTTGCTTTTCCGTCTGGCTTCAGTCTATCACATAGTTTATTCACTACCATAGGCAACTCTGAGGTGCAATTCAGTCCACCAAAATTGCTGTATACATAATCAAACTGTTGTTCTACTTGATCTATATTTTCATAACTAAGCTCTTCGAATGATACCCGGTCATTGAGTCCTAAAGCGTTAATTTTTTCCTGAGACTTAGCCACCATACCTGGGCTAATATCATAAGCACTAATCCTAAATCCATTTCTTGCAAAGAAAATTGCGTCTGTAGCGGTTCCCGCGTTTACTTCCAGAATTTGACTACCTGGTTTTATATTTTTCATGACTGTATCACGAATTACCTGACGCATGTAGCTAACTATTGGGTTGCTGTCGTACAAGTCATCAAAAATGATCGATTGCTTCCCGAATGCTTTGCTCGCTGAAATATTCATGACTTCTTGAATTGGTAAAGTGAAAATGGCAGTTTTAAAAATGGGTTTAGATTTTTGATTTTTCGAAAACCCAATTGGAGTAAATCCGATTCCAGATGATGATGATAGTAAGTGGCCATTTCAGGAGTTCCTAAATCATTGTAATACATCTGACTTCTTTGAACTGCTAGTAGCTGATCTGATTTACTCCTATAAAATGGACTATCATTAACCCAAATGGATCCTTTGGGCTTCAGCAGCTGGCTTGCTGTCTGAATAATCTCGTGCAAATCTTGAAAATATTGAATAGAAGCATTGAAAATAACTATATCCATGCTTTCATTCTTAAAATATTGCTTCTTTAGAATATCCAAATAGAAAAATTTTACTTGCTCATTGCCAAAAAGGCGGTTTGCTTGCTCCAGTTCTAAAGCATTGAGATCTACACCACAAAGTTTTGATTGTGGAAAGGTTTTTTTTAAACCACCAATAAACCAACCATTGCCACACCCTATATCCAAAATTTGATTTGGTACCGCATGTTTACGAAGTTGCCTCAATAGGATTGATGTGCTTTTTTTACGCAGAACCCATTCATTATAGTTCGCCAGATGACTGGGTGGGTTTGGAAGAGACAGAACAAGCTCATCATCCAGAAGACGACCTTCATGATCTCTAGCTGTCAGGTAAGCGGATTCTTTTTTAACAAAATCATCCTTTTTATGAACATACTTGACTTTACTGACCATTTGAAACTGCCCCGCTATTTGTGCCATGCCTTGATATATTGCATTTGGAGAGACAATGCAGACTGAGAGGCGAAATGAAAGAATATTTTGAAAATGCCGATCATAATACTGCTTGGAGAGGCTTTTTCTTTCAAGTTGTTCCAAACAACATGTCGATTATATACACGATGAATATATCGATGCAACTTTTTATAATATCGTTTTGGATAAGTAGAACGAAACATGGTATCCAGGTCATCAGAGTCAGTCCAG
Organism: Bacteroidia bacterium; assembly: GCA_030425425.1. GTDB lineage: Bacteria > Bacteroidota > Bacteroidia > Cytophagales > Cyclobacteriaceae > Marinoscillum. The sequence continues at coordinate 70,871 of JAUIAO010000016.1, read as the reverse complement.
TTCTGCTTTTCTTCTAATTGTGATTTTACTCTTTCGTAAAAACCAGTTCCGGGAAGAGGATAAGAGACCGATATTCCCAGATTGTCAGGCTTGAGGTCCGTAATCATTTTTATGGTTTTTTGAATATCACTGGATTCTTCTCCTAGATACCCAAGCTGAATGAAAAACGCTACTTTCACGTTGTGCTTGTGCAAGTTGCGCGTGGCTTCATAGATTTGTTCTACTTTGGTTCCTTTATCCATGGCATCCAATATGCGCTGACTGCCAGACTCGGCTCCTAACCATACCTCGTCAGCACCTGAACTAGCTAATGCAGAAATAGTATCATCAGTTAGTAAGAGATCAGCTCTAGACTGGATTTTATATCTTATTTCTAAATTCCTTGATTTCAGTTCCTTGTCAAATTCTCTCACCCAACCAGGCTTGAGGCCGAAAATATCATCACACATCCAAAAATGGTTGATATCATGCTTTTTCACATGCAGCTCTATTTCATCAACCACAAGTTTCACTGAACGTGAATTGTATCTGTTGCCATATATCGGTTTTGCACACCAGTTGCATTTATATGGGCAACCTCTTGTTGTAGCTAGGTTGATGTATTGATTGGTGTGTTTTTGATGCCATATTTTGGTATAAGATTCCATATCCACCAAATCCCAGGCAGCTTGCGGAAGCATATCCAGATTTCGAATTACTTCTCCTTTTGCTATTGATTTTACTGTTTCTTTATCCTGAAAGCATACACCAGGAATGTTTTTGGCGGTTTCTTCATTTTCACCAACTAAAGCGTCGATCAATTTTAGCAGACTGACTTCACCTTCACCTCTTATTACAAAGTCTGCACCATGTTCGAGGTATTTTTCGTAATGATCTGAGGCATCCGAACTACAAGTTATGACATCTATTCCACGTGATTTAGCCAGTTTTTGCATTTCAAAGGCCGCTTCTCTCATGGTAGTAAGACACATTTTAGTGAGATAGTTGAAGCCATCATCAAAAACTACCAAATAGTCCGGTTGAAAATCATCAAGTTTCGCAATAATTTCATGAGGATCCTTTACTAGTGCTGTATCGAAAAGACCTACATCATACTGATTGGCTCTCATATATGATGCCGCTGTGATAGTCATTAGTGGGGGGTATGGCTCGCCAATGTGCCACTGTTTCTGATCGAAGCGGTAAAAATAAGAATGTGTAAACAGAATCTTACCTTTGGTCATTTTTAAGAGTATTTGGTAAACAAATCATCGATTTCATTCGCAGAATAATCGACCAATTGATCAATATTCTTTTGAATGATGCTATCAGGAAAAAGAAAATCAACTACTTGATCATCGTAATAGTTTTGGAAATTCCTGTGCATCAGTTGGACAAACTTATCTCTAATAACATTTTCATAACCACCGTTCGGGTTCGAAATCCTTTGATAATTATGTCTGATATATGGGTCAAATTCCCGTTTAGACAAGAATAATTTTTTAATATCAAGATTCTTCATTGCTCTAAAAGCATTGTAAGCGTAAAAGAAGAATACATTGAGCCATTTCAGTGGATTAACTTTTGTTCTTTTTGACTGGATAACTTTAGTACTCAATTCAGATTCCTTAGGTGAATAATACTTCAGATACCAATTATTCGATTCAAGAAATTGTTCTATGACAGAATTATCATATAAGGTTTGTAGATTGATGATTTCAGATGCAGTATAAAAACTCTTGTTTGAAATTGTGAGGAATGACTCTTCAGTAACATAATTAAAGCAATAAAAATGATCTCCCTTGATCAACTGCTCTAAATTCGTGTAAAAGCGTTCAAATAGAAAAAGAAGCCAAAGCGAGGAGTCAGAGCAAATGATAAACAAATCCAAATCAACATGTCCATTTGTGTTAGTGGTTGGGTTTTTAGCAGCTATTGAACCCGATATTCCAACGTACTTTATAAATGGTATATGTTTAATAAACCGTACTAATCGTTCGCCCTTTTTAGTCAATTTTTCCGAAAGTTGAATTTTTAAAGGCTGATCAGCGATGATCCCTTCTTTACCTGCCACTACCAGATACCCATTCAACTCTGAGATCGATTTTTCTTTTATTAACTCATCAATAGCAAATCTTATGTCAGATGAAGATGCATTTATCCATTTGTACAAATCAATTATTAACACCGGTGCATTAAAAACGTCACGATAATTGATGTGAAAAACAATTATAGATTTTATGTCTATAAAATGATTGTTTGCTTTATTGAATGATCTCACATACTAGACTTTGTGCGGAATTTAATACATAGAATCCATATTTTCTTTCTCTGTAATGTAATTGAACAGAATTGAATGCTCAATTTTGAGTAATTAAGTTGGTTTGAATATTAAATCAACCTCCAAACCTGTGCAACCAAAAAACACACAATGAGTCCAAAAATGATTGGAAGGATGCTGGCTACACTGGTCCATTTCCAGCTTTTTGTTTCTTGATAGATCGTATAGATGGTAGTGCTACATGGATTGTGTAGTAAGCTAAACAGCATCAGGTTGATAGCAGTCAGAAGGGTCCACCCTCCAGCTTCGAGTACTCGGGAAGTGTCCATGTAGGAATCCAATTCAAACATGACTCCATCTCCTGAGCCGAACCCAGCCACTCCAAAATGGGAAACTGTCAGCATTAGAATAGTTGGAATCACAATCTCATTGGCTGGTATGGCCACCACGTATGCGAGTAGAATCACTCCGTTTAATCCTATGAGGATTCCAAAATCATCCAGAAAATTGATAGTATGTGAAGCAATAGAAAGGCTTCCAATATCGATATTCGAAATTAACCAAATGACGGCACCAGCAGGTGCAGCAAATACGATGGCTCTCCACAGCACAATGATCGTTCGATCTATCAAAGAAGTGTACAGTGTTTTCCAGAATTTCGGTGGACGATAAGGTGGAAGCTCCAGAGAAAAGGTGGAAACTTCACCTTTGAGCATCGTTCTGGAAAGCAACCAAGAGGTGAAAAACGTAAAAAATATTCCCAGGAATGCAATACTAATTACAGCAACCATTGAAGTGATTCTCGAAAAACTTTCCGGAACCACAGCTCCAATGAATATCGTAGCAATCAGAATTTGAGTAGGCCAACGACCATTACATAGTGAAAAATTGTTGGTGATAATGGCAATTAATCTTTCTCTGGGACTATCAATGATTCTGGTAGCAACTACCCCTGCAGCATTACATCCCCAGCCCATACTCATGGTAAGAGCTTGTTTGCCATGTGCTCCGGCTCTTTTGAACAGACCATCCAAATTGAAAGCAACTCTTGGTAAATAACCAAAGTCTTCCAGCAGTGTAAACATTGGAAAGAAAATGGCCATTGGGGGCAACATTACCGCTATGACCCAGGCCACCGCCATGTAAACTCCATCTAATAGAAATCCATCCAGCCACCAGGGTATACCCAAGGACAGTGAAAGGTTTTTTAATGCCGGGTAGATGGTGCCTAGTAGTAATGAATCTAATAATCCAGACGGGACATTCGCACCCTCAATCGTGATCCACAGAACTATGGCCAGAACCAATCCCATGATTAGAAAGCCATATTTTTTGCTGGTCAAAATCTTATCCAGCATTCTGTCAAAATGATAGGTTTTGTGACTTTGATCATCATGTACCACTCTTTTTGTAATGCTACTGGCATCAGAGTAAATCCCTTCAGTCAGCTGGTCATGAAAATCATCGCCAACTTTCCATCTCAGATTGGAGGCGTACTCAAATAATTGATCAAATTTCTTATCTTCTTCCATCGTATTTAGCTCAATAAGCTCCCATCTTTCAATCCGTCCAGCACTCGCTGATCTCCGTCCAATAATCTCATCGCTACCCATCGGCTATTTGGTAAGCCGGGATACAGCTGGTTAATTCTTGCAGTTAGATTATTGATGGCCTCCTTGGCATCTTTTTTTAAGTTTTGTATTCTGTGAGGCTTACATTTAATTTCATTGGAGGCCACCTGATATATTACTTTAATCAGTTCAGCAGTCCCTTTTTGACTCCTGGCACTGGTAGGCACCACAGGTATTCCCAGGTCTTTGGCTAGCGTTCTGTCATCTATTTCTATTCCGTGTCTTTTGGCTTCATCCATCAGATTAAGACACAGCACTGCTTTGTCAGTGATTTCCAGTACTTGTAGAATTAAATTGAGATTTCTCTCAAGTCTGGAGGCATCTGCTACGATCACAGTAACATCTGGTCTTCCAAATAAGATGAAATTTCGGGCTACTTCTTCATCCTCCGAAGTGGATAAAAGAGAATATGTACCTGGTAGATCAATTAACTTGAATCTTTTATCATTGTATTGAAAAGCTCCTTCGGCCCTTGTTACAGTCTTTCCTGCCCAGTTTCCCGTATGCTGTCTCAGACCCGTCAATGCATTAAAGACAGTGCTTTTACCCGTGTTTGGATTTCCTGCAAGTGCAATGACAAAATCTGTGTTTTCTACATTAACACCAAGCTTCTTCAACCTCGATTGATTATTTAGTGCGCACGTTTCGCATGCTTCCGGCATTTCTTGTTTTTGCATCATACGTTTTAAATTCTAATGTGTTCTGACGCTTTTTAATGTTTTTGTATTGTAAAATGATATTCTCAAAATCCAGCCATAGGATGATTCATCAGGCTACTTTTTCTATCAAAATCAAATCCGCCTGATCATCTCTCAATGCAATCAGCGTGTTCTTGATCAGGTATGCTTTTGGTTCACCTGACGGACTTTTCATTTCAGTTACAATTTCAGCACCATTTATAAATCCAAAATCCATCAGCCTTCTTCTATTGGCGCCACGGCACTCCTTCGAGATGCCAACTACAATGGCTTTCTCACCTTTATCCAGAGCACTAAGTCTGACTTTTTCTTTCTCAAAAACTTCTTCCTCACTCAAAGTTCGTACGCCAATGTTGCTGGCCACAATGTGAGAGAGTTTGTGTTGGTTCCCTTCTGAAATAAAGGTGACGTTGTTTTCGCTACTTTTAATCACTTTTAGGTACTGACCAATATGCAGCTTCTCTTTGATCAATTGCTTATAGATCACTGCGGGTTCATCTTCTATGTGCATGATTTTGGCAGAATCACCTACTTTAAGACTACAGAGTGGTTGGTTGTGCGTTTGAATGATATCGCCGGTTTTTGTTGGGATTGGGTCACCATGTGGGTCAAACCTTGGACTTCCTAATTGTCGATACAGTAATTCTGCTTCTTCATTGGTCAAGGTATGTTCCATTTTCTCTGCGCGTTGATGCCACTCAGATTTGTGGATTCCTGTTTTTTCGGATAGATACTTTTCCCAGAGTCTGTGAATTCTAATAATTTTTAATGCATAATCTCGCCCTTCTTCTGTTAATATTATAGCATTTTCTTTGACGTTGATCAGCTCAGAACCTGCCATATATTCTATTACCGGCACTAGCTTGCTATATTCTATTTTCAATGCTCCGGCCATTGCATTTAGTGTTGCACGCTTACCACCATACTCTACATGATAAAGCTGTTTCAGAATATCTTCAATCTTGGTTTTTAAGATGTCTTTTGACCTAAACTTCAGCTTCCACGTGTCAGTTTTCATTATCCAAATAATGGTCAAAGTAATCAATGTAAGACCAGCAAAGATCAGAAGTGCAGTGACAGGATTGGGTATCATATAGAGGAGCACATTATAGTTGAAGCGATTTTACCAGAGATATAAATTTCGTTTCGGTCATCAATTTGAATGAGAACCGTATCATCAAACTCTACCTTGTCTTTTACTAAGATTTTCGAGCCTAGTTTCATTTTAATTTTGTCCAAATGACGGAGGAGAGAAGGATCACTGTCGGGCACTTTGATCACATTGCCTTCATTGCCTGTTTCTAATTCAGACAAAGCACATAAAGGAACCTCTTTGTATTCTCCATTTTCATCTGGTATAGGATCACCATGTGGATCTACGGTAGGTTTGCCCAGAAAATTGTCCAGTCTTTTAATCAATAAAGGTGATTTTATGTGTTCTAGCTGCTCGGCAACCTCATGCACTTCATACCAATTAAATCCTAGTTTTTGAACAAGGAAAACCTCCCACAGACGATGTTTTCGAATGATTTGCAGAGCAAGTTTCTTACCTTTGTCAGAAACCTGAACACCTCTGTATTTTTGGTAATTGATCACATCTTTATCAGAAAGCTTTCTGAGCATGTCTGTTACCGATGCTGGCTTTGTATCCAACTCCTCAGAAATGGCTGTGGTAGATATATCACTATCACTATGCTCCGCAAGGTGATAGATGGTTTTGAGATAATTTTCTTCTACTAGACTCAACTGCATGAGGTAAATTTATTAACTTTTTTAGATGACTCTAAATATATTTTTTTATTATATCATATAATTAACTTTAACTCACTTTAGTTCAGATAATTGAATGAAAATTCTTAGAAAATGAACCTCTGGTTTATTTATCAAAATCAAGGAAAAAAAGCCTGATTTCTTTTGGCATCTCAAAGTGCTGATTAATATTGCTCTGATTTTAATAGCAGAAGTAAACTAGTCATATGGATTTAAAGGAGATAATTGAATCAGCCTGGGAAGATAGGTCGTTAATTGAGAATAAAGAGGTTTCGGTAGCGATCAAAACAATAATAGATGATCTGGATATAGGTAAGAGAAGAATCGCCAGTCCAACCGAAAACGGAGAATGGGAAGTGCATGAATGGCTTAAGAAAGCGGTGATACTTTATTTCCCAATCATGAAAATGCAGTTGATTGAGGTAGGGCCATTTCAGTTTCATGATAAGATTAAATTAAAATCCGGGTACGATCAATTAGGCGTTCGTGTGGTTCCTCACGCAATCGCCAGATATGGCTCATTCATCAATAAGAATACGGTATTGATGCCTTCTTATGTGAATATTGGAGCATATGTAGATTCAGGTTCTATGGTGGATACCTGGGCTACAGTAGGTAGTTGTGCGCAGATCGGAACAAATGTGCACCTCAGTGGCGGTGTTGGAATCGGTGGTGTATTAGAACCTGTTCAGGCTGCTCCGGTAATCATAGAGGACAATGCATTCATAGGTTCCAGATGTATCATTGTAGAAGGTGTGCGTATTGGAAAAGAAGCTGTACTCGGTGCAAATGTTGTTTTGACTGCCAGTTCTAAAATCATAGATGTCACAGGTGATGAGCCGGTGGAGTACAGAGGTTATGTGCCTGAAAGATCAGTGGTAATACCTGGAACAATCCCGAAAAAATTTCCAGCCGGTGAATATCAGGTGCCTTGTGCTTTGATTATTGGTAAAAGAAAAGAAAGTACAGATAAAAAGACTTCACTTAACAACGCTTTGAGAGAAAACAACGTCTCCGTATAAAAGTTTTGTTGGCACATTAGTTGTTATCAGAATGAGCGGAATTCGTTTTAATCATATGCGTATAATTTTCTTGTTGTTATTTTCTTCATTCAGTCTTGTTGCACAGACAAAAGCGGATGACCCTACTTATTCTTATCATTTCGAACTTGGAGAACAATTAGAGTTCAAGCTGTCTTACGGCTGGTTTACTGTTGGGAAGGCCAGTTTGGTCATTGATGATCAGTTCAATGAATTTCGAGGAGAAGATTGTTATCAAGTCACAATCAAGGGTGAAACGGCAGGTTTGCTAGGAGCATTCACTCACGTAGATGATGTTTGGGGAGGATATGTGAGGAAACATAATTTACTACCGATACATGCATATAGAAATATAGAGGAAGGAAAATATGTGAGGGAGGAGCGAACTTATTTTGATCATGATCAGGGAAAAGTAGAAGTGCTACGTTATGATCCGCGTAAAACGGAAAGAAAACCTAAGCGCCAATATGATATTCCGGATCATGCAAATGATTTGATGAGTTCATATCTAAGCCTGAGAAATAAAGATTTCAGTCAATATCAAAATGGAGATACTATCTCCATAGATACATTTTATGAAGATGAGTTTTATCATTTCAAAATGGTTTATCGAGGCATTCATCAACTTGATTCTAAAGTAGGTAAACTTTCCGCTCATAAAATAAGTTTTTTGGTACCACCAAGTGAAATTTTCCCTAATGAAGAGGGGATAGTAGCCTATATATCAGCCGATTCTAATCAGCTACCGTTAAGAATCGAAGCAGAGATGTTTTTCGGGACAGGCTACTGTGAGCTCACTGCTTATAGAAATATTAAATATGGGCCTGATTTTCAATGATCAGTACTTAACTTTGCATTCTTAATTAAAAATCATGCGTTTTATTGTTGTTTTTATATTGCTAGGTTTGCTTAGCTGTAGGAGTGATTCCTCTAATCAAGGGGATGATTTTTTTGAAAAAGGTCAGTACAAAAAGGCTATTGAAGCCTATAATGACTATTTATCTTCTAATGCCAAAAAAGCTTCAGTTTTATATAATAGAGGTCGGGCTTATGAAGAGTTAGGTGATTTCAAGAATGCCGAGATGGATTTTATTGCTGTCTTGGAGATGGATGAAAAAAACCTAAGTGCCTTCCTAAGTCTGTCAAAACTCTACTACTCTCAAAAGGCTTACAATAAAGCTGTAATCTTCGCTGATAAAGCACTGGAGCAGAATGAAAACTCTGCGCAGGGTCATTTTCTCTCTGCCAGAGCCAAACACCAACTTGGATATGTTGAAAGTGCGATGGAATCTTATACTTCAGCTATTAACATCAATAGAGATTTTGGTGAGGCATATTTATACAGAGGAGCACTCAAAATACATAATGGTCAGAATTCCTCTGCATGTGAAGACATTCGGAAAGCTGTTGCCTTGAATGTAAGAGAAGCTAAAGCAGTACAAGAAAAATATTGTAAATAAACTCAGTTGGAATCATTTCTACCACACTTTGAAGGGAAAGAGACCCCATTCTATTTCTATGATCTGGGTCTTTTGTCTGATACCATTGCGGCTATTAAATCTGCGAACAGGTATGGCTATCATATTCACTACGCCCTGAAAGCAAACAATAATCCCGAGATTCTTAAACGAATTAAGGAGGCAGGATTTGGTGTGGATTGTGTAAGTGGCAATGAAGTCAAAATAGGTGTTAAAAATGGGTTTCAATCCAGTCATATAGTATTGGCAGGAGTCGGGAAAACTGACAAGGAAATTGAAATCGCACTTGATGCCGATATTTTTTCATTCAATGTAGAATCTATCGCTGAACTGAAGGTAATTGATGAACTGGCTGGTAAACGGGGGAAGGTAGCCAATATTTCTATGCGTATCAATCCTGCTATAGATGCAGGCACTCATCATTATATCACTACGGGAGCGAAAGAGAATAAATTTGGGATATCCGGTGATGAGCTTTTTGAATCGTTGCAATTGATCAATGAGTTAAAGCACATCGATTTTATTGGATTACATTTTCACATTGGAAGTCAAATCAATGATCTCAACAGGTTTAAAAACTTGTGTGAAAAGGTCAATGAACTCCAAAAAGCACTGCACGATACAGGTCTATCCTTACCTCATCTCAACGTAGGGGGTGGGCTTGGTATCAATTATCAGGACCCAATAAATGATCCTATTCCGGATTTTGAAGGTTATTTTAGAGTTTTTCATGAAAACCTTGAATTATTACCTGATCAGGAACTGCATTTTGAGCTAGGTAGATCGATTGTAGGACAGTGTGGTTACCTGGTTTCGCGAACCTTGTATGTGAAAGAAAGTCCACATACGAATTTCTTGATTTTAGATGCGGGAATGACCGAGTTGATGCGACCAGCCTTGTATCAGGCCAAACACAAAATTGTAAGTCTTTCGAACGCATCACTTAATAAGGTTTATGATGTAGTAGGCCCAATTTGTGAATCATCAGATTCTTTTGGGAAGGCAATTGAATTACCGGAAACTAAGCGTGGCGATTTTGTAGTTATTTGTTCTGCTGGTGCTTACGGAGAGACCATGAAAAACGCTTATAATGCCCGTGATCTTGCTAAACCTTATTATAAGGATTGAGTAGATACAGTTTTTTGATAATTAACTACGTATTATTCCTTAGATTTTAGAGAATCATCCGGTACATCCGAACCAGCTCTGTATAAATACGTACTGAAAATCGATTCAACAGATGATGAGATTATTACGGCTTTCTCAGTGCTTTTCGTATACTTGTCCATATCCACACTTGCTTGCCAGATCAAATCCTTGGTCTTCATGTCATACATCTCCACCAATAAAGCCGATTGCAGAATGGTTCTACTCATATTAGTTGGAAAGGGGTTGTAATAGGATTGATATCTAGATTGGTTTGAGGGAGCTGTACTTTGTTGTTCACTGATTACTTCATACCTTATGATCACATCCGCATTCATTCCTGATTGATAACCACGTTTTTCCATTTGACCGCTGATTTCATTTTCTATCGTCCGCAGGATTTCTTGCCCAGTGGCATTTAATGACTTCTCGGAATTGGAAAGCTTTGTGACTGTATAAGTATTATAAGAGGCTAATGGAGATGAATCATTTAGATAATGTATGATTCTTTGATTACATCCAGTAAGATTGATAAGTACAATCAGGAGAAAAAATGTGTTCTTCAAAGTTAATTTGCAGCAAGAGCAGTTTGTTGACGTACTAAATTTAATGAATTCAAAATCTTATCCATTAAAGCCTCAGAATTTTCTGGAAACTCATATAGAACGTCGTATCTATCACCATTCTCACTGATAGCAGTTTTCGTCAAAAACGTATCGTAAGCTCCCATCTCGTAAACATCAGTGTCAGGATTATACCAAATACATTTCATAGCCTTGTTGGAATTATAATAATTTCGTGAATTAATTGTACTTATCTAAATACAAATATAACAGAAAAAGTAACCTTCTAAATTTCATTTGTTTTTGGTTCATTTTGAAAATTTAAAATAGATGCCATTAAATATGATTTATGTGCATTTCTGCTTCTGAATAAATCATTCTGAATATGGTTTATTCTATTCAAACATGATGAAAATACAACTGAAGTGTTTTCGTGTTGTATTTTTTTAATAACTTCAACTTACCTAAGAATATCACTGAGTTGTGCCTAGAGTTTTATTTGTAATCTTCATGTCATTTACATTGACTGGTCTGTCTCAGTCAAAATCTGAGACACATCTTACTGGTGTCTATCAGGGTAAGACTCTATTTATTCAAAACCCTTATCAACCAAAAACCAAAACTTTTTGTATCAAAGAAATTATGGTAAATGGCAAGTCAGAGACTATTTCATTGAATAGGACCGCTATTAAACTCGATTTTGAGAGTGTTGACTTATATGCTCCGGTTTCCCTGTTGATAAAACATGATTCTACTTGCAATCCTGTGATTATTAATCCAGATGCGATCAGATATTACAGTATGTTTTCATTTCAGGATGTCCATATTAATGATACCACAATTAATTGGAAAACAAGAGGGGAGAAGGCTGGTGCTTTATACATCCTGGAGAGGTTTGACTTGGGAATCTGGGAGCAGTCGGATACTGTAATGGCTAAAGGTTTATATTCAGGGGCAGAGTATTTTGTTTTTCCGAAAGTAGAGGAAGGTGCAAATAAGTACAGAATTAAGTACGAGAATCCAGCTGCCGGCTATCTCTATTCCAGAGAAGTGGATTTTCACTATTATCCTGAGCCGGTGACTTTTACACCAAAAAACTCACGCACCTCCCTCAAACTTTCGAGGAACGCAACTTACAAAATATATGATGCCGGTGGTGAAATGGTTCTATCAGGAGAAGGCCTCTCGATTGATGTGAGTGTTTTACCTCCTGGAGATTATGTTGTTTATTTCAATGAACAGGATCCTGGAGTTTTTAAGCGTTTAAAAAACTGAGATCCCGAAAAAATTATCCAATAATACCATCACAAATAGAAGTGCAAGTAAAATTGGGCTCACATAGGAAACTGTGAAATTCACGAAGGTTTTCACGAAACTCGCATGATATCCATCATATCCTTGAGCCAATTCTTCATGTAGATTTTCTTTTTTCCAGATATAAGCTGCGAATGATACAATGCAACAACCACCGAATAGTAACATTATATCTGCCAGCTTTCCAAGAAAACTCATGAAATCTGCTGATCCAGGGATGTTGAAACCTGACGTAAAAAACTCGGAATACCCATTGCCAATAAGTGAGGGGATGCCAAAAAGGAAAATAAATGATGCTACAAGGGCTACAGCTCTTAACCTGGGTATGTGAAATTCATCAACCATGTAAGAAACAGGAACTTCTAATAGAGAAACAGTGGATGTTAATGCGGCGAATGACAGTAGAAGAAAGAAGAATGAACCGATGAACATTCCTAAAGTGCTTCCCAGCGTCTGAAAAACACCGGGTAGCGTAACAAATATCAACCCTGGACCACCTACTTCTCCTGCCATAACAGGGCTCATATCACCACCAAGATTAAATGCTACGAAAGGAAACATCATCAATCCTGCAATGAATGCTATGCCAACATCCGCTAAAGTAATGAATGTGGCAGAAGAGATGATATTGTCCTTTTTTGATAAATATGAACCGTAAGTAATGAGAGCACCCATACCAAGCGAAAGTGAGAAAAACGCCTGACGCAGAGCTCCACCAATCGTACTGATTTCTATTTTCGAAATATCTGGCACCAAATAATAAATGACACCTTCCATGGCATGAGGTAGAGTGAACGAGTAAGCAACCAATGCCAATATCATAACAATTAGAGTTGGCATCAGCACTTTTGCAAGTTTTTCAATTCCTCCTGAAACGCCTTTTGATACAAAGAAGGCAGTAAAAAACATAAATATGATTGAATAGATACCTACTTTGAAGATGTCTGAAGTAAATGAACCAAAATTTTCACCTACTGCAAAGTTTCCCTGAACCATTTCGACGAAATATCCAAAAGCCCAGCCAGCAACAACATTGTAAAAAGACAGGATAACCACACCGGCGATCAGACCAAGTATTCCGATAAATTTCCAATTATTATATCCGAGTGCTTTAAAAGCTCCTACAGGGTTTTTTTGGGTCTTTCTACCAATAGCCACCTCTGTAATCATCACCGGATAGCACAGTAGAAATGCAAAGATCAAATACATCACTACAAATGCCGCACCTCCGCCGAGCCCCACCTCGAAAGGAAATTTCCAAATGTTTCCTAATCCTACTGCTGATCCTGCCGCTGCAAGAATAAACCCTAATCTATTGGAAAATAAACCTCTTGATGACATATGATAAATTATCGTACTTGATGAATCACCAAATATAACAAAAGCGTAATTGCCTGAAATAGGCTAATTGATTTTATAAAAAATCTTCTTCATCAGGTGGCACATCGTACGGGTAATTGAACAGGTGTTCTTTTTTAATGGCCTCAGCTACTTTATTGGGTACGTATTTTTCCCAGCCATCATCTCCGCATTCTATTTTCTCCAATATCTGATCTGAAATGATGTGAAGGTTGGCAGTTTTAGCTCCTTTTACGTCCTCCATTTTCTCATTGTCTTTCAGATAGTCATATAATCCTTTCAGGTGTGGTTCTGGGGTAAAGTCTTCAGAAGTCAAAACAGATTTGCCATCACTTATATTAATACTCGGATAGACATACAACTTCACATTACTACCAAATAATCGACTGAATGATTCAAGAATACCGCCATTGAGGTTGCCGTAGTATTTCTCATCAAAAATGCTCACCAAGTTGTAGTAGCCAATGACAATTCCCAGCTTTTTATGCCTGGTAAATTTTGAGAGGTAAGCCGCTAACTTATAGTGCTCCTGATAATTTGAAATCAAGACGCTTTGCCCTAATGAGCATAAAAGGTCAACTCTATCCAGAAAATCGGTTTCGTCCAACTCACCGCCCATAGTCAGATCGTTCAAAGTCAACTCTACAATAGGGGCGATATTCTTAATATCCACATCTTCTTCTTTCCGGAAGGCCCTCATTCCTGTAATCATCATATCTACATTGACATGAGTCACAGGCTTAAATCTTCCTCTAAGAACAAAAACATTCTTCTTGTAAAGTACGGCTGAAGGCTGCTGTACATCACCTTTTGGTCCGAACATAGCAGCATGAGTAAGGCCATGCTTTACCAGTTTCAAACTCATCAAACGATTATCCGCGTGATGAAAGTCTGGACCTTCAATTCTGAACATATCTATTTCTACCCGACTGTGATGAATGTTGTCACGCAAGGACAAAATGATGTCTTCAGGCTCGGAATAATTATAACATGCATGTATCAGGTTTACACCGATCATCCCTAGCAATTGCTGCTGCCAAAGAGGATCATTGTCTTTTAGGATTACATGGATCACACAATCATTCGGGTCTGAATTAGGGTGCTTCTGAAATCTGAGTCCAACCCAACCCTGGCCGACATTCGTTCTATTGAAGTTTAGAATTTCAACAGTATTGGCGAAAGCAAAAAAGTGAGATCTTTTGGCACGATTTGTCAGACGCTGTGACAATAACGAATACTCTCTGTTGAGCATTTTCATCAGTTTGTCCTCACTGACATAGCGATTACTTTTTCCATAAATGGAATCACTGAAGGTCATGTCGTATGCCGACATTGTTTTAGCAATGGTGCCCGATGCGGCTCCAGCTTTAAAGAAATAGTCTGCTACCTCTTGTCCACCCCCGATCTCAGCGATAGTGCCATATATTCTGGGATCGAGGTTTAGCGAAAGTGCTTTTTCTTTAGTTGTAAGTGTTTTGAATGATTCCATTATTTCGTGTGAATTGGGCAATAAAATTATGACTAATAGTGCTCATAGAAAACTTCACAGCGTATAAATTAAAAAAGCCGGCATCAGCCGGCTCTTTAGACATTTTTGGGTGTGTATCGTTTATTTGTAAATACTATAAGGAAACTTGTTTTCTGCTATCATTTTATCAGCGATTGACTGTCTGAGGTCTCGAGTATTGATAGGATTCATTTTTGTAAATCTTTTCATACCCATCAACATTACTTTGAGTTCATCGCTAGTGGTGAAACACGCAACTGCCTCGTCACCATGATTCTTCACTTTAATAACAGCCTCATGAAGATAAAGTTTAGCCATGTTCTGGTAAATTTTACTGCCTTCATCGCCATATAGATCCATCAATTTCTCAGTTCTCAGAATAGTGGATTCAGCTACATAGATTTCAATTAACATGTCTGCGATATGCATAAGGATTTCCTGTTCATCATTCAGTTTTGGTCCGAATGTCTCAGCAGCCTTACCCGCTACCATCATGGCGGCTTTTTTAAGTTTTTTCAGTACATCTTTCTCTTCGGCAAACGGAACACTCATATCCAGACTCTCGAACGAAGGGACGGAGGTTAATTCTTTACCTACAGCCATGGCAGGCCCCATAAGATCCAACTCGCCTTTCATTGCACGCTTGAAGATCATACCCACGATCAACATTCTGTTGATTTCATTGGTGCCTTCATATATTCTGGTGATTCGGGCATCTCTATAGGCTCGTGCCATTGGTGCTTCTTCTGAGAATCCCATACCACCATAAACCTGCACTCCTTCATCTACACAAAAATCCAATACTTCTGATCCATGTACTTTTATGATGGCTGCTTCTATTGCGAACTGTTCCAATGCTTTAAGCTTGGCTTGATTTGCCTCCATTCCTTCAGCCATTAACGAATCGGCTTTATCATCAATATTTTGACCGGCTCTGTATGAGGCAGACTCTATTGCATAAGTCTTTGCTGCCATATTGGCCAATTTCTGTTTGATTGCTCCGAAACTAGATATTGATACTCCAAATTGCTTTCTTTCATTGGCATAATTGGTGGAGTAGTCAGCCACCATTTTACAACCATTAATAACGCCACATCCCAGTTTAATCCTACCAACATTCAAAACGTTCATGGCTATTTTAAATCCATTTTCACGTTCTGAGAGCATGTTTTCTACAGGTACTTTACAATCATTAAAGAACACTTGTCGGGTAGAGGATCCTTTAATTCCAAGCTTGTTTTCTTCGTCGTTCATTGTAATACCACCGAATGAACGCTCTACGATGAATGCAGTGAGATTTTTGTCATCATCTATTTTGGCAAACACAATAAAAAGATCAGCAAAACCTGCATTAGATATCCACATTTTCTGACCGTTAATAAGGTAGTGCTTTCCATCTTCTGTCAGTTTGGCTTTGGTTTTTCCAGAATTAGCATCAGATCCGGCATCTGGTTCTGTAAGGCAATAACTAGCTTTGATTTCACCAGTAGCCAGACCAGGTAGATATTTTTCTTTTTGCTCTTCAGTGCCGTAATAGAGTATAGGTAGGGTGCCTATTCCCGTGTGTGCTCCATAAGTAGTAGAAAAGCTCCCAGCTGCAGCCATGATGTCCGCTATCAACATGCTGGTATTAAAATTCATGCCTAAACCACCATATTGTTCTGGAATAGAAACACCTAGTAGCCCAAGCTCTCCAGCCTTATCCATTATTGCTGGCATTAGTCCTTCTTCTTGTTTATCGATTCTTTCGATATTTGGAAGAATCTCCTTATCAATGAAGTCCTGAGTGGCTACAGCCATCATTTTTTGCTCTTCAGAAAACTCTTCGGGGATGAATACTTCGTTGGCTTTTGTCTCGCGAATGATGAATTCGCCGCCTTTAATAACTGATTTCTGTGCTACTGCTTCCATTTTGTGATAATGCGATTAATGATTTATGTTATGCATGCATACTATTTCAAAGATATAATAAAATATGGTATGCATGCATAATAAAATTAAAAAGTTTTTGGATTTTCATTCTGGCATACAATTCGTCCTGAAAATTCAACAATTCAGCATATCAGAATTTATAAAGCATCTCCCAGACATCACTTTTGAATCAACAAAACTAAAAGGACATGTTTCAAAAGGTCTATTTATTTTTCTTCGTTTTATTGGGATTTAATGCCACAGCGCAAATTAGAGTCTCGGGAGTTGTTGCTGATCAGAATGGTGAAGGCCTGATTGGAGCGAATGTTTATCTGAAGGATACATATGATGGAGCGACGACTGACAGTAAGGGTAAGTTTCAGTTTGAAACATATGAAAAAGGTCAAAGGCGGATCGTCGTAACATTTGTTGGATACGAATCAATAGAAGAAACAATTGATTTATCTGTGAATGTAGAGCTAGTTTTCAAACTAAAAGAGTCCTTTAATGATCTAGAGGCGGTGACGATCACAGCGGGGAGTTTTGAAACGAGCGATAAGAAAAGAGTTGTGGTATTAAAGAGTCTAGATATCGCTACAACAGCAGGAGCCACTGCCGATATTACCGGAGCGCTTACCACTTTGCCAGGTACACAAAAGGTGGGAGAGTCAGGACGATTGTTCGTTCGGGGCGGGACAGCAGAAGAAACCAAAATATTTGTGGATGGCGTAGAAGCAGCCAACTATTACAGTGCCACTTCAACAGGAGTACCATCGAGAAGTAGATTCTCGCCATTTCTCTTTAAGGGAACATTCTTTAGCACAGGTGGCTACTCAGCGGAATTTGGCCAGGCATTATCATCTACGCTGATCCTGAACACTAAAGATGTGGGCGCTGAAAACAAAATAGATGTCTCACTAATGTCAGTTGGATTTGAAACAGATGTTGCCAGAACATGGAAAGATCAGACTATTCATGCTAACATTGGTTATACAAACCTGACACCATATTATCAGTTAATTCCTCAGAGGATTGATTGGACAGGAGATAGTCAAGGCTTCACCGGATTAGTTTCTTATGCGAAGAAACTTCAAAGTGGAGCCACAATTAAGGGTTTGGTGATGGGGAACAGTTCTAATTTTGGATTTGACCGATCAACTATAACCACTCAAAGTGGAAGAGAAACAGTCAGATTGCAAAATCAGAATATTTATGGTAATGTGTCAATCAATCTTCCTGTTGGGGAAACTGATCAATTATATATTGGTTACTCCAGAACACAAGACTATAATCAGATTCGCTATAATGAGCTGAGCGTAGAAAATCCGACTGTCAATCAACATTTTAAAGCCAAATTTGTACACGAATTTTCTAGTAAAACACACCTTAATTCAGGTGCGGAAATTTTCACAGAGCAGTTTGATGAAGAGGTCAACACATTTGATAAATCTAGTTTCGAAAAATTCAATCCCTCTGTTTATTCGGAATTGAGCCATTATCTGAATGAACAAATTGCTGTCAGGCTGGGTATGAGAGGTGAGTATGAAAATGCTATCGAATCGACCACTTTTTCACCCAGAGTTTCGATGGCTTATAAACTGAATGATTTTAGCCAATTGTCATTGGCTACTGGTCAATTTTATCAAACACCGGGTGCCGAATATTTAAAAATTACTTCCGACTTTAATTCAGAGAAATCCAATCATTACATACTCAACTTTCAAAAAATAAAGAATGATCGGATATTCAGAACTGAAGCGTATTGTAAAGATTATAATCATTTAGTCAGGTATCAGGATCAATATGACCCAAGTACTTTCAGTAATGCCGGTGAAGGATTCGCATATGGTCTGGATATTTTCTGGAGAGACCGCAAGACTTTGAAGTACGTGGATTATTGGGTGTCCTACTCATGGATGCAGAGTGAGAGACTTTATAAGGACTATCCAGAACATGCAACTCCCACTTTTGCGACAGGACATAACTTATCCATTGTAGCAAAGCGATTTTTCACTCGATGGAAGACGCAGATGGGAGCTACTTACAGCTTCAGCTCTGGCAGACCCTATGAAAACCCAAACTTGGAAGGGTTTATAGAAAGCAAAGCCAAGGCATATCATGATTTGAGTTTCAACCTGGCTTACTTGCCCAATCCTAAAGTGATCATCTACGCGTCTGCTACCAATATATTAGGAGTGGAGCAGATATTCGGCTATCGATATGCGCCGGAGCAAAATGAAGCTGGTGTGTTTGAGTCAGAAGCAATTCAGTTGCCGGCTAAGCGATTTTTATTTATTGGCTGCTTTATCACCATTGGAACATTTAATAATCAATTAGAAAACCTATAACCATTATCATTATGAAAAAAGTAACCCTAATCATTCTATCAATAATGTCTTTTCAGGCATGGTCACAAGAGAAAATTGATCTTGAATTAAAAATTACCAATTTAAAAAGCACGGATGGGCAAGTGATGGTCGCAGTATTTAATACTAAAGAAGATTATTTGAAAAATACTTTTGCCAATGCCTCCAGTCCGATTATGAAGGAAGGGGAGGTTTCGATATCCTTTTCGTTGCCTAAAGGAGCTTATGCCATTTCTGTTTATCACGATAAGAATAACAATGGCAAAATGGACAGCAACTTTATGGGAATCCCTACTGAATCTTATGGATTTTCAAATGATGCTCCTTCACGTTTTGGACCTGCAGATTATGAAGAGGCCGTTTTTCAGGTCAATGAATCAAACACCTTTCACTCAATTAAAATACATTAATCATGAAAATCGGGATGATGCTGATTGTTCTTGTTGCATCAGTTGCAACAGGAGAGAGTAAATTTGAAAGCGCAATAATGAAAGGCAAACAGTTGTTGTTTGCTGAGGGTAACAAAGCTGAAGATTATCAAAATGCAGTAAATTATTTTGAACGAGTAGCCAACAAGGAGTCAGAAGAATGGCTTCCCCGATATTATCAATCTCTGGGGACAGCATTTTTGGCACTTAGAAAAGAGCAAGTGGATGAAAAAGAGCAGTTTCTTCAAAACTCATTAGAGATATTGGATCAAGCTGATGAGATTGAAAAAAACTCAGAGACGATAGCTCTTCGAGGTTTTATTATGATGTTGCAGCTTTCTCTGGATCCTGCGACAAGGGGACAAACCCTTTCTCCAATTATCTTTGGGAAGTTCAATGAGGCCATTGAAATGAACCCTGAAAATCCAAGAGCTCATTTGTTTCTAGGTCAGATGGAATATGGAACAGCTCAGTTTCTTGGTATTGGGTTTGATAAGGCCTGTGAACTTTACCAAAAATCGATTGAACTCTATGAGAAAGAACAAAAAAATGAAAATATACTTCCAGATTGGGGATTCCAGACTGCTGAGGTAAGCCTAAAAAACTGTGAACAATGAGTAGTGGAACACCCGTAATCAAAAGATGGGATAAAGAAATTCTTCAATATGTGTTAATTGTCTGTCTTGGTGGGTTATTTCAGCAGATGTTTTTTGAAGGGGATATCTTCAATGGACGTTTTGACTTGAAAGATATCCTGACAACTGGTTTTTACTGGTTGTTTCTTTGGAAGGGGAGCGAATACCAGGTAATCTACCTGAACAGATTAGGAATAGAATGGGATCATCAGCCAGTTAAAAGATTGCTTTTGGCATTATCCATTTCAATCGTTTACGTGATGATTGTTACAGTTTCAATTTATATGGTGGCTCATGTGATATTTGGTAATTATACCGCATCAGAATTATGGTCACGATTTGGCTGGGCTACTTTTGTAATTCCAATCACAGTAACAGTATTCATCAATGCTGTGATGCACGGCAGAGCTTTCCTTTTACAATGGAAGGAAACGGCTGTAGAAGTAGAGAAATTGAAAAATGAGAATTTAAAATCACAATACGAATCATTGAAGAATCAGGTAAATCCACATTTTCTTTTCAATTCGTTAAATGTGCTAAGTGAATTGGTATATGAAGATCAATCCAAGGCAGTGAAGTTTATTCATAAAATGTCACAAGTGTATCGATATGTTTTGGAGACGAAAGATCAGGAATTGGTGAGTGTGAATGACGAGCTGGCATTTTTAGAGAACTACGCTTTTTTGCAGCAAATCAGATTTGGTGACAATCTTAGACTAGAAATGGAGCTGGATCACCGTGAAGGAATGGTGCCTCCATTGGCTATGCAGCTACTACTGGAAAATGCGATAAAACATAATGTAGTTTCGGATGCGAAACCTCTGACCGTACGGGTAAGTGTACATAATCAATCAGTCATTGTATCTAATACGATTCAGGAAAAGCTTACCAAAGACTCTACAGGAATAGGACTTGAAAATCTGAAAAACAGATATCAATATCTAACTGATAAGCAAGTGAACATCAGTAAAAATAAAAATGAATTCAAGGTTGTACTCCCAATTTTAAAAATCCAGAAATGAAGTATATCATCATAGAAGACGAAAAGCTGGCATCAAACCGGCTTAAAAAGCTCATTGCCGAATTGAGGCCGGAGTATCACTGTATGGTGTGTTTGGACTCGATAGAATCTGCCGTCACCTCATTGCCACCTCTCAAGCCGGATTTGATTTTTATTGATATTCAATTGGCCGATGGATTGTCTTTTGACATATTCGATCAAATTAACCTGGAAGTGCCGTTGATCTTCACTACAGCCTACGATGATTATACTTTGCAGGCATTTAAGCAAAACAGTATTGATTATCTCCTCAAGCCAATTGATGCTGAAGAACTGGCTTCAGCGATTGATAAGTTTGAGAAGTTTAGACAGTCGAGAAATGAAAGTCCTCAAAAAGCTTCAAATCATGGTTTAAATCGATTGATGAAGACACTGAGTCCGAATGGAAAAGAGCGATTTGTGGTAAAAGTAGGGGATCACTTAAAGTCTTTATCTGTGAAAGACGTGCAGATAGTCTTTAGCCAGGATAAAGGAACCTATTTATTCACTGTTGATCATAGGAGGTATCTTGTGGATTACACGATGGATCGAGTAGAGGAATTGCTTAATCCGAGAGATTTTTTCAGAATCAGTCGCAAATATCTGGTAAATATTGATTTTGCAACAGACATGGTTGCTTTCACTAATTCACGTTTAGAAGTAAAAATTGATGGATTTACAGATGATCAGGTGATCGTGGCAAGAGAACGAGTAGGGGATTTTAAGCTTTGGCTTGATCGATAAACTATTAAGCCACATTTTTTTTAATATAATTCAGAATCTGATCCTTTTCAAAAGGCTTTTTGAAATACTGGTCGATTAGTTTTGAATCAAGTGCATTTTGAATTTCTGGAGTAACACCAAATCCTGTCAATAAACAATAAGGTATTTTGTCATTTAGCAGACGAGCTTCAGAGACGAGTTGTAATCCATCTTTTTTGGGCATTCTCATATCGGTTATGACAATTTCAATGTCAGGATTTTCTTTCAAGAGTGTCAAGGCTTCATCTGCAGATTTAGCTAAAATTACATCAAGTTCGCCGCGATAGGCAAGCTTAAACATGATCCTGTTTGGGTACTCATCGTCTATGTAAAGTATTTTAGCTAACATCGGGGTTTTAACTAGGCTATATTAAAAGTAATAAAAACCGTAGTTCCAACGTCTATTTCAGAGATAAAATCAATACTTCCATCGTGTTCTGTGACCACTCTTTTTGCAATGAATAGACCTAGACCTGTGCCTACACCAGGAGCTTTAGTAGTATAAAAAGGATCAAATAGTTTGTCCATTATCTCCTTGGGTATCCCGGATCCATTATCTTGAATTTCTACAGTAATTCGTTCATTATCAGAATTATATGTTCTGATAATTAATTGATTAAAGTCACTGGTTGCATGAATGGCATTAGTAACAAGATTTACAAAAAGCTGGTGTAATGTTCCTTCGTCTCCAACAATTTTGAATTGCTGTGCCTCTAGTTTTTTAACAACTTCTAATTTGTCTTTAAGCTCGTGCTCCAATATCAATAAGCTGTTATCAATGATTTCATGCAAGTTACACGGGCGCATTTCTTCAGATTCCTTTCTGCTGTATCTCCCTAATCCATTCACAATATGGGTGATTCTATCCATTCCCAGTTTCATGAAACCCATGACTTCCTGTAATTGCTCAAAAGTTTCTGGATCTTCTTTGAGCTTTTCGGTTTCGATGATCAACTTCTCCAGACTATAAAGACCACCTTTGAGGTAGTTTACCGGATTATTGATTTCATGGGCTATTCCAGCCGTAAGTACACCAAGAGAAGCCATTTTTTCAGCTTGTATCAAATGATTCTGGGTCTCTTTGAGTTTCGTCATGGCCATTTCCAGCTCGGCTGTTCTGTCTTTAACGGCAATTTCCAGGTTACTTTTGATTTCACTAAGTTCCTTAGTTTGCTCATCAACCATCATTTTGAGATTGGCTTGTCTCTTTTGCTCTATGCCCCTGGTAATAGTCAGGGTAGTCAATATCGCTCCAACTAATACGATGGAGACAAACAAGATGAAAATCGGCGTTTTATAAAAAGGGGGATTTACTTCGAAGTGAAAGGTTGTGGACTCACTCCATTTATAGTTTCCCATTCTTTTAGATTTGATCTGAAGTGTATGATATCCTGGAGAATATTGATTGAGATTTATTGAATTGAGATTTTCTGGTGAACTCCATTCGTTGTTGTCTAGCTTGTAACTATACTGAATGTCGCTATTGGGATAAGTAAGGGCTGAAAATAATATCTCCAGACTTGTGTTATAGTCTACGGAGACATTGTCCAGCGATTTTGTGGGTTTGGAGCCATTTATACTTACTTCCAATACTGTGGGGGCAGAACTCTCCAAAAAGGGTTCGTTTTTCATATAGTCAGCATATGCCAAGCCTTCTGAGGTACCAACCCAAATCTTGTCGTCATACACTTGAAAACACTGAGTATTAATGGTGTTGACTGGTAAACCAGAACTTTCTGTAAAGTGTGCGTAATCTTTTGAAATAAGATCGTAGCGTATTAATCCAGAAGTAGCGCCTATCCAAAGGTTGTTTCCATCCAGTTGTAATATTCTGATCGCATTATTGTCTATTGCAGATGCAATCTGCATTTTGCTCAATTCGCCCCGATAGTATTTGAATAAGCCATAGTTGGTTCCTAGCCAAGTGATTGAATCTAAAGAAGCAATGGCTTCTATGGTTAACCCAAGCTGGTATTTGTTCGGAAAGTTCACCTGAAGTGCTTGAAAATGGTCATTATTGTAAGATTTGAAAAACAAAGGATTGTTGCCATCAGGACAAGCCACATAGATCCCCATTTCAGTTGAAGTGATCGAGGTTACTTCTTCAGTTAGCCCTTTTGATTCTGCATAGGTTGTAAATGATAAGTCATTTTTATTGATCAGTTTTAAACCCACTGTTGCCTCTTGGCTAATCCAAATATCTTCATTCTTGTCTGCCAGCACATTAAAAATGTAGCGTCCTCGATCGCTAAAATCTTTCCTGTTCAGAATTCTATCCCTGTCTATTTTAACAATGGAATAGGTGCTGCTGACATACTGATAGTCATTTGTAGCATCACCACTTAAAAAGTAATCTGAAGTTGATCCGGCTAATCGAGTTATATCATTACTTTTTGAATCAATAGCATAAACAGCTGCCTTATTAAGCATAAGTAGTTCGTTCTGATTTTCTAATGGGATGATGCATTCTATGTATTGATTCAGGTCGTCGAGTGGAATCGGTTTAAAAATAGGTTCATTATACACCATCACTCCTCTGTCTGTACTTAACCAAATAGAACCGTCTCTGGCTTTATATGCCTGATTCACGAAAATGTCGTTTTTTGAAATCTGACTGGCCTGATAATTTTTTCCAGATTTATAAACTATAGTGGTATTATTCTGATCACCACATAGCAATAATTGATCACCTCCGATTTTTACAATATCTCTGATCGAGAAATTTAGCGGAAGTTTATCAAGCCGGATGCTTTTAATTTCATAGTTCAAACTATCAATCTTCAAAGTTTTAAGACCCTGATCAGTGCCTAAATATGTGTTGTTGAAGGCTTGAAAAATATCATAAATAACAAAATCCGACTGTTTGTCATTAAGAGGTGTAATCCTAGATGACTGATAATTGTAAGTCAAAAAATGGCCGGTGTTACTAACAATTGCCAGATGATTTTCGTCTGTTTGCAGGAAGTTGAAAGAGCGAACAAACGACGAGGAGTTGTATTTTGAATCAAACTGGAACCTTCTGAATTCACCATTTTTATATCTCACCACACTTTGAGGTTCGGAAATCCATAAATAACCATGGCTGTCTTCAAAAATCTTCTTTGGATACCACAAGGCTCCCTCTGTGATTGTTCTTTCTCCGGGCAGGAATTGGATGAATTCTGACTTCATTATGCCACTCTTGATCTCAATTATGCCCAGGTCATGAATGGCCAGTAATCGTCCATCAGAAGTTTTAAAAAAATCTTTAAAAAACTTGCTGGTGGCAGCATTTGAGTACCTTTTAAATCGAAATCCATCGTATCTGAAAAGTCCATCATCCGTCCCGATCCAGATAAAACCGATACTATCCTGAGTGATACACTTGATAATGTCAGTATCAAGACCGTCTGAAGAACGGAATGTATTGGTGTGGTGAAGCTGGGCAGTAGCCATCTGCCAAGAGAACAATATAATCAGACTAAAATAGGATAGAAGCTGCTTGGTGGACATTTGGAACTTTTAAAACCTATACAATATAAGAATCTGTTGGTTCAAAAGTTGTTAGAATACCTAAAAATCCTTCGTCCCCACTATGCTAACTCTCTTAAATCTACCGGTACTACTCTAGAAACCCCCTGTTCGATCATGGTAATACCATATATAATATCGGTACTGGCCATGGTCCTCTTGTTGTGAGTAACAATGATGAACTGTGATTCTTTGGAGAATTCTCTGATAATTTGGTTGAATTTATCAATGTTGGCGTCATCCAACGGAGCATCTACCTCATCAAAAATACAGAATGGCGCAGGCTTGATCAGATAGATAGCAAAAAGTAATGAAGTAGCTGTCAATGTTTTTTCACCACCTGATAACTGGTTGATTGTCAGCGGTCTTTTTCCCTTTGGTTTAGCCATGATTTCGATGGGAGAGTCCAATGGACGATCAGGGTCAGTGAGTTTTAGTTCACAGTCATCTTCATCCGTAAACAGTGTTCTAAACACTTTGATGAAGTTTTCACGGATTTTAGTAAATGCATCTAAAAATGTCACCCGAGCTACCTCATCTATTTCTCCAATGGTAGTCATTAAAGATTCTTTCGCTTTGAGAAGGTCCTCTTTTTGTTCTGTGATGAAATCGTATCGCTGTTTGATTTCCTCGTAGGCTTCCATCGCCATTGGGTTGATAGGCCCCATGTTTTCGAGGCGACGTTTCATTTTATCTACATTCTCCCGAAGCTCTTCTTGAGATTTACTAAGTAGCTCTTCATCTTCGAATTGATCTACCTGACTCATGTCCAGATTAAATTCTACAGATAGCCTGTCCTTAATGGAATTCAGATGCATTTTGGTCTCATTCAGTTGGTTTTGCCAATCCATTACTATTTGATTGGCAGACTCCTTGACTCTTTGCAGTTCTCGCAGGTGCTTCTCTTCTTCGTCTATCGTACCACGTACTTGATAATATTCCTTTTCGGCTTCATTCAATCCATTTTCCAATGACTCTTTCTCGTCATACATGCTCACGAGTTCATCATCACTTTCCACGGCTTTTTTCATAAGCTCATTCAGGTCGTCATTTGCCTTTTGTAGCTCACTAGTATTCTGCTCAATACGTGCCGAACTACTCACAAAAGCTTCTTCCTTGTAGCTGATTTCCTGATTAATACTGCTGATTTTGTTCTGCTGACGGTGATAAAGAACATTCTGCTCATTATATACAGAAGATTTGGTGGTTAGAAGCTCATTCAGTTCATTTAGTTGTTCCCGCTTAGATGTAACTTGAGTTTCTAACTCGGCGAGCATCCCGTTAGATTGTTCGTATTCTGGTCTGAGGGTATCAAGTTCATTCGATAATTTATCAATTTGCTCTTCAATGTCTTCTCTTCTGGTTTCTGCAGAATTCAGCAGGCTGTTGTACTGTTCTTGCTTGGATTGGATAGAAATATAGGTTTCATTGATTCTGTTGATTTCTATCTGAAGCTCATCTAGTAATTCTGTTTGTGTTGCTCCTTTTAGATGCTCGAGCTCAGTTTGGTTTTCGGCCAGATTGGTTTTTGCTTTTTCTTGTTTTTTAGTGAGCATTTTGATTTGCTCAGCCAGCTTTTCCAAATTCTTGGCACGGCCAATTCGTTTTCCCTCGAAAAGCCCGACAGAACCTCCTGAAAGAGCGTATTTCCTCTGGGTGACCTTTCCAGATTTCTCTACAAATACCACATCCTGATTGATGTTTTTTTCCTCCAGTTCACCTTCGTAGATGTATACATTGTCCAGTAAATGTGCGATCAGCTTCCTGTATTTTTCATCATACTCCACCACTTCAGTGGCCGGGTGGGTGTTTGGGAAAATGTGAGCACTTCTGGCATGGTAATCTTCTAATTGATCCAGAATGAAAAAATGTGCTCTCCCGCGACTAGCGTCACTCAGGAGGTTAACAGCTTTGAGCGCATCATTATAACTTTCTACTACATAATAGTTCATGTATGGCTCTAGAAAATTCTCGATAGCCACTCTGTAATCCTCGGGACATGCCAAAATATCAGAAAGGAGAGGAGCATCTTTCCAGTTTTTACTTTTTCTGAGAAATTTGATCGCCTCAGGAAAGCCCTCTAAGCTATCAACCAGTGATTTGGTGAGGTTATATTCGTTTTGTTTGGAATCTAGTTTACGGTTGACTTGTGTGAGTTCCTCTCTAATGAGCTCTATTCTTTGCTGGCATGATTCTGTTTTTTCCTTGAGCTGTAGTTCTTTTGATTTTAATGCCTGAAACCGCTCATTTTTTTCATTTCTTTCAGATTCAATTTCAGCCAGCTTGCCTTCAAACCCCCTTAAACTTTCTATTTGCTGACTGGAGTCCTCACGTGATTTAGTAAGCTCGTTTTGCAAAGAGTTTATTTGAACCTCCTTAATTTCCAAATCTTTACTTACCTGATAAACAAATTCTCTTTTATTGGTAAACTGCTGGTTAATCTCCGTTAGAGATGTCTGAGCTTCCTGGGTCGCTACCTTTTGCTGCTCATAATCTTGCTGCAGTTCTTCCAACTTTTCACCAATCACTGCTAACATTTCTCTTGCCTTGTCTCGCTCGGCATCCAGACTTTTTAGTGAAAACGAAGCCCTTTCGTTACTCTGCTTATCCTGACTTAGCTGTTCGGATAACCTTTCAATTTTGTCCTGAAGATATCTCTGACGTTCGTTTTTAATCTTCTTTTCACTTTCGTAATTACGAATTTTAGAAACATGCTCATTCAGCGTCTTTTGTCTGGAAGAAAGTAATTTTTCCTTTAGCACCATCTCGGACTTTACCTTCTCCACCAACGCTTCTTTTTCCGAAACCTGTACGTTGAGGGAATTGATACGATCGGTCTCCTGTGTGATTTTTTGTTTTACATTTTCAAACTCGTCATTTTGATCTTGAATTGATTTTTTTGCTAGTGCAATACTATGATTCTTGTAATCTTCTTTGATCTCGTAATACTTCTTTGCTTGTCTTGCCTGTTTTTCGAGGGACTTTAGGTTCTTTTCTATTTCAAAAAGCAAATCCTCTACACGTGATAGATCAGCGTCAGTATCTTCTAGTTTTTTGAGTGTTTCTTTCTTCCTTATTTTAAATTTTGAGATTCCGGCAGCTTCCTCAAACAAACTCCTTCTAGAGTTATCTTTATCATTTAGTAGATCATCCACCATTTTTAATTCAATGATGGCATAGGTGTTAGAAGCGATTCCTGTATCTAAAAATAAGTTGGTGATATCCTTCAGGCGACAAGGCACCCCATTGAGTAAATATTCGCTTTCCCCTGATCTGAAATATCTACGAGTAATCGTTACTTGCGTATATTCCGTTGGGATTAGGTTTTTGGTGTTATTAAATGTGAGTGAAACTTCTGCTAGTTGTGTTGCTTTTCTGGCTTTGGTTCCATTAAAAATCACATTCTCCATCTTATCAGAACGGAGTACTCTTGTTTTTTGCTCACCCAGTACCCATCGGATTGAATCAACCACGTTAGATTTACCACAGCCATTCGGACCTACAATTCCCGTTATTCCTTCATCAAAATTAATTGTAACTTTATCCGCAAAACTCTTGAATCCCTTTATTTCTAAACGTGTTAATTGCATAGGGTTGAAGCTCGATTTTAGCCTTGTTCAAACAGTCAAATTTAGGACGAACTTTTATAATTTACGTTAATATGGACGACTTTCAATTTTGGTTATACATCATTTTTGCCGTGATCTATTTTATATCCCGGGGATTGAAAAAGAAGAAACCGCAATCACAAGGCCCTGCACCTACAAATAGACCTCAGCAGCAGACAAGGCCTCAGAAACAACCAGTTTCATTCGAAGAGCTCTTAAAGGAATTTACTGATGGCAAAGTAGACGATGAACCACAAGCGACTGTCCAGGAGACTGCAGAAAGAGAAAGACAGAAAATACAAGAAACTGAGTCTGAAGCTGAAAAAGACATCAGGTTAGAAGGTAGAAATAGGAAGTTTGCCGATGATGAAAGTAAAAAGATTTATGAGGATTCGATTAAGCGAGCAGAGCAGGGGTTGTCTTATAAGCGGGAAGGGGTTTTTAAATCCAAAATGAAAAGAAAAATTGAGGAGAAAGAAACCAACTCGGCAATTGCCTCTGATATCAAAACAATGCTCAACGATGCTGAAGACGCAAAAAAAGCCGTAATCCTATCGGAAATTCTGAATCGAAAATATTGATCAACTAAAGGATATAAAAAAAGGTGCTTTTGGCACCTTTTTTTAATGTTTCATCTGATTATCTATTACCCATTGGTACATAATCTCGCTCCGTTTTACCAACGTAAACCTGACGAGGACGACCAATTGGTTCTTTGTTCTCTCTCATTTCTCTCCACTGAGCGATCCATCCCGGAAGTCTTCCCATCGCAAACATTACAGTGAACATTTCAGTTGGGATTCCCAGAGCTCGATAAATGATTCCTGAATAGAAGTCTACGTTTGGATAAAGCTTTCTTTCCACAAAGTAATCATCTCTCAAAGCCACTTCTTCCAATCCCTTAGCAATATCAAGAACAGGGTCATTTACCCCAAGTGCTGCTAGTACATCATCAGCAGCTTTTTTGATGATTCTGGCTCTAGGGTCAAAGTTTTTATATACTCTGTGACCAAATCCCATCAATCTGAAAGGATCATCTTTGTCTTTTGCCTTGTCCATCCATTTTTCTACGTTTCCACCATCGGCCTTGATGTTTTCTAGCATTTCTATCACCGCCTGGTTAGCCCCTCCATGCAGCGGTCCCCAAAGTGCATTGATACCGGCACTGATAGAAGCGTACAAACTGGCCTGAGAAGAACCAACAATTCTAACAGTAGAAGCAGAACAGTTTTGTTCATGGTCAGCATGAAGGATCAATAATTTATCTAATGCATCCGTGACTACCGGATTTGCTTCAAAATCCTGACTTGGCAGCCCAAACATCATGTGAAGGAAGTTGGAGCAATAATCCAACTTATTGTTTGGATACATTACCGGGTGACCAATTTTGTTTTTGTATGAGAATGCAGCAAGTGTAGGCAGCTTGGCTAGTATTCTAATAATGCTAAGTCTCACTTCATCCCATGATCTGTTAGGATCCATGCTCTTAGGATAGAATGCCGTCATAGCTGTCACCAAAGAGGAGAGTACCCCCATTGGGTGCGCCGCTGAAGGAAAACCTTCGAGAATTGTATGGAAGTCTTCGTGAATGAGCGTATGGTGAGTGATCTCGTCTTTGAAAGATTCGAACTCTTCTTTACTTGGTAATTCGCCAAATATCAGCAAATAAGCTACCTCTAAGAAGCTAGAATGCTCCGCCAATTGTTCTATTGAGTACCCTCTGTATCGGAGGATTCCCTTTTCACCATCTAAAAAAGTAATGGCACTTTGAGTAGAGCCAGTGTTTTTGAATCCATAATCGAGTGTGATTATCCCTGACTGTGCTCTGAATTTGCCAATATCGATCGCCTTTTCCTTTTCACTTCCTTCAACTAATGGTAATTCGTAACACTTACCATCTACTTTTATTTCTGCTGTATTTGACATCTGTTAATTGATTTATTATAAGTACTTGTGAAATTTCGCTAAGATAATTCATTTGGGTGATCAATTGTTTACGAAAATTCTATTTTTAACTGATAAACGTCAGTTTAGTTTCCTCCAAGGATCAATGGTAATCCATCTTCTGCACTACCAATTACAACAACCTTCGCGTTAGGTGAGTTCGCCAGCTCCTGAGTGGCTTCAATTCCCCTCATCCTTAGTAGATTGGTAGTCAAACTCTTATTGACAATATCGTTGGCAGCAGCCTCACCTTGAGCGGCAATTTTTTTCCTCTCTGCTTCACTTTTTTCCTTCTCTAGTTTGTATTGATAGGCTTGTGCTTCCTGCTCTTGTTGTTGTTTATTTTCGATTGCTTTTCTGATCTGATCTGGTAATTTGATTGACCTGATTAAAAGCGCTCTCATCTCGATATTATTTCCAGGTGCTCCAAGTATTTCTTCAGTTTCGGTTTTGATAGATCCCTCTACCTCTGGTCTTTTTGTTGAGAAAATTTCTTCTGCGGTGTATCTACCCATTACCTGCCTCACAGTAGACCTTACCTCAGGTATCACCAATCTTCTGATATAATCCTGTCTGAAAGTTTCGTAAATCTCTCCAATACTATCATACATCGGGTGGAAACGAACCGTAATGTCCACATTGATATTCAGACCATTCTTATCCAAAACGTCCATTGTTTCCTCAATTTGGTTTTCAGTAACATCATAAATGTATGCATCTGCCCACGGCACTTTAATATGAAATCCCGGGCCAATTACGTTTTCTTTGTCAAGTTCCCCGGAAAGAGTGTTGAAGATCACTGCTCGTTCTCCGGATTTTACTTTATATATGAGACTGTTCGATAATGTCAATAACACTATCAGGGCAATTGCTGTTATCACAATCAGGGGTAAATATTTTCGATTATCCATAAATATGTTGTAATTATTATTGAAGAATGTAAAGTTAATCATGTGACTCGTATCTCCATGCTTAATGAAGAAGTAATGATTAATTGTTGATTTATCAAAGGATTTTAATTTTCATTGCGAAAATGTTCTTATTTTCGTGATTTTATCAAAGTTGATTTAATGAAAACCACTCTCAAGTTATTAAAAGAAACGTTAGGCAAACCTTATCGCGATCTCGAATATTTGTTAGAAGCCCTCAGGGAAATTCTCATAGAGAATGGAGAGGCAGAAATGGCTTCACAAATACCGTGGATCAATGATTTGCCTGATCTGGACAAAACAGAATTTTCCGACAAACACATTCAGCTCTATTCATTGGTTTTTCAGATCGTGAACATGGTAGAAATAAACGGGGCTGTTCAGCATCGCCGTAGTTTGGAAAATGAAGATTTAGCATCGATCAATGGGCTTTGGGCAAATAATTTCAAGCGATTGAAAGAAAAGGAAATTGATCAAAAAGATATCGCAGTACACCTGAAAGATATCAATGTAGAACCTGTACTCACCGCTCACCCAACAGAAGCGAAAAGAGCAACAGTGCTAGAGCATCATAGGGAATTATATCTTCTAATTGTACAGTTGGAGAACCAAATGTACACAGTGAAAGAACAGGAAAATTTCCGTCATAACATTAAGCAAACGCTCTACAGACTTTGGAAAACCGGAGAAGTATTCCTGGAAAAGCCGAATGTCACAGATGAGCTTCGAAACATTTTGCATTATCTCACAAATGTATTTCCAGAAGTACTGCCTGTGATGGATAGAAGAATGATCCAGGCATGGGAAGATCAGGGGTTTGATACGAATGTACTGTATGATCTTGAAGCATGGCCAAAGTTAACTTTCGGTGATTGGGTAGGTGGTGACAGAGATGGTCACCCGTTGGTGACTGCTGAGGTGACTGCTGAGACCTTACAAACGATGAGGCTCAATGCTCTGGTGGTGGTGAGAAGAAAACTAACCGACTTGGTTAAGCACCTCAGCTTTTCTGTAGAGATCGATGAGCTTAATAAATCATTCAAAGATCGATGCTTTGATATGATTGATGAATTGGGTAAAAATGGAATGGCGACCTATACTCGGAATAGGGGAGAGGCTTTCCGACAGTTTCTTTCTTTAGTCAATGCAAAGTTGCCGGTTGATACAAGAAGAGGACACGCCACAGAAATTCTTGAGTTTCCGGGATGTTATACAGAAAGCAAAGAGCTTTTGGAAGATTTGAAGTTATTGCAATCTACGATCAAGGAATACGGTGCGGTGACCATAGCTCATGATGATGTGCATCATGCCATCAGAGTGGTTGAAACATTTGGATTCCATCTTGCAAGATTAGATGTACGACAAAACAGTGCGTTTCATGATAAGGCTGTGGAGCAGTTATTAAAAAGTGCCGGCATTAAAGCAACGAATTTTTCGGAGTGGTCTGAGGAAGAAAGAATTGAATTCATCAATCAAGAATTGAATTCGAACAGACCTTTTGCTCATGAAAGTGCAGTGCTCGGTGAAAACGCACAAAAAGTCACCGATTGCTTGCGTGTGATCGCCAAGCACGTGAATAACTATGGAACAGATGGGATTGGCTCATTAATCGTGAGTATGACAAGGTCCGTTTCTGATTTGTTGGTAGTTTATTTATTGGCAAGGGAAGGTGGTTTAGTTCGCCAAACGGATGCAGGTCCTGTTTGTGTGGTGCCTGTAGTTCCGCTTCTGGAAACCATAGACGATCTGGAAAATGGTCCGGAAATCATGAAGGGATTCTTGAGTCATCCTTTTACTCAGAGAAGCCTTTCTTACATCAAAGAAATGAAAGGGCAGAAGAAGCCATTGCAGCAAGTGATGGTTGGGTACAGTGATAGTAACAAAGATGGAGGTATCATGGCTAGCCAATGGTACCTGTTCAAGGCTCAAAACAAACTCTTTGAAGTGGGTAAGCAATTTGATGTTAAAATCCAGTACTTCCATGGCAAGGGTGGTTCGATTAGTAGAGGTGCAGGACCAACACATTATTTCATTAATGCATTGCCGCATTCCAGTGTAGATGGTTCGCTGAGACTCACGGAACAAGGAGAAACTATTGCTCAGAAATATGCTAACAAGGTGAATGCCGAGTACAATATAGAGCTGCTCATGGCGACTACTTCTGAGAAAACAATCAGAAATTATTTCACGAAGCGTGAGGAATATCCTGCCGCTGATATCTTCCAAAGACTGGCTGATGATGCTAAAAAGCATTATGAAAATCTGATGCATGATGACGGGTTTATTGCATTCTTTAGAGAGGCAACTCCAATTGATGCAATTGAAACCAGTAAGATTGGTTCGAGGCCTGCTAAAAGGACCGGAGCGAATTCTTTGGAGGATTTAAGAGCAATTCCTTGGGTATTCTCATGGAGCCAGTCCAGATTCAATATGACTTCCTGGTATGGTGTGGGCACTGCCTTGAAAAAGCTCAAGGATGAGGATCCGGAAAACTACAAAATCTTCAAAGAGCGTACACAACACGATGCGTTTATCAGATATGTGATGACAAACGTGGATACGAGTTTGGCTGCTACTGACGATGAAGTGATGAAAATGTACATTTCTTTGGTGACTAAAGATGATGTTAGGGAGAAGTTTTCAAATCTATTCTTATCTGAGCTTCAATTGACCAAAGACATGATGATGGATTTGCTGGAGCAAGGAATTGAGGAAAGAAGGAAAAACCATCATTACTCTAATATGCTGAGATCGTCATTGATGTTCCACCTACACAAAAGACAAGTGGATTTACTAGGAAGATGGAGAGAGCAGAAGAAAAACAATGACCCGCAAACGCAAATCACACAGATGAAGCTTATGCTGACTATCAATGGTATCGCATCTGCTATGAGAAATACTGGATGATTTTTAATAAGATTGAGCTCTGAAAAATCCCTTGCAGTTTTCTGTGAGGGATTTTTGGTTTATAGACCTAATCGAGCCAATTTAGGACTAAATTCTTCAGTCAATGAAATTAAAACTTCACCCATATCAACTCAGGCTAAAACATCAATTCAACATCGCCCATGATTCCAGAAGTGTTCAGCAAACGTTGATCATAGAAATCGAACATGAAGGAATGTCTGGATTTGGTGAAGCCACAGTCAGTAAGTATTACCACAATGGGTTGCAGGATATGATTGCTGTGTTAGAGGAAAATATTGACCTGATTGAATCTTATAATTTTACGGATCCAATGAAATTTTGGGAGAAATTAAAGCTTGTGTTTGGCGAAAATACGTTTGCTTTAGCTGCTGTGGATGAAGCTCTACACGATCTGTACGCCAAAAACAAGCAGGTTAAATTATATGAGCTTTGGGATTTGCCATTGATAAAAAACTGGCCTCAATCCAATTATACCATAGGAATAGATTCGGTTCAAAATATGATTACCAAGCTTAGGGAATTTCCATGGCCGATATATAAAATCAAGTTAGGGACGAAAGATGATATTAAGATCATTCAGGAGTTGCGTAAAGTTACTGCCGCCGCCTTTCGGGTGGATGCCAACTGTGGATGGAGTGTAAGAGAGACCATTGAAAACTCCAAAATTCTTAAGGAACTAGGAGTTGAATTCATTGAGCAACCTTTACCGGCGAATGATTGGGAGGGAATGAAGCAAGTTTACCAATACTCAGATTTACCCGTAGTAGCTGATGAAAGTTGCATTCACGAATCTGACATCCAAAAATGTTCCGGTCATTTTCACGGGGTAAATATCAAGTTGATGAAATGTGGGGGATTTACTCCGGCCATTGGTATGATTAAAGAAGCAAGAACGTTAGGGTTGAAGACTATGGTAGGTTGTATGACAGAATCTTCCGTTGGGATCTCGGCAGTTGCTCAACTCCGACCATTTTTGGATTATATTGATATGGACGGCTTCCTGCTCATCGACAATGATGTCGCCGAAGGTCCTTATATTGAAAATCAAAAAATTATCATGCCCGAGAGATATGGGGTTGGGATTGATAGGTTGGTAAGGTGATTTGTATATTGAAAATGATCAATAGTGATATCTGCAAGTAAGGATTTCTATTCTTTGATTTTCACCACGGTTTCCGACGATTCTATATACTAATCGATGTTCTGAGGTTATTCTTCTTGACCAGAATCCTTTGAGGTTTTGTCTAAGAGGTTCGGGTTTCCCAATTCCTTTAAATGGTTCTCTTTGTATTGCTTTTATCAATTCATGAATTCGAGCTACTATTTTCTCATCTTCTTTTTGCCATACTAAATACTGCTCCCATGCTGTACGTGAAAAGAGCACATTCACTTGACTTCTGAATTAAATTCTACTGTATCGTTGGATTCCAATTCAGCAAGTGACTGTTCTAAAACTGATCTATTGGCTTTTGATGAAAGTAGGTATTCAGTTTCTTTAATGCTGTTATATTCGGATAATGTCATGATCACGATTGCTTCTTTATTACCACTTCTAGGAACCAATAGAGTATCTTTATCATCATCCACACCATCAAAGTATGATTTCATATTGGCGCGCAGTTCACGCATAGTTACAGTATTCATATTATCTAAAAGCTTTATACAAATGTACACAAATGTGTAATTATAGTTGAGAGTTTATTTGAAGATGTTTTAAGCTTAAATCATTTATAATTGAAAAGATTACTGGAGAAACGAATTAACAATGTGTTGGTAAGTTTTAAATTCCAATGTTTTTTTCGAACAGAATTTCTTTGAACAAATCGGTTAATACGTTGATTATCTGGGCGTCTGCAAAGGACGATTACGATTCTCAATAATTAATTCCTGAATTATTCAGGTTAGAAATCTATCAATTAGAATTGCATCAATGAATCAAAGAATTATTAAACCCAAAAAACTAAAATTAGGAGATACATTAGGAATCATTGCCCCAGCGAGTCCTTTGAATGAGTCTTCATTTGAACTGGCTATTTCCAAAGTAAAGGACCTTGGTTTCAAGCCTAAGTATTCTGAAAGTGCAAGGCAGTTCACTGGTTTTCTGGCTGGTGATGATCAGACCAGATTGAATGACCTACATGAAATGTTTGAAGATGATGAAGTAGATGGTGTCATCAGCTTACGTGGTGGTTATGGATCGGCCAGATTACTTAATTCAATTGATTATCAACTGATAAAAAAGCATCCGAAAGTATTCATAGGCTACAGTGATATCACAGCCTTATTGAGTGCATTTTATGTGAAAACTGGACTTGTGGGATTCCATGCCCCGATGGCTGGATCGAGCTTTAATCCATTGACTATCAATTCGCTGGTGTCAACCATCACAGGGGAAACAATTCCGAAAATAACACCTGGAGATTCATTTCAAGTACTCAATGAGACAACTAAAACAACTGTTTTTGAAGGAGCAGTGATCGGAGGAAATCTTTCGATCCTCAGCTCATTGTTAGGAACTCCTTATGATTATGATTATCAGGATAAAATAGTCGTGATCGAAGAAGTAGGAGAGGCTCCGTATCGAATAGATCGCATGTTGACCCAGCTAATCAATTCTGGAAAGTTATCTCAGGTAAAAGCAGTAGTCTTTGGGGAGTTCAATAACTGTGACGCTAAATCCAATGGTGATCCTTCACTACATGAGGTGTTGAAAGAACGAATGTATCGAGCTAAGGTAAATGCGGTTTACGGTTTGGAGTTTGGCCATATTGTCAATAATTCTACTTTACCAATTGGTATAAACGCTCAGATTGATTTCAAAACGGGTGAATTGCAATATCTTGAGTCACCTCTCAGTTAAACGATTTTTGTTATGAGTATTACATTTTTTCAGCGACTCCTTGAGGAATATGAAGAGTATAAGGAAGTCGGATTAGATCAGCGAAGGGTGTTGCCGCAGTTACTCCATGATAAACTCTGGAGTCTTTCTGGTCATCCTCTTGTTTCACTTAAAGTACTTGGAAAGTCTATTGAAGATCGGCCGATTTCTATGATTAGTTTAGGGACGGGACCTACGAATGTTTTGCTTTGGGCACAGATGCATGGAAATGAGTCAACTGCTTCCAGAGCGATATTTGATGTGCTGAATTTCTTTCTTGATGAGGTAAGATTTGCGGAGCAGAAAACCCAGATTTTCTCCCAGCTGACCATACATATCATTCCTGTGCTTAATCCTGATGGTGCTCAGCGATTTGATAGATTAAATGCATTGGGAATTGATCTAAATAGAGATGCAGCTAAACTGCAATCCCCGGAATCTAAAATACTCAAGCAAGCAGTAGATGAATTGAAACCTTTGTTTGGCTTCAATCTTCACGATCAGGCAAGGGTGCATGCCGTTGGCAATACTGGACATCCGGCAACTTTCACGTTTCTTTCGCCTCCTTATAATGAAGAGCGTGAAGTTAATGATGTTCGAGAGCGAGCGATGAAATTGATTAGTCATTTGACGGAGCATGTGGAAAAAGTGATTCCTGATCATATAGGGAAGTGGTCCGACGAATTTGAGCTGAGAGCATTTGGTGATAACATTACCAAGTGGGGGACAAGTGTCGTATTGTTTGAATCCGGAGGATATCCAGGAGATCGCGAAAAGTCATTGTCTCGAAAATTGCATTTTGTGGCCATCATTGAAGGCTTGCACAGTATTGCTTCTGGGGATTATCAGGAGCATTCCACTGAGGGGTATGTAAATCTACCATTCAATGAAAATCGCATGATGGATGTGATCATCCGTAATGCACAATATGAAATCAATGGCCATCAAATGTTATTGGACATTGGAATCGTTTTGAATGAGAAGGAATTGCCAGAACTGAAAGGCTTTTACCTGGAAGCTGAAATCGAGGAACTTGGGGATTTGTCCAATGCTCATGGTTATCAGGAATTTGATGCTTCTGGTTTGACTCTTCATATGGCGAAACCCATGCCCGAAACCCTTACTCACATTGGCTATTTGGATAGTCTTGATCTCAATGATTTGTATGATCAGGGAATAGGGTGGGTAAAGGTCAAGTTTCATGACAATGATGATTTCTGCCATGAATTGATCAATCTTTTTACCGAAGATTTCACTCCTCCTAAACAGCTCAGCGTCGGGATCAATCCTACATTTTGCCTAAAAGACGAACATGGAGTGATCAAATATTGCTTCATCAACGGGATGGAGGTGAAGCAAACTGATGAGGATATTCAGGTTCAGCGGGGAGTTTTTGTGCGCTAATGAAAAAACAAGTACGCCACTAAAATGGCTGCCAAAATACCTGCTGCATCTGCGATCAGTCCGGCAGTAATAGCATAGCGCGTTTTACGAATATTGACTGCACCAAAATAAACAGCAATTACGTAAAAGGTTGTTTCTGTAGTTCCCTGCATGATACTTGATAACCTTCCTGCAAATGAATCTGCACCATAGTTGGTCATGGTTTCAATCATCATGGCTCTGGCGCCACTGCCACTGAGTGGACGAATTACAGCAGTTGGCATGGCAGGAATGAAATCTGTATTAATCCCGAAAAAACCAACCACCTGAGAGAATCCCTCTACAATCAAATCGAGCGTCCCTGATGCCCTAAATACTCCGATAGCTACCAACATAGCCACCAGATACGGGATAATTTTGATGGCCACCCCAAAACCTTCTTTGGCTCCTTCAACAAAGGTTTCATAGACATTGATTCGTTTATAAAGCGCCATTCCAATGAATGATCCTATGATCATTAACATGAAGATGTAGCTGAGATTAGAGGAGTAAACATTGACCTGATCCTGAGGGATGGACTGGAAAAAGTAGATCAATCCTGCTATGAATAAGGTCACTGTGCCAAGATAAGCCAATACGACTTTGTCCAACAAATTGATGCGCTGATAAGCGGCGACCACCAGCAGGCCAACCAACGACGAAACAAACGTAGCGATCAATATAGGGATAAAAACATCTGAAGGGTCTACAGCTCCGAGCTGCGCCCGAAAAACCATGACGTTTATCGGAAGTAGAGTCAGTCCTGAAGTATTCAGTACCAAAAACATGATCTGTGCATTAGAAGCCGTATCTTTCTGCGGGTTGAGTTCCTGAAGGTCTTCCATGGCTTTGAGGCCAAGGGGAGTGGCCGCATTGTCCAGTCCGATCATATTCGCAGCAATATTCATGATCATGCTGCCGGATGCCGGGTGGTCTTTCGGTATTTCGGGAAATATTCTGCGGAAGAATGGAGCTATCAACCTGCTGAGTACTTTAATCACACCGCCTTTTTCCCCGACCCGCATCAGGCCGAGCCAGAGTGCCATTACTCCTGTGAGGTAAATGGAGATTTCGAATGCCAGCTTTGCATTGTCAAAAGTAGAAAGACCGATGGCCGGAAGCACCTCTGTATCTCCCAGAAATATCAACTTGATCAATCCTACTAGAATAGCGATCAACACGAAACCTACCCAAATATAATTCAGTACCACAGTCAGTCATTTGATTCGTCAGGCAAGATAAAAAAAGGAGAAAGATATCGCTAAGGGATGGTGAGGTTTCAATTTGCCATTAGAACAAAGCTTAAGTTGGGTGTATTCAGAGGAGATGATAAGTGAGTAGTTCTAGATGTATACACTACAACATTTTCTATTTCCATATCATTAAGATCGGAAACTCCAAACCCCATCACGCTTCCTTTACTAAGTTTGTAAGATGGAACCCAAAAAAGTATTACTCCTTTCTGTTGCCCTCTTGACGATTATCAGTTCTAAAGCTGTTGATATTACATTCCAGGTCAATATGTCATATCAGATCGAACTGGGAAACTTCAACCCCGACAATGACTATGTGGATGTTGCGGGAAGTTTTAATGGTTGGGGAGCAACTTCAGATGTACTTACTGAAACCGTCGATGACAGTCTTTGGACCGTGACGCTAACAGATCTTACTGCTGGTTCAACTATCGAATTCAAATTCAGAATCAATGGTAGCTGGGACGGAACAGAGGAATTTCCGAATGGGGGACCAAATCGGTCATATCAAGTTCCTTCCACTGCAGAAACGGTAACTTATTGGTACAATGATGAAAACCCACCGACTGGTCCGGCGATAGCTGGGATTAGAGCATCGTCTGATTTCACTTATGCTGATGGAGAGATTGTTTTCGAGGAGGATGCATCGGGGTTAGTAGAAGTTTATGAATGGACTTTTGAAGGAGGTAATCCTGCTTCATCGAATGATTCCAAGGTAAATGTTCGTTATGCGGAACCTGGTGTTTATGATGTTACTCTCAAAGTATCTAATAGTTTTTCAGAAGATGTAATGGTCTTGGAAGATTTCATCACGGTGGAAGAACGCTCCACTGATGATCTAGACTGGTGGAATGAAACTGTTTTCTATGAAATTTTCGTTCGAAGTTTTTACGATAGTGATGGAGATGGGATTGGGGATTTTCAAGGAATTATTGAGAAACTAGACTATTTGAATGACGGAGATCCAAATACCAATTCTGATCTGGGAATTACGGGAATTTGGCTGATGCCAATTAACAATTCACCGAGTTATCATGGTTATGATGTGACAAATTATCGCGCAATCAACCCTGATTATGG
Organism: Bacteroidia bacterium; assembly: GCA_030425425.1. Lineage (GTDB taxonomy): Bacteria > Bacteroidota > Bacteroidia > Cytophagales > Cyclobacteriaceae > Marinoscillum. Next base: position 29,412 of record JAUIAO010000016.1, on the reverse strand, counting down.
GACGATGGCTGATTTTGAAGAGTTTTTAGAAGAAGCTCATAAGCGAGGCATCAAGGTGATTATGGATTTGGTATTGAATCACACTTCTACAGAACATGATTGGTTTAAGGATTCACGATCATCAAAAACATCAGACAAAAGAAATTGGTACCGTTGGTCAGATACTAATCCTGGTTATTCGGGACCGTGGGGCCAAGGTGTTTGGCACAGTGCTTCTACAGGATATTACTACGGTATTTTTTGGGGTGGTATGCCTGATCTCAATTATGAAGAGGAAGCAGTCAGACAAGAGGTTTTTGATATAACAGAATATTGGTTGGAAACTGTGGGTGTAGATGGCTTCAGGCTCGATGCTGTAAAATATTTGTATGAAGATGGTTCTGACCTTGAAGATTTACCAGAGACTCATCAGTTTTGGAGAGAATGGGTTGGGGTAACCAAAGCATCGAACCCTGATGCCTTGAGTGTAGGAGAAGCCTGGACCTCTACGGACAAGGTGGTGCCATATGTTGTAAATGAAGGATTGGATTTTTGTTTTGATTTCGATTTGGCTTCTGCCATACTCAACAGTGTCAATTCTAGAAATAGTAGCGACATATCTTATCAGGTCAATAAATCCATCAATGCATATCCTTATTATCAATTTGGCACGTTCACGACCAATCACGATATGAATCGGTTGATGGATGTGTTGTCTAGTGATGCAGGTAAAGTGAAATTGGCTTCCACTATTTATTTAACATTACCAGGAATTCCATTTATCTACTACGGTGAAGAGGTAGGAATGTCAGGCTCCAAGCCTGATGAAGATATCAGAAAACCAATGTCATGGAGTGCCGGAACAAATGCAGGTTTTTCTACATCAAACCCCTGGCATGGTCTTGCTTCTAATTATCAATCATACAATGTAAATGATCAGATAAATTCCTCTGGTTCTTTGCTGAGACATTACAGAAGTTTGGTGCAACTTCGATCAAAATCCAAAGCATTGGGTATTGGCGGTTTTGAAGAGATTCAACCAACCAATACTCAGGTTTTTGCTTTCAAAAGGCAACATGAGGATGAGGTGGTTTTTACCCTCGTCAACCTTGGTTCTTCTTCTCAAACGGTAACCCTTGACCTATCTGGACTCTCATTTGATTTTGAAGAGCCTGTTTTGGGAAATGTATTGGGATCAGAATGGTTTGATGTAAATAATCAATCAGAGATTACTATTGAATTAGCTCCAAAAACATCCATGGTACTTGTTCCTCAGGAACTTTCGAATATACTTTCTGCAAAGGGACAAGAGTTTGTTAAGGTTTATCCAAATCCTGCTACCGATTACCTTCAGATTTACACTATTAAGCCTTCGCACTTTGAGCTTATAAATTTGAATGGTTCAGTTATTAAACAAGGAGAAATCTTTGGACAGACCTCAATTAAAGTTGGAGATTATAATCCTGGATTATATATGTTGAGGATTCGGGAAGGAGAGCAGTTGATAATTAAAAGAGTGGTGTTGAAATAATCTTAAGTTGCTGGAACAAAAAATGGCTACCCTTTCGAGTAGCCATTGACACTAAATCTAAATCACTTTTCTTATTAGTCTTTGAAAGGACTTACGTCTACACCCTCTACTTTTTCCTTATATTTTGGCCATTCCTCACTTAGAAAGTCGTCCACTTTTTGATTGAGTTCTTCAGACTCCTTTTTAAATTTATTAGCTAGAGCAATTTCTGTTGAAGTAGGAGCATGTGAAGCGTTGGAAGTGTACCAATACGCAGTATTATAGTAATTACTGATTGTATTAGGCTGATCTGCGGTAATCCCTTGTCGCTTGTCTTCTTTACCCACATACTGATCGATGAAAGTATTCAATGTGTCTTTCAGTTCTTTTGACAACTTGATTTGCTCTTCGAACTCCTTTTCGTCTTTAGCCTTCATTCTGGAAGTCATCTCGTCAATGACCTTGATCTTGTCTTTCAGTTGCTCCATACGTCCCACGGCCAATTCCAGATCTGATTCTAAAGCTTTTAACGCATCATATTTGCCTTTTAAGGTTTCCATAGTCCAGTCTAATCTCGGATCGAATTTCACTTCTATTGGTGCACTTGAAGTATCACCAGCATAAGCTAGTTTCAACGTATATGTACCAGGTAATACGGTCACTCCACCTGGCTCACGGTTGTTGTTGAGCGCTCTTCTGGTTAAACCATTTACGCCTTTTTCATTTAGATACCATGTCATTCGGTTGATTCCTTTATCCTCTGGAATCTTTCGTTTGATCGTTCTGATCAGTTCATCAGCATCATTATATACCAGCAAGGACAATGAGTCCAAAGAAGGTCCTTTTTCTTCCTCATCTGATTTATCCTTTTTGTCTGACTCATCTTTCTTTTCTTCTGGCTTATTCACTACATAGGAGATCAATGCACCGCCGCCTCTGTTTTCACCATTGAACATCGCATCTGCTCCAAACCTGGTGCCTGTTGGCTGCTGATATGCCGCATTATAAGCTGTAGGTGGAGTGAAGAGGTGAACTTTTTTATCCAAAACAGAAGCACCTTTTGCTGCCATTTCCCGCAGAGGACGGATATCATCCATTACATAAGCAGCACGTCCAAAAGTACCAATCACTAAATCGTGTTCCCGAGGATGAATAACCATATCCATGGTGTTAACGGTAGGATATTCATTAGTCCATTTTGTCCAGGTAGAGGCTTCATCTATAGAAACGTAGAGGCCATCATCTGTTCCCAAAAACATCAACTTCGGTTCTACAGGATCTTGAATGATTGAAAGTGTATATCCGATCACATCATTTTCATCCACAATTCTTTCCCATGATTTTCCATAGTTTTTGGTTCTGTATGCATAAGGTTTGAAATCAAAGTTTCTGTAATTATTCACAATTACGAATGCTTCTCCCTTATTTTTATTAGAAACCTTAATCTGAGGAACCCAAGCATTTTCAGGCAATCCTTTGATGTTTTTAGCAACATTCGTCCAAGTTTTACCTCCGTCTTTTGTGATCTGGATATTGCCATCATCTGTTCCTGCCCAAATCACATTTTTGTCCAATTCACTTGGGGTTACCACGATGACCGTACAATAATTCTCAGCACCTGTAGCATCCATTGTCAATCCACCACTTTCGTCTTGTTTCTGTTTTGACTTGTCATTGGTAGTAATGTCAGGAGAGATAATTTCCCAGGTCTGGCCTTTATCAGTGCTTTTATGTACAAATTGACTTCCAAAATACAGCGTACTATTATCAAACGGATCAATAGCTATCGCAGAGTTCCAGTTGAATCGCAGTTTGGTATCTATATCCGGACCTTGTGGCTTCACATATTCAAAGTAACCAGTTTGTCTGTCATATCTTCCCACGAATCCTTCCTGAGACATAGACCAACCGTATCGGCTATCATCTTTGTCAGTAATGACATCAAACCCGTCACCGAACGAAATTTCCTGCCAGTAGCTATTTCTGATGCCCTGTGCTTTCCATACATATGCCGGACCAGCCCACGAGCCATTATCTTGCATACCTCCATAAACATTGTAAGGATATTCATTGTCCACAGCTATGTGATAAAACTGAGCTACAGGAATATTCTCAACAAATCGCCATGTATTACCACGGTCTCTTGAGATATTCAACCCACCATCATTTCCTTCTATGATGTAATTTGGGTCAGTAGGGTGGATCCACCAACTATGGTGATCCGGATGTACTCCATTGCTCACGCCATATGCCGGCATCAACTGAGAGAATGATTTTCCTCCATCATTACTCACGTTTACATACGTGAACACAGAATACAGCCGGTACTCATTTGCGGGATCTACAAAAATGTCACTGTAGTAAAATGGTCTGTTGCCAATTTCATCTTTATCACTTACTTTGGTCCATTTGAATCCTCCATCTTCAGAGCTGTATAGTGCATTCTTTTTTGATTCGATCAAAGCATAGATTTTGTTAGGATTGCTTGGCGCAATGGCCAATCCCATTCTTCCTAAGTCGCCTTTTGGTAACCCATCTTCATCTGTGCGTTTTTCCCAGTTTTCGCCACCATCAAAAGTGACATACAATCCGGATCCTTCACCACCAGAAGTGAAAAAGTAAGGCTGTCGGTAATGCTCCCACATAGCAGCAACTAGCTTGTTCGGGTTTTTAGGATCCATCACCAAATCAGCAGCACCTGATTTGTCATTTGTATAGAGAATTTTTTCCCAGGTTTTTCCTCCATTAGTGGTTTTGAAAACACCACGTTCCGGGTGAATTCCCCACGGTGAACCAATAGCTGCAGCATAAACTGTGTTAGGATTCATTGGGTCGACGATGATCCTGTGAATGTTTCTGGTTTTTTCCAACCCCATTTTATTCCAGGTTCGGCCGCCATCTATTGACTTATAAATTCCATCTCCACCATTCAGAGAGTTTCTTGGGTTTCCTTCACCTGTTCCTACCCAGATGACCGATGGGTTGGATTGCTGTATGGCAATTGCTCCGATGCTGGCCGTAGTTTCTTTCTCGAATAAAGGCTTCCAGGAAGTGCCTCCATTTTCGGATTTCCAAACACCACCAGATGCTGCACCTACATAGATTACATTCGGTTGATCATTGATCACATCAATAGCCGTGATACGTCCGGCCATTCCCGCAGGACCAATACTCCGCGGCTTTATTCCTTTAAGAAGGTCCATGTCCAGTTTTTGTGCATTTAGCATCACAGAAACCAGTAGTAGAATTAAAGTTAAATTTCTCCTCATTACATATTTTGATTTACTCAACATTAAACCTAGTGAAAATCATTTGCCGATTTAGAAGGTATTATGTGACCGGCAATATCCTTGGCTAAATGATTCAAAATGGACGTTATTGATGCATTTGCTAGCCAGACGACATTTTAACTCCCTTGAACCTCTGTATGTTTTGTAGTTTTAAAGAATGAGAACATTAGTTTATTCAATCGTCTTAGTCTTTGCAATTAGTGGGTGCGTTGGTACAGATCAAATAGATGAGCCTAAAGATCCGTCAGTTGTTGTTGATATCACTTCTTTGGTTTTGATGGTAGGTGAATCCAAATCTGTCGAAGCTACTTATTTCTACAATATGGATAGGCCAGAACCTGATACTCAGCTATTCTGGGAGTCAAAAGATGAATCGATAGCTGTAGTTAATCAAGAAGGCAGTATTAGTGGAATTGCAAAGGGACAAACACAGGTCATTGTTTTTAATCCAGGTGAAGATACGGCGACTGTAATGGTCACAGTAGTCGAAACCGAACTTGATGTAGCGTCGGTAATTATTTCAGCAGACAAAACATCTTTTAACGTCGGTGAAACGATTCAGCTTGCTGCTACGGCTTACACAAGTTCAAACGAGGAGGTTAGTGTGGATACGTTTACATGGTCTTCAGATATGCCTTCTGTTGTTGCGGTTGATGCTTCTGGTTTAGCTACTGCCGTTTCCGACGGTGAAGCCGCTATTACGGCGACAGTAGATGGTGTGAGTAGTCAGGAAATCAAACTGATGGTAGGTTTACAATCACGCTCGGGTAATTTTCAGGGAGCTGGAAGTTATAACACGTCAGGGACAACCACACTCTTTATTGACGAGTCTGGTGATCTAATTTTGGAGCTCGGTGAAAATTTTGAAACTGATTTTGCTTTAGGCACATTCGCATATCTGGCGAATTCCACATCGGGAAGTGTTGTGAGAGCTCAAGGATTAGAAGTCTCTGAAATAACCGGAAAAGGATTCCATTCTTTCAATATCTCTGAGATTGATGCATCGGTAACCCTGGATCAATATCAATATGTAATCATGCTCTGTAAACCAGCGAGTATCACTTTTGGATCGGCTGAACTCAAGTAAAATGAAAAAGTCATTTATCTATTTGCTGATCATTCTTTCTGGTTATCAGGTCTTAGCTGGTGGAGGATGGGTTTTTGAAAAGAATAGCGGTTATTTCAAAGTAGCTCAGAATATGATCCGTTCCCAACTTTTTTTTGATAAAGGAGGAGCCATAGTGGATATTCCTACAATAAGCCTTTACACCAGCAGTTTGTATTTGGAATATGGATTGACGGACAAGCTGGATGTAATTGCATATGTACCTTTTTTTGTTCGCTCTACCATGAATAGGCAACAAATAGGGCAGAGTGGAGATGTCAACCCTGGTGATGCAATCAACTCTTTTGGTGATACGGATATAGCTTTGAAATATGGATTTTTCCAGGATCGTAAGATCGTAATGTCGGCTCAGCTATTATTCGGATTGCCCTTTGGGTTTTCTGAAGTAACCGCAGAGCGAATACTACAAACAGGTGATGGTGAGTTCAATCAAATGATCAGAATAGATGCGAGTCATTCCTTTTATCCGGCACCTTTTTACACATCTGTTTACGGAGCTTTCAATAACCGAACCAGAGGTTTTTCTGAGGAAGTCAGAGTAGGAGGAGAGGTTGGTTGGACTCCAGGCAACTGGATATTGATCTTGAAAATTGAAGACAGAATGTCTTTATACAATGGTGTTGCGAATGACCTTGAAGCATCAGGGACATTTGCCAACAACACTGAATATTTCTCATACACACCTGAAGTGTCATATTTATTCAATGACAATTTCGGCCTCACAGCCAATGCAGGGTTGGCACTTTCCGGCAAACGAATCCTTGCTGCTCCTAATTTTGGTTTTGGACTGTTTTGGAATTTATAAAGACAAAAGGGAATCAATCAATTTGACTTCAATCTCTCATCCTTTTAAAATGAAATACTCAACCCGAAATATGGAGAAACATATTGAGTGGCTTTGTATTCACCTTCTTCATTTCTAACCCAATAATAATAGTAATCCATTCCTGTCGCCAGAAACTTATTCAGGTGATAAATCACTCTTAGTTTGGCAAGTGATCTATTGTCAAAAGTAAAGGCATCATTCAAATCTGTTAATCCACCTTTGATGTAGCTTCCATGGAATGAAAACTTATCTGCCAATCTATCCAGATTAGCATTGACTCTTACCACTGCTGGAGTTTCTGTGGAAATTTCATCTGGTATCATCAAACTGCCCCCAATCTGTACTTTCTGAAGAATCTGACCGGTGAGACTACCATAGATACCACTCATTTTCTGAGCAGAACCCAGCGCATATATTTTCGCATCTTTATCGATCTGATAGGTAGCATCGAAAAACTGTGGTAAATAATAATCAGAATAATTCAATCGCTCTATCCGTACGTCAGTGCTCATCACATCTGCGATGAAATGAAACCTGAAATTGATACCAGCGCTGATGCCATTGCCGTTTTTGAAATCATTCTCATTGGCGATGACCGTCGCACTGGCCAGTGAATCTGTTAATGCATCCGACCCGAGGTTCAGCCTGGAATAATTGGCAAATAGGTCGATCTGAATGAACGGAATTTTAAGAAGTGTTACTCCAGCATCTATGCCGAATGCTCCAACACCATTTTTGGTAAACAAATAAGAGTTTTGGGTGGTGTCAGGTCTTACCTGACTCGTTTGGTCTTTATCCTTGATAATCGTTGTGCCAATTTCGAAAGTTCTGACAATCGGAATGCCAGTGTAGATCAATGGTCGGACATAAGGTCTGATCGCAAACAGGTTAAAACTACCAGGGCTGAAATCGCTATACATTCCCTCCAGACCAACTAAACCTTTATAATTTACATCATAGTGAAGTCCGATGGTACGTTTCTCAAAACTAGTTGTATTGGTGTAGTTATTGATCAAACCTCCAAAACCAATCATCGTGTTGTTGAGCTGACCAACCTTAACGTAAACAGGAGTACTTTTCTGAATGCCGTATCGGACATAGGTAATCAATCTTGCAATACCGACACCATCTTTGAAAATCTCTGTTCTGACTTTCTGATCTTCTAAGCCATAAAGTATCGGGACATTTAAACCCACGCCCACTTTGCCGAGGTTCAACTCAGGATTGAGCACCAATCCCACAAAATATTGACCATCAATATTGGTGACTGTAAGGCCACCGTTGATGTTGCTGCCACCACCAGATGATCCAGCCATTCCAGAGCGGAAATCTCCCATTTGCGGTGGGTCAGCTCTTTCCTTTTTTTGTTTTGGCTCATCTGGTGCCTCATATGGATCAGTGGATACTTCAGTGTCAGGCTCCTGCATCTCTTCGTTAGGAGCATCTTCAACATCCGTAGGATCCATTTCTATTTCAACATCTTCCGATTCAGGTTCGTCCACCTCTTCTACCTGTGGTGCGTCTACCTCGGGTTCTATCTGCTCAGCAGGCTCATCTTTTTTTAGCGTGTCGCCCGGAATCGTTTCATCAGGAACATTCGTGGATTCTTTCTTTAGCGTATCCGCCGGAGCTACCTGATCTAATTCTTCAAGTGGCTGCTGTTCCTCTTTTGTTTTTTTCTTCTTTTTCTTATCCTTTTTGGTTTCCCATAGGTATGAATAGTCTGAAAAGTCATCAGCTCCCGATTCCTGTGCAAATGACCAGTTTCCAAATAGCGAGATTATAAACAAAAAAAGAATGGCGCGCATAGCTTTATGGTTTAGGGTAAAACAGCAATAAGATAGTAATTTTTCTTGCCTTTCTGGGCCAGAAGATACTTTCCTTGTAAGAGGTCAAAGTTAACTTCATCATCAGCCGTACCAACTTTCTGCTTGTTGATACTTACTCCTCCACCTTTGATCATGCGGCGTGCTTCACCTTTGGACGCAAATACAATTCCGTTAGAAATTTCACTTAAGAGATCAGTAACATTAGCAGCAGCTTCAAAATCAGCTTTGGTGATTTCGGTCTGTGGCACACCTTCAAAAACCTGAAGTAAGGTAGCCTCATCCAGTGAAGCCAAATCCTCTGTAGTTGATTTTCCAAAAAGGATGCTGGATGCCTTTATAGCTTTTTCAAGATCTTCTTTTGAGTGAACCATTACGGTTACTTCCTCGGCAAGTTTGTTTTGAAGCGCTCGCTGGTGTGGTGCAGCTTTATGTTCCTCTATCAAGGCATCTATTTCTTCCTTAGTGAGGAATGTGAAAATTTTGATGTATTTCTCAGCATCTTCATCTGAGGTATTGAGCCAATACTGGTAAAACTTGTATGGAGAAGTCCGCTCAGCATCCAGCCATATATTTCCGCCTTCTGTTTTCCCAAATTTGGTGCCGTCTGCCTTGGTAATCAGCGGGCATGTCATAGCGTATGCTTTACCACCACCTATTCTTCTGATCAATTCGGTGCCTGTTGTGATATTTCCCCATTGGTCAGAACCGCCCATTTGGAGGGTGCATTTTTCATTTTGATACAAGTGCAAAAAGTCATAACCCTGTACCAATTGGTAGGTAAACTCAGTGAAGCTCATTCCTTCTGAAGATTCCGAAGAAAGCCGCTTTTTTACGGAATCCTTCGCCATCATATAGTTCACGGTAATATGCTTACCTACATCACGGATAAATCCAAGAAATGAAAATTCCTTCATCCAATCGTAATTGTTGACCAATACTGCTGCATTGGGCGCATTAGAGTCAAAATCAAGAAATCTCGAAAGTTGGTTTTTTATTGATTCCTGATTATGTCTCAGGGTGGCTTCATCCAATAAATTTCGTTCTGCAGATTTTCCGGAAGGGTCACCAATCATACCCGTAGCACCACCTACCAAAGCCAAAGGTTTGTGCCCACTCAACTGGAAATGTCTCAGCATCATCACGCTCACCAGGTGGCCAATATGCAAAGAATCCGCCGTGGGGTCGATTCCCACATAGGCAGCTCTCATTTCTTCCATCAGATGTTCTTGTGTTTCAGGCATAATATCCTGAATCATTCCTCTCCAGGTCAACTCCGCTACAAAATCTTTCATCGAATTATCGTTATGTTCTTCTTTTTTCAATTTAAGACCGCAAAAATAGAAGGCCTTTTATATTTTGCTTCTTAAATCACCATCAAAATGACCAGTTTGTGTTGCGCGTAGTAATTCTCGTTTTCATTTCTATTACTCATTCACTCTATGGACAGATAAAAGTCAACGGCTTTCAGCCAATGGCACGATACGACAAAAAGTCTAAAGTTTTAATAGAGCAAGTCAATGCCAATGCCGAACGTGAGTTGGCAAAGCTGGATCAGTCTACTCAGTTTTATGCCGAAAGCATTATCAAAAGCCGTGATCATGTGCTGAATGGAATCGATGACCAACTTTACATCCAAAATGATTCATTGGAAAATCTGGTTAGCACAATTGGATTGGAGATCATTAAAAACTGTCAGCTACAGATCGATGATCCGATATTCTTAGTCAGTATAGATCCGGCGGTCAATGCATCTTCCTTGATGATACATGTGATTGAAATCAATATTGGTGTGATTGTAGCCAGCAGTACGGCTGAAGAACTGAAAATGATCATTGGTCATGAACTGGCTCACATTGCCAGAGAACACTCCATTAGAAGGATACATGAGTTTCAGGAAAATGACATTGAAGACAAAGCGATTCAGGCAATAGGAGAAAGCATCCAGCGCCGGGGTAGTGTAAGCGATCTGGAAGAAGCTCAGACATTGGCTTACGCTCTTTTCAAAAATAAACGAAGTGACGAAGTAGAAGCTGACAGTCTTTCCATTATGTACATGCAAAAATGTGAGGAGGATATTAGTCTTGCTGTGCCGATGATTGGTAAGATCGGATTGAATGTATATTCTGAACCAATGCCGGTTCGCATGCTACTACAGCAGCTCTTTACTACCAAATACCCCATGCGAAGTTTTTGGTTCAATGATCGGTTGCCCATATATGAAAAAACCAGAGATGTGAGTTTTATCTATTTTACGGATTCTATTCAATCTCACCCAGATACTAAGTTGAGAATGAAGGCTTTGGAGCAATTGACTGGTTTGAAAATCAATGCTCCTAAAAGCTCCCATTTATCAATCATTGATAGTCCTCTTGCCTTTGATTTGTTACAGGCAGCTTATGATTATCATTTTTATGAAATTGTGCTTTATCTGGCCACAATGATGAGACTGGAGCAGCCAGAAAATGAGTATCTGATAGCGATGATTACCCAGATATTTATCGATCTCTATCAGGCACATTATGATTTTAGCCCCTCCAATAATTTCTACATGTATGTGAATTACTACACTACAGGATTTACTAAGCCACTTAGTGAGATCAATGCCTTTCTCTTCAATCTTTCTCCCGATGAAATGCTGGAGATTGCCTATCATTTTTTGAATAATCCTGAGACTTTTAATCCGCAGGAAGAGTTTCATTATTGGCAAATGTTCCAACTCACCAAACTGACAGAGAGAGAGGAACTGAATGCTCAGGTGAAAAAGATGTATGCTGCTAAGTTTCCTGAAGGTGCCTATCTCAAAGAAATGCGCTGAGTAGCTTTTATCGCTCTATAGCGTGATTTTTGTTCTTTTTGATTTGGGAATTAATGGCTAATTTGATGAGCAAACAACAATCCCATGGGTGACCTGAACGTAAAAGTCATTTCCAACCACAAGCAACTCAATACCTTTACCCGACACCTGCTCAAGGACGTGCATGCTCTGGAGCGTATGCTCGAAGAGGGCTGGTTCAATGATGCACCAATGCACATAGGTGCGGAACAAGAAATCTGTATAGTTGACGATCATTATAAGCCGGCACCTAAGTCATTGGATGTGCTGGGAAGACTGAATGATGATGCTTTCACCACGGAGCTCGCCTTGTTCAACCTGGAGGCCAACCTGCAGCCGTTGGAGTTTAAAGGAAACTGCCTCAGCCAGATGGAAACTAATCTCAACGCCCGCATGAATGAACTGTATGCGGTAGGAGATGAAGAGCAGTTAAATTTTGTGCTGACGGGGATTCTTCCGACCATTCGCAAGTTTGATTTGGAAATAGAGAACCTAACACCACTTGAACGTTACGCTGCCCTGCTCAAAGCCATCAGTAAGATGCGGGGTAAAAACTATGAGCTTCGAATTACCGGATTGGATGAGTTGAATATCAAGCACGATTCAGCCATGTTGGAATCATGCAATACAAGTTTTCAGGTGCATCTTCAAGTGACGCCTGATGAGTTTGTGAGTAAATACAATGTAGCTCAGGCACTAGCAGGTCCCGTTTTAGCGATCAGCAGTAACTCACCTTTGCTTTTCGGGAAGAGACTATGGTCCGAAACGCGTGTTGCACTTTTCCAGCAGTCTGTTGATACGCGAATTACCGGGGATCACATCAGAGACAGAAGTCCACGTGTCATGTTTGGCAACTCTTGGTTGGAAAATTCCATCGTGGATATGTACAAAGAGGATATTGTACGCTTTCGCGTTATGCTGATGTCGGAATTTGAGCAGGATGTCATGAAAATGCTCGATGAAGGGATCACTCCAAAACTTAAAGCACTCATGATCCATAATAGTACGGTGTATCGATGGAATCGACCATGCTATGGTATAAGTGCCAATGGCAAACCTCATTTAAGGATCGAAAACAGGGTATTCCCAGCCGGGCCTTCGGTAGTAGACGAAGTAGCCAATGCTGCATTTTGGTTTGGGTTGATGAATGCATTTGGAGATCACTACCCGGATATCACCAAAGTGATGGAATTTGATCATGCTAAGGACAATTTCGTGTCAGCAGCACGTGATGGATTGAATACTGACTTTAAATGGGTAAAAGGCACGAAGGTAGATGTGCAGGAACTCATCAAAAAAGAATTGCTGCCAATTGCCAGAGAAGGATTGGAGAAAAACGGATTAGATGCAGCTGATATCAATAAGTATCTGGAGATCATTGAAGAACGAAACGAAACCGGTAAAACAGGTACTAAATGGGTGCTGGACTCTCATATCAGTCTGATGAAGCAAACGTCTCGGGAAGAATTTTTGGTTGCGATCACTTCCTGTATGATCAAAAATCAACGAGCGGGTATTCCCGTTCATCAATGGGAGCTGGCTTCACTGGAAGACATGACCAACTGGCATCCCTATTCGATGCTGGTGGAAGAGTTTATGACCACTGATTTGTTTACTGCTCATCAGGATGATATCCCGGAACTGGTAGCGGATATCATCAACTGGCGACATATCAAGCACGTACCGATTGAGGATGATAAAGGCCGGTTGAAGGGAGTTTTGAATTATCGGATCTTACTTCGCTATTACAGCAAAAAGATGCATGTAAACCCCAATGAATCAGTTTTGGTAAAGGATCTGATGGATAAAGACCCCACCACGATTCACCCGGAAGCCACGATCCGGGATGCATTGATCCTTATGAGGGAAGCCAAAACAGATTGTCTTCCGGTAGTCAAGAATGATCGACTAGTTGGTATTATTACTGAAGGTAATTTTATCAATATTACTACCAGTCTACTAAAAGGGCTGATGAAAGGGAAGGGGTGATTTATCATTGGTTGCGGGTTTTATAGTTTCGAGTTTTAAGGGTTTCGGGTTAATGAGTTATTTGGTTTTTGGTTAACATGTTTCGCTGTAAAGAAGCTATTCATTATTTTCACATATGGCTAAATCATATCTCGAACTTGATATTTATAAGGTATCCTTCGATCTGTTTTTGAGAACTCACCATTATTCGCTGAAATTACCAAAATATGAAACTTACGAGTTAGGCAGTCAACTGAGGAGATCAGCCGATTCCGTCAATTCAAATATTGTAGAAGGTTATGGCCGAAGGAGATATAAGAATGACTTTTTGAAGTTTTTAATTTATGCTCATTCTAGCAACGATGAAACTGTCAATCATCTGCGCAAATTACAAAAGATATATCCTGAATTATCAGATGAAGCATCAGAACTAGTCACAGCATACAACAACCTTGGTAAAATGATTAATAAGTTCATCCAATATGTAGAAAAGAACTGGAATATCCCGAGAAACTGAATATCCCGTACCCCAAAAAAACCGTACCCCATAGAACCCGCAACCAACTATCCCGCAACTCAGAACCTCAACACACATAGTACTTAAAACCAACCAACCCGCAACTCAGAAACCCAAAGAAACCCGCAACCAAAAAACCAAAATTCCCAATTTCCTTCATTTCCATTCCAAACCATCATAGATTAGTCTATAAAATATCAGAGTCATGCGATTTGCATCAAGCGAATTGCTATAAACGAAATATGGATCGAATATTAGGCATCATTGAAGGGGACGAGCCAGGACCACTAATCATTTGCATTGCGGCCATTCATGGCAATGAACAAATTGGCATTCATGCCTTCAGAAATGTTTACTCGGCCATCATCAAACACAAAATTCCTTTTAAAGGCAAATTAGTAGGCATCACGGGTAATATTAAAGCGATAGCATCAAATGAACGTTTTCTAGACTATGATTTGAATAGGTGCTGGAAGGAACCCATCGTAGACTCGATACTCAATGATGCTTATGGATTATCAGCGGAAAATGAAGAAGTTAAAGCCATTCATCAAATTATAGACCGAGAGTCTCAGGGAGAATACACCGAGCGAGTGATTGTCGATTTACATGCCACATCAGCTGATAAAGGGAATTTTATTGTCGTGCCGGATGATGAAGGCGAACATCCGGTCATTAAGGCTTTACAATTACCAGTAGTAATGGGACTGGATGAGCATCTTCAGGGGACTTTGGTCTCTTATTACCACCATCTGCATGGATTCTGCGCTTTTGCCTTTGAAGGGGGGACGATTGGTTCGGACGGAGCTTATCGATTACATACTTCAGGCCTGTGGGAGGTGTTGGACAAAGCTGGAGCCATTTCTCATCATGATCACGAAGTGGAAGATCACTATGCCAATGACTTGTACGAAGTAGGAAAACACTTTCCTGCCAAAGTGGCCATCGTCTATCGTCATCAGATTATCCGTGATGATGCATTTCGAATGTTGCCGGGTTTTCACAACTTCCAGCCTGTTCACAAAGGACAGTTATTGGCACTGGATAAGAATGGTCAGATTGCTTCTCCGGAAGATGGAATGATCTTCATGCCGCTGTATCAAAGTCATGGCGATGATGGTTTTTTTATTATTAGGGAAGTTTAATCGCTTTACGCTTATCGCAATTCGCTTATTGCTTTTTTCGCCGTGGTTCGTGTCCTCACGATTCCCATACGCTAATCGCTAACCGCAGTTCGCCTTACGCTTTTCGTACTCTTTGCGAGCCGTCATTCTGACTGAAAGGAAGAATCTATTTCCTCTAGCTGGCGCGAGTGTCCACACTCGTGCCTTTGATGACGATGCAAACACTTTCCCAGACTCCCCGGTATTTTTTTCGTGCCTCAGAAATCCCTGGAGTGACTTACGGAAAGAATTGTTTACTTTTCACTAATAACTCTTTTCCCTGTGATTCGCGACCTCATGAATCCCATACGTCTTTCGCTAATGGCTAACCAAAGTTCACCTCACGCCAGACAGTGAAAAGCGTAGGGCGTAGAGCGAATAGCGTTCAGCGATCACATGATTTTCATCAGTTTCCCGGAATCTTTATACTTTTTCTTCTAATCACAACACGTTACACAAAAAACTACCATAAAGTGGGTATAGGAATTAATGGTATGGGGTGCTAGATTAGCTGCCATAATCAAAAAAGAACAGCTTATGTCACTCACAGACTATCAAACACTTTTGCCACAGATCCAGCAGATCGCGGCAGAGGACATCAAGACTCCCAACATTCCCATCGATGTATTCATACAAGAAGCGGTCAATCTCAAAGAATGGGCGTCTGACGACCAGGCGGCACTGATGGGGGTAGGGCTTCCAGAATCCTCACTTGACTTACTGGAGCAGGGAGCGGGGGCACTCAGCCACGCACAGGCTGTATGGATGAAGGAGCGCTACAGCCAGGAAGAAGCGAAAAAGCTCTGGGATGCACAAAGCCCGGCCGCCTATGAACTGAGAAGCGATCTGGAAGCAGCCTTCGACTATGCCTTTGATGGCAATGAAGAACTGCTGGCCAAAGTGGACGCTATCAAAGAAGGCACAGGCCATGAAGACATGATTCAGGACCTGGTGGAGCTCTCCGTACTGGGCAAAGACCATAAGGCCGAACTCACGGCCATCAACTTTGACCACACCCAGCTGGACACAGCGGATCGTCTGGCTGAGGAAATGCGCAACTTACTGGCACAGGTGAATGGAGAAGACACCAAGAAAGAAGAAAAGACCATCCGCGACCAGGCATATACCCTGCTAAAGGAAACGGTGGATAAGGTGCGTAAGGCGGGGCGCTATGCACTTAGAAAACAACCAGAGCGAGTTAAAGGATACGGCAGTTCCTATTTTAGACATTAACACCAAAGAAACTATCGTTCTGGGCGCCCAGAGCGATAGTTTATAGCCCAGAAATGAATTTTTCACCCCCAGAACCATTTAATAGACCCCCAGAGATGCTCAATCCACCCCCAGAAAAGGTGATAGATGCCCCAGAACTCAGCATTTTACCCCCAGAGAGGGGTGAAGGAGTCCCAGAAGGGGGTGTGAGTGGTTTGGATTAATACTAATTGACTTTGATCGAATATGATATTTGACATTTACGAGCAATCAAAAGAGAAAATTTTTCAGGTTATACAAACTTTCCTAAAAACACCTCCTTTAATAGTTTGGGGATCAGGAGCTACAGCTTCGCTCGGATTGCCAAGCATGTGGGATTTGAATGAAGAACTAAAATCAAAAGTTGAAGGCTTTGATTTAGCAAGTGAGAATTTGGAAATTGAATTAGGAAAGGAAAAATATCTGACATGGATGCCTAAGATTAGGAAGGTAATCTGGGAAAAAGTGAATGAAGCAGATTCTTCAGTACTTGATAAAATACTTTCTAACGATATAAAAGAGTTTGGAGGAATTCGTTCGCTTATTGAAAAATTCATGGATCCTCACCCTAGAACTGTCAATATAGTTACTACAAACTATGATAGGGTTCTTGAATACATATTATCATATTATAATTTCCCTTATACAGACGGTTTTAATGGAAAAGCTCTTTCAATCTTTGATGAAAGCAGTTTTGTTGAAAAAAATGTTAACGTAGTTAAAGTACATGGCTCACTAAATTGGTTCGAAATAGATGGGGAAATTCGTTTCTTGCCCTTTAACAGTAATCAAGAAACCCCTCAAATCATTGCACCAGGGAAGAATAAATATCAGGAAGCATATAATAGTCCTTATCGAGAATTAATTCAAAAAGCTGATAGTTTGATCAAGACTGCATCTAGTTTTCTTGTTATCGGATTTGGATTTAACGATGAACATTTAACTCCAAAGATTAAGGCAAAAGTAAAACAGGGTACCCCGGTAGTGTTAATAACAAAAAAAATTACAGAAAGCACCTATGAGGAGTTAAAGAACGCTGAAAAATATGTTCTCATGGAAGAAACTCCTTCCAAAACCAAGGTGATATATAAAGAAAACTCCTCAGCAAAAGAGGTAACAGAAATAATAGAAGGTGATTATTGGCAACTCCAAAAATTCTTAGAGATTATATAGTTATGGATTCAGAAGCATTAATAGGGAAAGTTCAAAGTGTGGATACAGGTAGTATCTCAATAAAAGTTGAAAAAGAAGAGTTTTTAAATAGTGTACAAGTAAATCAAATTGTACAAATAAGGTCAACCAAGACTGGTGAGAAAATTATCGGTTTGATTTCCAAAATTGTTCGTAAGGCGATTGCAGAAAAGATTGATGATAGAAGTGAGCCTGACTTTATTGTTGAAAATCTTATAAAGGTAAACTTGGTTGGAACTTTATTGGAAATTAGTGGAATGGAGAGAAACGTTTTTAAGCGAACACTTAATACAGTTCCGAGTATAGATGCGGACTGTTTTTTGTTGCAAGGTGAAGAATTGTCAAAGTTTATGAATATCATATCATCGAATAGCGACTATCCTTTAAAAATAGGGAAATACACAATTTCTGAAATATCAGATGCCAATCTGGATGGTAATAAATTTTTTCAAAGACATGCTGTAATTGTAGGGGGAACTGGTTCAGGTAAATCCTGGACAGTGGCAAATATTCTTCAGAAAGCTACAACTCTTAAGTCTTTAAATAGTATAGTGTTTGATCTACATGGGGAATACAAATCACTCAAAGATTTACCAAATACAACTTTGCTTAAAATTTCTGGGCCTTCGGATCAGCCAAGTGATGAAAACACCATTTTCCTGCCATATTGGTTATTATCCTATGAAGAGATGGAAGCTTTACTTCTTGATCGAAGCGATGCTAATGCTCCAAATCAATCAAGAGCACTTTTTGATCTTATAATCAAGTACAAAAAATTAGTGCTCAACGAAGAGAGCAAACAAGAAGTGCTAGACAATTTTACCGTTGAAAGTCCTATTCCTTTTAGAATTTCAGAGGTCCTTTCTGAATTAGAATCTATCGATACTGAAATGGTTCCAGGAGCAAGGAGTGAGAAACAAGGTCCTTTATATGGAAAATTAACCAGATTCATTCAGCGTTTAAAAAGCAAACAGGCTGATAAAAGATTGAACTTTCTTTTTAATTCAAGTGAAGATTTATTGAAGTACGATTGGTTTATTTCTCTTATCAGTAAACTTATGGACTTTGGCAATGAAAAAGGATTGAAAATTATTGACTTCTCTGAAGTTCCATCTGATATTCTTCCTTTAATAACAGGTTTAATAGGTAGGCTCGTTTTTTCTATTCAACAATGGATGGAAGAAGATAAAAGGCATCCCATAGCATTATTCTGTGATGAAGCTCATCTATATATTCCTTCAAAGATAAAGGGAGGTATGGAAGAAAAAGGTTTACAAAGCTTTGAAAGAATTGCGAAGGAGGGTAGAAAATATGGGATATCATTAGTTGTAATTAGCCAAAGGCCTTCAGATGTGAATAAAACAATCTTAAGCCAATGTGGGAATTTTGTTGCCATGAGACTGACAAATCCTGATGATCAAAATGTAATAAAAAGACTATTTCCAGATAATTTAGGAGACTTTTCAGAATTACTTCCAATATTGGATATTGGAGAAAGCTTGATAGTTGGAGACGCTTCCTTATTACCTAGTAGAGTGAAAATAGATAAACCTACAATAGCTCCAAATAGTGCAACTATTGATTTCTGGGACGAATGGTCTTCTGAGAAAACCGAAAAAGGTTTTGAAAATGCCGTGGAAGCATTAAGAAAACAACAGAAGTAAATCAATTTTTTTTATCAAATTTTAAAATCAAAGGAAGATGTATTTGTTTTTCGACACAGAAACAACTGGTGTGCCTAAAAATTGGAAAGCTCCAGTTACAGACTTGAATAATTGGCCTAGATTGGTTCAGATTGCTTGGATATTGAGTGATAAATATGGAAATAGAATAGAGTCAGCAAGCCATATTATAATTCCGGAAAACTATCAAATACCAATTGACGCATCTAATGTTCATGGAATAACAACTGAGCAGGCAATAAATGAAGGGAAAGATCTTGAACAAGTACTAACCCAGTTTAATGAGTTAGCTGGTCGAGCGGGTTTTATTGTTGCCCATAATATTAGTTTTGATGAGAAGATATTAGGAGCAGAATTAATAAGAAAGAATATCCAGAGTAATTTCAATAAAAAACGAAAAATATGCACGATGCAATCATCAACCAATTTTTGCAAACTTCCAGGCTTGTATGGATATAAATGGCCCAAACTCTCAGAATTGCATATTAAACTTTTTGGAGTTGATTTCGAAGAAGCCCATGATGCTTCAGTAGATATTGATGCTACAGAGAGGTGCTTTTGGGAGATGAGAAAAATAGGTTTGCTATAAATAGCCATACCTGCTTTGACGCGTGCCTTGCCTCGGTTGGTGTTCTCACCAACCGACGAGATAGAATATGAAGGGTGCACTATCTTGCTAAATAGTGAAAGAAATAAAGATATACTACTTAGGTGTAGAATCCTCTACACCTTAATATTTGCTGATTTTCATAATTAGTCAGCCACTCAGAGTGAGGACAGAGGCCTTGGTGGCTTTTAAGTCTTTACTTAAGATGCTTCACCATGCCACCTGCGGATGGCAGGCTCTGCATGACGATTGGTAGATAAATACTTATACTTACCTTTATACTGGCAATTAGAAATAGGATGGATATAGAAACCACTAAACTCACAGTCATGCAGAAGATCATGGAGGTAAACACCCCATCACTTCTGGATCGTATCAATCAATTGATGGATGAGGAAATGATCGTTGGATATACCACACAGGGAGAACCTTTAACGATCAAAGCCTATAATTCTAGATTGGAAAATGGTGAACGCCAATTTGCCTCTGGCGAATTTATCAGTCAGGAAGATTTAGAAAAAGAAGCCGAAAACTGGTGAGTAAATCCTTGAAAATTGTTAGGTGTCTTATAAACCAATTATCTATCACTCAAACTTGTCCTCAAAAATTTTAGAATTGAACTTAGCCTAATCCACAGATGCTAAAAAGATTATTTGGGAAAAAGTCAGAATATAGATTTAGAGAAAAGGAAAACACAGCTTGTTTTACCTGTGATCATGTTATGAATAAGGAAAAGCCTATATTATTTGTAAGTCATGATAGTGTTGATTCCAGTTGGCAATTTTTGTGTGGAATAGATGGTCATACCGATTCAAATATTAAAATTATCAGCCTTAAACAAGCCACAGAATTAGATAGCACTATAAATGACCTTTTCGAGATGCCAGAAGGATTATGTGCTGAAAGAGAATCAATTGGCGCTAAATGGAAAATATTCAGAATTGAGGAATAAAAACTAAAGAATCAGGCTGGCGCGTGTGTCCATACTCGTGCCTCGTACTAAAACCAAACATGACATTAGAACCATCAATAGATGCTTCACCATGCCACCTTCGGTAGGCAGGTTCTGCATGACGAAAGAAAGCAATGCCAATCTTTACAGAGACATCCCGGTATTTTTCGTGCCTCAAAAATCTGTGGAGAGATGAGAGGGAAGGATTGGACGCTGTTCGCTAACTAGCAATCAAAAAAAAACTCGCAACCCAAACTAATCCTACTTTGTCATGTTGACCTTACGCCAATAATGCAATATTTATTGATGAGAAATTTGGAATTTTAACCCCACCCATCCTTCGGAACGCCGAACCGCCCTTAATAAGGGGTGGCGCACGGCAAGTGGTGCCGCTAGGCGGAGGGATTTTCTAAGATAACAAAGTAGGACTAACCCGGTCACCCGTAACCATTAAACCCGTAATCCGATCACTCGGAACCAACTAACCCGAAACAGAAAATCCCGATACTAACGAAAATCGCACCTCGAAAAACCCTCCAAACCAAATACTCACCACTCACTCTTAACTACTCACCAAAAAACCGACCTACTATACAAATAGGCAGTAGGCAAAGTCCAATAGGTAAGTTTTAAAATCTCTCAATTCAATTGCAACAATAAAGTCGCAACCCACAAACTCGAAACCCAATAACTCAGAAATCCATTAAACCCGTAACCCGATCACTCGCAACCAACTAACCCGAAACCAAAAAAAACTCGCCACTTGAAAAACCTAATACTACTCACCAATTACTTTTCACTACTCACTAAATCAGAATAACTTTACACCATGGCGGAATATGCAGAGATCATCAAAGACCTACAGAAGGGTAAATATGCACCCATTTATTTCCTGCAGGGTGAGGAGC
Source organism: Bacteroidia bacterium (assembly GCA_030425425.1). Lineage (GTDB taxonomy): Bacteria > Bacteroidota > Bacteroidia > Cytophagales > Cyclobacteriaceae > Marinoscillum. The sequence continues at coordinate 7,780 of JAUIAO010000016.1, read as the reverse complement.
CTTTTTTCATAGATAACATCATTGCCAACATAGAGGCCAACGCACTGGACGAAACACAGAAGAGTTTTAACCAATATGTGCTGTATGGTAAGGAGGTTGGGTTTACCGAGATCATGAATGCGGCACGCAAATTCCCGATGATGGGAGAGCGGCAGGTAGTGATTGTGAAGGAAGCCCAGGAAATGCGTGACTGGAAAAGTGAAAACGCACTGAAATTACTGGAGAGCTACCTGGAAAATCCGCTACCATCCACCATCCTGGCTATCGGCTACAAGTACAAGTCATTGGACAGGCGGAAGAAGATCACCAAGTTGATCGAGAAGAATGCAGTTTTTCTGAACTCGAAAAAAATCTATGATGATAAGGTGCCTGGATGGGTGAAGTCTTATGCTCAGGCTACAGGAGCGAGTATTTCTGAAAAGGCCGTGATGATTCTCACGGAAAATATTGGGAATAATCTTCAACGCTTAGCCAATGAGATCGATAAGCTAAGACTGAATATTCCTGAAGGTCAGCAGATAGATGAAGTGGCGGTGCAGAAATATGTGGGAATCAGCAAGGATTACAATACGTTTGAGTTGCAAAAGGCACTGTCACTAAAGGATGAAGTAAAGGTCTATAAGATCGTAGATTATTTTGCTGCAAACCCTTCCAGCAACCCCATCATCCTGGTCATAGCCAATCTGTTTGCCTATTACTCCAAGTTGTTACTCATTCATGACAATGGTGCCTTTGACAAAAATGCCGTGGCCCGCACGATAGGGGTCAACCCTTTTTTTGCAAATGAGTATATACAAGCGGCGCGCAATTACCCATTGCCTGTTGTGCTTCGCAATCTGACCTTTATTAAAGACGCAGATCTGCAATCAAAGGGCATCGGTTTTGCACCCATGAAGGATGGAGAAATCCTCAAAGAATTGATTTATAAGTTGTTGCATTGATACAATTCAGTTCAATGATTCGTTTAAGCCTTAAATCCTAAGCATACAAAATATGAGACTGTCCTCATTGTTATTGATTTTTTTAATGACCGGTACACTTTACGGCCAGCAATTGGAATTAGAGAAACGCACGTTTTCTGCTTTTGAAAATGCCGTCAAAACATATAAGCTGGAGGAATATGCCGCTTCGGTTGTTTTGTTTGATGAATACATCCAATCCACCAATCAGCCTCGACCGGAAGCCTATTTCCTGCGAGCAACAGCGCTATTGCGTGTAGGGAAAAAGTCGGGCGAGAAAGATTTGCTAGCTGCCATCGAGCTGTTTCCTACACATCCTATGGCCCAACGTGGCTATTTGGATCTGGGAGTCTATTACTTCAATAAGCAGGTTTATAACAAATCGCTGCAGTACCTGTCCGAGTTACGGTTAGATCAATTAGCTGTGGATGAAATGGAGTTTGCGGAATTTGGTTTGGGATATGCTCATTTAAAACTGGGAGAAAGCGAAAAGGCCAAATCCCGATTTGAAAAAACTCGTGGATATGCAGGTGAGTATTTCATCGCGGCAACTTATTATTTAGCCACTCTACATTTAGCTGATGACCAGCAGGAACAGGCCTTGAGTTTATTATTGGAGATCGATCAGGCAGAAGGACCATATAGCAATGAAGTGCCAATTCTCATTGCGGGCATTTATTACAATACGGATCAGTTTGATCGGTTGTACGCTTACGCTCCTACGAAGATTACCAAATCAGTTTCTGATAAGAACAAACAGCTCAATTTATACCTGGGGGAAGCCTATTTTCAGGATCAGGACTATACTTCATCAGCAGATTATTTGCAGCGATATTTGGATTTGACCGGTAAAAGGGCAGAGGCGACTACTTTTTTCAAATTGGCACTTTCATATTTTCACCTGGAAGACAATCAGAATGCGATCGAAAACTTCAAAAAGGCCGGATTGGAAAAAGGTGAAATGGGGCAGGTGAGTAGTTATTATCTGGGGCAATTGTACCTGAAAGAAAACAATCTCAACTACGCTTACAGTGCATTTAAGAATGTGGCGCTCTCTGATGAGCAAAATGAAATGAATGAAGAAGCTGCATTTACACTCGGTAAGATCAACTTTCAGCGGGAGCAATATGCAGAAGCCATCAAGGACCTGGATTACTTTATCAGTGAATATCCATCAAGCAAACGAAAACAAGAAGCCAATGAACTGCTGGCACAATCTTATTTGAGTACCTCCAATTATGATCAGGCGATAGCTCATCTCGAAGCTATTGCGAGTAAGTCATTGCCATTGCGACAGGCTTATCAAAAAGTGACTTTTCAAAAAGCTCAGCTTTTGTATAATGATGGTCATTTTGCACAGTCTATTGTGTATTTAAGGAAGGCTGTCAGCTTTCCAGAAAACAAGTCAATTACCGCAGAGGCGTATTATTTGATAGGGGAATCTAGCTCCATGCTCAATCAAATAGATGAGGCGGAGCAGGCCTATAAAAAATGTATTCGCATGAGTAAGGAGCCTTATTCTACGGATTCAAGGTATGGGTTAGGCTACCTATATTATAATAAGAAGGATTTCGCTGCAGCCAGGCAAAGCTTTGAGGGATTTGTGAGATCTGCCGACAAGAGTCCTTTTTATCAGGATGCTCTGGTAAGGTTGGCCGACTGTTACTATGTAGCCAAGGATTATTCGATGGCCATTGAAAATTACAATCGGGTTTCAGAGCCTCAGTTCTTATCTTATGTCACTTACCAGAAAGGACTCATTTACAAGCTTATAAACCAATATGAACAAGCTCAGGAGGCATTCAAGGTAGTTTCACTCGACCGTGCTTCAGGTTTTGCGGACAATGCACTTTATCAGTTGGCTTCTCTGATGGTAGATGAATCAAAATTTCAGGAAGCCATACTTCCACTGAATAATTTGATTGAAGATTATTCTGGTAGCAATCTGGTGCCCTATGCTAAAAGTCAACTGGCACTTTGTTATTTCAACATGTCTCAGTTTGAAGAAGCTAGTCAGGTGTACTTAGATATTTTGGGTCAGCACATGACACATGAAGTAGCCAATTCAGCGTTACTTGGATTGCAGGAGGTCTCTAAACGTGGAGTTGCCGTACCTGATTTCGAACAACTAATGGTTGAGTACCAACGTGTCAATCCAGACGATTCCAGTTTGGAAGTAATAGAATTTGAAGCTGCTAAGACCAATTACTATGATCAGCAGTATAATTTGGCCATCAATAAATTTTCAAAATTTCTTCAGAAATATCCTGAAAGCGGTTTTGTGGAAGATGCCACATACTTCCTGGCAGATGCGCATTTTCGGTCCGAAAATTGGCAACAAGCTTCGGATAACTTTAAGCTCTTGGTGGGGTCCCAAAGCAGTGCTTATCTTGGCCGGGCGCTGGACAAAAGTGGAAAAGCACTGCTGAATCTCGGGAAATTTGATGAAGCCATTTCCAGTTACAAAACACTTCTTCAGGTCGCACGCAATCGTAAAGAGTCTTTCAATGCCAATGAAGGATTAATGAAATCTTTCTCAATGGCTGAACAGCTGGATAGCGCAATCTATTATGCTGATATCATCATCGATAGTGATTGGAAGCCAGTAAATGCCGAAAGCTCAATTATTCTTTTTAAAGCGAAGATTTTCATTGAACGAGAAGAATATTCCCTTGCGTTGGATGAGTTGATCAAAGTGATCAATGACACACCTAGTGAAAGAGGAGCGGAGGCCAGCTATATGATGGCCAGGATTTATTATGAGCAGGAACAACACAAACAGTCTCTGGAATCCTTATTCCAGTTAAACAAGACCTTCGCCTCATATCCATATTGGATCGGCAAATCATTTTTGTTGATTGCGGATAATTACATCGCTATGGAAGAATTATTACAAGCCAAGGCCACTACAGAATCGATTATTCAAAATGCTTCAATTGACGAAATCAGACAAGAGGCGATTGAAAAACTTGAACTTATCAATGCTAAAGAACAGGAATTATTGATTCCAGCGGATTCTTCATTAACAGACTCTATCAAATGAAAAAGATATTTTCAATCATATTCGTATTCACGCTATTTGGTGCTGCAGCACAGGAAGAAGAGCCTACCGGAGAGATAGAGGATGCTCAGATAGTGATAGAAAAGGACAAGCCTCTCACACTTCCAAAAGCGAGTAGGTCGTATTCGAAAACGGAAGTGCTACCCGTAAAAACCGAACAGGTTGCGATCAATTATCGGTTATCTGCTCCCGTATTCAATCCTGAGCCGATCGAGGTGGTGCCGAGGCAGAAACCATTTAGCTCTTCTTTTGATTATGAGTCTTATAACAATTATGCTGCACTAGGATTTGGGAATTACATTTCGCCTTTGGTGCAGGCTTTCCTGAGTAAAAGCGAGCAGGATCAGGAGATCGGGCTTTGGCTAAACCATGAGTCATTTATCAATGGTCCTGTGAGGAAAAAGGAAAGTGCTTTTGCCACTACGGATGTTAGTTTGTTTGGCAATTTTGATTTGCGTAATGCACTATTTAAACCTGAATTGACTTTTGATCGAAAGTCATTCCATTATTATGGATATGATAATATAGCAGCGGATCTTTTTGCCGGCATATTACCCAATATTACGGATAAGACCCATTTCAATTCCTTTTCGTTAAACCCGGAATTGATCTCTAGTAATAAGAATGGGTTGAATTATTTCATTAAGCCTCAGATTCGGTACGGATGGTTAGGTACTTCAGATGCTTCATTCAATTCGGAATTTGATTTCAATCATCAAATGGGAATAGGCTTTGAGATCAATGATCGATTTACAGGATATGTAAATGCCGGTTATCAATTCATTGGTTACAAAAGCTCATTTAGTAACAACCGAAATATTGCGAAGATTACTCCGGGTGTGAATTTTGAATTTGAAAAGTTTAAAGGAAAGATAGGAGTGGAGCTGGCTGGGGCCAATGATAGTACGGAATCTGCAATGAAATTTTATGTATTCCCCGACATTTCTGGCCAATTCGTTTTCAATGATCAATTATCGCTCAACCTTTTGGTTGATGGGGGTGTGATTGGAACCTCATTGCGCAATTCATTTGACAATTGCTGGTTCTTAGAGGATAGTTTGTCAATGAAAAATCAAATTCAAAAAATCAATACAGAGTTTAGCCTGGCGTATGCCATCAACAGTAAACTTTCTGTAGAACCATATCTGGGAATAAGCTCTACTAATCAAAAATCATTGTTTGTAGTTTCCTCATCAGATAGCTCACGTTTTGCTTTGACTTATGATGAAGGAGATTTTATCCAAACGGACATGGGAGCCAGGATTGTTTTTACCGGGAAATCAGCGAGTGTTTCAGTAGATATGAAGTTCTCTAATTACAAAACAGCCGAAGTGACAGAACCCTGGTATTTACCCGCCAGCCAATTGGAGATCAATTATAATCAGACCTTTATTGAAAAACTCAATGTCTCTGCCAGCCTGCTTTTGATGGATGGTATCACGGGAATGAGTCCTGTCTCTGAAAATGCTGTAACTCTCGGTTCAATATTGGATTTGGGACTGTCTGCACAGTATGAAATCAATGAGCAATGGGGAGCGTTTATTCAAGGCAGAAATCTGCTGAATCAGAGTTACGAACGCTACTTAAATTACCCTGTCATTGGTTTAAACGGCAAATTGGGTTTCATTTATCGCTTTTAAGTTGGATATTCGCGTGAAACTATAACACAAAGTATTGCGAATTGTGTTTTTTTGCTATCTTGGCTTGAACTAAATCTAATCTTAATGGCTGACGACAAAAATTTCAATGAAGATCCGGAAGAAGAAAGAGATGATCAATTTGATGATGATGATTTCGGATTGCCTGATTTAGAGTATGATGAGTTAGATGAAGAAATTGAAGAGTTTGATGATGACGAAGTTTTCGATGAAAGCGCGTTTGATGATGACTTTGACTCTGAAGAAAGCTCTGAAGAAGAGGACGTAGAAGAAGAAATTGTAGAAGAACCTGCTGATGAACCAGTGGAAGAATCTGCTGATGAAGATACTGAAGAAATGCCTGAGATGGAATTGGATGACATTGACTTGTCTGACGATGATATCGACATGAGTTCTGAAGATGAAGTAGAGGACTGGGAGAAAGAATTGGAGCAGGAACTTGAGGATGAATTGAAGGAAGATGAATCTACCGGGTTCTATGAAGAAGAATCTTTTGATGAGTTTGATACTGATACTGAAGAGATAGCTTCTGCTTCTGTATTCGATTCGGATGAATCTGAAGAAGAAGATTCAATTGTTCCTGAAGAACAACCAGCAGCTGCTGAATACAGTCCTAAAAACGAAGCTGCGGCGAGATATGCGCAACCTTCTTATCAAACTACTGAAGAAGCCTCAGGTAAAGGGAACTTTGTGAAAGTAGTGGTGATTGGTACCGTTTTGATAGCAGTGATTGCTATAGGACTTTATGTATTTTTCCCATCTGGCGGAGAAGAATCTGAGAAGAAGGAGATCGCCAAGAAGGAAGTGCCAGCTAAAAAACCAGAGAAAAAGGCTGAGGAACCTAAGAAAGAGGAGACTAAACCAGCTGCCACTGAAACTACTAAGAAGGTGGAGGAAAAACCAAAGGAACAGCAGCCTAAGCCAAAAGCTCAGAAGCCAGCAGCTCCGCAACAGAAGCCTGCGGGTGAAATTACAGTGCTTTCCGAGCGTCAGGGGTACACTTATGTAATCATAGGTAGCTTCTTCGACGAGGATCTTGCCAGAGATTATTGCAACGAGCTGGCAGCAGATGGTAAGAGCCCAATGATTATTCCTCCGTTCAACAATGCGAAGTTCTACAGAGTGGCAATTGCGGAATTCACCAAGTTTGAAGATGCAAGAGCCAGCCTGGAAGGTTACAAAGCAGACTATGGTTCGGATATTTGGACATTGAAATATTAAACAAACCTAATTGACAATCTATCGTTTAATCCCGCGTTAAGGTGACGGGATTAAACGATTTTTTTGTTTATACAGATCAATATGTTATTACAGATAGAAACTACAGAGACTTTAGAGTCGGTATCGGTATTTGAGCTCTTGCTCAATGGTGGATATATGATGATTCCAATCCTTTTGTTGTGGATTGGAGCAATTTATATTTTCGTTGAAAGACTCCTTGTTTTGAAAAATGCAGGGAAAACTCCTGCAGACTTTAAGGATAGGATTCGTAGCCTGGTTTTGGCAGGAGAAGTGAATGGTGCTCGTCAGCTTTGTGCACAGACAGATACACCCGTGGCTAGAATGATCGAAAAAGGAGTGAGCCGAATAGGGAGTCCTTTAAAGAACATTGAAGTAAGCATCGAAAACACGGGTAAAATTGAACTTTACCGGCTGGAAAAGAACCTTAGTATTTTAGCGACTATTTCTGGAGCAGCACCGATGATTGGTTTTTTAGGAACTGTTACAGGAATGATTCAGGCGTTTATTGCAATAGCACAGGAAGAAGGAGCAGTGAGTCCTAAGCTTTTGAGTAGCGGAATCTATGAGGCAATGGTGACTACTGCAGCGGGATTGTTTGTAGGAATCCTGGCATACCTTGGATACAATTACCTGGTGAGTAGAGTGTCTAAACTCGTTCATACTATGGAATATTCTTCCATCGATTTTGTTGACTTATTACAAGAGCCACAGAAATGAATTTAAAATCAAAGCATAAGGTTGAAGCAGCTTTCAGCATGTCTTCCATGACTGATGTGATCTTCCTATTATTGATTTTTTTCATGCTCACGGCTTCATTTATCACTCCATCGGGATTACCAGTGAATGTGCCTTCCAGTAAG
>JAUIAO010000015.1 GCA_030425425.1 Bacteroidia bacterium | reverse complement strand
CAAAGTATTCTAATACTCCTTCTGGTAGAAGTAATTCCCATGCTGATAAATCTCCCAATTCTTTTTGAAATGCAAATTAGACTTTTTGGAGATACCCCACAGGTTTTCGGATTGATCCCCAAATCCTCGAGCCAGCGACACTTAACTTTACTATGAAGATTAAAAACAAAAAAGCCTGACAGATTTCTCTATCAGGCTTTTCAAGCTCCTCAGGCTGGGCTCGAACCAGCGACCCTCTGATTAACAGTCAGATGCTCTAACCAACTGAGCTACTGAGGATTAAGGTCTAACTTTGATTGCAACGAAAAGATAAATATCGTTCGCTTGCTCTCAAAAGGACTGCAAACTTAAATCGCTGTTTTATTTTCTCCAAAGACTACTGAATAAAAATTTTGAAAGAATTGGAATGACATGAGAATGACCTAAAAAGAAGTCATAATGACATGTATAATAAGTCAATCACGGATAAATAAGACATAATGACATGTTTTTAGCGATTTTTTGATTTGGCATAAAATTCGAAAAGAGAAGTTCAGAAATTGATGTTAAACTAAAATCTTTATAACCATGACACTTATTAAATATAACCCAAACAACTACAAGCCTACTACTTTCAATAGTTTCTTCGATCGATTCTTCAATGATGACTTCTTCGGAGTGAAGGGCGAGTCCAATTTTACCCCTCAGGTAGATATTTCTGAGTCTGAAAAAGAATTTGAGATTCAGTTTGCTCTACCGGGAATGAAGAAAGAGGATATCAAAATCGATCTAAATGATGACCGACTTACAGTAAGTGGAGAGAGAAAGCTGAAAAACGAAAAGAATGAGAAGAACTACCACAGTGTAGAGAGTTATTACGGTGCTTTCAATAGATCGTTTTACTTGCCTGACAATGTAAATGTGGAGAAAGTAGATGCCTCCTACAGAGATGGAGTACTGAACATCGTACTGCCAAAAGATGAAAAGAAAGTTTCAAAAAAGACGATCTTAATCAAATAAGCAATTGAGTGTTGAGTTGTGATAGAGGCCCTGGTCCCATTGAGTGGCCGGGGCTTTTTGTTCGAGCGGGGTGTTAATATATGTTAATCACAAACGAATAGAGCACCATTTTACCGAACAATCAGTTGGGTAATCAGTATAATGAATAGTTAAACTTTAGCAGAAAGATAAAAGCTATGAGCAACAAGAATTTATTTTTTGCCTTGATATTGTCCTCAGTATTGGGAGGACTCGTGGCAATAGGAGGGTATACAGCGTTTGTGAAACCTGAAACTCTGATCATTCAGCAAACAGCAGGTGAAAACCCTGTGAATTTTACCAATTACGTTTTCGATAGCACTGATTTTGTAGTTCCGGAAGGGCTCAACTTCGTTTATGCCGCTAAATCAGCCACTCCAGCCGTGGTACACATACGTACAAAGTATGAAAGAGCTGGAGGATCCAATTACCATAATCCTATGGAAGATTTTTTTAAAGATTATTTTGGGGATCAATATGACCGTCAGCGTCGTTCTCCTGGAATGGGGGCTGGCTCAGGTGTTATTGTTTCTGAAGACGGATATATCGCTACCAACAATCATGTGGTGGAAGATGCAGATGAAATAGAAGTACTTCTCAATGACAATAGGACCTATAATGCTAAAGTGATTGGAACCGATCCGGATACCGACCTTGCATTGATCAAGATCGATGAAGAAAATCTTCCTTTCGTCAATTTTGGTGATAGCGAGAATATTCAGATAGGAGAGTGGGTGTTGGCTATTGGAAACCCATTTGAGTTCCGGTCTACAGTTACAGCCGGTATAGTGAGTGCCAAAGCAAGAAATATCAACATTCTGGCTAGAAGTGGTAGCGCTACCCGAATAGAAGCATTTATACAGACAGATGCAGCCGTGAATCCTGGAAATAGTGGCGGAGCTTTAGTGAACCTAAAAGGTGAATTAGTCGGGATTAATACGGCAATCGCTTCCCCTACAGGAGCATTCGCAGGATATTCTTTTGCTGTGCCAGCCACACTGGTGAAAAAAGTAATTTGGGATTTGAAAGATTTTGGTGCAGTACAAAGACCGCTTTTAGGTATTCAGATTAGAGATGTTTCAGCTGAGCTGGCAGAGGAAGAAGGGTTGAATGTTTTGAAAGGAGTTTATGTGGAGAAAGTAAATATGGGAACCGCCGCAGCAGAAGCTGGTTTGGAGAGGCAGGATGTAATCATCGCTATAGATGGAAAGAAAGTTTCTAATGTAGCCCAATTGCAGGAGCAGGTTGCTTTGAACAGACCAGGAGACGAAATAGAGGTTACTTTCATCCGAGATGGCAAAACAAAAACTGTCAATGCTATTTTGAAAAATCAGTTTATGACTACAGAAGTAGTGAAAGCAGATAATACATTCAAATTTGAAGGTGCTACCCTGGAGCCTGTTTCTGATGAGATCAAATCAGAATTGGAGATCGAAAATGGAGTGCAGGTGAAGGGACTGAACAAAGGTAAGTGGAAGGAAGCTGGTATTGAAGAAGGATTCGTGATTACAAAAATTGATAAACAACCAATTAGAGATACTAAGGATTTGACAGCTGCGCTCAATCGTGCCAGAGGTGAAGGAATCCTGATAGAAGGCTTATATCCTAATGGCGAAAAAGCATATTACGGTATAGGATGGTAATAATTAGAGTTCAATAAAAGGATATGGTTAAGGTCGTTTCATCATGAGACGACCTTTATTTTTTATAGGGATTTTAGTCTGTGAATTGATAGATTTGCTCCTATAACAACAAAAATAAACAACATGAGCACCCCTACTGATATCAGTAAAATTCTCAAAAACCTTGGAGTAGAAGCTACCAACCCCGGAGCGGCCATTGGCGGCAAATGGCTTCCTACTACCGGCCAAAAAATCACTTCTTTTTCACCAGTAGATGGCAAAGCCATCGGTGAGGTGACCTCCGCAGATGACCAGGCATATAATAAGGTAGTCTCTGGAGCGCAAGAGGCATTCAAAGAATGGCGTATGGTTCCTGCTCCACAGCGTGGAGAAGTAGTTCGCCAAATCGGTTTGGAATTGCGGAAATTCAAAGAAGATCTTGGCGCTTTGGTGAGCTATGAAATGGGTAAATCCCTCCAGGAGGGACTAGGAGAAGTGCAGGAGATGATCGATATCTGTGATTTTGCTGTGGGACTTTCACGCCAGCTTTACGGATTGACTATGCACTCTGAGCGTCCTGGTCACAGAATGTATGAACAGTGGCACCCGATTGGTGTGGTTGGAATTATATCCTCATTCAATTTTCCGGTGGCTGTTTGGTCATGGAACACCATGATTGCATGGGTATGTGGAGATGCTTGTGTGTGGAAGCCTTCTGAGAAAGTGCCTCTTTCAGCCATTGCTTGTCAAAACATTGTTCAGAATGTGTTTTCGGCGAATAATGTGCCTTCAGGGGTAAGCGGATTAGTGATCGGTGGGGCCGAATTCGGTAAGCAAATGGCTGATGACTATCGCATTCCGCTGGTTTCAGCGACTGGTTCCATCCGAATGGGTAAATCAGTAGCGGCTACTGTTGGTAAAAGGCTTGGAAAATCAATTCTTGAGCTTGGAGGAAATAATGCCATTATCGTTACCGAGCATGCAGATCTAAATATCGTCATACCGGGAGCTGTTTTCGGTGCTGTGGGTACTGCTGGTCAGCGCTGTACTTCTACCAGAAGATTGATTATTCACGAAAGTGTATATGATGAGGTGAAAACCAAATTAGTGAACGCTTACAAGCAACTCAGAATCGGTAGTCCTTTGGATGAAAACAATCACGTGGGTCCATTGATTGATACAGATGCTGTGAAAATATATCAGGATGCCATAGAACGAGTGCTTTCTCAGGGTGGTCACGAAGTGGTGCCAGGAGGAGTATTGCAAGGTGAAGGTTATGAGTCTGGATGTTATGTGAAGCCTTGTATCTATGAAATGGAAAAACATTACTCTATGGTATGTGAAGAAACTTTTGCGCCTGTTTTGTATTTGATTAAATACACTGATCTGGAAGAAGCAATTGCGATTCAGAATGATGTTCCACAGGGACTTTCTTCTGCTATCATGACTACCAACATTCGCCAATCTGAATTGTTCTTGTCTGCTGCAGGCTCTGACTGTGGTATTGCCAATGTAAATATCGGTACTTCAGGAGCAGAAATAGGAGGAGCATTTGGCGGAGAGAAAGAAACAGGTGGTGGACGCGAGTCAGGATCTGATGCGTGGAAGGCGTACATGAGGCGTCAGACCAATACCATCAATTATTCCACAGAACTTCCACTGGCTCAGGGAATCAAATTTGAATTGTAAGGAATAGTCCAACTTTGCATTGAAATATCAATTTGAATAGTTTATGTTCTTTCAGATTGTTTTTTGCTTTTTCCCTTCAGGGATATTAGGGTAAAAAAGCAAAATTGTAAAGGAGAGATATTTAGAATATTATTTGAGGCCGGATCAAGCTTTCTTGAACCGGTCTCATTTTTCACTTCCACAGTGATTAAAATCAATTACTCATATCTCAGAGAATCTACAGGATTCTTTTGCGCAGCTGTCAGGGTTCGGCCTACTGAGGTACCTATCGCAACCATAAGCAGCAGGAGAATAGGCACAAACAGTGTGAAAACAGACATGGTTTTATAGTAAGCGAAAATCGACCCCATCAATGCGTCAATAGCTAAATAGGAAAGAGCTCCGCCCAGAATAATTGAAATGGCTAGAATCCACAAAAACTGGACATTCACTTTGGTGACAATCTGAGCAACAGAAGCACCGAGCACCTTTCTTACTCCGATTTCTTTTACCCTTTTAATAATATTCAGGGAAACCAAAGTGTACAAACCAATTGATGATAGAATCAATGCCAGCGTACCTAAAAATGTAAACATAACGGTGATATTGCCATTGACTTCTTCTGCGTCGTTAAGGAATTCATCCTGAAACCTACCCGGATAAGGCTTGTTGGGCTCTACTTCATACCAGGCTTGTTCGATCAATTCATTGGATTCTTTTCTGGTTCCAGCGGATACTTTGATTACTGCAAAATTCGTCTTCTCTTTTATCGCAGGCCTGATGCCGTATGGCTCTACCGGATTCCAGAATCCTTGCATATGAAAATTTTTCATTACTCCTACTACTTGCAATCTGGTAGAATCGTCAATCTGGACCATTTTTCCAAGTGGTTCTTCCCAACCAAATTCTTCGACTAATTTCTCATTTACAATGATCGAGCTGGCCTTGTCATGCTCATATAGATCCTCTGTGAAATAGCGTCCATCTGCCATTTTGAGTTCCATCACATCAAGATAATCTAACCCAAGATCCAGCATAAATGCTTCAAGTTCTTGCTCTTCGTTTTTGAGTGTACGGGTATAATTCCATGAGCCAATATGCTCTTCCGTTTGTGCAATTTTTTGAACCAGTGGATTTTGTTCTATTCTTTGTTTCAATCTGTCAAATGTGGACTCACTCGGAACTCTGACGAAGATGATATCTGATTTTTCGAACCCCACATCCAATTCACTTTGATATTTGGCATTCTGTGAAAATGCAAGACTTGCGATCAAAGCAATAGCCGTAAACACATATTGGGCAGTGAGTAATATTTTCGAGAACAAACTCGTGCCGCCAATACTGGAATTACCTCTAAGAATTGTCACGGGTTGATAAGAAGAGATATAATATGACGGATATCCTCCGGCTATTATTGAAGTAAAAATCAGCAGGCCAATCAAGAAAAAGTAGAGTTCCGGGTGCTTATTGAAGTCTAATTCCAGTTCGATGAAATCCCACATGGCAGAATATGCCGGTACCAGATAAATGGCAATAACCACTGAAAGTATCAAGGCAAAAAAGGTGAGCACTAAATTTTCGCCAAGAAACTGAATGATCAGCTGACTTCTGTTTCCTCCCATTACTTTTCTGATGCCAATTTCTTTAAGGCGCTTGCTGGAAATGGCTATAGATGTGTTTGTAAAATTGAAACAAGCAATCAGCAACATGAGGACTGCCATGATCATTGGTGCAATGATCGCAGGCTTTGGTGGAGCTTGATGCAGCCAATTAGCTCGAAGGTTCTCGCCGTTCACGCCTACTGTGGCTAAAGGCTCCAAAGTGTATTTAGCCACTTTCCAATCATCCCGAGCTTCATTTTGAATAGTGATGTAATTGTCATTGAGAACTTGAAGTATATTCTGTGGAGGGTTGTTCGTTTTGGTCATCACAAAGGTGCCTCCTACGAAATGTCTCCAGTTATTTCTTTCTACTTCATAGATTGAATAATATTCCTCAAAAGGCAAAAGCCCGTTGAAGTGCACACACGAATTTGATGGGATTTTTTCCAGTACTCCCCCTACAATTTTGGTGAGTTGAGCACCATCATCTTTGATCAATGTAACCAGGTTTCCGGTTGGGTCTATGTCTCCGAAAAGTTTTTCTGCTGTTTGGTCAGATAAGATGATTTGGCCCGGATCACTGAAAGCTGACTGGCTGCCGTATTTGAATGGAAACGTAAAAACATCAAAAAAATGCTCATCAGCAAAGCCAATTCCTATGTCTAGTACGTTATTGTCTTTTTTTGCCACTATGCCGGAGCGAGTAAACCGCGTAGCATATTCTACTTCACTTATCTGGTTTTCGAGACCTACACCGAGCGGCATTGGAGTGATTCCGTAAGGAACTAAATTGTCTTGAACAGATTTGGCAATTTGGATTTTATAGATACGTTCTTGATTTACATGATTATCGTCAAAATCAGCAGCATATTTGTAGTTCAGATAAGCAACAATGCCACAAGCCAAAGAGAGACTGAGACCGAGAATATTGATAATGACATAGTTTTTGTTTTTCCAGAGGTTTCTGAAGGTGGTTTTGAAGAAGTTTTTAAACATAGTAGAGTGGGTTGATCTGATAAAAGATGTCAGAATAAACCTTTAGGTTGCAAGTCGGGGTAAAATAATTAAGCATTAATCTTTATGGGACAAGATTTAATCCAGTTAAAAAAGGCTGTTCATTTAGAGTGTCAGCAAATCATAAGTGAAAAAATATTATCCCTGCAATCCACTCTCAAAGGCTATCAGGATGCTGCAAATCAGGAAACAAAAAGCAGTGCTGGGGATAAATATGAAACAGGAAGGGCGATGATGCATCTGGAAAAAGAGAAAATTGCCGGACAGTTGGATCAGGCCCTGAAACAGCAACGGGTAATTAGCCAACTCAATCCGGAAAAACATCAGAAAGAGGTGCAGCTGGGAAGTGTCCTGAAATCGAATAGAGGCATTTTTTATATTAGTGTGAGTCTGGGATTGATTCAAATAGGAAAAGACAAAGTCATGTGTATTTCTCCTGTTGCTCCTTTGGGGAAGATGTTTCTAGGAGCAAAGGCGGGAAATAAAATCCAGTTTAATAATATGACTTATGAAGTAGCTGAGGTTAATTAGTCAGGTAGAAACGCCAGGATATTTCTAAGCTCTATTTTTCTTTTGCCATCTACATCGATATATTCCTCTCGGTCGCCCTTTTTCTGTCCATATTTTAAATATGAGCGCCACACGTGCTCTGCGTACCAGCTGGGCTCTTTTCCCCAGCGTGAATCCGCTTTTTTTCTGGAAAGGAATACTTCCTTATCGATATTGATGAAAATACTGGCATTATAAAGGGTGCGAAGAGATGCAGGATAAAAGGCAAACAAGCCTTCCACGATCTTGATGTCGGCAGTCGAATTTTGAACGTCTTCTGTCAGTCTTTCCCATTTAATCGTGCTTGGCCTTTCCCAATCTGGTACGCCCTGCACTTTAGGAATGGAGATCGTGGGCTTCACATATTTATCCTGACAAAACACATCAACAGTATTTCCTTGTTTTTTGAAATACTCACATAAGTCCTCTGCTAACGTGGTTTTTCCGGCTCTACTTACACCTCCAATGCCTATAATCATCGACTTTTAAAAATTGTGATTTGACTAACCTTTACTGTCTAGCTGAATTGTTGGAGGTTAAATATAGTTAGTCAGGAGTTATTCAGTTCAATATCAGGATCAAATTCTGGCCTGATAAGTATATAATTGATAGTATCTGCCTTCTTTTTCGATCAATTCGTCATGTGTTCCTTGCTCAGCGATTCGTCCGTTTTCGATAACCAGTATCTGATTTGCCTGACGAATGGTACTTAGCCTGTGGGCAATAACGAATGACGTGCGACCCTTCATCAATCTTGCCAGACTCTCTTGGATAAAGCTTTCACTTTCTGTGTCCAGGTTAGAAGTAGCTTCGTCCAGGATCAGAATTCTCGGATCCGCGAGGATGGCTCTTGCTATAGCAATTCTCTGTTTTTGCCCACCAGACAATTTCACACCACGCTCACCAATAGCAGTATCAAGACCTTTTTCAAATCGATCAGTAAATTCGTTCACATGAGCAGCTTTTACAGCTTCCATCAATTGATTTTCACTGGCATCTGGTCTTGGGAATAGAATGTTTTCCCTGATCGTTCCCTCAAATAAAAAGTCGTCCTGAAGCACCACCCCAAGTTGACTCCTGTAATTGTCGAGTTTGATAGTAGATAGATCAGTATTGTCAACTAAAATAGAACCTTCGTCAGGATTTAGGAATGAAGCCGCCAAACTGGCTATGGTCGATTTTCCTGACCCGGATGTTCCCACCAAAGCAGTTAGGCTTCCCGCCGGGGCTTTGAAACTGATGTCATGAACGACGTGTTTATCATCCTCATAGGCAAAACTCACATTTTGAAATTCTACTTCTCCACTGATTTCAGGAATGGTAAGATTACGATTGGGGTCATCATCTTCCTTGCTCATATTCATGATTTCTTCCGTGCGATCCAGTCCGGCAAAAGCTTCTGTCAACTGGCTACCTATATTGCTCATCTGCACAATTGGCGCAATCATAAATCCGAGATAGAGTGAGAATGCCAGAAAATCCCCAATAGTTAAAGACTCCTGAATGATCATGTAACCACCGATTCCCATAATGCCCGCCGAGGCAAGACCAAGCAGGAAAGTCGCAGAGCTGGTGACCAGGCTAGTAGTGGTGAGACTTTTTTTAATGTTTAAGAAAAGCTTTTCTACACCATCTTCAAAAGTTTTCACTTCTTGTTTCTCCGCGTTGAACCCTTTAATCACTCTCACACCACCAAGTGTTTCTGTCAGTCTGCCGGTCACTTCGGCATTGATTTTTCCTCTTTCTCTAAAAATAGGGCGGATGTAACCGAATGCTTTGAGTGAGATGAACCCAAAAATTGCCACGGGGACCAGCACGTAAGCTGTCATCCATGGACTGATATTGAGCAAGATAATCAATGAGGCAACGGCAGTGATTGTTCCCCCAACCAGCTGCACCAACCCGGTTCCTACCAGATTTCTTACTCCTTCCACATCCGACATGATTCGCGACACCAGCTCGCCGCTTTTGGTATTGTCAAAGAATCGAACTGGCAGGTAAATGATCTGACGCTGTACTTTCACTCTTAGTTGCGCGATCAGATGTTGAGCTTCTACACTCAGGATTTTCGTCAATAGGAATGAAGTAATGGCCTGAATGGTAATGGCTGCTATCACCACGATCACCAGCCATTTGAGCATTTCCATATCGCCTTTGGCGATCACATCATCAATCAGGTATTTACTCGCTCCCGGGACTACAAGACTCGCCGCCCGGCTAATCAAAATGAGTATTAACCCAACGGCAAGGATATTTCTTCTTGGCCAAACGATCGTTTTGAAAACATGGCCTATTGATACTTTCGGTTTTTCTGACATGGTAGATTGGTATTCTTAAAGACTATTGCCTTTACGGAAATAAAGTATTTAAGATATCGGATGTTTTGGATTTAGGATCAAAATCGGATTAAAAAAGAGAAAAGAACAGACTTTCACCTGATGGTTTCCAGTGGAGCATCACTGCGCGTGCCGATCGGATTCGAACGGGGACGCCTAGTCCGATGACACTCAAGCTGCTTTTAACAAGAAAAGCCTCCATACTCAAAGTATGAAGGCTTGATTGTGGAGCATATCGGACTAGAACCTTCTTAATAGTACAATTTTCGATTTGGCTAAAAATGCCTTAAAAGTGGTCATAAACTTACTTTATAACCAAATATGAGAATTTATCGAAGTAAGATAAAATAAAGGTAAATTAGAATAAGACAATAAAATGTTGGAACTATGTTGGAACTCTTTGATTATCTTAGTGGTGTTCAATTATAATTTCACATGGCAACAGTTAAATATCTCCTCAAAGGCTCGGGGAATCCTTCCACCATTCTGGTACGGTTTACAAATGGTCGAAAATTTGATTTTAAAAGATCAACCAATATTCAGGTAAACCCAGATCATTGGAATCAGAAGAAACAACAACTCCGACAGATTGCGGATGCATCAAATAAAGATTGGATTAATGGTCAGTTAAAAGGCCTCAGTTCTCATATTATTGATTCGTACAATCAAGACTATGCAAAAGGAAAAATCATCTCCTCAGAGTGGTTAAATACAACCATCAAAAAGTATTTTGATCAATATCAAGAGACAGATTTTAACCTCTTAATTGATTACTGCAATTACTTTATTCAAAATCTTCCAACTAGGAGAAACAAGGCTAAAAACGGACAAATCGGAGTGGCCGAATCAACAATCAAAAAATATAAAAGTGTCAAACGTAAATTAGAGAACTTTCAAAAACACAGAAAGTCAAAAATCTATATCAGCGAAGTGAACCTAAAATTTGAAAAGGATTTTATCAACTATCTCCTCACAGTAGAAAAGTACAGTCAAAACTACACAGGTCGGTTGATCACATTCGTAAAAACCATTTGTAAAGAGGCCAAATCAGATGGGATCAAGACACACCCCGAACTTTATAAACTCAAAGGGTTCACAACCAAAATCAAATTTGTGTATCTCACTGAGGAGGAAATTGATTTGATATATGAACATGATTTTAGTAAACAGCCATTCCTCGATAATGCACGGGACTGGTTGATAGTCGGAGTTTATTCCGGTCAAAGAATAAGTGATTTTATGAACTTTACATCGGACACCATCAAAAATGGACTTTTGGAGTTTGTTCAAATCAAGACAGGTAAAGACACAATAGCTCCATTACACCCTAGAGTAAAACATATCTATTCTAAATATGGCAATCAGTTCCCCAGAAAAATCTCAGAACAAAAATTCAATGATTACATCAAGATAGTTTGTGAAAAGGTTGGGCTCACTCAGATAGTGGAAGGCAGCAAGATGAATCCAGAGACAGGGCGCAAAGAGTCAGGAACATTCCCAAAATATGAACTAATCACAAGTCATGTATGCAGGCGGTCATTTGCGACAAATCACTATGGCAAATTACCCACAGGTGTATTAATGTCAATCACTAATCACAGCACCGAAAAAATGTTTCTCAACTACATAGGCCGGACGAAAAGTGATGATGCAGAATCGTTAAGGAACTATTGGGAGTCTGAGGATGCAAGAAAATCATTGAAAGTCACTAAATCAATCGCAGGATGATGAATCAAGAGGAGGCAATTAAAAAACTCGACGAACTTCATTTACAATTTCAAGAGTTGTCAAAGAGGGCGCAAAATCAAGAAGAAACTATAATAGAAGAGTGGAGCATAAACGCTATTTGGAAAAAACTCTATTATCAGTCTGATATAGATTGGCCATATTGTCGGTTTGAGATTTTCAAACAAAATATAAATACACACAAGTCTGAATATTTTGCCAAATTCCCAGATGCAACAGAAAGTAATTTTTGGTATTCTATCATTGGAGAACAATCAGCACTATTTAACGAACATTCCGTAATTGGAGATTATTACGACGCCAATACAATAGAAACATATTATTGGATTGAACCAGATGATATGGGATATTTTGTGCCCCTGTATTCTATTCTGGAAGATGATCTAAAAGAGGCAATCAGAAACACTCAGCTCGCAAAGTTGGAGTACTGTAAACAACAAATTGAAAACGAGGGAAATGATAGAATAAAGGTTAATATCGAAGATCAAATTGACAATATTAAATCACTTCAATGGAAGGGTACGAATGTTGAGATTGTAGAAGTGATAAAAGGGATGATTGAATCAAAAAAAATCAGTCCTGAACTTTCCGAAAAGGAAATATTCAAAAGATTTTCACAATTTTTAGATATTGAAATTGATCAACGCAAAGGACTTCAAAACATTACAGACAGATATTCAATGGGTGGTAAATTGAATAAGTTCATGGAAGAGATGTTTTCATCATTGAGCAATTGGTACGAACGATTAGAAGAAAGGAAAAGTAAGAATACCTAAAAATATGAGGGTAGTAACTAGGTACTACCCAAATACTCACCTAACCATGCAGAGAAATTAGCAACCATAACCAAATGTTAATTTCCAATGGTACAAACACAAATCATCCTTCAAGGAATCACACCTGATCAACTCTATGACAGTCTGATTAACAGACTAGATCAACGCCTGGCCGATCTGGTAAATAAACCAGAGCCAGAGCCTATTAAGTACCTCACACGCCATGAAGTGGCTAAACTCCTTTCTATCTCGCTGGTAACACTTCATGACTGGTCACGCAAAAAGATTCTGAATCCTTACAGATTAGGAAACAGGGTCTATTATCGCAGTGATGAAATAGATCAGAGCCTCAAACAGATAAACCAATAGTATCATGTTCGCAGGCAAACCAGAATACCAACAACTTATTTACAAGGTAGAAAAGTTGTTGAAATCATACACAGTCTATGAACTCATCAGTGATGATCAACCACAGAGGAGAAAATTATCTGAAAGGGTTAGAATAGAGCCATTTCAGGGTAAATCCAACACCACAGGCACAGATACTATATTGAGGGGCAGAGAGGCTACCAGATGGGCTAAAAACACCATAACAGGAATAAGACCTACACACAAAAAAAATGTGTTTTACGGTGACCACAAAACCAACGGTAAAAAGGAATTGATACTATTCCGGTTTAATGATGATCGCACTCAGTTGGTCATTGAATATTATCACGGATTCTATCCGAACACTCCTAAAATTCTGTTTGATCTAATCTGATTTACAGAATGGGAATCAATAAAAAAAGAGGAGGCATTTTCGGCCTCCTCAGTTGTTCAATTCGTGTTCACAGGCATTGTGAATACCTTTCAAAGATAGTAATTCTATGATTGATTTTATCAAGGTCAGTCTACCTCCTCAATATTCGGAAATACTGCTAAATCATACGGATTTAGATTTTTACTATCAAGTGAATCCTAAAACCTCAGAGATACGCAGCAAAAACAAGGCAGGTAAAACGTGTACCCCCGTGCAAATTGCCTATCACACTGGTTTTAAATTCGAGGTTTATGATTCAGGAAGGATTTTAGTTTCAGGTTCTATTCATAAATACTGGAATAATGGAGCGCATAATTTCAATGATTTCTCACTCAATGATTTTAGGCAGTGTATTGGCGAATTTTTGGAAACCTTTAAAATCAAACCTCTTGATGCTAAATTGTTGATTACTGAGGTCGGATTGAACATTTCCCCTATGTTTTCTATCAATAGTTTACTTAAAAACCTGTTTTTGCATAGGGGTACACCTTTTCTGTGGGTAGAAACTCAGACAGAGGGAAAATATAAACAATGCAAACATGATAGGTACAGAATCAAAATCTATTATAAGTCGATGCAATACCGGACAGATTACGCCATTGATAGGGAGATTCTGAGGGTTGAAATTAATTTCACAGGTCAGCAATTCAGGAATCTTTTTGCGGTTGATACTTTGGTAGATTTGATCAATGCCAGATTTGATGATTTCAATCAATACATAATCAATGAACTGAATCAGATACTTTTATATGACTGGACTATCAGACATGAATCTGAAAGACTTTTGAGGTATGCAAACCAAAATTATTGGCTGGACTATTTGGATAAAAATCAAAAGTCAGCATTCAATAAACATCGTAGATTATTAAAGGATTACACGGCTAACTATTCAGATCAAATTCAACGTCAATTAATCCAATTGTTTGATACAAAGTTCAAAGAGTTAAGGGGTACGCCTTTTACTGATTTATGTATAGACGGAATTAATACACCCCCTATCAACAAAGTTTGCCCAATTACTGGTTATAATATCGAGATGCAAAGGACAGACAGTAATTTACTATCACACACAGGAATCAATTATTACAGAGTGCATAATTACAACTCATATTTGGATTTAGAGAGAAGGTTTTTATCTAATCAGTGGAAAACCTCATCAGATGCAATTAAGATCAAAGAGATTGCCCACAATATTCGAAACTGGTATTATAACCGGAAACACAGAGAGAACCCAAATCAGCTGAGTCTATTTAATGTGTGAAAACTGAATCGTGAAAACTAAGGGTATTTACATGCATATACCACAAATTGATTTGCGGAAAGGAGTAAATTTTTTGGATTAGTAATGATAAAGGGGTATTTTCCCTATAATTACTTTTGAATCGAAAAAATTAAACAATGAAAAAATTACCTTTACTTTTCTTATTTTTCCCGCTTTTGTGCACTGGGCAGATATTTGTTTTTGAGGACACAGATTTGGAATGGAATGTTACTAAAATGACGATTAAGGGACAATTTGATCAAACGCAAATAGATGGGAGTCTTTCTTCTGTAAACATAGGATATAACAAATACTGTGTAGTTGAAGGAGATTTTGGTTCATTAGCATTTGAGTATCGGAAAAAACCTTCTTCTTACGATGAAAGTCTGATAATAGAAAATATCTATTTATCCTCAAGCCCTCTCAAAAATTTGATAAAGGCCATCATGAAAGATAATTTTTCAAAAGTGGATATTATCCACAGTGACGAAATGATTTTTGTGCGAAACAAAGAAATCTTATTAAAAAGGCAACTTGCTCAAGAACAACTTGATAAGAATATTGAAAAACATAATGGTGTTTTTAGAGTGAAAATTATTAGGTCATCTGATATAAATTTCACAGATGAATTCGGTACGTTGTACATCACTAATGTAGGATTCACTCTAAAAACAGATATTCCATCAATGAATAGAATTAGTGGTTCATTTAGTATACCATCAACAAATGAAATTGAGGAAGGTGAGTTTTCAGGTAATCTTGGGTCAAGTACTTCGTTATATGATGTATTCACGCTGATTATAAATAAAACTGGTACAGCTGTAGGATTAACATTAGCAACTGACAGCTACAGTGTTTATGACACCACATCGATGATTATTGTAGAAAAGTTGATTGATTAAATATAATGGTTTTTATTTAAAGTGCGCAACCAATCTTGTTTTGAGGTTATATAAACAGGAGGATAACAGGTATGGCATTTCCAAACAAATCAACACAATTCAGAAAAGGACAGTCAGGCAATCCAAATGGCAGACCAAAAGGAAGTAAAAACAGGTCAACAATTGCCCGTCAATGGTTGGACATGGAGGTCAAGCATGAAAACACTATCACAGGGATTACGGAAACCCTAAGTAATGAGGAGATCATCACTTTGGCATTAATAGCAAAGGCCATGAAAGGAGATGTGCAGGCTTATAAACAATTGATGGACTCTGCCTATGGTTCACCTACACAGACAATTGACCAAATCCCGTCAATTACTGATTTTGATATTCGGGATATTTATAAGAGGAGGGAGTGACGTTAAAAACTGATTTTAATCTGTACAATTTGATTCGTCAAAAAGTTGAAGACCGACTTCAAGAGACAAAGCGCCATCGTTCAACAATTTAACTGCAAGGGTATTTGATTGGAAATTGGCAAGATAATATGCCAGTCTACCATTGCATGAATAGATCAAAACGCCATTGTCGTTTGAATCGAAATACGTTGAGAGAATAGTGCAACTTTTTGAGTTTTCTATGTAATAATTTATGCCATTACATCTGGATAATTTATAAAACGTATCGTCATCAAATGAAAAACTGGTAATTCCTGAAAAAGATTCAGTACATTCCAGCTGTGTTCCTGACGAGTAGTAACATTTTGCGTCAGTTGTTACCCATTTATTACCTTCTATGAATGATCGTATGTCATATTCTTGGGTATTTTGATCTTCGATTTTTTGATCTTCGATTTTTTGATCTTCCTCACAACCGAATATGAACAATAGTAAAATGATGAAAATGAATTTTGTCTTCATTTTTAATACTTTATACATCCTGAAAATTCTGTCTCCAAAATTAATGGGATTATTAGCAATTATTTCAAGGGTAGGGGTGCTTTTTTATAAATGTTGGAACTAGGTCGGAACGAAACGAAAAAAAGAACACCTAACTAATTGAAATGCAATCGGTTAGGTGTTTCTATTGTGGAGCATATCGGATTCGAACCGATGACCCCCACGCTGCCAGCGTGGTGCTCTAGCCAGCTGAGCTAATGCCCCAATTAATTAAAATTCCAAATATTCAAAACCAAAAGTCTGATTCTAAATTCTCTGGTCTTAATCAGGATAGCGAATTTAACTTAAAATGCGAAATTGCCAACGTTTGCTAAAAAAGTATGCGAACCGTGTAGCCTTTTCATTGTAAATTCATCCGAAAAATAACTACCTCGGATGTCATTCTTAATTGGAATATTAGTTTTAGTCGCCTGGATCTGGAGTCTGGTGGATATTATTAATCATGAATTTACAGGCAACAACAAGTTGCTTTGGATCCTCATCGTTATCCTTATGCCAGTAGTAGGAACGATTCTTTATTTCTTACTGGGCAAGAAAAATCAAATCATTTAATCACTCGACGCATCTTTTTGATGTTCTTACTATAATATTCGTCTAACAGGCTGTCTTCTACCACTCCTCTGCTCGTGGAGGCATGAATGAAGCGGATATCATCCTCTTCGGCATACGTGATCATCCCAGTGTGATACCATTTTTCCCTTTTACTTTTGAATTTGAAATAGACAATATCACCAGGGCGAATATGTCCCAGATTTTTGCTGCTACCAATTTTGGACTGCTCTTTGGCTGTTCTTGGTAGCTCAACCCCAATCGTTTTATAACAATTCTGAATCAGTCCACTACAATCAATTCCAGCTTTTGTGGTACCACCATAGCGATATGGCGTGCCTATGTATTTGTTGGCTTCCAGTATTACACGGTCTATTTTCTTGCGCTTTTTCTTGCCTTGAGCTGTGTTGGTTTGGATGACCAAAAAGGAAGCAATAAAGAGAATCAGTAATCGGAGAAAAGTCCTTGGCATAATGGCGTTGATATTCTGTTTTAAGGATATAAATTTAACCTGATATGTGTGGAATAACAGGAATTTTTGCTTTTAACTCCATCGGGAGGATCAATTTGGTGCATCTGGAGGGAGCTACTCGTAAACTCGAAAAAAGAGGACCTGATGTCCATAATTCATGGTTTGACGAGGTGGTGGGTATTGGTCATCGCCGTTTGTCAATCATTGATACATCCAGTGCAGGGAATCAACCCATGAAGGATGCTAGTGGGAGATTTCATATTGTCTTCAATGGAGAAATCTATAATTATAAGGGAATTCGTGAAGAATTAAAGTCCAAAGGCCACACATTTCAATCTGACTCAGATACTGAAGTTCTACTCTACGCTTATATCGAGTGGAGAGAGGCCATGCTGGAGAAGCTGAATGGTTTTTTTGCTTTTGCGATCTATGATCAGGTAGAGAAAAGCCTTTTTGTGACAAGGGATCGATATGGGATCAAACCTTTGCTTTTTCATCATGATGAAAATAAGTTTTTGTTTGCTTCAGAGCATAAATCTCTGATGGCTTATGGCTTGAAAAAGGCGATTAACAAGGAAGCACTACACTTGTTTTTTCAACTGACTTACATTCCTGCTCCACTGTCCATCTACGAAGGAGTACACAAGCTGAAGCCCGGACATTATTTACTGGTGAAAGATGGACAGGTAAGAACTGAGCGATATTATGATTTTCCGCATGAGGAATCACCAACAATAAAGAACCTAGAAGAGGGTAAAAAGCAGCTTGTTGAAACCCTGAGAAAAAGTGTTACTGATCGACTTATTGCTGATGTACCTCTGGGGGCATTTTTGAGTGGTGGGATAGATTCCTCGGTGATAGTAGCACTCGCTAGTGAACAGGTTAGCGATCTGAAAACCTATAGCATTGGCTTCAAAGACAATAAGTATTTTGATGAAACGCACTATGCTCAGTTGGTAGCGGAGAAATTCAAAACTGATCACCATGTGTTTTCACTAACCAATGACGATCTGCTTGCCCACGTGCAGGAAATGGTTGATTATCTGGATGAGCCATTTGGGGATTCGTCTGCTCTGCCTGTATATATGCTGAGTCGGGAGACCAGGAAACACGTAACTGTGGCTCTTTCCGGTGATGGTGCAGATGAGATATTTTCTGGCTACAACAAGCACAGTGCCTGGCTGCTTGCTCAGCAATCTGGTGCTAAAAGCGAGATGATATCCGGGTTGGGAGCAATTTGGAAAATACTTCCTAAATCCAGGAATAATAAACTGACGGACACTTTCAGAAAACTGGATCGGTTTGCGAGTTTGAAAAAGCTGGATCATAAAAACCGCTATTGGTTTCTGGCCAGTTTCATTAGAGACCAGCAGATCAATAAGTTGTTGAAGCCGGAGTTTAGAACTGTCTCTGAATCGGTGAAGGGAGAGTTTTTGAGTCTAATGAAGAATGGGTCTTTGAATGAAGTTTTGGCGTTGGATTCTCAACTGGTACTTCAGGGTGATATGCTGACAAAGGTAGATTTGATGAGTATGGCCAATAGTCTGGAAGTACGAGTGCCATTTCTTGACCCTAATGTGGTGAAACTGGCTTTTGATATGGATCAGAGCCTAAAGGCAAAAGGGAATTCCAGAAAGATTGTTTTGAGAGAAGCATTCAGGGAGATATTGCCTAAAGTATTATATACTCGCCCGAAGCATGGATTTGAAGTGCCGCTTTTGGGTTGGTTTAGAAAGGAATTGAAAACGGAATTGGATCGAAAAGTTTTCAATGCTGAGAAAATAGAGGAGCAGGGAATTTTCGATGTAAAAGAAATCGCCCGGCTCAAGAAGAAACTAAATTCTTTCGATCCGGGCGATTCACATATTTTGGTTTGGTCGCTTTTCGTTTTTCAGAATTGGTACGACCGATATTTTAATAATTGATCTTTAGATTATTTACCTAACCATGATCTGAACATCCACATGGTTTTTTGCTGTCCATTTGCCAGGCCTATCATCATGTCTTCAGTTTCATTGTCGCCAGCTTCTACAGCTAGTTCCTTCACTACATTTTCTTGCTCTACTAATTGTCCCAATTGCGCATAGATCGCTTCTACGCATTCACTATCCTGAGATACATTTTTGTGAACTTTTAGTTTCGAAGTGTTCTGGTAATCCTCAAAGGTATGAAGAGGCTGTCCACCGATGGTTAAAATTCGTTCAGCGATTTCATCGATGTTGGTCAGGGATTCAGTATATAATTCTTCGAACTTTACGTGAAGCTCAAAAAACTTATGCCCTTTGATGTTCCAATGAAACCCTCTTGTATTTTGATAATAAATGTGAAAGTCGCTTAATAACTGATTGAGTTCTTTTACTAGTTTTTCTGTACTCATTATTTTGTCATTTTTATTTATATAATATACAAAATAAATCGAGGTTTTGTTCAGACTTTTCGTTCACAAAATAGTCTGCTTGAGAGATGGACATGACTAGTTCATCTACCTGATCTTGTAGCTTGTTTCGGTTTCGTCTGTTTAGCAAGTCATATGGTTTTCTTAGCAAGGCGGCAGGTAGCCGATATTGCAAGTTGAGTACATCATATTTCATGATTTTTTGGACAGATTCACGGTTTCTGTCATGATATTCCATCACTCTTTCACTACCTGCTATCCCTTTCATCTCTACTTT
The DNA here is from genome assembly GCA_030425425.1 of Bacteroidia bacterium. Taxonomy (GTDB): domain Bacteria; phylum Bacteroidota; class Bacteroidia; order Cytophagales; family Cyclobacteriaceae; genus Marinoscillum. The sequence continues at coordinate 78,662 of JAUIAO010000015.1, read as the reverse complement.
TGAAAAATATTTAGAGGCCAGTTTTTCCAATTCATCGGCTGTATACTCTCTCTCATGCCATGGGTTTCGGCTCAGCGTCATTTTGATGTTTGGAGTGGAAATAATCGCCTTACCGCCCGGCTTTAGTATCCGCTGTATTTCAGATAAAAACAGTGCGTCATTTTTAATGTGTTCTATCACCTGGAAGCTGACCACTGTATCAAAGCTATTGTCGGGAATTTTGATAGGTGGAAATACTCCAGATTCAAACTGCGCATTAGGATATTTTTCACGAAGTTTGGTGATCACTGACTCAATCTTATCCAGGCCCAGATAGCTGTCTGCATTTGGTAGTAATTGCTCCACACCTCGTCCTTCTCCACAGCCCAATTCCAACAGGTCGCCAGAAACCATTGGAGCTGCCACCGTATAGGCTTTCAACAATCTCTGATGTATTGGGTTATCTGAAGGAATTTGATCCGAAGCTATTTCTGTTGTATATACACTCATCACAAGTTTTTTGGCAAAGAAACCAAATTATTACTTAACTTTTTCGCCGTATGGCAATACAAAAGATTTCTGTTTTTCTGCTTTTCATCCTACTATCATTTACAATTCGTGCCTTTGACTTGACTCAGGTCAATATGAATTATCATTATGACCTGGAAGGAGAGCTTTTTATACAGGCTAGATTAATTAGAAACAATGAAGATCTTCAGTTGCTCCTACAGGTTAAAGGCGACTCACTACATCAATTCAAGGTAGATTTATTGGCACAATTCGGATATGATGCTGTCAGGCATGATACAGTGAATGTGGCGATAGATACTTTGTACATGGTTCCTGATGAAATATTTTTAAAATTTCCATTGGGTAATCCACAAGGGGACCTTTTGGTGGTGAGTATTCATAATCAATCCGAAAATGCATATTGGTTCAAGGATTTGAAAATAGATCGAAATATTTGGTATCCCAATTTCTATCCTATCAGAGAGAGAGGTTATCCGATACTCTCAAATTATATCACTTCTGAGTCTGTAACTTTCAGCGATGCGGGAGCATATCATGTTTATCAATATCAGGATGCATTTGGGCCTGCTGATCCACCAATGGGTATCATGAAACCACTGGCGCCCAATCTGCCTATTGATAGTTCGTATTTTTTTAATGATAAACTAACGGGACTCGAAAATTACCATTTTTACCTCGTCCAAAAAGACACCATGGACGGAGGGGGAGTTACATTACTCCATTGTCCTTCATACTATCCTGAGTATAAGAAGTTGGAGGAGCTGATTGACCCACTTACTTACATCACCACACCAACAGAGCTGAAAAATCTTAAAGGCAATATGAATAAAAAGGCCTTCGAACAATTCTGGCTGGGTACTTATGGGACTAAATTTCGGGCCAAGAGTGCCATAAAGTTTTATTATAACCGGCTTGAGCAAGCCAACATTCTTTTTACGGATTACAAACAGGGATGGAAAACGGACCGTGGAATCGTCTATACGATTTATGGAAAGCCTGATGAGGTATATCGCTCCAAAAGGACCGAGGTTTGGTATTATAATGATGGGATTGAATTTGAATTCATCAGGATTTCAACTCTCTTTACGTCTGATATGTACGTGCTCAAACGAGAAAAAGCATACGAGAAGTATTGGTATCAACAAGTTGGTCGCATCAGAAAAGGATAAAGATGGCAGATAAGAAATATGAAAACCTGATTTATGGGATCAGAGCAGTGATCGAAACCATTCAATCTGGTCGGGATTTGGAAAAAGTTTTTATACAGAAAGGCCTGAAAGGAGATTTGGTTAAAGAGCTCAATTTATTGATGCATGAGCGGGAGATTCCACATTCTTCTGTTCCTGTGGAAAAAATCAATCGATTTACCCGAAAGAATCATCAGGGGGTGGTGGCATTCGTGTCACCAGTACAATATCACAATATTGAACATGTGCTGCCTCAGATTTTTGAAGACCGAAAGACACCATTGATTCTGGTGCTTGATCGTGTGACTGACGTGAGAAATTTTGGAGCAATAGCGAGAACAGCAGAATGCATGGGTGTGGACGCTATTTTGATTCCTACAAAAAACAGTGCTCAAATCAATGCCGATGCGATTAAAACTTCTGCAGGAGCATTAAATTTCATTCCTGTATGTAGGGAAAGCAATTTCAAAGCGGCTGTTCAGTTTTTGAAAGATTCTGGTCTGCAGCTGGTAGCCAGTACGGAAAAAGCGGAATCATTTTTCCAGGATATTGATATGATTGTGCCAACTGCCATTATCATGGGGTCGGAGGATGAAGGGATATCTCCAGTTCTATTGGACTTGGTAGACATAAAAGCCAAAATTCCGATAACCGGCTCCATAGAATCACTGAATGTGTCTGCCGCAGCAGCCATGGTCATCTATGAAGCCAATCGTCAAAGGTTTATATAAACTCTTCTCCTTTTTCTGCTTTCACGTCATTCACAAACTGACGGAATACACCTGAATCTCCCTTTTTACAGATGAGTAATACATCTTCAAAGTCTGCCACCAGGTATCCGTCTAGTTCATGTGTGAGAATAACTCTGTCAGTTTTGCTGAGCACATACGTGTCTTTGGTATTATAAGGAATCACATTTCCTTCGAAAACATTTTCGTTTTCGTCCTTGTCTTTGATTTCATGGAGCGCATTCCAAGAGCCAAGATCCGACCAGCCAAAATCTCCTAATACCACATATACATCATCAGATTTTTCCATGATTGCATAATCAATGGAAATGCTTTTACTCAGAGAATATGCTGTTTTGATAAAGGCATTTTCATCCTCTGAGAAATACTTATCGGCCCCTTCTGCGAAAGTCTCAGCCAATTCATCCTGGTACTTTTCAAATGCAGAGACAATTGCTTTCACACTCCAAACAAATATGCCGGCATTCCATACGAAATCACCGCTCACCAAAAATTTCTTAGCTAAATCCAATTGTGGTTTTTCGGTGAATGTTTTTACTTTTTTGATCACTTCTTCACTTTCTGAAAACTGAATGTACCCATAACCAGTTTCCGGTCTGTTTGGGGAAATACCTATTGTGAAAAGTTTGGATTCATCCGCATGATCTACTGCCTGATGAATGACGTTCAAAAATGCTTCCTCTTTAAAAATAATGTGATCAGAAGGCAGGATAACCATGACAGCATCAGGGTCTTTTTGCTTAATTTTGTATGCCGCGTAGGCCACACATGGGGCAGTGTTTCTTTTGGAAGGTTCCAAAAGAATATTGTCTTTTGGGAGATTAGGGAGCTGTTCTGAGAGCAACTCATCATAGATTTCATTTGAGACGATCCAGATATTCTCATCAGGTACATCTTTTGAGAATCTGTCATATGTCATTTGTAGCAATGATCTGCCGGTACCCAAAACATCCAAAAACTGCTTAGGTTTGTTGTTCCTGCTGTATGGCCAAAAGCGAGTACCCGTACCACCCGCCATAATCACTACATGAATTTTACTATTCATAATGGTGTGAAATTGTTATATTGAAATTATTAATAGGTTGGCCAAAGATAGAATATTCGATCTAAGTCAAAGGATATTCTGCCTGCAGGAAGAAACGTCAAATATTGATGACTAAAATATTTTTTTTGATTAATTTATACTTCTAACTAAGAGAAGTGCATGGAGACTGGAACAGAAAATAAATTAAGAGATACCCTTAAGAGAGTTTTTGGATACAATACCTTCAGAGGTACACAAGAGGAGATCATAGAGAATGTGATGAACGGCAAAGATACATTTGTGATCATGCCAACAGGAGCAGGAAAGTCGTTGTGCTATCAATTGCCAGCTATAGCAAAAGAAGGTACCGCTATTGTGATTTCCCCACTTATAGCCTTGATGAAAAATCAGGTGGATCAAATGAACGCTGTAGGGATCAATGCGAAATTCCTGAATAGTACCCTCACTAAAGGAGAAATGACCAAGGTGAAAAAGGAAACTTTGGCAGGTGAAGTAAAACTACTTTATGTAGCTCCTGAGTCACTCACAAAAGAAGCAAATATTGAATTTTTGAAACAGGCTCACATTTCTTTTGTGGCCGTAGATGAGGCCCATTGTATATCAGAATGGGGGCATGATTTCAGACCAGAGTACCGAAGAATCAAGGCGATTATAAAAGGATTTGGAGATATACCCGTTGTGGCTCTGACGGCTACAGCAACACCTAAAGTGCAGCTGGATATTAAAAAGAATCTCGAAATAGAGGATGCGGATGTTTTTAAATCTTCCTTTAACAGAACCAATTTGGTCTACGAGGTAAAACCTAAGAAACAAGCTAAAAAGCAGCTCATTCGTGTGGTCAAAGAACATAAAGGAGAGTCTGGAATTGTTTATTGTCTGAGTCGAAAAAAGGTGGAGGAAATTGCCGAATTCCTAAGAGTAAATGGAGTGAAAGTAGCTCCATACCATGCAGGGATGGATAGTGGTATCAGAATGAAAAATCAGGATGCTTTTCTCAATGAAGATGTAGATGTGATTGTGGCAACAATTGCGTTTGGGATGGGAATTGATAAGCCTGATGTTCGATATGTAATACATTATGATGTACCAAAGTCTATTGAGGGATATTATCAGGAAACTGGAAGAGCTGGCAGAGATGGTATTACCAGCAAGGTGATCATGTTTTACAGTTACAATGACATTTTGAAGCTTGAGAAATTCAATAAAGATAAGACTGTTACAGAGCGTGAAAATTCCAGATTCTTGTTGGAAGAAATGGCGCTTTACTCAGAGTCTGCTGTTTGTAGGCGTAAACAGCTGCTCCATTATTTTGGTGAAGAATATCATGTGGACAATTGTGAGACTTGTGACAATTGTCTGACGCCTCGTGAGAAATTTGAAGGGTTGGAATGCGTGCAACAGGTCATAGAAACTGTGAAGCAAACTGGTGAACGATTCAACATGGATCATATAGCCAATGTGATTAGAGGAGTAAAATCTGATCATGTACTTAGCTATAGTCACGATCAGCTCAAGGTTTTTGGCGTGGGAGCTGAACAAGATGACCATTACTGGAAATCGGTAATCAGACAGACTTTATTGCATGAGTTCATAAGAAAAGACATTGACAACCCGGGGGTTTTCTTACTTGCTGATAAAGGAGTGAATTTTCTTACTGACCCATATCATGTAGAATTAGTGAAAGATCACGAGTTTGAGTCAGAAGGTGAAGAGGAGGAAATAGAGAAGGAAACAATCAATACCACAGCTTATGATAAAGTCCTTTTTGACCTGATCAAACACCTGAGAAAGAAGGTGGCGAAACAAAAAGACTTGCCTCCTTATGTTATTTTCCAAGATCCGTCTATGGAAGAAATGGCTACATTGTTTCCTACAACTATGGACGATTTGGTCAAAATTGTAGGAGTAGGTGAAAGCAAAGCACGAAAGTTTGGGAAGCCGTTCCTGGAGCTTATAGAAAAGTATGTAGAGGACAATGACATCATTACAGCCTCAGATGTATTGGTGAAATCTTCTGCAAATAAGTCCAAGAATAAGATTTTCATCATTCAGCAGATAGATCGTAAGATAGACCTTGAGGAAATAGCAGAATCTAAGGATATGAAGTATGAGGATCTCATCACCGAAATTGAACACATCTGTTACAGTGGCACGAAGCTCAATCTCGATTATTATATCGATCAGCTATTAGATGACGACAGGCAAGATGATATTTATGATTATTTCATGAATTCAGAAACTGATGACATGGAAGAAGCAATGGAGGAACTTGAAGAATACTACTCGGAAGACGAAGTGAGGCTTATGCGTATCAAGTTCATGTCTGAATACGCGCATTAAAAAATTTGAAAAAGAGTATTTTAATACAAGACCATCTAATTTTGGATGGTCTTTTTAATTTTTAATCAATAAGTAATGAATATACTGGTCGTAGGCTCTGGAGGTAGAGAACATACACTTGCATGGAAAATCAAACAAAGCCCAAAGTGCGATAAAGTATTTGTAGCTCCTGGGAATGGTGGAACGGAGAATGTAGCTATAAATCTTCCAATTAATATTGATGATCACAATCAGGTCAAATCTGTCATTATTGAAAATGGGATTGATTTGGTAGTGATAGGGCCAGAAGTGCCATTAGTGAATGGAATAGTAGATGATCTAAAAGCAGCAACGGAACTCAAGGATCTAAAAATAGTGGGTCCTGCAAAAAGTGGAGCTATGCTGGAAGGCAGCAAGCAATTTGCTAAAGATTTTATGCAGAAGTACGGTGTGCCAACTGCAGGTGCGAAAATCATTACTGAAGCGAATCTAAAAGAAGGTTATGAGTTTTTGGAAAGCCTTAAGCCTCCGTATGTACTCAAAGCTGATGGACTGGCTGCTGGTAAAGGGGTACTCATCACAAAGGATATTGATGAAGCAAAAACCAACCTTACCGATCTCATAGTCAATAAAAAATTTGGAGATGCCAGTGCAAAAGTTTTGATCGAAGAGTTTTTGTCAGGTATTGAGCTATCTGTGTTTGTGTTAACAGATGGTAAAGACTATGTGATATTACCAGCAGCAAAAGACTACAAAAGAATTGGTGAAGGAGATACCGGCCTTAATACAGGAGGAATGGGAGCCATTTCGCCGGTGATATTTGCAGACAAGGCATTTATGCAAAAGGTAGAAGATGAAGTAGTCAAGCCTACCGTCAAAGGAATAGCGGAAGAAGGAATGGATTATACCGGATTTGTGTTTATCGGTTTGATGAACAATGCTGGCCAGCCTTATGTAATAGAATACAATGTAAGGATGGGAGACCCTGAGACAGAAGTCGTGTTACCACGAATTAAATCAGATTTTCTGGAGCTGTTAGAAGCTGCGGCTGATGGGCAATTGGGAGAGAAAACATTGGAGGTGGAACCATACACTGCTTCTACTGTGATTTTGGTTGCTGGAGGTTATCCAGAAAGCTATGACAAAGGAGATGAAATCACGGTGAAAGAAGAAGTGAAATCAGCCATCGTTTTTCATGCTGGTACCAGAAAAGATAATGGCAAGTTGCTGACAAACGGAGGACGCGTGATGGCTATGACGGGACTTGGTAAAAACCTGGCTGAAGCATTGGCCCATAGTTATGCCGCAGCGGACCAAATTAAATGGAAGAACATGAATTTCCGGAAAGATATTGGATTTGATTTGAAGGAGTTGGGTCAGTAAAAAGTGCCGAAAGCGGGAGTCGAACCCGCACGAGCAAAAGCTCACACGCCCCTGAAACGTGCGCGTCTACCAATTCCGCCACTTCGGCAAGGGGAAGCCAAAAGTACTCAGGAATTTCAAATTTTCAATATGGAATTAGATGTGTCAATCACTGAATTTGGTCTGACCACTGATATCCGACCGATTGGGACTTATAACACGTTGAAAATCAGAATATATTTAAAATGCAATGATCAATAGATTTAACTCTAGTAGATACTTCATTATATTTGATCATTAAACATAAACCAAAAATAGAGCATGGGATGTGCATCGTGTAGTACGGTAGGAGAAGATGGTGTAGCACTGGGCTGTAATAATAATGGAGGGTGTGCGACTGGCGGATGCAACAAAATGAATGTATTTGACTGGTTGTCTGATATGGATGCCCCACTCGCCAGTGACTTTGATATAGTAGAAATTCGCTTCAAAAACGGTCGAAAGGAGTTTTTTAGAAATAGCAATGATTTAGTCCTTCACACAGGTGATGCCGTAGTTGTGGATGTGCCAAATGGACATCATATTGGACATGTTTCGCTTCAGGGTGAGCTGGTAAGGCTCCAGATGAAAAAGAAAAAGGTGTCTAACAATGATGACATAAAGGTCATTTACAGAATCGCCTCGCAGCGGGATATCGACAAATATCGTGATGTAAAAAAGCGTGAAATGCCGGCTCTCTATAGAACCAGGCAAATCATTCAGGACTTGAAGCTTAAAATGAAACTGACCGATGTGGAGTTTCAGGCTGATAATACGAAGGCCACTTTTTATTACTCTGCGGAAGATCGCGTCGATTTTAGAGAATTGATAAAAGTTCTGGCGACAGAGTTTAAAATCAGGGTAGAAATGCGACAGATCAGTCTCCGACAAGAAGCTGGAAGACTGGGAGGAATTGGCTCATGTGGTCGTGAGCTGTGTTGTTCTACCTGGCTGGGTGATTTTAAAAGTGTCAGCACTTCAGCCGCTCGTTATCAAAACCTTTCTTTAAACCCCAGTAAGTTATCCGGTCAGTGTGGGCGGCTGAAATGTTGCCTTAATTATGAGCTGGATACCTATATGGAAGCATTAAAAGATATTCCAGAAATAGAAAAACCACTCGCCACAGAAAAGGGGCATGCAAGGCTACAGAAGACAGACATCTTTAGAAAGATTATGTGGTTTTGCTTTGATAAGGAAAACAACTGGCACCCAGTGCCAATAAGCAGGGTTGTGGAGATTCTGGAGCTGAATAAAAATGGTAAAAAACCTGCTTCGCTTACTGAAGATGTGGTGGAGGAGTTCGATAGTTCGCAAGGAATCAATAGTGATTTGGTAGCTATGGATAAGCGTTTCTCAAAGGATAAGAAGAAAAACAAGAGACGCAATAAAAGGCGAAAACCAAACAACAGAAATCGTAACAAAAAACCGAATAATCCTAATAACAAATCATGAGAAATTGGTTTTGGATAGTGGTCTTAATGGCTATTTCATCATGTGACATTAGTCGAGTTTATGAGACAAATCTGGATCTGCCGAATCAACAATGGGTGACAGGTGATGTGGAGAGTTTCGAGTTTGAAATTGCTGATGTTGACCAGTCGTATAATGTGTTGGTGAATGTTACCAATGCTCAGCACTATCCATTTCACAATTTGTATTATCAATATGAATTAATTGGGCCGGATGATGGTCTCGTAAAAAAAGAGTTAGTAAATATTAATCTTTTTGATCCTAAAACCGGAGAGCCGTTTGGTGAGGGGTTAGGTGACTTGTTCGACCATAGACAATTGATTCTTCAGGATTTCGAATTTCCTGAGAGCGGTAAATATATTATGAATCTAGAGCATTACATGAGGCGAGATACACTTCCGCTGATCAAGTCCATTGGCCTAAGGGTTGAACAATATTCGGTAGAAAAATAATGAGCGACTGAGTATGAAGCTTCACGCGATTGGCTACTTAGTGTCAATTCCTTTATACTTGTTATTTAGCTCCTGTGATGAGCCAGCACCTACAGATGAAGCAACCCTAATTGGTAAATGGCAATGGTTAGAAACTACGGGTGGTATTGATGGAGTTGTGATCACACCTGAAACTTCCGGCAAAACTGAAAGCTTGGTGTTTTCAAATGATAGCTTGCGTATTTATCAAAATGATACTTTGGCTGGAAGTTTTCATTATTCCACAGAATTGGAAAGTACTATTTTCTCTGAAGAACCAATGACGGTATTAAGAATACCTTCTTTTTCCAGCGAGCCTGAGGTTATTATTATAAAAGTTGATACCCTAAGATTAGCAGACAATTTCGTGGATGGAATGATCAAGACATATCTGAAGCTGAAGCCTTAAGGAAGGAATCTATTGACAAACTTTTTAAGTTTTTCCTGAGTATTCGATCCACTCATCCAGTATTCTCTGCTATGAAACTGATTAAACTTCCAGTTTTTGTCAATAAAATGAGTCTGTCTGTAACAGTGCGCCTCTTTTGCTGATAAAGTTTCATAATACAAATCGTCATCAGTGAGGATTAGTCCGTTTGGTTTTTCCTCAATCATCACGGTGAGGTCTGAGAATGGTAAGGATTTTTTCACTTCTGCACCACCAAGTTCACCACTCAGCCTGGATCTCAAATACCAGGTTTGATTTCTGGTCTCATCCTCCAATGTGTCAGGTTGCCAATCCTTGTTGCTTACCCGCAGTGCATATTCCAAATATGCCTTTAATAGTTTAGGGCCCTGGTTTGCGGTGTGTTCCACGTTCAGCTGATGAGGCAATAAACTGGTGACTATAAGCACCTTTTCTTTGGCTCGTGTTATTGCTACATTTAATCGGTTTTCGCCACCAGACTGGTTCAATGCTCCGAAACGCAATTGTAGTTTTCCTTGTGCATCGGGTGCATAGGCAGTAGAAAAAATGATGATATCTCTTTCATCACCTTGCACATTCTCGATGTTTTTAATGAATATTGATCCCGAGAATTGTTTGTTTTTAGCATCCTGCATGTCCTCCAGCAAGTCCAGAATCAAGTTTTGCTGATGGACATTGAAAGTTACCACACCTATCGTTTTTTCCGGATTGGTCTGATTGATTGATTCAATAAGGTCGATTATCTTTTCTGCTTCATCTTGATTCGAATTATTTTCCCAGGTTCCATTCACTTGAACATAGCGAATCGAAGGTTCAGGGTTTTGCATGGTTTCGAAATCGGGAAGTAGTTTCAGCTTGTTGTTATAAAAATGGCTGTTAGAAAATTCAATCAGTTCAAGGGATTTACTACGATAATGACCTCTTAGGCTTACTTCTCTCAGATAGTGCTTAGATAAATCGAGCAGAGAATCAATTTCCATTTCTGGGATGTCTGAAGATTCTTCTTCCCATCGAACTCTATAAAGATCGTTTGGTTGCAGCTGTTTGTCGTCCCCAACTATCACCACTTGCTTGCCTCTGTACATTGCTGGTATGCCTCGTTCGGCAAAACATTGTGAAGCCTCATCGAAAATGACCAGATCAAACATTTCCTCCATAGGAAATATAGCAGAAGCAGACTCTGGAGATGCGAGCCAGCAGGGAAGTAGTGAAAATACCTCTTCATCGAACTGGGACAAAACACGCCTGATTGGCCATATTTGACGTTTTTTAGTCACTTGATGCAATAAATCTTTATAAGTGACCATATTATTGAGACGATTGTACTCAATATCAGAGTAAGTCCTTTCCCTACACTTTAAGAGTAAAATTTCCTGACTTAAATTGATTTTATCATTAATTGCTTCTTGTAAATCCTTGGTAAGGTGATCAATCTTGAAGCTTGAAACTGCTCTCAGAATAGGGTATTTGGTTTCTATATGATCGATCCAGGCTAGTGCGAGACTGTTGTAAAATAATTCAATTGCAGCATCTTTATCCTCATGTTCATGCTCTAATAACTCTTCAATTACTTTCAGTTCGTTACTGTTAAATGCTTCTTTGAGCTTGTGATACTCCACTAGCGAATCAAAATCACGTGTGAGTTGGTTGATGACATTATCGATATTTTCTTTACCAAGGAGAATACTTCGGATTTGCTTTTGCGAAATGTACTGTTCCCATACTTTTTCCTGTAGTGGTATCTTTTCCAAAAAGTCTATCAATGCTTCTAATTTAGAAAAGTAGGTTTTCCGACCTTTAGAACTGGCGGGCACGTATTGGTTTAACGTCCGGATTTTCTGATTCAGATAGAAAGACTTCAATGCGAGTTTTTGATAAAAAAACCAGTTTTGAATTTCAATCTTGCGTGAGGATTTTGGAAGGTTTTTAAGCCACTTTTTTTGAGCAATTATTGAAACTATATGTTCATAATTCAAACGGTTATCTATCTTCTTCAATAGACTTTCAAAACCTTGTTTATCACTTTTTAACTCGTTGGCTACCAATACGCGAGTTACAAAGAGCTTGTCTTTAGAGAATAATTGCCAGCTGATCCAGCTAAAAGGGTTTTTCCTGGCTTTGATAGCATGTTCCAGAGCTTCCTGAAATCTCCCCAATTCAGCAGAATTCAAAGTATACTCTATGCCATCATTTTTGAAACAATTTAGAGCACTCCGCTCCAGATTGGTAAGCCAGGTCAGATCTTCATCAGGTTCATGTTGCAGCATATGGACATACCCTTCATAGACTTGCTCATTATCAATATTTGTTTTGAGTTGAGCTATTTCATCTATATGTGTGTTTAGAGTCAACCCTGTCTCGACATCCAAAGACTGTGTGCAGAATTTGATAGATTCATTTTTCAATTTCGTATCAAACTCAGGAATGTCTGTGATGATATCCTTCAGCTTTATATAATCCTGACTGGTATATTTTGAAAATGATGGTCCAAGTAGCCAGAAATGCGGTTTTTTCTCAAATTCATGGTAATAATCCAGATACCTGGAAAATTTACTGATGAATGTGTCAACGTCCCTGTAATGAAATGACCGGTATTGCTGATTGAGTGGAATGGAAGGCTGCTCAGGACTCGAACTCAAATAGAGTTCCTTTACAGATTTACCACATTCATTTTCATCAAAAAGAGCAGATTTGAATTCGTCAAGCTCCTCCGTGATTTGATCAATTTTACGACTGGTTTGAAGGAAACTGCGCTCAAGATATATGGCATCCAGGCTGTTGTTTTTTACCCTGTATTCATCCAGGCTTTCGATTTGGGAGGAAATCTGCTCGAAAATATCCTTTCTGTCATTCTTGAAGTCATGTACCAGCCCAACAAAATCATGCAATTGCTGTTGTTTTAACCTTTCCCAAACCACATCTAATGCTGCCTTTTTTTGACAAACCAACAAGACATTCTTTCCGCGAGCAATGTAATCACTGATCAGATTGCAAATGAGCTGTGATTTACCAGTACCTGGAGGGCCCTGAATCACCATAGAATTCCCATTTTTTACCAGTTTGAGCGCCATTTCCTGCGATGCGTCCATTTGAAAAGGCGTGAACGTGCTTTCCTCTTTGGCTTGATCTGAAACTTTAACACCCGATTCCTCTTCAGGGTCTTCCTTATGGCGAGCCATAAAGAATGATTCCAGATCAGCGTCTTCGGTTTCGTCCAGTAGTTTTACGTAATCAGGAACCAGATAAGACCCTGCTTGTGGAAAAATCCCCAATACAGCTTCCGGGAAAAGCTTTAGTTCGCCCGGTTTCTCATAGGCTTCAAAATCCGCTTTCTTGTAATTTTCAAATGATTGAAGATTGTCCAGAAAATTGTCCTGATTGAAGTGTAAATTCAAATTGCTTTTTTCCAGAATTTCATAGAGTTCTGTTCTGTAGGCAATACTGTCACGGCTCAGATCTGTAAGTACCTGTTCGATTAATTCTTCATCCAGTGAAACTTTGTTGTAAAATGAATAACCAAGCAAAAAAGTCTTGTTGAAGGTGATATTGACTCCTTTTCGCTGTTTTATGTGCCAGCTACCATTCTTTTTTCTAAGCGAAACCGGAAAGAATATGAGCGGACATCTCACATTAGTGCCATCACTATATTGCCCTCTTACAAATGGCCAACCTATGTAGAGGTCTTTTGCTCCTCGCTCTTGAAAAATGAATTCTTCAATTCTGGCAATTTTTCTGAGTTTCTGACTGATTTTATTCGTTTGTTGATCTCGTGGGTCTACTATCTCACAGAGCTCAATACTTTCTTTTCTTCTGATCAAATCCTCAATGATCGTGAAACTCCGTTGGTTATTAGCGAAGTTGAGTTCATGCAAGTCCAAAAACTGATCAGAGATTAATCTGAGCAATAAAAGTGAGCGATTGTTGCCCGAGAGATTGGTGAGTCTGCGTAAATATGACCGGAGAACTTTTTCCATGTACCAAAAGATGGAAGGGTCGAAAAGATTAGTTGTTTCTAGAAAATTCTATTGAGTAGAAAGATAAGGATATATTTTTTGATAGAGGCTGTCACTGATAATCTTTATTTCTTTCAGTTGTTCTATCGAATCTAACCGTCCTCTTTGTTTCCGGTAATTGTGAATGACTTTAGCGGTATTGTAATCAATATAGGGATGGAAATATAAATGTTTCAGCGAATCAGTATTAATGTCAATTTTGTTAGGGGAATTCCTAATTTCAGATTGCTCGATGAGTTTAATCACAATTTCTTCTTTGATTCCCCACACTTCGAACAGCTGCTCTGACGATATAAAGCCACCAAGCTTATTTCTATATTCTACAATTCTTTTAGAGTATGCCGGGCCGATACCCTGGATTTGTTGCAATTGTTCTGCTGTGACCGTATTCAATTCTAATTTTTCAATCGTTGGCGTTGGTTTTTTCGCTGTTATCTGTGTTTTTTCTGTTTCATTAGATACTAATTCCACTCGGCTTGGTTTTTCTTCTGGTAGTTCAATGAAACTCCACAATTCGTCAATTCGATCATTCGATATGCCATAAATCTTCTGCAAATCTGCCTTGATAGAAAATGACCCTCCAGCCTTCCGGTAATTGATAATGTTTTCACAGACGTAAGGCTTGAAACCTAATCTGGACAATTGTGCGATGGTTGCGGTATTTGGATTAAAGCTAAATCTCTCCAAAGTGTGCTTTTCATTCACTACCGATTTTTCCTCGATAGCTCTTAGATTTTGCTTTTCTTGAATCTGAGCCTTCAATTCCTTGCCCCAAATATCCAGAGAATCCTTATCTATGTTGAAACTATTTTCGTGTAAATAGAATTGATTGATAAGTATTCGAGGAATAATGGCAATAAATAAAATGAGAAAAATCAGTACGATTGTACCATTGGATTCTGTTTTGGAAAAGCCAAAATTATCTTTTAACCATATCTGAAACCATTTTATCATAACCGCTACTTATGAACAATGATAATAAGAATTATGATTAATCTCATATGGTAGTACGCGATAAGTAAGTTATTTTTGCGAATACATTTGATAATTTCATGGCAACATTAGTGCAATGCAAGAGAATTTCAGAGCTGTAGGTTTATCATATAAAAATACTCCGTTGGAGATCCGGGAGTCAGTGACTTTTGATGAAGAACAAACAAAAAAGTTTCTTCTTCAGATGCGAGACATTCTTGGAGTCGAAGAGGCTTTGATATTATCTACTTGTAACAGGACAGAAATCTATTATTTCGCGTCCGAGGATGTTACCGAAAACCTGATCAAGCTCATAGACGTCTTTCATGGGCTAATTAATAACTCTGCTGGTTCTTATTTTCAAAGGTTCGGTCATTTTGAAGCCATTAATCAGCTTTTTGAGGTTTCTATGGGGTTAGACTCTATGGTGCTGGGAGATATTCAGATTAGTAACCAGGTGAAAAAAGCCTATCAGTGGACATGTGATGAGCACATGGCAGGGCCATTCTTGCATCGTTTATTACACACTATTTTTTATACTAATAAGAGGGTCGTTCAGGAGACTCCATTCAAAGATGGTAACGCTTCCGTTGCCTCTTCATCCGTAGGTATTGCTGAGAAGTTTATCATGAATTTCACCAACCCTAAGATTTTAATTGTAGGCTTAGGTGAGATTGGTGAGAATGTTGCTGAAAACCTGAAAGAAGTGCAAGCCGAAGTTACATTGATCAATAGAACGGAGAGCAAGGCCGTGGAAATGGCAGAGAGATTTGGTTTTCAATCAGCATCTATGACACAACTTGCCGACTATGTAGAGCACAGTCAAGTCGTGATCAGTGCGGTACGTTCTGAATCTCCTATTATAAATATGGAGATGTTGGGTGAAAAGGTACAGCCGAAGCTTTTTATAGATTTATCAGTACCAAGGAGTATTTCTGAGGACGTAGATCGAGCCCCTGGAATATTGCTTTATAATGTGGATCAGTTACAATTGAAAGCCAATGAAGCTATCGACAGAAGAAAGCATTCTGTTCAGGATGTGAAAAAAATCATACAAGAAAGTATTTCTGAGTTTAGTAACTGGTCTCAGGAGATGGAAATTTCTCCTACCATCAAAAAGCTAAAATTGGCACTTGATGATATCAGGAAACAAGAGCTGGAGCGCTACCTGGGAAAAATAGATGAAAAGCATTCTAAAATATTGGATCAGGCTACCAAAAATATTATTCAAAAAGTCATCAAACTGCCTGTTTTACAGCTGAAGGCTGCATGTAAGCGTGGAGAACAAGAGACACTTGTTGATGTACTAAATGATCTGTTCAATTTAGAGACCGTAGAGGAAGAACATAAATACTCTAAATAAGGTCTGAACCTCGTCAAACATTAATAATACCTATCTGCAATTTTGCCAATGACAATTTGTTGGTGCATTTCTATATTTGGGCATGCTTGAAAAATACTTGGTTATCCTCTTATTTTTATTCGGGTCATATACCTATGCCAATGGTTTTGAAATTATCATTTCTCCAGGGGGCTATCAGGGTATAGCTGATGCACAGGGAGAAGTTGTTATTCCTGCGGTATATGAGCAGCTGGGCTGGTCGGATGGAAGTAGCGAAATATTGGGGGATGCAATTGGATATTTTGAAAACAACCGATGGGGTCTCATAAACCTCAAGAGTAAAAAACTCACTTCTGCGAATTATACAATTTTACTTCCATTTGATGCAGAACTATACGAGGCAGGTATAACTGGTCGGTTTACAAACCAGGTTTTTAGAGGTCTGATCGATAGCAAATCGAAGGTGCTTCTTGATTTCAAATATTTTACGATTGAGCGTATTGAAGAAGGAAAAATCATCGCATCAGAATACATAGATGGACAATTGAAATATGCGCTACTCAATAGGGAAAGCGAAATGATCATCCCAGCAGATTTTTCCTTTATGCGCCAGATGGGAATGGTTGTGGTGGCTCAGGGAATGCAGCAGAAATCACGGATTTTTGATTTGGAAGGCAATTTATTGATTGACCGATGGATTGATCAGATACAGGAGACGCCCGATGGCTTACTCGTTTCCAGCGAAGGTTATTATGGATTATTAGATCTTGACGGTGGATATTTTCATCATATCAAGTATAAAAAGATTGATGGTGAGCGTGCGGAATCTTTTCCTGAATGGGAAATAAGGTCATTTTCTTCTCAGGTGACTCAAGATATCTTGTGTGATTCTGTGAGTTTTGATTCTAACGAAGGCCTATTGATTGCTCACGTCAATAATGTGGAACATATTTTAGGTGCCAGCGATAAGGTTTTTCAAGGTAAGAATAATAGTCTGAAATATATTGGGCAGGGTTTTTTGGTGATCAAGGATCTTTCGACGGCCAAATGGGCTATACACAAAACAGACGGTAGAGAAGTGGCTGCCAACTTTGACTCTGTAGTGGTAGACCCCACTTTCTTTTATGTTTTGGATCAATCCAAATGGAAAATATACAATCGGTTTGGAAGACAAATAGGAAATAGAGGATTTCAGGAATTGGGTGATTCTCATAATGGTTTTATTCCTGTACGGTTTGCGGGATATTGGGGCTGGGTAGATTTTCAGGGAGATATTATTGTGAAAAACAAATATGACGCTGTTCAGGCGGGAATGGAAGATCAGTTTCTGGCAAAGAACTTTGGTAGCTGGGGAATTCGACAGTTTTATGGTGATTGGTTAGTGATGCCGAGGTATGATAGTATTTACATTACTCATGAATTGTATTTCGCCCAGAAAGGGAAGGCGACTCATGTGTTTGATCGTGAGGGCAGGAGATTGTTTACTCTATCTGATGAAGTCATCAATACAGATCTGCTGTTAGTAAAAGGAGATGATCACAAATTTGGACTGATTCTAAGCGGAGGTAACTACATAGAGCCTATCTATGAGGAAATTCAAAAGCATGGAGATTTTTATGAATTGAAGGGAGGTAAAAGAGCAATGGTGTTGAAAATGGATGGCAGTGAAGCATTTGGTTATGAAGCTGAAGTTCAGGATGTGATTTCTTTTTCAGAAGGATATTTTCATGTGATTATGGAGGGAAAGCATGGTTTTGTTGATACCAATGGTAAACTGAGAATCGCGAATCGCTATGACTCTGCTCAGTTTTTTAATGAGGGAATGGCTCCTGTGAAATTAATGGGGAAATGGGGCTTTATAGGTCCGTATGAAAACTTACTGATACAGCCATTTTACCAATATTCCAGTACATTTCAAGAGGGATTGGCTATTGTGCAGATTGATGATTTGTATGGATTGCTAGACAAATCTGGAAAAGAAATTATTCAGATAAAATGGAAGAAAATCGAAAGATTAGCAACTGGAAATTACCTTGTGATTGATGAAAATGGTAAGGAGGGCATTGCCAATGAGCATGGTCGATTTTTACTTCGTCCCAATTATAACAAAATCACTGATACGACAAAGGATCTTTTGATTGTCAATAGGTCAGGTAAAATAGGGGTAATGGACTATACCGGATTGCAACAGATTCCATTTGACTACAGCGAAATCAAGATTGAAGGAGATTATATTTTGATTAGGAAATAGTATCTAATAAACCACTAATTCTGAAAGTCCCTCTACAAGATGTTTCTTGGTCATTTCAGAAATGTCATTTGGCTGAATCCGGTCAAGTGAGTCAAGGAAATTCTGTAAATAGATGGTATCTAAATTGGCAAGTAGCAATCCCTTGATCATTTCATGGGAGCTGAAAGGACTATCGAATGAACTAAGAAATTTTCCCCGAGTATAATTTTTCAGCATCAGCATTTCTTTCTCACCCGGCTCATTATTAGCCAATCTTTCTACTTCTTTCAGGATTTCAGTTTTGGCTAGTTCAATTTTGGACTTCTGGATTTCTGAACTAATCGCCCAATAGCTGAATTTTTCCAAATTGATTATCGAAGCATGAATGCCATAGGTAAGGCCTTTTTCTTCTCTAATATTCTTCATTAATCGCGATCCAAAATATCCACCAAGTAATGTGTTGGTGATTTTCAGTTGATGGATATCGTCATGGTGCTTATCTATAGCCAGTTTTCCAATTCTGATACTGGCTTGAGTGCTATCCTCTCTCACGATCGTTTGTCTGTTGCTGGCACTTAGATCATGAGTAGATGATGCCAACACTTTACCAAAGCTTGCATCTTCAAGTGCTTGCGAAACGGCGGTTAACACCAATTCGTCGATTTGACCGGATATGAAAATCCTTGGTCTGACTAAAAGAGCATCTTCAAAACTCACAACATCATCTAATGATATATCATCAACGGCTTCAGGAGAAAGCATGAATCCATACGGATGATTTTCGCCAAATAGCATTTCCCGAAACTTCATGCTAGCATAAACATTGTTTCTTGCCAATTGCTGTTTGATTTGTTGACTTCTTATTTGCTTCAGTGTGACGAATTCTCTTTCTGGAAATATCGATTCTGAAAGGAGTGAAATAAGAAGAGGTAATACTTTTGGTAAAAACTTATTTAGGGAATACAGCTTGATAGAGACATTGTCAAGCGTAGGAGTAACTTCCAAATGACTTCCGTAGAAATCGAAAGTGGATGCTATTTCGGAGGCACTTTTATTTTTAGTGCCTTCTGTTATCATTTTAAATAAAAAATAGGATAGCCCGGGTTTTGGCTCGTGCCATCGACCTACGGGAATTACCAGTTCGAAGAGCGTGACCGGCTGATTTCCCTGATTGAGTAATACAACAGGTATATCATTGATGAATAACTCATCTGTCACAGGAAACTTGGGACGCTGTATTTGATTGGATGGTGGCGCTAGCGTGCGATCCAACATGAACAGTGGATTTTAAATGTTAGAAATGTTAATTCAGGCTTAAATTAGCTCTCCTTAGTATCGAAACTAAATTGGAAAGACAATCTCAAAGTCTCTGCAAGCGGATGATTTTGTTGCAGTGGAATCAAATATGAAAAATCAATTCCGAAAACCTGATATTTGAAACCTACACCGGCTGTAAAGTATTTTCTATTTCCCTTGTTGACATTTTCATAAAAGTATCCGCCACGCAAGGCAAATAACTCCTGATACTTATATTCCACTCCTCCTGAGATCATGATTTCTTGTAACTCTTCCTGGAAACCACGTGGTGCATCGTTGAAAGATCCGAAAGTCCCGCTGAGCAATGGTCGGTTAGGATCTTTTCCCTTGTCCAAAACCAAAGTTCCGCTTGCGTCTTCTCTGTAGGTTGGAGGAGTAGGTACCAATAATTTGTTGAAGTCCAATAGTACAGTGATTGTATTGTAAGGATCAAGATTCATTTTAAGAGCAGAACCTAACCGCAAATTGCCTGGAATGAAGTCTTCATTAGAATCACTGCTATAGGTGATTTTTCTTCCGAAATTAGACATATGGGCGCCAAGTGAAAGTTGAGAGTTGAGGCCATTGATCATGATTTCTTTCTTGTAGTAAAATCCAAGATCTACAGCCACACTTTGTCCTGCTTTTGGACCTCCTTGTACGATTCCAGTAAGATTAGACCAGATATATCTTGCCGTAACCCCAACACCCATATTTTCAGAAAGTTTTCGAGAATATGTTACATCCACAGCAGCTTCTGTTGGGTTGTCTGTACCTGCAGGATCTCCTTCTTTATTTGTCAGGTAAATTTCACCAAGGTCAAAATATCTCATAGTGACGCCCAGAGCCTCATTTCGCGTAAGCTTATAATGAAAGGTAAGGTAGCTAAGTGACATATCGTCCACGATAGTTGCTAGCCATGGAGAGTAATTAAATGAAAATCCTAAATCGTCATCAAGGAATGCTAATTTGGCATTATTCCAATGCACGCTGTATTCATCTGGATCAGATGCTACACCAGCATCTCCTAACGCGGATCCCCTGCTATCCGGAGCAAAACTCAAAAATGGAACAGCTACAGTAATGGGGTTTCTGGTGCTATCAATACCCGAAACATACGGCGCGTTCGATTGTGCCAAAAGTGTAATTGGGAAAATTCCAATTAATATTACAAAGGCCTGTTTAAGACGTGAACTCATTCAGTTATTTTTTAAGGATGGCAAAGATAATTAATTAATGATTATTAGGCGTTTAACTTCCTGATTTGTAGCATTATCCAAGGTGCTGGAAACACCAACCGCGAACAGATAAACCCCAGGTTTCATGGGGATATTATTATGATCATACAGTGGCACCTCCAGATTGTCGATGTTGCGGGGACTGCTTTCCACGTCGTAATAGATAGTGCGCATTATTTCGCCATTCATGTTATATATTTTGATCTGTACTTCCAGGTTTTCGTCTTCCCGGTCATGTTCGAAAGCTATTGTTGTTTTCTGATCTGTGCTTAGACTTGCTGGATTGGGGTAGCTAGTCAAATTGAACAACCGAATGGTCGATTGATCAGATACCTTAAAATCAACAGTGGAAACAGATAAATTATTGTGTGCATCAAGAACTTTTAATGTGGCAGTGTATTGGCCAGGTGCTAGATTCTGCAAAGGGTAGATGAGAGTTCCTTCCTTGTATGTGTCCTTAGAAGCCGTGTAATATTGATTGAGATCTACTGGTGTGCCATCATTGAGTGCCAGTGTAAGCCCTTGATTGATGCCATCATTTGAAATGTTGAGGCCACTTTCGTCCGATATTCTCGCGATAAGTAAGCTGTTGGGGCCTACCGTTTGGCCGTTTTGGAAGCCGTCTTCATTGAGGAAAAGATTGACGATCGGAGAAGTATTGTCTTCTTCCAGATTTTCTGAAGTTCCTCCTAAAACAAAATTGGTATTGGAGCCTGATGCATCTATTTGATTAGTCTCGTCCCAGGCATAAAGTGTGATCTTACCCGGTTTGTAATCATAAGAGATGTTCTTAGGTAAGATCATTTCGGCAGCAAATGATCCGTTGGTAATACTGATTTCGCCACGAAATAGAGCATTATTTTGATCTTCGAAAAGAAACGGGTCACTTTCCTGGCCTTTAGTGATTCTGTTTTGGGGTACATCATAAAGAGTCAATATCCCTTTTCCGTTGAAGGAGTCAAAAAGTTGGTCATTGAATCCGATATGTCCGGAAATCTGATAGTTTTCCAGTGCACTCAAAGTGTCTGAAGATCCGTTGAGACCATCATAGTTTACCTGTAGTTCCGGATAGTTTAAGGTCAGCATTGGATCCCCTAAAAGAGCAAAGTTGCGATTGATGGAACCTTTTAATGCTTCATTTTTTGTTCTTCGAATTACCTCCCCCAATTTTAGGTGCTTACCATTCTCGGTAAAAAAAAGGTTTTCATGTAAAGCCTGGTTCAATGGGAAATTTGTGCTGGCATATACAGCTCGGGTAGTTGTTAGCAGCGCAATGGCTCCACCATTTTCATGAAAGAGGAGATACTCTGCTCCTGATTTTCTTAAGGGATTGTCATATTTCCCGAACTCACAGGTAGCAGTAATGAACAATGGCATTTTTACGCCGTTTGTCAGAGAGTTGATTACATCAAGATTGATCACATTTTCGCTGGTCAGCTGTCCTTCATTCCCGTGCCCTATGTAATTGAACATAAAAACACCTTCTTTCAGTGTGTTTTTAATGATCCCTGTAGTTTTCGAGTTAGTGCCATTCACTCGCTGATCGTATAGGTCCAGATAAATTTTTTCTGTTCGGAACTCACTGGCAATCGTATCTAAAAGCTGATAGAGTGATTCAGCTTGTGTCATATGTATATTGTTGTCTCCATCATCAGCGAAATAAGCTATTTGATTTCTCCACTTCCCAAATTGCTGAGCAGAGGTTTTATAAGAAATTATTTTGTCCACTATAGACTTTGCTTCCTCTTCGTTTCTCACTGGCAGTCTGCCGATACCTATCTCCATATCGTCGTTATCTCCATACTGTAGCACTTTCAGAGAATTTACTCTGATAGAATCTTCTTTCCAGTATCCTTCGGATTCATCAAAAAAACCGAAATAATCATCCGAGGAATGGCTATATAAGTTATTTGAAGATTCACGACTTTCATACACGGGCACGTAATTGGTGTTATTGGCTATCCGGTATTTATAATCATACGAAGCATCACCAAACAGAAGTGCCTGTCTGATCATACCTATATTTTCATAACTGTACTTCAAAAAATCCCGTATCGCAGTGATATCTTGTCTTCCTCCCGAAAACTCATTGTAAATCTGCTGAGTAGTAACAACACCTATACTCATTCCATCTTCATTCATATGAAAATTGGCTAGACGATTGGCTTCATGCAAAAATTTGGGATGTGTAATGATCATGGCATCACTTGCTGAGAGTGATTTGATGTTTTGATTATTGATCCTTCCAAATCTTAGTGGAGCTTCAAAATCATCATTGACGTTGAAGATTATGAATTTATGATGTCCTTCTCGCGGTAAAAAAGCAAGTGTATTTCCTGATAAATTTCCAGTAATCAAAGAAGGGTTGGTAGGATTATGTACATCCAATATACTTGATTCTGAGCTGGCATTTTTAATTGAAAGATTAGTTCCTGCTTCTGTCTGATGGATATGGATTGTTTGGTCGTCCTGTAAAGCCAATTCCTGGTCCATTCCTACTATTATTTGATCCAGGTAACCGAGAGAATTGCCTTCTGATGCATTAAAAGAGAGTTTTAATTCAATATCTTGAGCACTCTGATTTGCAACAAAATGTCCAGAGCTATACTTGATTTTTTCTCCATAGGTAGATCCCGGAATCGCACTAATTGGCACATTTCCAAGATTTTCACCGTTCAATTCTACGTCAAAACTACTGGTTCCTTCAGAGCTTGATGCCACTTTCAGCCATACATGTGTTCTTGAAACACTATTCAGAGGTTGAAATTCAAATTTCCTGGTTCGATTACTACCCTTACGAAATTGTTCCCCAAGCCACTCTCGTCCAGATTTTAAAAGGTTATAATCTTCCAACTCATGAACCTGGTACTCCGTATACTCAGAGCTAGTCACCGTTCCGGATGGAGAGCCAGAAACTGAAGAAATCCTTTTACCTACGACTTGGCCGTATGTAATGAAAAAGTATGCCGTATCGCTGTAAAGATTTGTTTCAAAATTAGGCGTGCCATCAGCATTAACGGAGAGTTTGTGTGGCCCTTCACCATAAAACAAAAAGTAATCTTCCCTATCCAAACTGCTACCTTGTGGACCATGAGCCAGAACAGGGATTTCGACAGGGTCATTCGGACGATAGATCGCATTTTCCTGAGGCAACATTCCTCCGGCAATCCCATAGACACGGAGAGTTCGCGGATCTATAGATGATGGGATATCTAATCTATTAACCAGAAAACTGTAGTCAAGCTTGTAAATTCCTGATTCTGTGATTCCCACTTTATACCATTCTCCATTCGAAAACACACTCTGACCAAGAGCAGAAAATTGTATCAAAATCAATAAGAAGGTGAATATTTTTTGCATATGGTGATCAACGTGTTTTTTGTTAAATATTGTGAAAATCACTTTAGCGTTTGCCGGTTCTAAGGACAATATTCAAAACCGAAATGAGTAGATATACAGGAATAATGAGTGGCAAAGCCTTTTCCCGAAAAATGCTCACTAAAATTACTATTGCTATGATCAGGAGATATTTCCATTGGTTGGAAACCCAGCTAAAGCCTATAAATTTCAATGCGATCAGAGGTAGATTGGCGACTAATATAAGTGACGTTATCAAAGTGATGATTAGTAGTGCTGGCACACCAAGCGAGAATGATCCAGGTAGGAAAGAAAGTGAGGTGATCATAATTGCATTGGCCGGAGTGGGTAACCCAATGAATTGATCAGTCTGCCGTGTATCCAGATTGAATTTTGCTAACCGAATAGCTGACAATGCTGCAATTAGTAATCCAAAATATGGTAGAAATTGATGGTCGGTTTGCTGACGAATACTCATTACCATGTATACGGCTGGCAATAGTCCAAATGATACCACATCAGCCAGAGAATCCAGCTCTTTCCCAATGCCAGATTGTACCTTCAATAACCGAGCTATAAAACCATCCAAAAAATCGAAAAAAGCAGCGAGGATTACAAAGTAAATCGCACGATGATGATCTTGCTCTATGAGATAAAAGCAACCAATTGCACCCGTGACCAGGTTGAGACTCGTGAGAAAGTTAGGAATGTGTTTCTTCATCCTCTTATGAAAGGGTTGAATTGACGTTCGTGACCGATAGTAGTGGAAGGTCCGTGACCAGGGTACACTCCACAGTCATCGGGGAGTTTGTAAATCTTCTGTGCAATGTTCTCTAATAATTGTTGATGGTTTCCACCGGGCAGGTCTGTTCTGCCAATGCTTTCTCGGAATAACACATCTCCGGCGATTAGGGTTTCTTCATTTTCATGATAAAATACCAAGTGACCCGGGGAGTGTCCAGGGCAGAGAATTGATTTCAGTGAAGTATTCCCGAATTCGATAATTTCATTTTCTTCTATCAAATGATCCGGTTCGGCTGGAGAATATTGGTTGATTCCCCAATTAGGAGCGTATGCTACAACAGACTGGAAAATTTCAAGCTCACCTTTGGGCAGCCAAAGTGGGCAATTGAACTGAGTTTTTAAATCATAATTTCCCAATACATGATCAATATGACAATGAGTATTCACAATGTATTTGATTTTAATCTCATTGCTTTCTACAAAATCAATGATTTCTTTACGTTCATAATCTTCGTAGCACCCAGGATCAACGATTATTCCCTCTTTGGTGTCATCCCAAAGCAAGTAGGTGTTTTCATAAAAAGGGTTAAAGACAAAAGATTTTATTTTCATCGAAGTAAATTCAGGAGATCTAAAGGTGCAAATTTGTATAAAAGATAGTCAAGCAAGTGGAGAAAGTTGATTTTTTGATTGTGGGTCAGGGGATTGCCGGGAGTATTCTGGCCGTGAAGCTAATGGATGCAGGGTATTCTATAAAGATAATAAATGAAGAAAAACAAGAGATATCATCTCTGAAAGCTGGTGGTATTTATAATCCCATAACGGGGCGGAAGATGGTGAAAACCTGGTTGGCCGATGAACTTTTTTTGAATCTCGAATCATTTTATCAGGAGTTGGAAATTAAACTTTCGGCACGTTTTATATATCCAATGCCTATCTACCGGATGTTTGGATCTTATGAAGAGCAAAATGATTGGTCTATAAAAATTTCGGAACCTGGATACAAGCAGTTTGTGGAAGAGATGAAAGGGAAAAGTATTGGCTTGAATGGAGTAAAGGACGAATTTGGTGGGCTAATGCTTAAAAAATGTGGCTATGTCAATGTGCCTGATTTATTGACGGCCTGTCGAAATTTTTTCATCCATAAGGGAGTTTACCATAGTGAAGTGTTTGAATACAATGAATTGACAGTGGGTGTGGGAATAAATTATAAAAACCTGAAGGCTGATAAAGTGATATTCTGTGAAGGACCTGAAGCGAATAAAAATCCTTTTTGGAAAGATTTACCATTTCGACTGGTCAAAGGTGAAACATTAGAAATTATCACAGAGTTACCTGAAGACATGATTGTGAATAAGGGTGTTTTTATATTACCCAAGGAAGGAAGGTACACCGTGGGAGCAACCTATGACCACAATCACTTGGACCATACTCCCTCGGAAAAGGGAATCAAAAACCTCGAGGAACGGTTAAGGAAAATATATGGAGGGGAATATCAATTCGTGAAAGCAAAAGCCGGAGTGCGACCTGCTACATTTGACAGAAGACCATTTATAGGTTTTCACAGAGAGCAGCCAGCTGTGGGAGTGTTCAATGGATTTGGTTCTAAAGGAGTGTCATTGATACCGTATTTTGCTGAGCAATTGGTAAATTACCTGAGGGGTGATGGTGATTTGATGCCAGAAGTGGATATTACTAGAGTGACTAAATGAGAGAAAAAGCATATATAACCATATTAATTTTGATGATGAGCTTCGTGACTTCAGCGCAGTATTATCATACAGAATTTGGTCAGAGTCGTGTTCAATACAAGAGGTTCGACTGGTTTTATTACAGCACCAATAATTTTGAAGTTTACTATTACCCGGGAGGACAGGAGTATGCAAGGGAAGCTTTGAAATATCTTGAGAGCGAATATGTAAAGCTGACAGATATGCTCGGATATGCACCGTATTCCAAAACCAAACTTTTCATTTACAATTCTGTAGAGGACCTGCAGCAATCCAATATCGGGATTGGAGGTGATGTATATACTATTGGAGGGAAAACTGATTTTGTCAAACTACAAGTTGAGTTGGCTTATCCAGGTCAGGCTCATGAGTTCAAACAAGAAATACTATATCACCTGAGCAAAAATCTAATCAACGATATGATGTTTGGGGGCAGCCTAGCGGAGATTTTTCAGAATTCATACCTGCTGTCTCTACCAGACTGGTTTATGGGAGGTGCCGCACGATACCTTGCTTATGGATGGTCTAGAGATATGGACGACCAGGTGAGGGATTACCTGTCCAGAAATAAGGTGAATAAATTGATGAAAATTGATGGATACGAGTCGGAAATGATTGGGCAGAGTATCTGGAATTACATTGCTATTAAATACGGAAAAAGCAATATCTCTAATCTTCTGAATCTTACCAGAATTATTCGAAACGAAGAAAACAGTATTTCAAGTACACTGGGCGTAAGCTTCAAATATTTTTTGCAAGACTGGCAGCAATACTATTCCGTACAGCAAGAGGAAATTGCCCAAAACTACAAGGAGCCTGAAAGTGCAGATGTGGTAGCAAAGTACAAGAACAAGGATATTGTTTTAAACCATTCGAAGATTAGTAAGGATGGTCAGAAATTGGCTTATGCATTGCATGAAAACGGAAAGTATCGTGTTAATGTCATTGATTTGAATTCTGGTAAAGAAAAAACTGTAGTTAAAGGAGGATATCTGGTCAATAACCAGGAGCAGGATAAAAAACTTCCACTTATAGACTGGCAGGATGAAACCACCCTGGGTGTGATTCTATTCAAGCGTGGCTACCTTTATTTGCACACTTATAATGTGAATACTGGTGAAAAGTTTCAAAAACCCCTTACACGTTTCAATCAGATTGAGAGTTTTAGCTTCAATGATAATGGCCGCCTCGCTGTAATAAGTGGGGATGTAGATGGAATGAATGATATTTTTCTGATAAGCATGCGCCGAAATGCACTGAAACGCATTACCAAAGATGAATATGATGATATTGATCCGGTATTTATTCCTGGTACGGCTACTATGATTTTTTCTTCCAACAGGATCAATGATTCTATTCGGGTGAATGAAGTGAGTCTTGAAAATATTGATGATAATTTCAATTTGTTTCTATACAACCTTGATACAACTACTTCAGCATTTTATCGGTTGACCAACACTTATAGTATGGATCATAAGCCGATTGCTAAAAATACTTCAGAGGTCTATTATCTCAGTGATCAAAAAGGAATCAGTAATCTTTACAAGTACAGTTTTACGGATTCTACCTTTGTTCAGGTGTCTAACTATGAGCACAGTATTGTAGACTATGATCTTTCTTTTGATGATCCTAATAAAATCACATATCTTATGTTGGATGATGGTAGGAAGAAAGTGTTTTTAGAGTCACCATATAATCTGGATAACCGATTGTTTACTCCACAAACTGGTCGTCAGAGAATGGTTCAGGCCCAGTTTCTGGCGAAGAGGTTGAAACTGGAAGAAGAACAGCAAACGGTTAAAGTTGATACCCTGCCTTCTTCGTATTCTAAGGTTGATTCACTGATTTTACCAGACTCATTTTTTTTCAAAGATGAACCTGATTCTGTTAGCCCGGATTTGGATGATCAGGAAGATCAAAACTTTATAGATACAGATGATTATGTCTTTGAAGATGAACCGAATCAAAGCAGTGGTTTTAGACCTGATTCATTTTTTTCTACTTATCAGAAATTTGAAAAAGAAAACCGGGTTGTTGGTCCTTCCAAATACCAACCAAGATTTAGTTTCAATAACCTGATTACTTCGTTTGCTATGGAGCCTATCCGTGGTTTTAGCTTATTGTTTGAAACTGAAATCAATGATTTATTAGAGAATCATAGGGTAATCGGAGGAGCGGAAACCACTTCCAACTTTAAAAGCGGCAATGTGTATGCCGAATATCAGTTTTTGAAATATTGGATGGATCTACATGTTCGGTTCAATAGGAATACTTATTTGATTGATTCTGATGCCAGATTTTTACAAGATCGAGATTCTGAAATTGACTTAGCTCAGAAATATACACTCAACAGACTGGAAGTTGCTTTTGCATTGCCGCTTTCCAACCTATTTCGGTTTGAACTAGCGCCGGTTTTATCTAATACCAGATTCTCAAATCTTCAGTGGCAGGCAGTTAATAATCAAGCAGGACTAGCTAAAAATAGCTTGTATTACTATGGTGGCTTCAGGTCTGCAATGGTGATAGACAATACCCTGGAAAAAGGATTTAATAGTTATCAGGGCACGCGAGGGCTAGTAGAGTATGAATACAATCTTGGCTTAAACAATTACAATAAAACTTTCAGTAAGTTGAAAGTTGATTTGAGACATTATCAAAAGATTCACAAGGAATTCACGCTGGCCACAAGAATTTTTTATGGACGATCTATGGGGCCGAATAAGTTGAATTTTCTACTTGGTGGAATGGATAATTGGGTATTCAGGACTTTTGAAGACCAGGGTTCCACAGATCCACTAAGAATGACGAACAGTAAGGACAACTCGAATGTTTTGTTCACGGAGTTTGTAACAAACCTGCGTGGGTTTGACTATAATGAACTTTATGGAACCAATGCACTGAGCATTAATGCTGAGCTCCGATTGCCACTGTTCAGATACTTATCCAATGCCCCGATTTCTTCTACGTTTCTCCGGAATTTTGAACTTTTAGCATTTTATGATCTGGGATCGGCCTGGACGGGATTTTCACCATTCTCAAAAAATGGGGGTGCTTTTGCTAAAAAATATGAAATAGATAATCAGCCATTTAGTGCAGAAATAGCAAGCTTTCAGAATCCATGGCTTAGCAGTTATGGATGGGGAGTGAGGTCTGTGCTTTTAGGATATTATGTGAAGTTGGATTTTGCACAACCGATCAGAGATTCTCAGACTGAGGATACAAGAGTATACCTTACTCTTGGATTAGATTTTTAAATTTGCCCATGCTTTATTCCATGACTGGTTTTGGTTCAGCAGAAGCTGAGTCTGACCGATACCTTGTAAAAGTTGAGATCAAGACGCTCAACAGTAAATTTTTAGACCTGATACAGAAAATCCCAAGAGAACTTGCGGACAAGGAACTGGAGATAAAAAACCTGGTTACTCAGAAGCTTACAAGGGGAAAAGCCAACCTGATGATAGAGCTGAAACCTATTCATCTGGAAGAACCTACTGTACATATCAATAGAGAGCTGTTCAAAAAGTATTATTCTGAATATTATGAGTTGGCCAAGGAGTTGGACGGTAATGTGAAGGACTTGTTCAAGCTTGCACTGCATTCTCCTGATGTGATAGTGCCGGATGACTCTGCCCCCTCTGTAGAATGGACGTTGGTAAAGTCAGTCCTTGAAGAGGCATTGGATAAATGTGCCAATTTCAGGGAAATGGAGGGGAAAGTGCTTCAAGAAAAACTAAAAAGTTATATTCAGGAGATTCGGAATGGGCTTGCTGAAGTAACAGAAAGAGATCCTGAGCGGATCCAACAAATTCGCCAGAGAATATCTGCAAGCATAGAGGATATCAAAGAAAAAACTCAAGTAGATCAGAACCGATTCGAACAAGAGCTTATATACTATCTAGAAAAATTAGACATTACCGAGGAGAAAGTTAGACTGGGTCAGCATCTCGACTATTTTGATGAGGTAATAGATGCTCCTGATTCTCAAGGAAAAAAGCTAGGGTTTATCTCGCAAGAGATCGGAAGAGAGATCAATACCATTGGAGCAAAAGCAAATGATGCTGTCATCCAGCGAGTGGTCGTAAAAATGAAAGATGAATTGGAAAAAATAAAAGAGCAGAGCTTGAACGTTATATAAAAAAGGCTAGGATGTCGGAAGACATCCGAGCCTTTTCCTTTATTCAACCGTAAAGGGCACTGAAACATTCTCCCATTCCAGTTTCACAGTTCCATCATCAGAAATTGTAATTGTGAATTGTTCATTGAATGATTCTGATTCCTCTGGAGTGGCTTTCACTCTAAGTACATCTTTGTTTTTATCATAGTCGTATGCTCCCCATTGGTTCCATACTTCATTGAAAATAATCACCCACTTATTATCTCCCGGAATAGTGAATAAACCGTATTTCCCTGCTTTTAATTCTTTCCCGTTGATTTTCACATCTTCAGAAACCTCAAACCATGACGCTTCATTGGCACCTGTTCTCCAAACTTTGCCGTAAGGTACCAATCCGTCCCAGATTTTTCTTTCTCTGACCGAAGGTTGGCTATAATCAATGGTAATGACCGTGTTCTTGATTGTGTCGGATACCTGAGCTGGGGGGCTAGGTCTTTTACTTTTGTCTGTTTGCGCAATGGAGGTATATGTTATGCAGAAAAATATACCCAGTAGCAAAGTGAGTTGTTTATTTTGATTCAATATCATTTTTGAACGTTTTATTATTTGCATTATAAACTCAACTCTTATGAATAGGTTTCATTATTCGACTGGTAAAATTTATCTAAGTTTTAAGATATCTCAATATTGAGATCATACCACTATTGTAATCCTCAGGAATCTAAGGAAATCATTATATTGTGCAAAAATCCGCATTACCTTATGAAGTATTTACTATCCATACTTGTTCTTATTTCCATGGTGGCATGCAGTGATGTGAGCCGCGAAAAGCAGCCCTTAGTAGATGGTGTGAATAAAAAAGTCAATGATATTGATGCGAATCACCGGGTCAGAATTGTAGAGGATGACTTTCATGCATCTGATACTATTTATAAAATCAGAGGATATTTTATGGATAATCATCTGCTCAAACTAGTGGGTGTCTTACATACTCCGCATATAGATCGGGATGATTATTTCTATTTCGAAAAGAATGCTCCTATTTTCAGTGGTCATCTAATGGTAGAGAAGGATTCTAAGATTGCTTCGGAGTACAAGTTTTACTACGGTAAGAATGGAATGGTAGAAGAGGCGCTGTATTGGGAGGATCACTACAAAGATGGTGAACGGTTCCCTCATGAACACTTCATAGAGTTTGAGCCGAATCGTGATTCATTGAGAGAAAAAGAGGAAGATAGACTCTTCTTTTTTCTAAGTAAAATCAACATGGAGGGATTTGAAATCAAACACCTCAACGAAAACCTCGAAGCAAATACCGAAAAAAGTGGCCAATGACCATAGATGAAGCACAGGAGGAAGTAGATCAATGGATAAAGACCGTTGGAGTGCGGTATTTCAGTGAGCTCACTAATATGGCCATCCTGACAGAAGAAGTTGGCGAATTGGCCCGGATCATAGCTAGAAAATACGGTGAACAATCTTTTAAAGAATCTGATAAAAAGCACGATCTCAGTGATGAAATGGCAGATGTCCTGTGGGTCTTGATTTGTCTGGCCAATCAAACCGGAGTAAATCTTACTGACGCTTTGAAGAAGAATTTTGAAAAGAAAAATGTGAGAGATGCTACGCGCCACAAGGAAAATCAAAAACTCAAGTAGTCAATTTTTAGTTATATCTATGTATTAAATACACAGATATGCAAATCAATTTAACCACTCCCGCATTATTATTTCCTGCGATTTCGCTATTGCTTCTGGCATATACGAATCGATTTTTGGCAATCGCCAATATCATTCGTCAGTTACACAAATCATACATGGACGATCCTAAGATCGTATTGAAAGGGCAGTTGAGTAACTTGAATAAACGGCTGTTCCTGATCAGAGCCATGCAATTTATCGGAGTAGCCAGCCTGTTTTTGTGTGTGTTGGCCATGTTTTTTATCTATTTACAAGTCGGTGAGTGGGGTAGCTATATTTTTGGAATCAGCCTTGTGCTGTTGCTGATTTCACTCTTTATATCTTTGAGAGAAATTCAGCTTTCCACTATAGCTTTGGAGATCGAACTTAGTGATATGGAATTTGGATCTGAACAGAAAAAATCGAAAACATGAATTTTTTAGTAATAGGAAGAGATGGAGCCGATGCGGCTGAACGCCGACAAGCCCAAAGACAGGCACACCTGGAAGGCGCTAAAAAGCTGAAAGAAGAAGGTAAGCTCCTTTATGCCGTTGCAATGATTGAAAACGGCAAGATGGTCGGCTCAGTGATGGTCTTCAACTTTGAAACTGAAGCTGCTTTCAATGAATGGAAAGACAATGAGCCTTATGTGACTGGTAAAGTTTGGGAATCGGTAGAAGTCACTGAGTGCGCTGTACCGCCAATTTTTAGTTAAGGCTTTTGAGTTTGCCATCTACGTAGACCGGGATTGTCTCGTATTGGTTAGAGGTCATACAGAACTCAATGTCTTTAGCTACTCCAAACCCTGAAAGGCGCTGAGCATGGGCAGATTGTCGGGCTATTTCAAGTAGTTTATCTTGATTAGCCAGATATAGTTGATGGGCGATTAAAGCTGAGTCACCAGATATTTCCATTTGGTCAATTAGTAGATTGATCAATGCTCCAGCAAAAAGGGTGTCCTCTAGGTTTACAGTGCCTTTCCATCCGGCACAGTGAATTACAACATCCTTTTGAGCATTTTTCAGGTATTCGGCAAGCACTCCGATGTTTAAGAATGCACCGATTAAAACTTCATCCGCATTCAGCGACGCAAGAATCGTTCTGGTGCCGTTCGTTGTTGATACTACTACGGACTTTCCTTTCACCTCGTCACTCATGTAGTCAAAAGGAGAATTGCCTATATCAAAACCGTCTACTTTGATACCTCCTCGTTCTCCTGCCATGATCATTCCTTCCTTGCCTAGCTCAAAGCACTCATCTACCGTTGCGACAGGATAGATGTCTGCCACTCCATTGGCTATGCCAGAAACCATACAGGAAGTAGCCCTGAAAATATCTACTGCAACAGCGATTTTACCTTCAAGATCATATTGGTGAATTAACTCGGGAGTGAGACAGACTTCTATTTTCCTCATTTGATATCTTCAGTTTTAGATGAATGGTGGTCTGGTGACTACAGCTTTGAGTTGTTTGTTCCTTACAGCTATGAATATTTCAGTTTCTTTCTTGTGAAATCCTGTTTGGACATACCCAAGTCCTACACCGATTCCTAAAACGGGAGAAATAGTGCCAGATGTAACTTCGCCAATTTTGTTTCCCTCTGCATCCAAAATTTCATAACCGTGTCTGGGAATTCCTTTATCTACCATTTTGAATCCCACCAACCTTCTGGTTACGCTGGCTTCTTTTTGTGTTTTCAAAGATTCAGAATTGATGAAGTTCTTGGTGAATTTTGTGATCCAACCAAGACCTGCTTCTAAAGGAGATGTTTCGTCTGTAATGTCATTGCCGTAAAGGCAATATCCCATTTCTAGTCTGAGCGTGTCTCTGGCTCCCAGTCCTATCGGTGCGATTTCATACTCGGCACCAGCTTCAAAGATCTCCTTCCAGACTTTGTCAGCCTCTGTCTTTGGGATATACAGTTCAAAGCCACCTGCGCCAGTATATCCGGTCGCTGAGATGATCATGCTTACATCTGCTAATTGTCCTTCCGCAAAATGATAGAATTTGATGTCAGCTAAATCTACGTCAGTAAGCTTTTGAAGAGTATCTGCCGCTTTTGGACCTTGTACAGCAAAAAGAACCGTGTCGTCAGAAATGTCCGACATCACTGCGCCAAAACTGTTCTGAGAGCTGATCCAATTCCAGTCTTTTTCGATGTTGGAAGCATTGACCACCAACATGTACTTTTCTGCATTTATTCTGTAAACGATCAAATCATCCACAATGCCACCTTGGTCATTTGGAAGACAAGAATATTGTGCTTGACCATCCACCAGCGTGGAAGCATCATTGGAAGTGACCAGCTGAATTAACTCTAGTGCATTTGGGCCCGAGATCATAAATTCGCCCATGTGCGACACATCAAACACGCCCACCGCCTCTCTCACTTTCATGTGCTCTTCCTTGTCGGAACTGTATCTCACTGGCATCTCAAAACCAGCAAAAGGAGTCATTTTTGCACCAAGGGAAACGTGCAGATCATGTAGGGGAATTCGTTGAGTATTCATGGGAATATTGTTGTTTTGGCCTCAAAAATAGCCAAAAGTATGAAGTCTATTTGCGAAAGGCATTAATGCAAATAGACTTGATCCAAATATGGTTTAATCTACGCTAAGCTGGATTGCTACCGGACAGTGATCAGATCCAAAACGATCGTTGTAAATCAGAGAATCTTTTACATTCGGCATTAATCTTTCGCTAGCGAGAAAATAGTCAATACGCCAGCCCACATTTCTTTCGCGCGCTTTGAACTTATAATTCCACCAAGAATATTTCACCTCATCAGGATAGAGTTCTCTGAAAGTGTCTACAAATCCTTCTGCTAGTATGTTGCTAAACCCGTCAATTTCTTCCTGGAAGTAGCCGGCAGATTTGTTGTAATTTTGTTTTGGTCTCGCCAAATCAATGGCTTGATGACAAACATTCAGGTCTCCACAGACCACTACTGGTTTTTTCTCATCCAAGGCAGTCATGTGATCTCTGAAAGCTTCATCCCAAGTGGTGCGGTACTGTAATCTGGAGCTGCCTGAATTAGGTGTGTATACCGTCACTAAGAAAAACTTTTCGAATTCTGCAGTGATTACACGCCCCTCCTGATCGTGCTCCTCTATTCCCATGTCATAGGTAACCTCCAGAGGTTCCTTTTTTGATAAAATAGCTGTTCCAGAATAACCCTTTCGAGCTTTTGAAGAATTGGTGAAAACGTGATAATCTTCTTCAAATGGCTCCAAAGCCTTCTTTACATCTACAGGCTGAGCTTTCGTTTCCTGTAAGCAGAATACGTCTGGGTTCAACTCTGAAATGTCTTTTTGAAAGTCTTTTTTCATGATAGCTCTGATGCCATTTACATTCCAGGATACCAGGTGCAGATCAGTCATAATGCTTGTGTTTTGAAATTAGAAATATTCAGATCACGAATTTAATGGGAATCTTCCACTATGACCGACTGCTAAATTAATTATGGTTTCAGGTAGATACTCACCACATCATCAGTTTGAATTTCTTCGTTTTTCCAATCATCAAAGAGCTGACGAATGCTATTTCCATCACCACCTTCGCCAAGAGTCCTTCTGAGTTTAGCTGTTTTCAGTTTCTTGCCTTCTGAATTTAGTTGGTCAGGAATCCCGTCTGAATGAGTGAATACAGCCCGGTTTTCATCAAGGTGTATGGTTCTTGAACGGATATACTTAATGACTCTATCGGGATCGAAAGAGGATTTTTTAGTTTTGAAATGACGCACACGATCATCGATCAGGTACAAGGTGAGCCCGTTACTACTATATTTTAGCGTTTTGGTTTTAGGTTCATATTTCATCACCATCAGTTCTACTCCGATACCGTAACCGTCCACCAGATCCTGGCTCTGCATGTTATTCAGACTTTCATGAAGTGCTTTAATCAAGTGGTGAGGGTTCATGTTACTGTAAAAAACCTCATTGAGTATGGACATCACGCTGACCGATCCCAGAGCACCTTCTACCGAATGGCCGGTACAATCTCCTACGACTATCCATTCATGTGTTTTGGTTTTTTTTGCCCAATAAAAATCTCCTCCAACAATATCTTTAGGCTTGTAATGTAGCTGACGTGTTTTAAAAGAAGGTATCTGTTTGTCCAGATCCGGAAGCAACATTTGTTGTATCCTCTGAGCCGATAATAGCTTTTCTTGCTCCACAGTCAATTTTTCTTCGTCTTGTGGTTCAGAATCGTCAAAGTCTATTACCACATCAGACAACATGTACTTGATGAAAAAATGAAGTTTAGCAAAATTCGAATCACTGCACATGACAAATAGCCAGACTTCTTCGGTGATTTTTACCAAATACAAATACCTATTTTCTTCATATTGGTTGATGAAAAATTTGATGTCTTTTTCCGGATCGAGGGTGAGGAAATATAGCCGCATGACGATACCTTCGAGATGTTCAGAATCTATGGTCGAAAAGTTGCTGAATTCCTTGAGTTCCCCTTCGGAAATAAATCCAAGGCTAAGTATCTCCTCGAAATTTTGGTTGAGTTGATTAATGAATTTTTTCGGCTTCATATAGTCTGTTGATCAGTTGTTCGAATTTCGGTGCGTATTTCTGGTATATCCTTAATGCCAGTTCTTTGTTGGGCATTTCATTTTTGACAAAAACAGAAATGAAATGCAGATTTTTAATAAAAAAAATCACTATTGTTCCTCCTTCAGTGATGATGAAATTAAACGAAGTGTTAAACGATTCGTCAATTGACATCATTGGGATGTCTTTGTATTTTTCTAATATATCAGTTTTCTCACCGTAGTGACTCGCAATAGGCAGTTCTAGGCTTTGAAAGGCTATTCCGATTGCATCGGAGTAATCTCCCAAAAGTTTTTCCAATAATTCTTCCAGTTCCTCATTCATCATTTATATGTTTTATTTGAGAATAAGCCTGAATGGAATGAAAATGTTTTGTTTAATTAAAAATTTTAAAAAGTTAAACAAGATGAAAACAATTGAGGGTGGTAATTGGTATATCTAGCGTGGAACTTTTAACCAACCCATCAAAATGGAAAATTTAGGATTTACAGAAATATTTGTGAACGAATATGCCAAAGGGCTAGTCAATGAAGAGAAGAAAATGATTGGCTGTGTATTGACCGCTGATTATGTACCTATCGGTAAGTTCAAGCAGATTTTTGAAATGCTTTCAGACGAGATCAAGGAGGGTGAGTATACCAAATTCGTATTTGACAAATCGAACCTCAGAACCTTTCATCAGCCTTCGATGAAATGGTATTTTACAGAGTGGAAAACTGAGGTAATTAACTACGGTCTCACCAAGCACTATAAGGTATTGCCGAAGTTGGAATATTTCAGAAAGTCTGTAGAAGCAGCGCGTAAACCACTTTTAGCCAAATACCCGAAAGAATTGCTGGCTAAGCTTAAAATTGAATATTTTGAAACAGTGGAGGAAGCTGTAAACGCAGAATAAAAATCATCATGATTGACCTGAGAATTGAACCAACTAAAACAACGCCTTTTGTTCAGCTCGATTCAGAAATAGGAAGAATCGAGCTAAGAGGCAAGTCCACACCCGAGAGTGCGATTAACTTTTATTTTCCTCTGATTGAGAAGATCAGGAGACTATTTGCTACAAATAATAGGATAGAAGTAGACGTGGCGTTGGATTACTTCAATACCAGCAGCAGCAAGTGTTTATTTGACATGTTTCGGACACTGAAGAAACTGGAAATCAGCGGCGCGGAGGTAGTCATTAACTGGCACTTTGAAGAAGATGATGAGGATATGTTAGAGACTGGGGAGGATTATGAAGATATTCTTGGACTCAATTTTGATTATATAATGATGGAGGAGGAGCAGGAATTGCAGCGAGTGGCCTGACTATCCGATTTTGGCACCATTAGCTGCCTTTCTTTCAGGACTCAAGAGTATTACTCCATCCTGACCATAAATACCCAGAACCAGGCACTCACTTATGAATGATCCAATCTGTTTAGGAGGAAAATTAATAATGGCTACAATTTGCCGGTCAACTAAATCTTCCGGCGCATACAGATGGGTGATCTGTGCAGAGCTTTTTTTTAGCCCAATTCCATCTCCAAAATCAATCAGAAGTTTGAAGGCAGGTTTTTTCGCTTCAAGAAACCTCTCACACTTGATGATTGTACCAACCCTTAGATCAATTTTTTCGAAATCTTCCCATTTAATCATCCTATGTTATTTCAATTTCATTCTTATTGGTACCTGCAATCCTAATAGAGGCAATGGGATAAGGTCATAGTTATCTCCCACAAGCATGAGTCCCCACTGTAAGACTACCTCAGAAGATAGGTATTGATAGGCATGCAAAGAAAGAAAACTGTTGAACTCCGAAACGTAATTTTCTGAGGTAATGGAAATACTCGGACTCACTCTCAGCATTCCATTAAAAGAGAAAAATGGCTGATCGGACCACACCCCATATTCGTACGCTCCACCGAATCCTACGCTTACGTGATTATGTTTACTACCGAAGGAAAAATCAGTAAATACCGCCCCAAATCCGTACGGATCTGTTTCAAGCAATGCACCGTGGAGCGACCCAACACCCCAAATCAATTTATCTTCAATCAAAGGGATTTTTATTTTGGGCATTACCCAGATCGGAATACCAGTATCAACTGCCGGGATTAATACACCACCTAAACCCAATGAAAACCGATCAGTTATACCCACATTTACCTGATTGAGGAACACATAAATATTTTGATAATAAGCTTCACCTTTTTTCAATCCGAAGGATGATGGACTCACAAAATAAGTTTGGGGAGCTCCATTTGGACTTTTTTTGCTCGCCTCCCGGAAGTCTGAAGGGTCTTGGTAGTAGGTCTGGGGAGGTTGTACTGCTGGTTCATCCCCATTCAATTTTTCTATTTTGACTACATCTTCAAACTGAATGGTAATGATGCCAATGCTTTTAGTCTGGAGTTGGATCGTATTGAAGTTTTTTTCGATCAAATAACCTCTATAGATATTCCCATCTGTAGTTTGTACCTGATAAAGATTGCTTTCAGTTTCCTGAGCATATGCAGAGGAGGTGATGCCAATAATCAGAAGAAAAATGATCGTTCTGAATATGTTTTTTCCTTTTTGAATCATCGGTTAGGATCGGTTGTGTGATACGATAAAATTACAATTTCCTGCAAAGTTTTTTCAAAGACACACTAAAATGATTTTTAGTAGGAGCGCAATGTTTGAGTTTTGAATCGCTTTTAGATAAATAAGTCAAGCTGGCTAGGTAGTAGCTGAAAGCTTTTGCGATGATGCGGTGTGATTCCCAATTCTTTGATCCCGCGTCTATGTGGCGGTGTGGGATATCCAAAGTTCGTTTCCCAGCTATAACCTGGGAACTCCTCTGCCAGTTTACGCATCAGCTTATCTCGATGTGTTTTCGCGATGATAGATGCCGCAGCTATGGATAGATATTTACCATCACCTTTGATGATGCATTCGTAAGGAATATCCTGTTTTGGTTTAAAACGATTGCCGTCGATCAAGAGCAATTCAGGGATCTGGGTCAGACCATCTACAGCCCTGTGCATAGCCAGATACGAGGCATTGAGGATGTTGATTTCATCTATTTCAGCTGGAGAAGCCATGCCGATTGCCCAAGCGATTGCGTCCTTTTTAAT
The DNA here is from genome assembly GCA_030425425.1 of Bacteroidia bacterium. GTDB lineage: Bacteria > Bacteroidota > Bacteroidia > Cytophagales > Cyclobacteriaceae > Marinoscillum. Next base: position 38,709 of record JAUIAO010000015.1, on the reverse strand, counting down.
GTCTATTAACAGTTCATCGCGCTGTTTTTCTTTCAATTGCTTGGAATCGTTGAGGATTGAGTGCTGGTAGTCTTTTGGTAAAATCACAGCGGCAGCTACCACCGGTCCTGCCAGGCAACCGCGTCCCGCTTCATCACAACCGGCTTCTATCAGTTCATCTTGAAATTGAGATTTCAGCATCGGGTAAAAATAAATATAAAATTCTCTTTACTGACCAAGAGCTTGAGAATAGGCCGAAGCGAAATGAAGTTGAATTTCAGACGTGCAAACGGTCTTGATTATTGTTTGTATTTCATTTTCCAAATCCGTTTTATAGAGTTTTGTCTAATTCTGGTTATTTCTACAATTGGCCCTTAACTTGCCCTCTTTAACCACAGATTACAAAATGAAAAAGATAATTCTCACAACAATAATCGTGATTTTGACCACAGTCATTTCTGCACATGAATACATTTTATTGGCAGAGAGCTTCTTTTTAGAAAGAGGCCAGACGCTGGAATTGCATTTGTTCGTTGCGGATGGATTTAATGTAGAAGCGGAGCGAGTATACCAAAAGTCTATGACTAAGGGTTTCATCCTATTTACTGAAGACGGGCAAAAGGACTTAAAAAAATCATCAGAACAAGGAGATATTCCTATTCTAGAAATGAAAGTGGATTTCGAAGGTTTAGGGTTGATTACAATGGAACGAAACTATGCTCAGATTTCCTTGCCAACAGATCGATTCAAAAGCTATGTGAAAGGTGATAACATTGAGAATGTAGTAGTGGATGAGAGTAAGCCGGAGCAGAAAGAAAAATATCTTAGGTTCATAAAAACTCTTGTTCAGAGTAATCCCAAAAAGGGTGATGATCTTTACAGTAAGAAAGTTGGGCATCAATTTGAAATAGTTCTATTACAAAATCCATATGAGCTCACTTCAGAGGATTGGATTAGTGCTCAGGTTTTTTTCAATGGTAGGCCACTAGCTAATAAGGCCATTACTGCAAGGAACAGAACAGGGAATGAACCGGCAACCTATCAATATTCCCGAACTGACCAGGATGGTGTTTGCTCATTCAAATTAGAGCGTGGTGGAGAATGGTTCATTCATGCTACTCATATGATTCCTAATTCAGAAGGAGATACAGATTGGATCAGCTTCTGGACTTCCTACAGTTTTGGGATGAAGTAGAAATAATCAATATTTCATTTAATTCAGACCTTGGTTATATAGTGCTTCTGTATTTTGTTTCTTTGAAAGATGGAAAAGAACCCGTGGCAAAAGCTCTCAAGCAAGCGTATATATGATAACTCATGGATCACAGTAGAGGAAGATCAGGTGATCAATCCCGGAGGAGGAAATGGGATCTATGGTAAAGTACTTTTCAAAAACCTCGCGATAGGAATTGTCCCGATTGATGAAAATCAGAATACCTGGTTGGTCGGTCAGTGGCGCTATTCTCTTGATGAATATAGCTGGGAGATACCAATGGGTGGAGGGCCTATCGGAATTGATAAGCTGGAGTCTGCCCAGAGAGAACTCAAAGAAGAAACCGGGCTAACAGCAGCAAAATGGACAGAGTTTGTGAAAATGCATACTTCCAACTCAGTGACGAATGAAGTGGGGTACGCTTTTCTGGCAGAAGATCTAACACAAGGTGAGACGGAGTTTGAAGAGACAGAAGATTTGAAAATCTGGAAATTGCAATTCCAAGAGGCTTATCAAATGGTATTGGATGGTAAGATAACTGATAGCCTGAGTATGGTGGCTATCCTGAAGTTGGGGCGGATGTTGGGAGTTTGATTTCAGATGAAGGTTTGATATCTTGCTGCCAATCAATATTCTAATCAAATGAGATCCGATTTTTTAACTATCACATTTTTATTCCTTTCATGCTTTCTTCACGCCCAGATTCCCGTAGGTCATTATATGGATACTCAAGGTATGCCCATTGTAGGGTATTTTGATCCGCTAGAATATTGGAACAACGAACCAGCAATCATTGATACAAGAAGTAGAAGCACGGGTTTTGGAACGGGATATTACTATGACCAGAAAGGAGAAAAAATTGAAGCGCTGCTATTGGAACAATCTGACCATGTTGAAATCGCCCAGCCAGAGGGGTATGAGACGGTGAGTTTGATGCCTGATGAAGTAAAGTCTTTTATAATCGATGAGGACTCATTTTTTACAGTTAGTAATTTTTATATCGATAAAATCAATGAATATAATGGTAATGTAAAAAGGAAGAAATTCAAGAATAAGCCGAGGTATGTGAGGTTCATCACTGAGTTTAATGGTTTTGAGTTTGCTTGTTATACTGAATATGACGTTTTTGGCGCTCATGAATATTATATTGGAAGGAAAATGGGGAGTACTGATTGGTTTTCTATATCCAAAAAACCGTCCGAATTGGATGATATCCTAAATACTCTATTTGAAGGGCTACAGACGAATGATCTATATTCTACCTATGATACTGATTGGATTAAGAGCATCATTTATGCCATTAAAGAAAAGGAGGAGATTCCTATTTATTTCAATGAATTGTGGCAAGAGGTTGCCGATAAAAATCAGGCTAGATACAGAGGTGAATTGAAATACACGAGAGGAATCTGGAAAGCAAAATTTTTCAATGACACTGTTTTAGTGAATGAATCAACCTACAGTAGTTTGATAAGACAGAGTAGGGATGGAGAATCGAAGTGGTATTATCCCTCTGGAATGATTAGGAAATTAAATAAGTATGACAAAAATCGGTTGCTGTATACTTCTCATTATTTCGAAAATGGGCAACTACACTATGGAATTAAATGGGATATTCAGTTCCCTCTTGAATTAGATAATTTCAGATTTGTTGAGGTCTATAATACTAACGGTGACCCTGTTTTGGATGTAAATGGGAATGGAGTTGAAACCTTTAGAGATGAAATTCAAAATCGAGTCATTACACGTCATTACGAAGAAGGCAAGATAGTGAAATCGTATTTTGAAAGGACAGGGGATATAATCTATCAATATATAAACAAGAAAGAAAGAAGTCATTTAGACCTTTACGGATTAAAAAGTAATTGGAAAGACCGAGTGATTGATCAATGGCGATCAAAGTACTCCAAATCGAAAAAATCAGCAGTTTATCTGTTTAGTTTAAATATAGATGGCAAAGGTGAGCTTAAGAGTATGAATGGGTTTCATTTAGTTGATGGTTTGTTGGATACGAATATGGTTGTTCAAGGACTAAAACCAGTCAAATTGCAGAGGATGAAGGTGAATGGCGAAAATGTTGACTATGAAATTGTCGTTCCTTTTCAAATAAATAATATTGATGAAGCTGAATTAACAAATGCAATCTGGATTAGAAATTATCATTGGCATAAATGGATATCGATACAGGAAGAACTAGAAAAACAGGATGTAATGAGGCCCTTACCATCAATGAAAAATGGTTAATAGAAAATATGTTACACTTTCGATGATCCACGGATAAAATGTTTTGATCTAAATCTGTCTTACCTTCGCGCTCTTAAACCTCTATAGATTGGCCCTCAAAGAACACATTGATTTGAATTGATGTTATTTGGTTACGATCTCAGAAATTATTAAAATCCTTAACTTTAAGTGAATTAAAAGTATAGTCTATGGATATCCAGTCAACTAAACTTGAATTGATGCAACTCCTACTAAATACCCATAAGGAAGATGTCCTTGAGCAAATAAAGCGAGTATTTGAAAATCACGAACATTCTACTTCGGAAGAAATCGGAGATGATGAAAAAGCGGCTATTGAGAAGGGGTTGAAACAGGTTGAACTAGGAAAGATAAAATCACATCATGAGGTGATGTCCAAATTCAGGCGAAAATACCATCAATGAGTCGTGAGCTCAACTGGTCAGAGTTGGCTGATCAGGATGTGGAAGAAATCCTCGAACATCTGGAATCGAAATGGGGATCAAACTCTGCGATCAATTTTTTGAATCGGGTAGAGGAATCCTTAATAGCTGTACAGAATGACCCGGAAACTTACCTTGAGGTTGATAAAACCAGGCACATTCATAAATTCATTGTCAACAAATATATCACTTTGTACTATCGGGTTTCGATCACTTCTATAGATCTGATAACTTTTTGGAGTAATCGAAAAGATGATTTTGTATTGAAGAAATTGCTGAAGAAGCCTGATTCTGATACATTAAAATAATCAACAATTTTTAGTTTTTTAGATTGATCAAAAACACAAATGAGAAGGGAAATTTAATTGCATTTTGTTAGCCATTTCAAACCCTCAAGTGGGAAATATTTTCTGATTTTCAAAGCAGTTTTCATTAAACATCTTTAATACCATGCCACGAGGTTGTTAATTCCAAAATGTTGATTTAACTCGAAACCTCTACCTTCGCGCTCTAAAACCTCTATACATTGACCCTCAAAGAGCATTTTAAGAAGCACATCGTGCTGGCATATCCGGTGGTGATTGGTCAGCTGGGACATATCATGGTCTCCGTGGCTGATACCATGATGGTTGGCCATGTAGGGGTTATTCCTCTGGCTGCTGCCACTTTTGCGGGCACCATTTATCACACACTTTTACTGTTTGGAATCGGGGTGAGTTATGCGATCACGCCACTGGTAGCGGCAACCAAGCCGGATGATCAGCCAATTTTGATGAAATACTTGCAGAATGGCTTGATTTTGAATGCGGTTTTATCTCTTGCTCTGTTAGGCATTGGTCTTATTGCTAGCCAGTTTCTGATGAATTTTGGGCAAGAAGAAGCTGTGGCCATTGAAGCAAAGTCATATCTGATTATTGTAAGTGCCTCACTTATTCCTCTGATGGTTTTTCAGACTTTTAGGCAGTTTTCAGAGGGCTTGTCAGATACCTTCAACCCCATGGTGGTGTCTGTCATTGCCAATCTGTTGAATGTAGCACTAAACTATGTGATGATTTATGGGAAATTTGGTTTTACTGCACTTGGTTTGGATGGTGCAGGCTATGCTACTTTGATTTCCAGGGTGGTAATGGCTGTATTGCTTATATGGGCCATTCGAAATCGATTTGCAGGATTTCAATTTCATTTTGATTGGATCAACATCAAGCGTATGCTCAAAATTGGTATTCCTTCAGGGATGCAATATGTATTTGAAGTAGGAGCATTTGCCATGGCAGCTATCATGGTTGGCTGGATCAGTGCAGAAGCACTTGCAGCACACCAGGTAGCACTGAATTTATCCGCTATCACTTACATGTGCGCGACCGGTCTGGCATCTGCTGCAACCATCCGAATAGGAAATCAAATTGGTCTTAAAGATCTTCATGGATTGAAAACGGCAGGTTATACAGCTTATGGATTGGTGACAGGGTTTATGGCTGTCATGGCTGTGCTGTTTATTCTTTTCAGATTTACGATGAGTTCCTGGTATGTCAATGATGAATATGTGCAATCAGTAGCTGCTGGGTTGCTCATTATTGTTGCCGGTTATCAGGTCTCGGATGGCCTGCAGGCAGTTGGCTTAGGTATTTTGAGAGGATTGACGGACGTCAAAGTACCGACTATGGTGACGTTTGTGTCTTATTGGTTAATCGCCATTCCTGGAGGATACCTATTTGCTTTCCATTGGGACATGGGGATAGAAGGTGTTTGGTATGCCTTGTTACTTGGGCTGAGCGTTGCTGCCATTTTACATATTCTGAGGTTTGTGCGATTGGTTCGAAAGCTGCGATTCTAGCCAAAAAAGTGGTAAAGCATGGTTGGGAATGAAATGTAACTTTGGTCAACTTTCTTCCCGCGAAATCCACTATATTCACCACTATTATTTCATCCGCCTAATTTTTTATTGGCTTGTGCCAAACAATCACATGATTGATAAAACATGAAAAAGGTCTTGATTGCGGATGATCATTCGCTTTTTGGTTCGGGAATGTCTTCTCTTTTTTTGCAGGAAGGATATGATGTGGTGGGTACTGTAGAGGAAGGAGATGAAGTGCTTTATCAGGTCATTTCGAAAAGCCCTGATATTCTTATTTTGGATCTGAATTTGCCAAAGAAGAATGGTTTTGAAGTCCTCAAAGAGGTGAGAGATTACTCAGATAAAATTGTCGTGCTCATAGTTACCATGTACGACGATCACTCCATGATCAATTCTGTAAAGAAAGAAGGAGGCAATGGTTATTTTCTGAAAAATAGTGATGAAGATGAACTGCTAAAGGCAGCGTCTGGACTGACTGCAGAGGACTTTTACATATCTGCAGCTGTAGACTCTCCGACTGTAAGTGAAGAATTCGAGCTGGCAGATGAGGACGAATTCAGTACGGTGGTAAAACTCACCTCTCGTGAGAAAGAGATTTTGAAATTGTTGGTCCAGGGGTTTTCTTCTTCTGAGATTGGAGAGGAATTGAGCATCAGTCCTGAGACGGTAAAGACACACCGCAAAAACATGCTGAAAAAGCTCTCTTTCAATAAGGTTTCCGAACTTGTGAGCTATGCGTACCGCAATAAACTGGTATAAAACTATATCTGGGGTTCTCCTCATATTTTGGACAGGAACCCTAATGGCAAAACAGATACCTGTAGATGAGCAGTTGGAGAGTTTGACCATCAATCCGTATTTGGAAGTATATCATACCACCGATTCTCTGGGACCTGATCAGGTACTGGAAAAAATCGCTAATGGAGAAATAAAAGTATCCGAAAATACGACCTCTCCGGGTTTTTCATCAGCATATTATTGGCTGAAATTTCAGATAGAGCAAACATCAAATCAGGAGCTATTGCTGGAGTTGGACAATCCACATATCGATTATGTTTATTTGTTTGAAGTAAAAGATAGCGCAGAATTAGTAGGGTGGGGAGGTGACAAATGGAAGTTTAGCAATAGGACGATTAAGAACCGAAGATATCTTTTTCCGGTTGGGGAGGCGGATTACCTGATGATGGTAGACAAGCGCAATGCAGCGGTGAGCTTTCCTCTGAAATTGTGGTCTAGGGAAAGCTTCTATGTGCAGGAATCATTTCTCAATCTGATTTTTGGCAATTACTTCGGCATCCTCGTCTTCATCAGCGCATTCAGTCTGATCGTAGGGCTGGCCCTAAAAGAAAGACACTTCCTGTCTTACTCACTCTACGTAGGGGTTTTGATGGTCTATATGTTTACTCAGCTTGGGCTTTCGTTTGAGTATTTGTATCCTGATTCGTCCGTGCTCAACAATTACTCCAGATTGGTTTTGGCTTATCTACTGATCATCGCATCTATGGACTTTTTCAGCAAGCTGCTCGAAATAGAAAGCTACCTGCCAAAACTCGATAAGTTCTATCGGGGAGGATGGTTGTTCTTATTAGTCACGATTGTTTTTTGGATTGTGAACCGCTTGTTCAACCCAAACTATGCTGTGTTGACTATTTATGTGATCAACATCCTTTATATACTGATTTTCGTCTTTTTCATCACCATTTTTTACGTCAGTTACAAAACATGGCATCAACAAAAAGGAAATATTTTGCTGGTTTTGGCGGCCTTCTTCGCTTTGATGATCGGGTCTGTGACTTACATATTGGTGGAGTATGGCGTAATTCCGGAATCGTCCCTTCCGGTTAATCCAATTATGATAGGGTCTGCATTTGAGGTGTTGATTTTATCTCTCTCTATGGTTTTTAGGGTGAAGAGGATCAATGATCGAAAGAATGATCTGACAGATCGATTACTTAGACAACAAAAAGAAATGATGCGTGCCTATATTCATGGAGTGGACAGTGAAAGGCAGCGGATTTCGGCAGAATTGCATGATAATATTGGAAGTGGCTTATCGATTCTCAAAAAGAAAATTGAAAGAAAAAAATCCAGTGACTCTGAAATAACCACAGATATAGATGTGCTCTGCAAGGAAGTGAGGGGGCTTTCTCATCAGCTGTTGCCGCATCAGATGCAGATGATGGGCGTGGCTCAAGTGATCAAGGATTATGTGAAAAGATTTGGACGTGATACAGGCATTAAAGTCATGTTTGAAAGTTTTGACTTGCCAAGGATCGATGAATCCATTTCGAACCAAATGCTGAGGATCGTCCAAGAGGCGCTCCAGAACATACTGAATCATTCGCAGGCTTCTGAGGCAGAAGTTCAGATGATCGGTCATTCCGGGGAGTTAACGTTGACCATAGATGATAATGGAGTAGGGTTCGATACCTCTAAAACTCACAAAGGCAAAGGATTGCTATCTATGAGGAGTCGGGTTCAGGCTATGCACGGTACTATAGATATATCTTCCAAACCCAAAAAAGGGACTAATATTCTGATTATTGTGCCCATCCTCGATCATTCGCACGATCAATAGAATCATTCCTGCATTTTTCTGACGATTTTTAGCAGTAGCTTTTTAGGTGTAAACTTGGCAGAGTTCACCATTACTTTGTTTTTGAGCTGATGAATGGCAGTCATTTCTCCCTTGAGCATCGCGGCATATCCGTACTCTGCTACCACTCTGGCAGACGGAAGTTTTGGATTTTTGAAGATTTTAGAATTTTCCAGATTGGCCACCTCTGCAAAACCAGTAGTGGTAGCTCCCGGGCATAGTGCCGTTACAGTCACCCCAAACTCTTTCCATTCTTCATAGAGTGCTTCACTGTAAGCCTGCACGTAATGTTTGGTGGCGGCATACACAGTCATCAGCGGGCCAGGCTGAAAAGCCATAATGGAAGAAACGTTCATAATATGACCGCTTTTTCTACTTATCATATCTCGTCCAAATAGTTTAGTGAATTGCGTGAGAGCCAAAATGTTGAGGTTGATCATCATTTCCTCTTTGTGCCAGTCTGTCTCGTGATAAGGCCCGTAATCTCCAAAACCTGCGTTGTTGATCAGGTATTCCACAGAAATTTCTCTTTTGACAACTTCTTCATGGATCTCCAATGCAGCATCGGGAATGGACAGATCTTTGGGAATAATAAGCGCAAAAATACCATGCTGATCCTCGATCTCTTCTTTCAACTTTTGCAGTTTGGTCGTACTTCTTGCTACAAGAATCAAGTCACCCCCTTGCCTGGCGTGAACTTTTGCTAGTTCCAAACCAATGCCGCTTGAGGCTCCTGTAATAAGGGCTACATTTTTCATTGATGTATTGTCTTATTCAAAATGAAAAAGTTACTTATTGTGATCAAAATAATGATCATTACAGAGGAAATTAACGTCACCAGAAAGTTGCTTTCCAGACTCCACCCAATAGCAATAGGGCCTGCTGCAGTGGCTAACACGAGAAATGTGGTCGTCATACTCTTGATCGTTCCGAGGTTTTTCACGCCATATAGTTCAGCCCACACGGCTGTACCAGTGAGCGATCCCAGACTCGCAGTAATTCCCAAAAGAGTCATGTAGATGAATGCTATAATTCTATGATCGCTGATCGCCATCAATATGAGTCCTACGGCCAGTGGTGTCAAAAAGAAGATAAATACGCTTTTTGCAGAGAATCTATCTATCAAACTGCCGCCAATAAATGAGGTGATCACTTTTGCTATTCCATAGGCGGTAAATGACCAGGCCATCCATTCCAAAGACCAGTTCTGAGCTTTAGCCAATAAACTTTGGTGTATGAACATGCCTGTAATGAAGAAGGGTAAAAACATAAATGCTATGACCAGTAGGTAAAATTTGTGACCTTTCAGTAACAGTGATCTGCTAAAATTATTTGCTTGCTTTGAAGAGGTTGAATCTGAAACATTTTCAGTGCCCATGTCTCCAGCTAAAAACCTCGATATTGGAATAAAAAGAATTAGTGATGAGATTCCTAAAGCCAGCCATGTCATTCGCCAATCGCTCAAATGTATAAGCAGTATCATCAGCCCCGGGAGAGAGGTTTCTGCCAGTGCAAGACCAATGGAAGAAATAGAAAGCGCTTTTCCTCTATTCTTGTTAAAAAACCTACCAATTGCTGTAGTGCCTATCAGTACCATGCTACCTTGACCAAAAAAGCGCAGCATAAACATTCCTAAAATCAGAATAGCCAGAGAAGGTGAGTAAAACATCACCCATGTGGCAAGAGCTAATCCGATGCCTCCCAATGTGCTCAAGGTTTTTAGTGGTAGCCGGTCCACATACTTGCCTATGAAAGGCAGCACTAGTGCGGAAGCTACAGTGGCCATACCATAATAGCTACTAAATTGGCTGCTGGAAAGGTCAAATTCTTCAATGATGAACGGTACAAAAACTGAAATCAAAAAAGTCTGTCCAACACTGCTGAAAAAGTAGTGCAGTCCACCATAGGTCAGAAATCCGGGGTGTTTTCTTAGTAGTTTGATGTAACTCATAAGTATTGTCAAAGCTACAGGACTATACCGGAGTTACTTCAATAACTTATCGTCATAAATAGCAAAAGGCATTTCTACTGGATGGTATGAACTAAGAATCCCATATCCATTTTGTACATTGGAGTAAACCTGTACTGGTTCGGAAAAAGGAGATCCATCTACATCATATTGCAATTGCGAGCTCACAAGGTATTGGTAGTATTCTTCATTGAGTTTTTTTACCACCAACTTGAATTGCGAGGTATCAGAATGATTTTCCATTCCTTCATAATAGCTATAACTATACGGCTTATCGAACTCTATAAGGAACTCTTTTGGACGACCATTGAATAGTTCATCACTGAGCGTATAGTCTTCTGAGTTTTCCTCAAATTCATCCAGGTCCGCTCCTACCTTGGTATACCACCATTCCTCCCAGTTGGCATTAGATTCAATTACGATTATCGAGTCCAGATCTTCATCATAATATGTTTCTTCATAGCGATACAGCGCATACAATTTGATTTCATAGTAGTCTTTTCCGGGCTTGTCATTGATGCTGTAAGAAAGCCGGATATTTTCTCCTCCATATTCTGTAGGCCTTATGCTCATACTATTGATCACTACGATAGGAGCATCTACTGGGATGGTGGTTTGAGCTACAATTGATTCAAAGCCATTTTTGCCAGCGCTGATGGAGTACGTTTTTCCAGGCTCCGGATAGAGAGCAGATTTGTAAGTACCGGATTCAGATTCTACCAATTGTTGGATCAAACTTTCACCTTCAAACAACTTAACATCTGCACCTGTGATCGCTTTGAATTCATAATAATTCGAATTGTCCAAAATGTCCTTGTCCTGAGAAAGGTAAACCGTAATTATGGTGTCGTCTGTGCTGATGGTCCCATTCATAACCAATGAAGGTTTAAACTCAGGCAAATCAACATCTACCACTAGTTCGCAACCAGAGATGAGTGTCAGAATTATGCTTAGATATATGATGTTTTTCACGGTGATTAGAATTTAAAGCTATATCGCAGGTAAGGTAATATAGGGAAGAGGCTGTATTGGACAAATTGTTTTTTACCAGATGAATAGTTCTCTTGCAGATCATAGAAAAATGGATTCTTTCTGTTGTACAGGTTGTAAGCACCCAGAGACCATGATCGCTCAAATTTGCCTTTCGGTTTGTCCCAGGTGAACCCTATGTCCATCCGATGGTAGTCTCTCATCCTGAAGTCATTTCTATCAGAGTATCTGGTAATGGTTTGTCTGTACCACTCGTCCGAATTGCCCTCATACTCGCCCAATTGTAATGTCATGGCACTGCCCGTACCATACACCCAGGTAGCAGAGATCGAGAAGTCCTTTGAAACCTGGTAAACTCCTACTACGCTGATGTCATGTCTTCTGTCATACTTGTAGGGAAATTCTCTGCCAAAGTTGATTGCTTCAAATTGACGATTGGTCCACGATAAAGTATATCCTATCCATCCGGATAGTTGCCCGGTTTTTTTCTGGAAAAGCAATTCCATTCCGTAGCTATTTCCGGTGCCACTGGCCACTTTGTCTTGCCAGTCAGACCCGAGATTGAAAAATGATGAACCATCTTTATACTCTATCAATCCGCTCATTTCTTTGTAATAAACCTCCAGGCTCGTTTCTATGCCGCCAAATGTTCGAGCCGCACCAAACGCAGCTTGCCAGCTTCTTTGAGGTTTTACACGATCCGTTGCTGGTACCCAAAGGTCTGTTGGCAAACCCAGCCCACCATTCGTTAGCAAATGGATGTATTGAACCATAGTGGCAAAAGAACCCTTCAGTGCCAGATTGTTATTCATCAGATATCTTGCTGATACCCTGGGCTGCAAGCCATCATAGTATTTTTCATTGACCAGGAAAGATGAGTAATGCAGACCTATATTGGCTCTAAGCTGCTCTGAAAGCTTAATATCATCTTCGATGTAAGTTGCCAGTTCTACAGCATAGGTTTTTTGTCCGCCTATTACCGTGTCATTGGTGCCTTCCTGATTGGTTTCAAATCCAAATATTCCAGGGTTGAATTGATGGTGGATAGCATTGATCCCGGCTTTAATGCTATGATTCGGAGATGGTAGATAATCAAAGTCAAGTTTTAATCCCAGGTCATCGATCCCAGAAAAGTATTCGATCGCTTCCTGATCGTTTTCCACGCTATCTCGGAAATGTGTGATGGTTTCATATTCGCTAAATATCCTGAATTTGTACTTACTATACGTGCCGGTGAGATTAGCAAAAAGCTGCGGGTTGAAAACGTGATTCCATCTCAATGCAGAGATGGTATTTCCCCAATTCAAACCGAACTCTGAAAACTCTTCAACATATTGGTAGTCACTGCCATCATATGTATAGTCATAATTATCTCTTGCGAAAGCTTTGTCTTTTCCATTATAGAAGCTCAGGTAGATTCGATCCTTTTCAGATATTGTTCGGTTGATTTTCGCATTGAAATCATAGAAGTAATATCCGCCACTGGCTTCCCCATCTGACTGGGCTTTGATAATAGGGCGTGTCAATAAATCGATGTAAGTCCGTCTACCGGAAACGATAAAAGTCGTTTTTTTATCTTTTCCAATTGGGCCATCTAAAGAAAGCTTGGAAGCAATGATTCCAATCGCACCTTCACCGTGAAGTTTCTGATTATTTCCCTCTCTCATATTGATGTCAATTACTGATGATAACCGGCCTCCGTATCTAGCAGGGAAACCACCTTTTACTACAGATAATTGATTGATTGCATCCGGATTAAAGACAGAAAAGAATCCAAATAAGTGTGAAACATTATAAACTGGCACTCCATCTAATAAAATAAGATTTTGATCCGGACCTCCTCCTCTCACATATATGCCACTAGATCCCTCTGTGCCACCTTGTATCCCAGGGAGCAGTTGAAGGGATTTGAGCAAATCTGTTTCTCCCATGAGTACAGGAAGTGCTTTGATTTGCTCGATAGGAACATCAATTGTGCTCATTCGTGGTGTCATTTCAATGCTTTCCTCGGCCGTGATTACTACTTCTTCCAGTGCGGTTCCAGGGGTTAGGTTGACATTAAGCGTTAGGTTCTCTTTAAGATCTACGGTCATTTCTACTGGCTGGTAACCAACGAATGAAAACCTAATAGTGTAAGAATCTCCTGGTAAAGTGAGGGAATAGAATCCGAACGCATTTGAAATGGTTCCCTGATATTTATTGGGTTCCAGAATGGTGGCGCCAATCAGGTTTTCTCCGGTTGATTGATCTCGAATGAATCCGCTGAGCGTGTAATTTTGTGATTGTGCTGATTGGAGTATACCAAGAACAATCAGGACTGAAAAAAGGTATTTAGTCAAGGCTTTGATTTTAGGTACTGACAAGTTACTGACAATGACTCAGTTTTTTTATTAATCGTTGTAACGTTGCATTTTATTTAGGAATTTCGATTTGGTCTGTAAAATCCTGTAATAGGGTAAAAAGGCGATTAGGGCAGTGGAATGAACTATAAGATCACCTCAGGAGCGCTAACTGTAGAAAATATGGGGTGATATGAAACTAAATGCCTAATAGTCTGGTTTTTAATAGGCTAATAGATTAATTCATTGATTTTTTGAACGGTAAGTAATTTGTAATTAATTTCGCGGTTCTTTGATATCTTTTTTTGAAATTATTATATTCAAAAGTTCATTGGATTAAAGACATCAAAATTTACTAATAAAGCAAACATATGCGTCAACTCAAGATTACACAGTCGATCACCAACAGGCGAGAAAGCCACACGCTCGAAAAGTACTTTACTGAAGTAAGTAACGTGCCTATGATTACTCCTGATGAGGAAGTAACATTGGCAAAGAGAATCCGTGAAGGTGACGAACTGGCTCTTGAAAAATTGGTAAAAGCAAACCTTAGATTTGTGGTATCTGTAGCTAAGCAATACCAGAACAGGAGTTTGCCATTGAATGACCTGATCAATGAAGGAAACTTAGGATTGATCAAGGCAGCAAAGAAATTTGATGAGACGAAAGGTTTCAAATTCATTTCGTACGCAGTATGGTGGATTCGTCAGTCAATCATGCAAGCATTGGCAGAGCAGTCTAGAATTGTTCGTTTGCCAATGAACAAATCTGGTGCAATCAACCAAATCAGGAGAGCTTACGCTGAGTTGGAGCAGCAGTTTGAGCGTGAGCCAACAGAGGAAGAATTGGCAGATATTCTTGATATGAAGCCTAGCGAAGTGAGAAATACGCTTGGTGCTGAGGTGAAGCAGATGTCTATGGATGCTCCATTTGGTGAGGACGAGTCTGGTTCATTGCTTGATGTATTGGAAAACGTGACTACTGGTCCTACTGATGGTGAGTTGGTATTCAACGATTCATTAAAAGTAGAGACTTTGAGAGCTCTTTCTACATTAACTGCAAGAGAAAGAGAAGTGATCATGATGAGTTTCGGTATTGGTCATGATAATCCTTACACATTGGAAGAGATCGGTGACGCAATGGGGCTTACCCGTGAGCGTGTACGCCAGATCCGAGAGAAGGCACTTCAGAAATTGAGAGAGCCTGGTAAAAACAGAAGATTGAAAGAATTCGTTGCTAACTAATCTTAGCGCTGACAGCATATATCAAATCCCGGCTCAAAAAAGTCGGGATTTTTTATTCCACCCGAATCATGATGCCTGCATTTATGATGAAGTTGGTATCACCAATGCCTTCTGTACCGGAGAATATTTTTTCAGAACCCCTGTAGAGTTTGGATTCTACTTTGAGGGATGCATTCTCGGTTGCTGAATAGTTCATAGAAAGGCTGATCACTTGAACTTCGAATTGATCAGTGATGCTTTCGATCAAGATTTCGTCTTTGTCCGAAACGTACTCATATCTACCAGCCAACGTCCACTTTTCTGAGAAATCATATTTACCAATTGCAGTGAGAAAAAGTGCATCGCTATTGGCATTCGATTCAGTCGTATAATCTACCACTCCAATCAGAGCTAGATTGTTTGAGGGTTCAACTTTCACAAGTAAGTTGTTATGAAATCGAAAATTGTCTGTTGAAGAGGCTATAGATTCATTTCCATAATAATTTCCATAACTCAAGGAAAATTTTTCAGTGAACGAATGGTCTATAGCAATCCCAACAGATTTGTGTTCGTTGGTCTCAGCTATGTTTTGCCATCCATTCAATACTACAACTCTGAACTGAGTACTAGCAGAGATATCATGCGTGTATCTAACGCCTGTTTGATAGTAGGGTGTATACTCTGTTGCTAAAGCGGGACTATATAATTCACGATCAATTGCCAGTGCACTTTCATAACCAAAATGACCACCGAATATGCCTACATCAAGCCAGCCATTTTCGGAGATTTTATAACCAGCATTAGCTTCATATATGGCTTGATAAAGTGTATTGGGCTCCGCGCTATAATTGTTGATGGGATATGATCCTGTATGTAATCCAAGGTTTGCCCGAATTTTTTCATCTTCGAATGTCCCAGAAAGGATTGCATGAGAGATGTTGAATTCGTTGTGCCGGTCGTACTGGGTAACGTACTGCCGCGAGTTGTTGAATGGCTTGCTGATGTCGTAGACATAATAAGCATCCACGTATGCACCAAACTTGATTTTGGATTCTTGCGAATGACTATTGAAAAATTTTAAAAAAAGGGCGCTAAAAAATATAAAATAGATAGATATTCTCATTTGATGGGGTGTGTTGTTGTATTAATTTTGCCGCTAAAACACAATAAAGATAATGGATTTACGGTCAGAGCGTATCAAAAACATGGCAGAGTCAGCGACTCTAGCTATGGCTGCAAAAGCACGTGAGCTAAAGCAGCAGGGGGTTGATGTTATAAGTTTGAGCTTGGGAGAGCCTGATTTCAAAACACCAAAGCATATACAGGAAGGTGCCAAAGCGGCGATAGATGAGGGTAAATATTTTGCCTATCCTCCGGTAAATGGATATTTGGATTTGAGAGAAGCTATCAGCGCTAAGTTCAAGAAAGAAAACAACCTTGATTATGCGCCTGATCAGATCGTAGTATCCAATGGAGCTAAGCAGTCTATTGCCAACACATTTTTAGCACTGCTCGATCCGGGCGATGAAGTGATTGTATTTTCTCCATATTGGGTGAGTTACAGTGCATTGGTCGAACTGGCAGAAGGTAAGTGTGTGTTTGTAGGAGGAGGAATTGAAAATGAATTCAAACCGACTGCAGCCCAACTCAAAGCAGCTATTACTGATAAGACAAAAGCATTGATTTTTTCTTCTCCTTGTAATCCTACAGGTTCGGTTTTCACCAAAGAAGAATTGGAAGAGATTGCTGCTGTGCTGAAAGACTATCCGAATATTGTAGTCTTATCTGATGAAATATATGAGCTAATCAATTACGGTGAGAAGCACTACAGTATAGGCGCCATAGATGGAATGATTGATCGCACAGTGACTATCAATGGTTTTGCGAAAGGTTTTGCGATGACTGGATGGAGAGTTGGATATATTGGTGCTCCACTTTGGCTGGCTAAAGCTGCCAGTAAAATACAAGGTCAGATCACATCAGCCAACTGTAGCATTGCGCAACGCGCTGCACTAACTGCACTAACCTCTGATTATGAGCCATCTTACGAAATGGTAAAAGAATATAGGAGCAGAAGGGAAATGGTTCATGGATTGCTAAGTGAAATCCCGGGCGTGGAAGTAAATATGCCAGGTGGTGCGTTTTATTTCTTCCCTAATGTTAGTAGCTATTTCGGTAAGAGTGTGAATGGTAAGACGATAGCAAACGCTACAGACCTGAGCTTGTACATTCTGGAAGATGCGAATGTATCGGTAGTAACTGGAGATGCTTTTGGTGATCCTAATTGCATCAGAATGTCTTATGCAGCTTCTGTAGATGAATTGAAAACAGCCATTGCCAGAATCAAAGAGTCTTTGGCCAAACTTTCTTAATGGTTTACCAAACCATCGGTGAGATTTTTGAGGCTTTTCGGCAACTAAGAGTGCTGATTATTGGAGATGTCATGATAGACGAATACACATTCGGTTCTGTCAGTAGACTATCTCCTGAGGCTCCGGTTCCGGTGGTTGACGTTCAAAAAACAGAGAAAAGATTAGGTGGTGCCGCCAATGTTGCATTAAATGTTGCAGCCCTGGGAGCATCACCTTTTTTATGTTCTGTGGTTGGTGATGATCATTCAGGACATGAATTTATAAACCTTCTACATTCGGCTAATTTATCATCTACAGGAATAGTAAAAAGTAGTCATCGAATGACTACTGTAAAACATCGGATTATGTCTTCTGGTAAGCAAATACTGCGTATTGACCAGGAAGACAACTTTGATCTGAAAGAAGATGAGATTCGGCAAATATTGGGTCAGGTAAAACCCATGCTGAGTGAAATAGATTTGATTATTATCCAGGATTATGACAAGGGTGTATTAAGCAACGAGGTGATTTCCCAGATTACAGCTCTTGCCAAAATACATAAAATACCGGTTACTGTAGACCCAAAATTCAGACATTATTTTGACTATCAATCGGCAGCATTATTCAAGCCAAATCTGAAGGAGTTTGCTCAAAATACAGGAGAAAAATGCAATGATGACGGTCAGTTGATACAACTTATCGAAAAATGGAGAGTTAAAAGCCATCATGAACGTATCTTAGTGACATTGTCAGATCGTGGAATTGCTTATTCAGATCAAAACCAGCAAGGTGTCATTCCAGCAAAAGTAAGATCGATTGCCGATGTTTCAGGAGCTGGAGATACAGTCATTTCTATCAGTTCACTAGGAGTAGCACTTGGTTTGCCGGTGAGATTAATCGCTGAGTTAGCTAATTTAGGTGGAGGGATTGTCTGTGAGACAGTAGGTGTGATTCCAATTGACAGAGATCAGCTAATGAATGAAGCCTTGAGTTTACAATTGTAACAGACTCATGGCTTATATGACCATGAGATATATAGTATTTATCGGATTGATGTTTTTGTCCTCTATAGCACTGAGGGCAGAGGAGATTCAGTATGGCGTTTTGGATCTTACAAACACTTCTTTGGAGTCTTCGAGAATCGCATTGAATGGTGAATGGGAGTTCTATTGGAGGAAATTGTTAGAACCTGAAGAGTTTGGGCCAAGAATAAAACCAGATTACTTTCCTTTCCCTGAACTGTGGAACAAAGGAGTTACTGTGCAAGGTGATTCTTTAGATAATTTTGGTTTTGCTACCTATCGACTACTGGTTTATCTACCCACTGAGCGTCCTGACATAGCATTGTATATCAAGCACGTTTACTCCGCTTCAGATATATGGGTCAATGGAAACCACGTTGCTTTTGGAGGGCAAGTTGGCGCTACCAAGCAATCCTCAAAGCCACAGTGGATTCCGAAAGTAATTCACTTACCGAGCATGCCCTCTGATACCCTGGAAATAGTGATGCAAATCTCCAATTTTCATCATAGAAAAGGAGGTGCAAGAGAACCAATTTACCTAGGTGATGAAGTTACTCTGGATGGTAATTATTCAGAGGATCTATTTTATGATCTATTGTTGACAGGTACTCTGATTATGACAGGTTTGTTTTTCATGGGGCTTTTCTTTTTTGGTCAGCATGAATACTCTGCTATCTATTTTTCGCTTTTTTGCCTTACGTTTTCTTACCGGATCATAGGAGCTGATGATTATGTCATCACCGTAATTGCTCCGAACCAGAATTGGCAGTTGTTTTTGCGACTGGAATATTTGTCTTTATTCATTCCTCCGCTGTTTTTTGCACTCTATACACATGCATTGTATCCCTTTAGGTACAAACTCAATCCATTTTATTTGTTTGCGGCGATTTCCGGTGTTCTGGCATTGGTGACAATATTCTTCCCTGTTTCCGTTTTTTCTTTTCTTGTTGAACCTTACCTGGCCATGTTGCTATTGGCGATCGCACTGGCTGCTATTACATACGTGAGAGCCTATCGTGCGCAATATGAAGGGTCATTTTATGCGCTGATGAGTACTGCTGTAGTCTTGGCTGTTTTTATTTATGATATTCTAATCTATGTAGGAGTTACACAAGAATTGGAGGTTATCAATTTTACAGGTTATCTGGCATTTTTCTTTTTTCAGTCATTGATACTTTTTTTCTTGTTCACCAATTCTCTGAAAAAGGCCAAAGAGCAGGCGGAACTGGCGGTAGCCGCAAAAACCGAGTTTCTGAGTACGATCTCTCATGAGATTCGGACGCCACTAAATGCTGTAGTGGGCATCTCTCATTTCTTGCTCGATGATGCGCCGCGTCAAGATCAGAAGGATAATCTGGTTTCACTGAAGTATTCGGCAGAGCACCTTACAGCGTTGATTAATGATATCCTGGACTACAATAAATTGGAATCTGGATTCGTGGAGTTCGAAGAGTTAGACACGGATTTGTTTGAATTGGTCAACAGCATCTATACTTCCTACAAACCAAAAGCTGAAAACAAGGGTATTGAACTGATCCTGGAATTTGATCCATCCATCAAGGAGAGTATCATAACTGATCGCACGCGGATGATTCAGATTATTAACAATCTCACGGATAATGCGATAAAGTTTACCAGGAAAGGCTCTGTGACTATTCGTGTGACCAAGTTAAGTGCAACAGCAAGTCATAAGACGCTGCGATTCGAAGTACAAGACACAGGTATTGGCATACCAAAAGAGAAGCAGGTAATGGTCTTCGAAAGGTTTACACAAGCTAGTTCATCCACCACGCGAGAGTTTGGAGGCACAGGTCTGGGGCTATCTATCATCAAGAGATTGTTGGAATTGCAAAATATTCAGATCAAACTGGAAAGCGCCGAAGGAAAGGGGACAAAGATATTTTTTGAACAGGAATTTAGAATTGGTCAGCAAATCATCAAACCAAACGAGAAAAAGGATATTGAAAACGGTCATAAACTCAGCGGAAAGCGGGTTTTGTTGGTAGAAGATAATGAAATGAATATCCTTGTAGCCACGCAGTTTCTGACCCGCTGGGGGATGGAGATAGAAACAGCAAAAAATGGCCGTGAAGCGGTAGCTCGATCTGAGGATAATAGCTATGATATTATACTGATGGATTTGCAGATGCCAGAAATGGATGGCTATACAGCAGCTACAGAAATCAGGGGACATAAAAACCCCATTCCAATTATAGCATTGACTGCTTCCGCTTTAATTTCCGTACAGGAAAGGGTCTTTGCTGCTGGCATGAATGATTATATCACAAAGCCCTTTGACCCGGCAGAACTTAAAACCAAATTGGTCAAGAATTTAAAAGTTTGATTTCGTTTCGAATCGAATTATTTTTACTCTTCACCATCTAGTAATTCAGTGAAAACTGAATTCACACTTGCTCCATGATGAGGTTTATTGCATTTTTTGTTTTCATGGTTTCAATGGGCAATACTTATGCAGAGGAGCTCAAAGAAGCAATTTTTGATCTGCGGGATCTTCGAGAATCTGAAGTTATAAAGCTTGATGGAAACTGGGAGTTTTACTGGCGCGAGTTATTTGAACCAGGAAATTTTCCGACTGAATCAAATTATTATCCTTACCCGGAGCTCTGGAATGGCGGCAGTGTAGATGGGCAAAAACTCAATTCAAAGGGTTTTGCCACCTATAGGTGTTTTCTGATTTTGCCTGATACGGGCAGTTATACATTGTTTATAGAGGATACCTATTCTGCCTTTTCACTGTATTTCAATGGCAAACTCATTGCTCAAAATGGACAAGTGGCAGATGTGGAAGAATCTTATAATCCGGAATGGCAACCACTATTCGTAGTGATCCCCAATGTGCAAGAGATAAATGAAATCGTCCTTCAGGTAGCCAATTTTGATCATGCTAAAGGCGGAGCTCTTGAGAGTATCAGTATTGGATATGCAGCAACCATGAAAGCTAAAGAGGTGCGTCAGATTAGTCGCGACCTTTTCCTTACAGGTAGTTTGATCATGGGAGGACTGTTCTTTCTTGGATTGTACTTTTTCGGAAGACATGATCAGGCATTATTATATTTTTCACTTTTCTGTATTGTATATGCCTATCGGATCATCGGTTTTGGATATTACGCCTTGCACCAAATTGTAGATTGGTCATGGTATCTCACCACCAAACTGGAATATCTGACACTATTCCTTTCCACTTTTTTGTTCGGAAAATTTGTTCAGCATTTATATCCGAATGAAGCTCGACGCATCATTTGGGACATTATTAGTGTCATTTGTATTGGTTTCATTGTAGTCACCATCTTGAGTCCTGCATCTATTTATACCTATACTGTAGAGCCTTTCTTTATCATTCTGCTGCTCTATTTGATCCTTACATTTGTGATTTATATCCGGGCTTTTCTTCGGGAGCGGCCTGGTTCACAATATGCGCTGGTGAGTACAGGTATAGTGTTTCTGGTATTTGCTTATAATATTTTAGTCTATTTCGGTTTAGTTTCCAGCTGGGTAGCTGCCTCGTTTTGGGGTTATATGTTGTTTTTCTTTAGTCAATCACTGATTTTATCATTTCGGTTTGCTTATTTTCTTACGAATGCAAAGGAGCAGGCTGAACAAGCGTCACAAGCAAAAACCGAGTTTTTGAGCACTATTTCTCACGAGATCAGAACACCACTCAATGCTGTAGTAGGTATTTCACATTTTTTACTGGAAGAAAACCCAAGACAGGACCAGAGAGAAAACCTTGTGTCTCTAAAATATTCTGCTGAGCATTTGACGACATTGATTAATGATATATTGGATTACAATAAGCTTGAATCAGGTTTTGTAGAATTTGAGCATCTCGATACAGATCTTAGTGAAGTTGCCAAAACGATATTCTCCAGCCATAAGCCGCAAGCAGATGCGAAGGGAATCATTTTGAAATTGGAGTTTGATGAAGCCATCAAAGAATGTGTAGTTGCAGACCGTACCCGTCTCATTCAGATTCTGAATAACCTTACTGATAATGCACTGAAATTTACAAGAAAAGGATTTGTTGCCATACGGGTCATCAAATTCTCAGAAGAAGGTGAGCATTTACAGATTCGGTTTGAAGTAGAGGATACCGGCATTGGTATACCATTTGACAAACAAGCAACCATTTTTGATCGGTTTACTCAGGCAAGCTCATCTACAACTCGTGAGTTTGGTGGGACGGGATTAGGACTATCGATAATTAAAAGATTGTTAGAATTACAAGGTGTGCAAATCAAGCTTCACAGTACCCCAGGTGTGGGCACCAAGTTTTATTTTGATCAGACCTTTAAAAAAGGGAAGCCCGTTTCCGAAAACAAGCCTTCAGTAGATGCCAAATTCTTAGAGGATAAGCTACGAGGAAAAAGGGTGTTATTGGTAGAAGATAACCCGATGAATGTGATGGTGGCTGAGAGATTTCTTTCCAGATGGAATATGCTCATGGAGGTGGCCAACAATGGATTTGAAGGAGTAAACAAAGCAAGTAATAATCAATATGACATTATCCTGATGGATTTGCAAATGCCAGAAATGGATGGCTACACAGCTGCGAAGGAAATCAGGGGTTCTAAAAACACTGTTCCCATAGTTGCTTTAACGGCTTCTGCGTTGATCAGTATTCAGGAAAAAGTCCTGATGTCAGGAATGAATGATTACATTACTAAGCCTTTCGACCCAGAAGAACTCAAGAAAAAAATTGCCAAAAATTTGAAAGGTTAATTGTAGCCTTTCACTGTGTCGATGAATAATTTCACTTTTTTTGGGTTGGTATCTGGGTACACACCATGACCAAGGTTTGCAATGTGATGGTGTCCCTTGAACTGATCTAGCATGCTTTGAGTAGCTGAAATCACCTGTTCGTCAGAGCCGTAGAGTACACACGGATCTAGGTTTCCTTGAAGTGTTTTATTGTTCAGTAATTCCTTTGCTTCAGCTATGTCCATATTCCAATCCAGCCCTACAGTGTCGCAGGATAGATTTTTTATATCTTTTAGTGCGAAATATGCTCCCTTTGCAAAAACAGTGACTGGGACTTCCGTGATGGATTTGCAGATTGCAGAAATGTATCGAATGGAGAATTCGCGGTATTGATCGGCTGGTAAAATACCTGCCCATGAGTCGAAAACCTGAACCATATCAGCCCCAGCTTCTATTTGTCCTTTCAGATAAGCAATGGTACTTTCAGTGATCATTTCCATCAGTTGATGAGACAACTCGGGGTTTGTGTAGAGCATTTTACGAGCTTTCGAAAAAGTCTTGCTACCAGCTCCCTCAATCATATAGGCAAATATTGTCCATGGTGCTCCTGCAAAACCAATGACAGGTACTCTGCCGTTCAGTTCCTTTTTGGTGATTTTAATAGCCTCAATGGTGTAGGATAGTTCATCCGCCTGGGCAACATGGATTTTATTCAAATCTGATGCTGACTGAATAGTGCTCGGGAAAATTGGCCCTTTCTTTTCAATCATTTCATATTGCAAACCCATCGCCTCCGGTATCACCAGAATGTCTGAGAAAATGATCGCTGCATCTACACCCAGATGGTCTACTGGCTGAATAGTGACTTCAGCAGCCAACTCAGGAGTTTCTACCAACTCTTTAAAACCAGAGAGTTTTGCTCTTACGGCACGGTATTCAGGGAGAATTCTTCCTGCTTGTCTCATCACCCATACAGGGGTTCTCTCTGTTTTTTCGCCTCTTGCAGCTCTAAGTATTAAATCATTTTCCAACATGAGCGCAAATTTAGAACCATGTTTGAGTTTTATCATAATCCTTTTGGGAATATCCGTCGGACATAACATTGATACTCTCAGAAGTAGTTTTAACACTATATAAACTAATCGTCCAATTCATTCAATTAACTTATTGATAATCAATCAGTATGAAAATTCAATATATCGATATATTCAACTCAAGTTGATACTTTTGTAGTACCCAAAAACAACTACCCAAAATGAATATCTTATTTGACAGCTTTGAGGAGTGGCGCAGCTTTTGTCACAAATCTGAAACCCCGCTTTATCAACCTACACTGGAGTATGAAATCAAACAGAAAGGAGCTTCTGAACAGGAAGTTTGGGAGGGATTAAAAAAAGCGTATCAGGTAATGAAAGACGCAGTGAAAACCGGACTTTCAGCGGATATGAATTCCTACTCTGGAATGATCAATGGAGGTGCAAAAAAGGTTGCCAATGTTCCAATTGCAGTATTATCACCAGAATTTCAAAAACTTGTTTCAAGAGCTTTGGCTGCCAAAGAGGTCAATTCATGTATGGGTAGGGTAGTGGCAGCACCTACCGCAGGTGCTTCTGGAATTTTACCCGGTGTGCTCGTCACACTACAGGAATTGCATGATTTGCCTGATCAAAAGATTCATGAATGTTTGCTAATCGGCGCTGGTGTGGCACTGATTATTGAAAAACGAGCATCAATTGCCGGTGCTGTTGGTGGATGTCAGGCGGAAACAGGTACTGCTGCGGCCATGGCTTCTGCGGCCATTGTTTATGCACTAGGTGGTAATACAGACCAGGTATTTAATGCGGTAGCGATTACCATTCAGTCAATGCTCGGATTGATTTGTGATCCTGTGGCTGGTCTTGTAGAAGTGCCGTGCGTAGTGAGAAATGCCAGTGCTGCGGCTATTGCCAATTCTTCCGCTCAGATTGCAATTGCGGATGTGAGTCCGGTGATCCCCGTTGATGAGTGTGTGGATGCGATGGGCGAGATCGGACAAACAATGGATGTGAAATACAAAGAAACAGCATTGGGTGGGCTTGCTGCAACACCTACAGGTCAGGCCATTTCGAAAAGAGTTTTGATACAGGATATTGAGATCATGGATGATGAGGAAGAGAATAGTTGACAAATCAAATAATTCCTATGTCTTTCAAAAACCAACTGGCATACTTCACCAAAAGTGTAAGAGTGAAAGACCAGAACCCGCCGAATATCCACATCCATCGGATTATGTCTTCTCTTTTCCCACCAAATGCATTGGCCAGAATTGTGCCTCCAGGGGGGGATAGAAGAACAGGGGTTAGAAAAGCTATTCCCATTACGCCATAAGTTTTCCAGATTTTAACAAACCTTCTTTTTCGAGGGGTGAAAACCTTCTTCTTTTGTTTCTTTTTACCAAAAACTCTGACGGTCAATGTACGGATTTCGGTTCCGAAATAGCTAAGTATATAGACTGTCGTCATCATGCCTAGCCAAGATATTAGCGCTGTTTCCACCACATTAAAACCATACGCCATGCCTAGCGTAGGACCAAAAATGATTTTGAGTCCACTCAGTGTATAGATAATCAGGTATTTAATTGGTGTTGGCATTGTTAGTTATACGCAGTTACAACTATAAAGTAGCTGATTTGTGTGAACAATAATCGATTTATTCTTACACTATTTCAGTGCCTTTTGTTGCAAACTTGATAATTGATCTGAATAATTATTCTTGTCAACTATATTTGTCGGCCTCATGGTTGAATTGCTGAAAGAACTCATAAAAATCCACGCTCCCTCTGGCAGTGAATTCCGAATGAAGGAATTCCTTCTTCAGTATGTGAATTCAAATGCATCGTCCTGGAGGGTAAAACCTCAAATTATCCAGGGGAATCATCTACAAGACAATTTAATATTGGTTTTTGGTGAGCCACGTACGGCCATTTTTGCGCACATGGATAGTGTTGGGTTTACAGTTCGGTATCAGAATCAATTGGTACCCATTGGTGGTCCAGAAGCAAAGGACGGATTCGTTTTAGTCGGGGAGGATAGTTTAGGGCCAATCCGGTGTAAACTGAAAGTTGATGAAGATTCTCACCTTTTTTATGATTTTGGACGAGCAATTGATCGTGGAACTACCCTTACCTGGGAGCCGGAATTGAAAATGAACGATGATTTCATTGAGGCCCCCTACATGGATAATCGGCTAGGAATTTACAATGCCTTGAAAGTGGCAGAGACTCTGGAAAATGGAATGATTGTTTTTTCTTCTTACGAAGAGCATGGAGGAGGATCGGTGCCATTGTTGATCAAATATATTGCCGAAAATTACTCAGTTAGACAAGCTTTAATTTCTGATATTACCTGGGTGACTGAAGGTGTGGAACACGGTAAAGGTGTAGCAATATCGATGCGTGATCGAAATATTCCTCGGAAAAAATTTTTGGACAAAGTAATTCAACTTGCAGATGAGTCAGGTATTCCATATCAGTTGGAAGTAGAAAGTGGAGGATCTAGTGATGGGAGAGAGGTTCATTTTTCTCCATATCCCATAGACTGGTTGTTTATGGGCGCACCTGAGGATCATGTGCATTCACCGAGTGAGAAAGTACATATTGAAGACCTCCATGCAATGATTGCCATGTATCAATATTTGATGGAAAAACTATGAATGAACCAGAGATCCAATTACACGACAAAACGTTCGTGCCGTACATTCATCGAGAGGAGATAAGTCAGGCTATCAAAAAGTTGGCAAATCGAATCAATGAGGATTTTGAGGGACAGGAAGTGATATTGTTGGGGATTCTTGATGGAGCATTTATGGTTTTGTCAGATTTGGTGAAAAACCTCAGCGTCAATTGCTACATAGATTTTGTGAAGTTTAAGTCTTATGTAGGCCAACAATCTACCGGCAAAGGGAAACAATTGCTGGGAGCTTCATTAGACTTGAAAGATAAGAACGTCATCATCGTTGAAGATATAATTGATACTGGTCATACCCTGACGGAATTAAGAGCAGTATTAGCAGGCTTTCAGCCGAAATCGCTCGGTGTACTTACACTGCTAATTAAGGAAGAAGTCTTTAAAAATAAGTTTCCTGTGAACTATTCAGGGATAAGCATAGACAATAAATTTGTGGTCGGATATGGCATGGATTACGACGGACTAGGTCGTCATATTCCAGATATTTATGTCCTGAAAGATCCTTCATAAAATGCATTAATCACTATCTTTAATTCTAAGAAATAAGCATAAACATAATCATGATAAACATTGTAATTTTTGGCCCTCCAGGAGCAGGTAAAGGAACTCAAAGTGAAAAGATCATAGAGAAATATGGAGTGGTACACATTTCCACAGGGGATTTGTTTAGATGGCATACCAAAAATGATACACCACTTGGATTGAAGGTAAAAGAAATCATGAATAGTGGACAACTGGTATCTGACGATATCACGATTGCTATGTTAAGAGAAGAAGTGGAAAAAAACCCTGATGCTTCAGGTTTTCTTTTCGACGGTTTTCCCAGAACAGTGCCTCAGGCAGAAGCCCTGGATGAACTTATGAAGTCTATGAATCAGCAAATAGATGCTGTAGTAGAACTGGACGTAACGGAAGAGGAAGTGCGCGGAAGAATCGCCAAAAGGAAGGAGCTGGAAGGGCGTGCAGATGATGCCGATGATAAGCTGGAAAGAAGGATTCAGGAGTATTTCAACAAGACGATTCATGTACTTCCGTATTACAAAGAACAAGGAAGGCTGAGTACGGTCAATGGCATTGGTGAAATTGATGCTATTTTTGCGTCCATCTCAGAAGTACTGGATAGTAAAAAATAAGCTATCGCTGCAATTATCCTCCATCCTGGAATAGATTCATATTCCTGATTTTGATAGGATCGCTTCCTCTGAGATGCAACCAATTTTATCAGGAATATGGATTCTAACTTTATAGATTACGTAAAACTTTATTGCCAATCCGGTAACGGCGGAAGTGGTTCAGTGCATTTTCGTAGAGAAAAGCACGTTCCAAAAGGCGGTCCGGATGGAGGTGACGGTGGTCGTGGTGGTCACATCATTTTGAGGGGCAATAAGCAGATGTGGACACTCATCCACCTCAAATACCGCAAACACATCAAGGCGCAGCATGGTGGTCCCGGTGAGGGAGGTAACCGATTTGGCGTAAATGCGGATGATATAATTTTGGAGGTTCCCGTAGGTACGGTAGCCAAAGATGACGAAACTGGAGAAGTGCTTCTGGAAATTATGGAGGATGGTGAAGAACAGATTCTCTTACCCGGAGGAGTAGGAGGACTGGGAAACTCCCACTTTAAATCCCCAACCAACCAAGCCCCAAGATATGCTCAGCCAGGAACATCAGGTGTAGAAAAGACCATCATTCTTGAGCTCAAAATACTTGCTGATGTAGGCCTTGTCGGATTCCCAAATGCAGGAAAATCAACACTACTTTCTGTTATTTCAGCGGCAAAACCGGAGATTGCAGATTATGCTTTTACCACTTTAGTTCCCAATCTTGGAGTAGTGTCATATAGAGACGACAGATCATTTGTGGTGGCGGATATTCCGGGAATCATAGAAGGAGCTGCTGAAGGAAGAGGGCTGGGAATCAGGTTTCTACGTCATATTGAGCGCAATTCTATGTTGCTATTTTTGGTGCCGGCAGATGCGGGAGATATCAAGAAGGAGTACGCAATACTGATCAATGAACTCAAAAAGTACAATCCGGAATTATTGGATAAAGAGAGACTTTTGGCCATTTCAAAGTGCGATATGCTGGATGACGAGTTGATGGAAGAAATGAAACAAGAACTGCCAGATGTTCCTTATGTCTTCATATCAAGTGTTACCAGTTTAGGGATTCAACCATTGAAGGATCAGATTTGGCAGATGCTCAATTAAAATAATCAGACATTCGAGATTAATGTGACAAGTTGTCAGCACTGTGAGGTTTGGCAAAAAAATTGACTGGAGGAGATTGTCTAATCACGTTTTGAATTTAGAAAATGCAGAAGGAAAAAGTAGAAGAACAAGATAAAGACCTGAAACAGGATCAAGCTCAGGAAGAAAACACGAATGCTCAGGAAGAGCAATTGAATACTGAAGCTGAGAATAGTTCTGAAGAAAAAGATGAGGAGGAGTCTCTGGAGGAAAAGCTCCAAAGAGAAGTAGCTGAAGCAAAAGATAAGTATCTGAGACTGTACTCAGAGTTTGAAAACTTCAGGAGAAGAACAGCCAAAGAAAAGATTGATTTAATTGGTTCGGCGAATAAAGGTTTGGTTGAAGAATTGGTTCCTATTATCGATGATTTCGAGCGTGCATTGAAGTCATTGGATGGGAAAGAAGAATTAGCCACTGCAAAAGAAGGTACCGAGTTGATTTACAACAAATTCAAAAGGGTGCTGGAAAACAAGGGCCTGAAGAAAATGGAAGTGGAAAAAGGTGCTGATTTTGATGATGATTTTCATGAAGCCATTACCCAGATCCCGGCAGGTGATGAGATGGCTGGAAAAGTTGTGGATGTAGTGGAGAATGGTTATTTCCTGAATGAAAAAGTCGTGAGGTTTGCAAAAGTAGTAACCGGAGCAAAAGGATAACATGAGCAAAAGAGACTATTACGAGATATTAGGAGTAGATAAAGGGGCGTCAAAGGATGAGATCAAAAAAGCATATCGAAAGATAGCGATCAAATATCACCCAGATAAAAACCCTGACGATAAAGAAGCGGAAGAGAAGTTTAAAGAAGCGGCTGAGGCTTACGAGGTGCTTAGCAATAACGAAAAGCGTCAGCGCTACGATCGCTTTGGTCATCAAGGAGTAGGTGGTGCCGGAGGAGGTTTCGGCGGTGGTGGAATGAATATGGATGACATATTCTCACAGTTCGGAGATATTTTTGGTGGTGGTGGCGGCAGCCCATTTGATAGCTTTTTCGGTGGTGGAAGTAGCAGAGGTCGCAGAACTCGTAAGGGAACAAATCTTCGTATTAAGCTCAAACTTACACTTCAGGAGATTGCCAATGGAGTGGAGAAAAAAATCAAAGTAAACAGGCTCGTTGTTGATCCAAATACCAAATTTGACACGTGTAGTACCTGTAATGGAACTGGTCAGGTCAGAAAGGTAATGAATACCATGCTTGGCCAAATGATGTCCACAACTACTTGTCCTACTTGCGGAGGAGTGGGACAGACAGTAGGTAGTCGTGCGCCGGGTACTGATAGCTCAGGGATGAAACGCGAAGAAGATGTGATCAGTGTGAAAATACCAGCGGGTGTTACAGATGGTATGCAGCTGAGCATGAGTGGTAAGGGTAATGAAGTCGCAGGAGGCATACCTGGAGATCTGTTGATTGTGATCGAAGAGCATGTAGATGACACTTTGAAAAGAGATGGCAACAACGTAGTATATGATCTTCATGTAAGCTTTATAGATGCAGTACTGGGAGCCTCATTAGAAGTACCTACGATCAATGGTAGAGTAAAAATTAAAATAGAGCCGGGAACTCAAAGTGGTAAAATCCTTAGACTTAGAGGTAAGGGGATTAAAGATATTGAGGGATACGGAACCGGAGATCAATTGATTCACGTGAATGTCTGGACTCCAAAAACATTGACGAAAGATGAGCGTCAAATGATGGAAACATTGCGTAGCTCAGAGAATTTTCAGCCTAGCCCTGTGAAGGGTGAGAAGGGTTTTTTTGAAAATATGCGCGAATTTTTCCGTTCGTAGAATATATTTTGCAACTCTGGAATTAATAATTCGTATTTCTAGGAATGTTGCGGTTGGTATTTGCAGCAGCCTTTGGGCTGCTTTCCTTGTTTAGTTACGGACAGCTTAAGAAGTTTTATACCTTAAATGAGGAAGAACACTTCGATACTATTGATTTTTCACTTCAGGCTACCGCAGGAAATTGTGTCCTGAAAGCATCCGAAGGTGAGGGTCCGTTAGTCATTTATGGTAATCCAGATCTGGAAAGAATCAACCCCTCCTTCAAGACGGATATGCGTGGGCAAACCTGTAATGTCAGACTGAAATTACAGGAATTTAAATCATCCAGTGTGGGGGACGGGCTATTGATAGCCATGTTTAAAGAACATGCAGAACGTAACAATTTTTGGAAAATTCTATGTGATGAAGATAAAATCTATCGGCTGAACCTGAGCTATGGGTTTGGTCATGCAGATGTGGACTTAAGTGGTACATCGGTTCAATATTTCAAGGTAAAAACAGGCAGTGCAGATATTTTGGTGGACTATAACAATGGTCAACCGAACAAGATAGAAATGGATACATTCTATGTTAAGGCTGACATGGGCTCCATAATTGCCAAACATTTGGATCTTTCCCGTGCGAAATATATCAAAGCGAATATCGGTTTTGGTAGAGCTCTTCTTGATTTTAGTGATGCAAATAACAACAAGTGTGCAATTGATGCTTCGGTAGGAGCTGGAAACCTGGATGTTTTCTTGCCTGACACCAGCACTCCTATGATCATTTATCTAAAAGACAGTCCATTTTGTGGTGTGAGGATTGCTGATGGCTTTGAAGAGGTGGAGAATAATGTATTTGTCAATATGAGTTACAGGGCAGATGCTCCGAATTTATTAACCTTCAATGTAGATGTTGCTTTAGGTAATGTAGCTTTTATCTATGGGCATTAGGTGAACCAAAAGAGGTGATTCTGGAAGAATTAAAACCTATATTTTTTTCTGCTCATTTTACAATTACCGCTCATTATCCAACTGATTATCCTCCCGGATGCTTCAGGATTCCTCTTACAATCAGATACTGAGCAGTAATATATGTGGCCATGATCAAGGTTTCGCCAAGAGGTATTGGGACGACAAATTTGTTGATAGCGATCATACTATCTGAAAGAATGAAAAGTACTGCACCGATTGCTGTCCATAGAAAGCTATCATTTGCAGTGAGACCCTGTCTGATCAACGAACTGCTCACCATTGCCAATATGCAAATAGAGTAAATAACGATCGGGGCAGCCATTGTCTCTGCCTTTGGTATCACGAAGTATAAGAGTATGAGGCCATAGACCAGAACAGGTATAATGGGTTTAAGTTGAAGTTTTGGTTTTTGGTAAGTTGACTTGAGCATGATGTAGCTATACAATAGCTGAGCGATCAAAAAAGATCCCAGACCTGCCAGAAAATAAGTTTCATTCTCTTTCGTAATCAAAAGAATATCTCCTCCCCAAGAGAAAATTAGGGCTACACCAAGTAATAATCTGGGTAAGGTGATTACTCCGTTCGCTATTGCAAATAGCAGATAAATGAGTAATGGCATTAACAGTGTTTTAGACATATCATGCAGGTCTGGTTTGTTCAACCAGCCGCTGATTATATGGATTAGCGCAGTAACCCAGTAGATGGTGGTAATTATTTTAATTTTCATCAGATCAATGTTGGTTTGAACTCTATGGTTCTGTGTTCAATATCACGAGAATCCTCAATGCCTCGAAAAATCAAATTTATTTTTTGGGGCTCAGCATCAAATAAAAGAAAGCAAATAATGAGAAAATAGCTGCTATTCCAAATATCAGTGGAAATCTTTCATTGATGCCTTGATAATATGAGCCGGAAATAAGAGCGCCAGTTCCAATTCCTATTTCCAAAAAAATAAACAGGGTGGAGACGCCTCTTCCTCTGGATAAATCAGGGCTAAGATCAATGGTCCAGGCAAATAGCGTGGGTGAATTGAGTCCATATCCAATTCCAAAAATAAATGCTCCGATAAAAAACTGAATTGGGGAAGTAGAAAAGCCGATCACCAGGAGGCTTATGAACAAGATAGAAGTGCTGTATTTCAGAATAACTCTTCTCCCAAATTTATCAGAGATTTTCCCTCCAGCGATTCGAACCAACATAGATGATCCGGTAAACACAATGAAAAATAAGCCTCGATTTTCAATTTCCAGATAATCACCGAAATCAGGAGCTAAGGTGACTACCGTTCCGAACCCCAAAGTTGTAAGAATCATCACAATGGAAGGCTTGATTACACTCGCTTCAAAAATATCAGTCCGACCAATTTTCAACATCGATAAGTTGAATGACTGGTGGTCTCTAAGTGTTTCTTTCATTCCCATGAGCACAACAACTGAGGAAATAGCCAAAGCTGAACTCACATAGAAAAGTGTATTGATTCCATATGTCAGAAATATCCAGGAGCCTATTGCTGGTCCTCCTGCCATGCCAATTGATCCAAAAAAGCTTGAGATTCCCATGGCTTCTCCTCGCTTATTTGCAGGAACAATGTCTGCTACATAGGCGGAGGTTCCGGTTGGTTTGAAACCAGTAGAAAAACCATGAAACAACCTTAACAAAAGAAACCCGGTTACCGATAAAAAAACCGGGTAAAGTAGTGCAGCTACGCCACTTACCACAGCTCCAACGATCATTACCGGAATGCGTCCCCATTTGTCAGTGAGTTTGCCGCTATATGGCCTGGATATTCCAGCAGTAAGTGTAAATAGTGAGATGATGAGTCCAATATATTCTTCGCCCCCCATTCTGCTGAGATGACCTGGTAGCTCCGGGATCAGCATGGTGAAAGAAGCGAAGAATAAGAAAGAACTTAGGCAAAGCAACCAAAAATTGCGAGAATACTGTGAGAAGATCGTCACTCGTGCTGATGCAATAAAAAGGCTTTAATATAATCATTGATGTCTCCATCAAGTACATTTTGTACGTCAGTACGTTCATGGCCTGTGCGGGCATCTTTGATGAGCTTATAAGGATGCAAAACATAGTTCCTGATTTGCGATCCGAAATCAATTTTCATCTTGCCTGCTTCTACTTTATCACGTTCGGCGTTTCTCTTTTCAAGCTCTTGTTGATAAAGCTGTGATTTTAACATCTGCATAGCACGTTCGCGGTTTGCCAATTGCGAGCGTTCTACCTGACAAACTACCACTATGCCAGTCGGCTTATGTGTAAGCTGAACTTTGGTTTCTACCTTGTTTACATTTTGTCCACCTGCACCGCCAGAGCGCGAAGTTTGCAGCTCTATATCATTGGGATGAATGTCTATTTCTATGGAATCATCAGCAACCGGATATACATATACTGAAGCAAATGAAGTGTGACGTCTTCCACCACTATCAAAAGGGGAAATTCTCACTAATCGATGCACGCCATTTTCTGATTTGAGATAACCATAAGCAAGAGGTCCTTCGAATTCCAAAGTCACAGATTTTACACCTGCCACATCTCCTGCCTGAAAGTCAACTTCTCGTACCTTGTACCCATTAGATTCACCCCACATGATGTACATTCTCATGAGTATGCCCGCCCAGTCATTACTTTCTGTACCCCCTGCACCTGGTGTGATCTGTAACATGGCGGAGAGCTGATCTTCCTCACCTGAGAGCATTTTTTTGTACTCCAGCTCTTCTACTTCTTTCAGTGCGGCCTGGTAGGCTTCTTCTACCTCTTCATCCGATCCTTCTCCCTCTTCGAAAAACTCCTGTAGTGTTTCTGTTTCCTCTACTGCATCTTGAACCTTTTCGAAATGATCTGTCCATGTTTTTTTAGATCTGATTTCTTTGAGTGTAGCCTCTGCTTTTTCCGGGTCATTCCAGAAGTCAGGCTGAACAGTAACTAGTTCTTCTTCTTCTATTTCTTTCTTCTTGGTATCATAGTCAAAGATACCTCCTCAAGGCCGTGATGCGAGCCTTCAAGTCTTTCAACTGATCTGTTGTCATGTTGTAGAATTGATTTTAATTAAAAATGAAATGCGAAGTTATCAACTTGATACCAATTTATAATCTCATGATTTACTGATTCTGTAAATCAGTATTGACTTATCCGAATGGTTAGTTTGATTATTTGTTCTTCATTATTCACTTCTCAACGAATTTACAGGATTACTATGTGCCGCCTTGAATGTCTGTATACTCACGGTTATAAGCCCAATGAGTAATGCTAAAATCACAGATATGAAAAACGAAAAATAGGGGATAGCGATGCTGTAAGCAAAATTTTCCAGCCAGGATGATGTCCAATATATGGCCAGAGGAACTGCGATCAAGGAGGACAGCAGGATTAATTTTCCAAAATCCGAACCCAAAAGAATCATGATCTGGCCAGTGGAGGCACCCAATACTTTTCTTACTCCAATTTCTTTGATCCTTAGGTTAATAATAAATGCAGAAAGACCCAGTAGTCCTATGCAGGCAATTACAATGGCCAATGATGTGAAGAATCCAAAAATTTTCATGGTTGCTCTTTCGGTATCATAATAGCTCGCTAGCTGATCATCAAGGGCGTAATAAGAAATCGGGCTGTCTGGAACGAATGAAGACCAGGACTTTTCAATTTGATTGATGGCCTCTTGATATTCTCCAGCTTTCACCCGAATGATCATATCAGCAAAAAATGCGTTTGCGTCTTCATTGGAGGTGATGGCTATAGGCTCCATAGCCGTATGTAAGCTTTGGAAATGAAAATCCTCCACCATGCCGACAATGGTATATTCTACCTGTTCATTGTTGTTGTTGATATTAATGATTTTACTTCCGATGACGGGTTCTGGGATTCCAAGTTTAAGAACGGCAGTCTCATTGAGCACCATGCTGAGTGAATCATTAAATGACTGTTCGAAGAAGCGTCCTTCTTTCAAATTCATTTTCATACAATCGAGCATGTCATCATCAAAAGTGATATTCCGGGCTACCATACTTTCCTTACCTGTTCCTGGCACTCTTACAATGTAGCCAGGCATCACTGATCCAGGCATAGCGCTTGAGTAGGAAGAGTTCAGTACTGACTGTAGGTCGTTAATCTCTTTTTTGAAAGTCTCAAATCTTTCCCAGTTCACAGCATTTTGCTGTGTGTTTAATGCAAAGGCATTTTCTATAACTAACACTTGTGAGTGATCAAATCCTAAAGATTTGTTCATTAGAAAGTTCATTTGCTTTCCTACGATCAGAGTGGCGCTGATTAAAGCTACCGATATTGCAAATTGGACAATCACCAATCCATTGCGCAGACTCATCCCTTTGGAAGACGTTTTTAGCTCTCCCTTCATTACTTTCAGTGGAGAAAAGGCAGAAATAAAAAACGCCGGGTATAGCCCTGAAGACAACCCAACTAATAAGACAATTATTCCTATCAAAATCATTTTGTCTGGAGTCAGTAGCGTTTCAAGACTCAGCGGACGGTTGGCAAGTTCATTGAAAAACGGTAAGACGAAGAAGACCAAAGTTAATGCTGCTGCAAAACTGGCCGCTGCTATGATCACAGCTTCCATGAGAAACTGCATCACCAGCTGTTTTCGGCTACTTCCCAATACCTTTCGTATACCCACTTCTTTGCCTCTCTCAGTAGATCTCGCGGTGGATAGGTTCATAAAATTGATACTGGCAATCACTAAAATAAACACGGCTACTATGGAGAAAATATAAACATAGGTGATGTTACCATTTGGTTTGATTTCACCCTCCAGATTTGAGTGAAGATGAATGTCTTTGATTGGCTGAAGTGAATAGTTGTAGCCATTTCCAGCTTCAATATATTCGTCATAAGAAATACCGTTTCTTGCCTTTATCTCACCATCTGCATATTGTCTGATTAGGTTTGGTAGTTTGTTTTGTATGATTTCAGGGTTAATGCCAGGAGTAGATTTGATATAAGCGATACAGGTAAACCCCGTCCAATTCGTTTGATTAAAGAAATCTAATGAATGGAGCGGAAGCAAGTAATCAAATTCGAAATGAGAGTTTTTAGGATAATCTTCTGATACGCCAGTAATGCTAAATGTTCCGTTTTGTGTTTCCACAATCTCACCAACTACCTCTGTGCTTTTGAAAAGTTTTTTTGCGGTGCTTCTGGTGATGACCATACCATCGGGTTTTTGAAGTGCTGTGTTAGGATCTCCTTCTATCAAAGGAATGCTTAGCACTTCAAACACAGTAGAGTCTGCAAAAACCACTTTTTCTTCGCTGTATTTATCCTCTCCGATTCTGATATTTACCGGAGCGAAAACTTTGAATACTCTTGCCTGCTGGACGACCTCCGGGAAATCCTCCACCATCTGAGGAGAAATTGAATGTGGGATGAAGGCATAGTCTACTTCTCGTTCTGGGTACACCCTGTTTAATGCAATGCGATAAACATTCTCATTCTGAAAGTCATCAAAAGAAAGGTCATACCATACGTATAATGAAATGGCCAAGCAGCTTGCCATACCTAGTCCCAAACCAAAAATATTGATCAGAGTAAAAGAGGGTTTTTTAAGCAAGTTTCTGAGTGTGATTCTCCAGATGTTTTTGAGCATGATCGAAGTGGTTAGTTGGCCCGAGTATTTAGATTGATCTACTTTCAAAGTATCGTATTCATCAATCGATATTGCAACGACTTTGGATGGTTAATTTATGCAAACGGTGAGAAACTCACTTTGTGTGGGGTGACTCAAACAGGACTTGATAAGTACAAAAAAATCCCCGGCCTTTGGCCGGGGTGTTTAACCGCTGACTCAACTTTCTACAGTTTAAGCCTTTACCCTAATTCAAACGGAAATTTTTACCAGGTCTGGCTCTGCATGCTATGCACAGCGCGCATGATATCTTTCTGGGATATTTGTCCTACCAATTTACCACGATTGACCACTGGAAATCGTCTGATTCTTTTCTCAAGAAACATCTTGGCAGCATCAAAAATATTGGTTTCCGGAGGAATGCTGATCACATCCTGGGTCATGTATTCACCTACCAACCCCATGAGGGTAGGCATGTTATTATATTTTCCTTTTACCACTTCTTTCATACAGTCACCCTCAGATATGACACCTACCAGATCTCCGGATTTACTGATCACCGGAGCACCAGAAATGCGATGCTTGAGCAGAGTTTCGATCACTTCGTCCATGTGCTGATCTGCCGTAAAGGTGATGAGCTTAGTGGACATGTAGTCTGATACTGTTACCTTTTGTGCTTGTGCTTTGGGCTTCTCCATAGGGACGCCTCTATAACTCTTTACCATAGTCTCTTCTTGTTTATGTGAATCTATCAATATATAGAAAAGTTGGTTCAAATACAAATAATAAGAATAAAAGATTGTTGATAAATTATATAAACAAATAAAAAGTATGTTTATGTTTGTACAAACAGAATAAAATATTTACTCT
Organism: Bacteroidia bacterium; assembly: GCA_030425425.1. Taxonomy (GTDB): domain Bacteria; phylum Bacteroidota; class Bacteroidia; order Cytophagales; family Cyclobacteriaceae; genus Marinoscillum. Next base: position 597 of record JAUIAO010000015.1, on the reverse strand, counting down.
GAGATTGTAGCGAAATGCAGTTTTGTAATATTCGTTTGGGTCCAAACAGTATTTTGGGAGTTTAGCAGGGTGAGTTTTTGGTTGGTATCTTCAACATGGATGAATACGGAACAAACAAGATAATCATAAAATGATATCAAACTAAGGCCTTGAAATCTCGCGTTTCCAAGGCTTTTAGAATTTTTAAGATTTTAATATTTATCGCTCCTATAAATAACCCTTTGCTCATTTAGCTTTCTCGATTTTACTTTCTAAGCTCCAAATAAGTGATTCTCACTATTACCCCAATAAGGTATAATCAAAATTACCCACCCAAACAATGATAAAAGTCAATGCCGTTTTCTTTGATTAGTTGTGTTTTTTTTTTTACAATTGCTCAAAGAACGTTTTATGGAAAAGTAGTGTGTGATAAAAAGACCAATAGAATATATTTATTGGTATATATAGTCTCCACCACAAAAAAAAGCTGATATGAAACTTACTAAAGAAATATTTTTGCTCACGATCATTATTCTCATCACACTAGCCATTAGCTGTAGAGAAGATGTTAAAACCTCAGAGGATTGTGGATTTGATCCAAGGGGTATCTGTCCATCA
>JAUIAO010000118.1 GCA_030425425.1 Bacteroidia bacterium | reverse complement strand
AAAAGTAATAAGTAAAAATAAATGTTAAATCCGTGGGGACATCTTTTGCCTTCTCAGAAGGCAAAAGCAAATTATCCCCTTAAAGGGGTTATAATAATTCTACATCCTCTGGATGTAGTTATTTAATATGCCAGTCAGGTCTGCAAGACCTAGCAGGTTTTGATTTTTAATCCTCCGCACCTATCGGCTCAGCATTTTCATAGTCTGCTTCTGTGAAGGTGTATCTAAGAATATACTGCGTTTCTGACTCATTGATTGTGTTATAACTAGCATTCTGATAAATATTAAACTTGTCGTAAGTTCCGGCATATGTTTTGAAAACTGCTTGTCTGGTGCTATCAAAAGTAATTGTCAATGAGTCTCCTTCAAGAACCATGAAAATTGGAGGTAATCCAGTAGTTCCCCAGTCACCTTTATATACTTCAGAACTCCAAAAAGAACCCTTTTCCTTTAAATTAATCTGTTTTACTTTTTCGAAATTTTCAAAAATGGTTATTTCAATACTATGATTTGAGTCATTATACAATTCCCATCTACCATAACTAGTTTCTCCCTCATTGATACATGCGGTATTAAAGCCAATCAATAGGTAAAACATCCACAAGACTATTTTTCGTGATTTAAGTTTCATATCAATACCAATTAGAAAATAGTAAATCAATTTGACTTGATGTTGAGTTAGAAATCTCTTTCATATTATCTCTCCAAGCATTCCATGAGCGGGCTCCTTTTAATCCATCTTCAATTTGTTTGATGGTATAGTATTCAACATTGTCATTTGGAAATTCCAAAGAATCGAAACCCTGATTAAATACATTACAAAGCATATCCCTCTCATTACAATCATCAATCATATCAATAACTATTGAAGTATAAATCAGATCATTTTCTCGTTCATTAAAAGGTGAAATCCTCCGATCCTGAAAATTATTCCTATACTCATACCCTGCATCACCAAACAAATCCCCATACCTTGCCATAGCAAACACCCACTCTACACCATTTGGCTAGCCTAATAAACCTGCCAGGCTTGCTAGACCTGACAGGTTTTGGTTTTTAACCTCCATCCCCTATCGGCTCAGCATTTTCCAAATGCTCGTTAGTGAAGCTGTATAAATGGTAATTCTGAATATCGCTCTCTACAATTATTTCGTAATTGGATTCATTGAAAACATTGTACTTATCATCGCCAATCTGCGGTTCGATGAGCGGAAGGTGAAATACATGCCTAGAAGTATTGTCATAATTAATTATACAAGAATCTATATCACTTTCAAGTATCCAAAATTTACTTCCTTTTTTGAAGTCAATATTTTGTGAATCCCAATATTCACCCTCTGGAAGATGTATTTCCTCCGTTAATTCGCCCATCGAATAAAAGAATATTGAAAGATTAATATTACTTTGGTTTATATAACGGTAAAAAGTATAATTTTTTTCCCCTTCCACAATACAAGAAGAACTCAAACAAATTACTACTAATTGAAGGGCAATTAACAATAGTTTTATATTTTTCATGTCAATACCAGTTAGCAAATAATTCATCAATATTTCCTGATGTTGTATTACTAATACTTTCCATATTATCCCTCCAGTGTCTCCAGGATTTAGCTCCGTTCAATCCTTGTTCTATTTCGTGAATCAAGTAATTTTCAACGTTATCATTTGGAAATTCGTTTGAATTAGTCAGACTTAAAAATGGGTTACAAGTCGATTCAACACTCTGATTACAGTCATCTACCATATCTATAACTAGTGACGTATAAGTTAAATGAAGCTCATCTCTTTGGTGAGGAAAAATTCTTAAGTTTTGAAAATTATGTTCATACTCATATCCAGTATCTCCAAACTTATCCCTGTATCTCGCCATAGCAAACATCCATTCTACGCCATTGGGCCAGCTTAATAAACCAGTCAGGTCTTGCAGACCTGACTGGTTTTGATTGTGCGCCATGCACGCTTTTCTCATCTATAAGGTGAGGTTTTTTTTTGAACCAAGTCCTGAGCGAGCCCAGATGGAGAGGAATCGTTAGCTTAAGGCA
>JAUIAO010000014.1 GCA_030425425.1 Bacteroidia bacterium | reverse complement strand
GGCAAATTGATCTCCTTGCGATTAACCATTTTGGTGATTTTGATAATAGCACCAAAATCGCTCATATACCTGAATAATCGAAGTTTTCACTCAACTTCTAATTCCCTAATGCATAATTGGGGTTTAAGTTTCGTTCCTTTTTGTTCATCGTCTTTCCAATCTCTACCCATAGTTGCTCTTTCGAGACATGATCCCATTCGGAGGGATAGAAAAAATAGAAAATGGCAAAGCCCATCAAGATATAGAAAGAGACAACCAGTGCTTTTGCCGGTGAGGTGCCATAGTCCACATACCAGTCCATTATCTGGTTGAGTCGCCAACGGAAAAAACTCTCCAGTCCTCCCTTGGTTTGGTATTCAAAGCGATGCTTTTTAGTGTACAAAGCCTGTAAGTCTCTATAAGCCAGATTTGCCTGGTCGATATCTCCGTGATTGCGATACTGGGAGTAGAAATAGGAATACAGTTTAACGAGTCCTCTGAACCCATCATTATCACCAAGATCATCCTCGAAAAACATAGTAGTACCCCAACTATTGCTTGTTTTTGCCTCATCGCTAATACTATTAATAGTTAAATAAACGAGCTTACTTTCGTGCTGAAATTGACTGTAGTCAAACTCAAAGCTGTGTTCAGGAAATACCGTGCTATACACCCAGACAGGAGTCATAAACTCATTTCTCTTAATCTCCATGGTTTCCGAAACTGATAGTAGTTGAAACCAAAGTGGGTTATAGAAGCTATTTCCTTTCAACAGCAAAGTCCCCATTGTTCCAGAAATAATCAATGGCTTACAGGTAATGCCAGTTTCTGCCGATCCAAACTGGCAGTTCATCATAACAAAGACTTTGACATTTTGAAAACCCATGAAAATCAAATTGTTCACGAGAAATTGATGGGTCTCCATTGGGTCCGCGGCGATTTTTAAAAAATCATCGTACCCTGCGGCCTCTGGCTGAAATGAACATTGAGTGATAGTTGCGAATGTCGTATTATCAGAATTAAAGCTAAAATCTCCAGTAAATTCGGTGTTGTGTACTTCTAGTTCTTCCAAAATGGGGCTGTAGAGTTCAAAATCTCCAATTTTAGAATTGGAATTAATTGTCAAATTCTCATTAATGTCTGTGCTCGAGATTAGAAGTCTTTTGCATTCAAAACCCCTCAAGGTGAGGCGATCCATTTTACCTGAATAAATTTGCAGCGTATCAATCTTGCTTCTTGCAAAATCCAGATATTCCATGTATAAATTGTGAAAGGCGATTGCTCCATTGATCTTACAGTCTTCAAAAACCAAGGGCTGGGATGAGCCGTAATCATTTAACACCTTGTTTTGCAGCTGTTGACCATTTCCCCTGATGTTTTTAATCAGTACTTCCACAAGCATATCATTAGCAAAAATCTCAATGATAGAAGGAATGGAATCCCTGTAATAAGTGTTCAACACGGTTGAATCTTTCAAGGAAACAAAAGCCCGGCCGTAAGGATCAGACCTGACAAATAGCCTTTCTTCATAGACTGGCTTCAGAACTTCTCCATACTCTTTCATACGAAAATCAATGATCACATCCTGATTCAATAGTTTCAAACCATTTTGATCTAAGGGATACACGAGCCACCTGCTTTGAGCGAAGGAAATAATTGAGAAAATCGATAAAAGAATGAGAAGGAAAAAGCGATTAGCCATTTTGAAAGGAATTGGTTATTCACAAGATATACATTTTAGCCTAACAGAGCTGTTTGCAAAAACCAATATCATGAAGAACTCCACTAGATATCTGCAAAATTTGCGCTACACTACTCCTCTGACTGATACTTACGGTATGAAAGCATAGTGTTTTATGTGATACAAAATATGGCTAGTAGAACTAGGATACATTTTTAGGCTGAAGAAGCCCTACTCCAACCACACTTTGTGAGCCTTACCGCGGATTCGCTTTCATAAACCCGACACAATTTTAGACGTATAGATTTTATATATTTACACGTACGATTAATTAGATATGGATTCCAAACTCACCTTGAAACTGGATAAAGAGATCATTGAGCAAGCTAAATCTTATGCAAAAGAGCATCAGGTGAGCCTTTCCAAATTAATTGAAAACTATTTGCAATTCATTGTTTCTAAGAAATCAGAGGCAGCTGAAATCAGTCCATTGGTGGAGAGTCTTACCGGAGTTATCTACATGGAGAAAGAGGACTATAAAAAGGATTATTCCGACTTCTTGGCTGAAAAATATTCATGATGGATCGAATTCTCGTCGATACCAATATCGTTATTGACTTGCTCGCCAAGCGAGAAGAATTCTTCCCTGAGGCCCAGATCTTATTCACTTTGGCTGACAGAAAAGAAATAAAACTCTTTGTGTCATCCCTGACATTTGCAAATACCAATTACATCCTTTCTCAAAATCTAAAACTATCAGACGCCCGAAAAATCCTCAGGCAATTCAAAGTGTTGGTTGAAGTGCTACCACTAGACGATAAGATCATAGAATTGTCATTGGACTCGGATTTTTCTGATTTTGAGGACGCCATTCAGTATTACACAGCCATTGAAAATGGTCTGAAAATCATCATTACCAGAAATCTTAAGGATTTTAAAAAGTCTGCCATTCCAGTTCTTACTGCTAAAGATTACTTAAAGACTTTAGGTTAGCCACCCTATTGCTCGGACTGAGAGATCCAATCCATTAGAAAAATGGTTAGTATGCCACAAAATATGGAGTCATAGTATAAATTTCCTCTTCAAACTCCCTGACAAGTCATAATTTGAAATGAAAACCATTCTAATCGCAATAATCACAATACTCGTTGCAATTCTAATATTCAAAAAAACCAACACCAATAATCATGATTTAGCACCAATCATTGAAAACATTGAAGGGCTTCAAAAACAATCTATGCCCATGGATGAAAATGTTTTTTGGCAAATAATTGAATCATGCAAATCAGATTCTGAAGAAGAAACATTGAATAATATTCGGAGGTCACTCAATCATTATTCAGCGGTTGATATTATTGGTTTTCAACTACGCTTTAGAACCTTAATCGCTGAGTCTTACCACTCAGATTTGTGGTGCGCATGCTATATTATCAATGGAGGATGCTCAGACGATGGATTTGAATACTTCAGGTATTGGTTGCTGTCTCAAGGTCAGACTGTTTTTGAAAATGCTATCGAAAATCCTGATTATTTAGCTCCTATAGTAAAGAACAGATTGATAAACAGTTATGAATTAGAGCCAATAGCCTATTTGCCAAATGAAATTTTCGAACTTAAAACTGGAAAAGCGATTTATGATTATATCGATGAGGATGCTTTTTATGACCAACTAAAACTTAATTCTAATATAGTGTTCTCTTGGAAAGAGGATGACCCGGAATCAATGAAAGCAATCTGCCCAAAACTTTACAATAAGTTCAATTGACAAATCCCTACTCCAACCAAACCTTATGAGCCTTACCATCGGTTTCACTTTCGAAAATCACCATCGGGGCAAGCTGTGTTTCCAGCAATTGCTCTCTAAGATCTTCCATCTTCCAGCCAGCAGCATACATTTCTTCCAATGCGCTTTCTGGCATCAATTCTTCCAGATCAAGCGCTGCATCCGGAGGGAAATTGAGACTCATCAATTCTTTTTCACCTTCCGTCATGATCACTCTCAACACCTTGGAGATCGCTCTCACCGGCTCTTTCTTTTCATAAGCTGGCGTTGGTGGTAGTTCGTAATCTCGTGCTTTTTGCAACACCTCCTCACCCAAGGCCTTACTCATAATTCCCCACCATGGAAGCTGCACATCCAGATCTTTGAGCTGAAGCATCACGCCTTGAAAGGATCTCATCAGCAGATACAAGTCCGCCGAACCAGAAGATCGGAACCACCATTTTCGATCTCCAAGAATCACCTCAAAACCACGGGTCACTTTCCAGTCATCCACATTAAATGAAGTGTTGGTCAAAAATGGCTTGAACAATACCGGACAAATCATCGGCAACTCATGTTCGATATATGAAAGCTTTGGCAGGTCAAACCCCATCGCTGCAAAACATTGCATGTAGTTGAGATCTATCTTTTCTCTGGTTGCCAGAATGAGCTTGAGTAATGCCATTCTCTCCGACTCGGAAACTGTAATCGTACTTCCAAAATCCAGCAAAGTAACCGTGGGCTTCTCTCCTTCTTTTTTATTGAAAAAGTAGTTGCCCAGATGCGGATCGGTGTGCACCTCACCCAGCACAAACATGCTTTTCCAAAGCGCCATCAGCAAAGTACGCGCTACCATGATGCGGTCTTTCTTGTCCCAGTTGACCACTTCATCGAAAAACACACCCTCTTCCCATGACTGGGTCAGCACACGATCACTTGAATATTCAGGATATACTTTTGGAATGATCAGACCTTCAATATCTGCGAGCCCCTCCAGAAACTGCTGCTGCTTTTGCGCTTCATTTCTGTAGTCCAGCTCTGATTTCAGATCCTTGATTAAAACCCGCTTATAGGAATTCAGATCAATCTGCCATTTTTTGGCTGGTCCCATCATAGGCACTAGTCCAGCAAGCTTCAGCTCCGCATCAATCGTTTTGCGCATCTCCGGATACTGGATCTTCACTGCCACTACTTCGCCAGTTTTCAATTTAGCCTTGTGAACCTGCCCCAAAGATGCTGCCCTGGCTTTTTCATCGATAAATTCGTAATCACCCAGATTTGGATGATCCTCGCCGCTTGCAAACTGCTTTTTCATTTCGGAGAATTTCCGTTGAGGAATGCCCTTGAGCAACTGCTGAAAAGCAGGATCTTTCTTGTAGTTAGCAACAACCTGCCCCACTTTCATCGCAAGGCCACCATTTCGTGCAAGCTGCTCCGATATCTTCAAACGCACAATCTGCTTGTCCTCCTCTGAGCTCGCTTTGCGGAGCTTCATGGTGGATCGGATCAAATTAAACGTGTAAACAAATTGTTTGAAATTCCTAAAAAGCCTCATCCAATTCCGTTATTGTCTTGTCTATGTATTCTCTGGTCACTCCCATTTCTATCAGAGAGTTTTGCATATCATCCTGCTTAAAATATGGCGTTGTATAAAGAAATGCCTTGATTACATCTTCCCGCGTCACCTCCATGGTGCCCTCCACAATGGCATATGATTCTGCCTGGGCCACCATCTTTTTCCTCGCCAACTCCCGAAATGCAATCGCTACAGTTTTCAATAAATCCTGCGCCATTTTCTCAGCATCTGGTTTCCAATCCAATGTGGCTTTTAAATCAGTGGGGATACCCAAATCGTCCTCAGTAAGTACTTGATAAATAGTTAGATGTAACCCGAAAGGCCCGTGAAAACTTTGCTCTACCCTGAATTTTGTAGGAGTACTGTGATCTCCCAAATTTCGAAAACCAATTGAATCGAATTTGGAAATCGTCTCTTTGTAATCAGTAGCTTCTACATCCAATTGAAGAGACAATTCCTTATTTGAATGCATAAAAAAGCGGAGGCTCATTACACCATTGTTGACAGTTACACTGATATCGTCTGAAGAAACTTCCTGAAAACCTAAATGCTCACACAAAAAGTCAGCAACTTCCCTGAATTGGTAGTACCCATAATTGATCGCAGCAACAAACTCCATACATAAATCTGGTTGAGTTCGAAAGATACCACAAACTTGAAAACTTCCCGATTCAAAATTGATCCAGATTGGTTTTTTAAGAATTGAATGGGAAACCCTTTACCGTGTTCGCTAATGATTTGTATTGTGAACAGACCTCTCCCTCAGTATACCAACGAGCTTGTTGAGGGTGTTTTGAAAATTGAGTACCTCACTTTCTGTGATGTTTTCGCCCTGAAAAGACTCAGCAATTTTATGAGGAATATCCTTTGCTTTGATTTTTAGTACTTTACCCGATTCTGTCAGGCTAATGATCACCGTGCGTTCGTCCGATTGTGATCGGGTTCTTATCAATAGCCCTTTCTGCTCCAGGCGCTTGAGCAATGGAGTCAAAGTGTTTGACTCCAAAAACAAACGCTCTCCAATTTCCCTAACACTTTGATCTTGATGCTGCCACAGAACCATCAACACGATATACTGCGGATACGTCAAATCGAGCTCATCCAGATAAGGCGTATATAGCTTGGTAGTCAACCTGGAAGCCGCATAAAGCGGAAAACAAAGCTGATTTTCCAAATAGAGTTCAGGGAAAGTCTCTTCCATATCAGAGTAGTTTTTTGATGGTCTCTTCCATTTTCTCCGGCTTGGTTGTAGGTGCAAAACGCTTCACCGGCTTACCATCTTTGTCAATCACAAACTTGGTGAAATTCCATTTGATCTTGCTTCCCAAAACGCCTCCAAGTTTTGACTTCAGGTATTTGTACAATGGGTGCGCGTTTTCACCATTCACTTCAATTTTCTCAAACATTGGGAAACTCACCCCATAATTCACCTGACAAAACTCCTGAATCTCATCCGATGTACCCGACTCCTGGCTGGCAAATTGATTGCATGGGAAACCTAAAATCACCAATCCCTGGTCTTTGTATTTTTCATACATTTTTTCCAATCCTTCGTACTGGGGAGTCAATCCACATTTGCTTGCGGTGTTCACCACCACTACCGTTTTTCCTTCAAATTCTTTCATGGAAATTGAGTCTCCATTCAGCCTCTTGGCTTCAAAATCATAAAAACTTGTCATTGATTTAATTTATAGTTTGATATCGGTACAATTATCCAGTTGGATTGCTTTTACCTTAATCGTTTACTATTGAGCAATTAAATTGTTTAAAATCAAAAGCGAATAATACTAAGTGAGGAATAGATTAAGACACCCAAAAGCTGAAACAAATGCCTAAGAAATTTCCCAGCATTATACGTCCTGTTAGATCAGTGCCTACATTAGAAAATAATATAGTGCATAATCTTCCATAGCATCTTTTGTAACTTTTGGCTTGTTTGATAGTCATCATAAAAACAGTTTCAATGACTTTCCAATCACTGCTCAAAAAGCTCATCATCCCAACCAGCATTTTTCTTGGAATTACCTTCTTTGGTTCTGGAATGGCCAAACTTTACTTCGAACACAAATACTTTGGCTGGATAGGCCCGGTGTGGCTGGAAGACAAATTGACTCCATATGGGCTCGGTTTGTACGCGCGATTTATCGCATATTCTCAGGTAATTATTGGGTATTTGCTTCTCACACTTCGATTTCGCACCTTAGGCTCAGTAATGGTAATCCCTCTCATTGCTAATATTTTGATGGTCACTATTTCCTTGCAATGGCAAGGCACACCGTTCGTCGTTGGAATATTATTAATGATGGCATTATTCTTAATTTATTCAGATAGAAAAAAACTGTTCCCCCTGATCGGCATAGCGAGTGACTACCAGCCAAATGATCCATGGTCATGGAAAGCAAATTTGATTTGGATTCTTGGTCTCTTTCTCAATTTGGCGAGTATACAGATTTCTTCATTTAATCTCCTATTTGCCTGGAGCGTATCCATTATCGGAATAGGTTTTAGTTTTGGTAGTCATTTCGTAGAAAAAGACTCCTCCAACTGAGCAAATGAACCTTACAAACTTCAAGTAGGACTAGTACATTTTTCTCCTAAATTCCAGACTTTTGCTCTCCAATTTCTGAATTATGACCAATCGAAGATTGCCTGCTGAGTGGGAGCCTCAGCGATTTGTACAGTTCACTTTTCCTCACCGCGAAAGCGACTGGGCTTACATGTATGATGAAGTTGCCGAATGCTTTAGTGACCTGATCACTAGCACTGCTCAATTCGTACCTGTTTTGGTGGTCTGCGCTGATATGAGAGAAACTGCAGAATTCATTCAGGGCGAAACGGAACATCCGATCCTTTTTGTAGAGCAGCCCAGCAATGATACGTGGGCACGCGATCATGGAGCTATTACTGTGATGGATGGAGGGCAGCCTTTGTTATTGGATTTTACTTTCAATGGCTGGGGACAGAAATTCGAAGCTTCTCTGGATAACAAGATTTCGCAGGGTATTCATTCACAAGGAATCTTATCGGACGATTTGCAACCAATTGATTTTGTATTAGAAGGTGGAGCGATAGAATCAGATGGTAAAGGTACGTTGTTGACCACATCGGAATGTCTGCTTTCCAAATTCAGAAATCCGCAAATGTCAAAAGAAGAAATTGAAGCTTTTCTGAAAGATATCTTTGGGTTGCAGCAGGTACTTTGGCTAGATCATGGCTATCTCGCTGGTGACGATACTGATTCTCATATTGATACATTGGCAAGACTATGTGATGAAAATACCATCGCTTATGTGAAATGTGATGACCAAGAGGATGAGCATTTCGAGGCATTGGAAAAGATGGAGGCACAACTTAAATCTTTCAAAAAACTTGATGGAGAACCTTATCAACTGGTGGAACTGCCTTGGCCAGAAGCTTGTTTTGATGAAGATGGTCAGCGACTGCCGGCTACATATGCCAACTTCCTGATCACGAACGAAGCTGTTTTGGTTCCTACCTACAATGTTGCTCAAGATGATAAAGCCGTCTTAGCCATTCAAAACATCTTTCCAAATCACAAGGTTGTGGGTGTTAACTGCCGGCCTTTGATAGAGCAGCATGGTTCGTTACATTGCATTACGATGCAGTATCCGGAAAGTGTAAATGTCTCATGGCTCTAACAGGCGTTGCCTGTTTTCCTAAGCAACTTACATTGTAATAAAACTCAAAGAACCCTATTCGGAATGAAAACGCTTAAAGTAGGAATGGTGCAGCAATCTTGCAGCACCGACACTCAAAACAATATCAATAAAAGTATCGATGGCATCCGCCAATGTGTGGCTGATGGAGCAGAGTTGGTCGTACTTCAGGAATTGCACACTGGCATTTATTTCTGTCAGGCGGAGGAAACGGAGATGTTTGATTTAGCTGAGCCATTTCCTGGCCCCTCCTACAATCAATTTGCTACCATTGCCAAAGAATTGGGAATCGTACTAGTGACTTCATTGTTTGAAAAGCGTGCCCCGGGACTTTATCACAATACTGCGGTAGTTTTCGAAAAGGATGGCTCAGAAGCTGGGCGATACCGAAAAATGCACATTCCTGATGATCCGGCATATTATGAGAAATTCTACTTTACACCGGGAGACATGGGCTTCAATCCGATACAGACTTCAGTTGGTAAACTTGGTGTTTTGGTTTGCTGGGATCAGTGGTATCCTGAAGCTGCCCGTTTGATGGCTTTGGCTGGTGCCGATTTACTTATCTACCCTACTGCCATCGGCTTTGAATCAACAGATGATCCAGCCGAGAAGGAGCGCCAAAGAGACGCCTGGACGATCTCACAGCGTGGACATGCCGTTGCAAATGGTTTACCGGTCATTTCGGTAAACCGCGTGGGTATAGAACCTGACTGGACAGGCGTGACCGGAGGCATACAGTTCTGGGGGAGTAGCTTCGTAGCTGGTCCACAAGGAGAATTGCTTTTCAAGGCCGGGGAAGAAGAAACCACTCAGGTAATTGAAGTAGATATGAAGCGGTCTGAGGATGTTCGCAGAATCTGGCCTTTCCTTCGTGACAGGCGCATCGATGCTTACGAGGAAATCACAAAACGATTTAGGGATTGAGATCGGTGATTTTATAAAGAATAGTTGTGCTATGAATTATCATTGATTACTGCTGAATTTGAAACCACACTGTTTTTGTATATTTACAATATGACCATTGAGCAACGTAAAATATCTCTGATCAATTGGATAACCAATTTAGATGATGAAACGGTAATCACGCAAATCGAAGGTTATAGAAAAGCTTCTATTAATTCTCTTCCAAAAGAGATTGTTGAACTTTTGAAAATCTCAGCAGAAGAACCCTTCGAAGATTGTGTAGAACACACTTCGGCTCAGGAAATTTTAAAAACTTGATATATTGAAAATTTCAGTTGCACACTAAATATGCGATAGTATCTAGAAATGGAAAAATGTGAGTCATATGTGTATTTCGCATTAAAAGGTGAAATTGACCCAGATATCATCACAAAGCGCCTTCAGTTAGAACCGACTAAAATCCGTAGAAAAGGAGAAGCCATATATTCATCAAATAAACGATATCCGTGTTCTTCTTGGGAACTGTCAACTGATATCGGGAAAGAATATCTTGACATAAATTCCTTGGTAAAAGAAGTTCTAGACAAATTAACTGGTTTAGAGGATGAAATTTGTTCTATAAAATCAGAGTTTGAATTATGCTCAATTCTCGAAATTAAATTGGATATTGATACTAATCCAGAATCCTCAACTCCATACATCGGACATGATTTGTCAACAATAGAATTCCTTTATCGAACTGGCACAGAAACGGATGTTGATATTTATACTTTTAATTCCGCCACATAAAACTTAGCAATTTTCCACTTTTGAATTGGACTCAAGTCGCAACTTGAGCCTTTCTTTTTTACCTCACAGAATACCTAAACTATCAGATTTTTGATAGTCAATGCCTATCAAAAAATAGATTCCCAAAGAAATTCCCTCCCATCCACAAATATTTTTTTCCTCAAAAACCACCTTCAAAACCTCTAATCATCGTTTTTTAGATTTTCATAGATATTTAAACACAGAATTATTATGCATTATATTTTGATGCATCATATTTCTATGTATTTTTGTCCTATGTATTCAAAGGAACTATTGAAAGGCACCATCGGAGTGATGGTTTTGAAGCTGCTCTCAGAGCATGGGAAAATGTACGGATATGAAATCTCTCAAAAGGTGAAAGAGCTTACGGAAGGAAAGATTCTCATCAAGGATGGTTCGCTCTACCCGGCCCTGCACAAACTACTGGCGGATGGTATAGTGGATTATGAAGAGCAAGCGATCGGGAAAAGAATCAGAAAGTACTATTTCCTCACTGCAAAAGGAGAAACCGAAACCAACTCCCAGATGGCCGAGCTAAAGGACTTTATGAGCACAATCCAAAAGGTAATTTTCAATGAATATAACACACTACCAATATGATAACCGACGAACAAGTGGACTACATCGAGGCTCAGATCAAAGAGAGCAAGATCAAGAACAAATCACTGAGTGATGACCTGCTGGATCACATGTGCTGTCTGGTGGAGATCAACATGAAAAAAGGCCTGACTTTCGAGCAGGCCTATCAAAAAGCTTTCCTTCAAACCTCACCGAATGGTTACGAGGAGATTCAAAATGAAACTTTATTCTTACTTAACTATAACAAAATTATGAACATGAAACGATTAACCTACATTTCAGGCTTTGTTTTTTCACTTGCCTTCTCAGCTGGCACATTATTCAAAATCCTTCACCAACCAGGCGCCATGCTACTCCTGGGAATAGGCCTATTCGGCTTTTCTTTTATTTTCATCCCGATTTTTCTGGTGAGTAAATACAAGGAACTGGCCGTACAAGTCATGTCAGAGCGACTCAAATGGATATTTGGAGCAGCTTCTGTCATACTCTTAGGTCTGTCCTCATTGATGAAGATAATGCATTTGATGGGAGCTGGCGTCATGCTGGCAACCAGCTTTCTGATCTTTGGATTTGGTTTTCTTCCGTTCCTCTTTTTCAGAATGTATAAAAAGTCCGTAGAGACATTATAAAGCTTTCACCAACTTACTTAACTAAAATCTGGACGTTCGATTTTTCTTCGGGCGTCCTTATTTTTTATAGCTTAATGACAGAAAACATCCTACTTGTCTGAGGCCCACGCACACTCACAAAATACCTTCCGGCTGGCACCTGAGATGCATTCCAAATTAAATCCTTCGGCGACTGAATTTGACCTTTATAAATATTCAACACTTTTCGACCAGCCATATCGATCAGATCAACACTTACTTTCTCAAAAGTTGGTGACATTCTAATAGTCACATGATCCTTCATTGGATTGGGGTAAACCAAAAGATCACGACTGACCTGTGATGCAGCAGATAAGGTTTCTGTTCTTTCACCAATGATCTCTACGGATTCAAAATCACCATTCAACACATTGGAAATCACCGAAGAGTCCGTCCCTAGCCATTGCTCTAAAAGGGAAGCATAGACTTGCCTGAAATCAACCTTCCAATCCAGATTGTCATCATAGGTAGCACTTGAAGATATCTGTGGATTTTCTCCTGTCACACCTCCCATCACCGCATTTCCAAAACAAAACAATGGAGCTGCTGCCCCGTGATCCGTTCCCAAACTGGCGTTGCTAACGATGCGTCTCCCAAATTCCGAAAAGGTCATCCCCACCACTCGATCATCCGTACCTTGCATTTCCAGATCCTTCATGAAAGCCATCACAGCATCATTGAGTTCCTGAAGTAACTGTGCATGCTCTCCAGCGGTATGATCGCTTTCTTCTACTTGCGCATCATGCGTGTCGAATCCACCGTATCGGACCATATAAAGAGGCGTTTTCAAGCCTCCTGCTATCAGTTGACTCACGATTTTGAGCTGCTGTGCTATGAATGTCAGAGGAAAATCTACTTGCCGTTTTACTTTATCAGCTGCTTGCTTAACAGTTTGCCCGTAAGATTGTGATTGCCGAGCAATGAGACGCACGTATCGAAGCTTATCACCCGCCAAAGTATCAGGAGCAGGCTGCTCCTCTCCATCCACTAAATCATAAAAGAAATCGGGATCACTGATCACCATACTCATGGCAGATTGAGGTCCTTGAAATAGCAACGAGCTGCCATAGCCAATCTCAACTGCCAATGGATCAGTCATATCTTCATTAGGGTAGCTATCCGGGTATCCCGGAAATGTTTCATTGAGAAATCTTCCCGTCCAGCCGGAGTTCACCAACTCATCGGCATCCGATCCACTCATCCAGATATCCGCCGAGCGAAAGTGGGAATAGTTTTGATCTGGATAACCCACATTCTGAATGATCTGCAGCCGATCTTCATCATAGAGGGATTTCAATCCTTCCAGTGCCGGATGAAGTCCCACCTCCGAACGGTCGAGCTGCAATAATGAATTCTCTGGCAGCACCACATGTGGCCTTACTTTGTTCAATGCAGAAAGCTGATCCAACGGAACGACTGTATTCAAACCATCATTTCCACCATCCATAAAAATCAACACTAACACTCTATCTGTGTCAATAGCCATTCTCAACAATGAAGAAAGTGAATGCGATCCGGGCAATTTGAAACCCATAGTCCCCAGGATTCCCGGAGCGGCAAGCGAATGAGCAATGTGTTTTACAAAAGATCTTCTTTTCATCTTACATCAGTTGAGATTCTCCCATTTGTAATAAATATTGAAAGGTAGCTTTGAGCCTGTTCTCTACCACCAGCTTATATTCCTCATTGTCCGGATCTGCCATGAGCTGTTGCCATGCAGCTGTCCAATACACATCTGAATCCTGACCGGACAATAATATTTTCTTCAATTGCCCGATAATCACTTCATCCACAGGAATACCATGAAAAATCTCAGTGGTTTCACGTAGCATTTCATTTGGATCAGCAGGACTAGTAAGACCTTTAACAAAGGCAATTAAATCTGCCGGAACAGAAAGGTCTTCATGAACCCAAAATCCCCAGAATACAAGCGAATCACTCGCTATAGCTCTATTGGCAATAGTGTCCGTTGTAATCCAATACTTATCAAAGGAAGGTTCCTGATAATATGCCGGCCAGCCCGAAACACTCGGAGGATCACCAATCTCCGCTCCTAATGCGGACATGTACCAGAGCAACCCCTGATGCTGTAAAAAATTTGCAGTGAGATCATCCTCTTCAGCTGTATTAACCCCAAATGCTCGCCATAATCCAAAAATATACTCAGGCGGACTCTTGATCATTGCCCCAATATTGGCATGATCGTAAAAATGCTCACTTTTCAAAAGCGCTTCCAAGACTGGTTTTATCTCATAATTATGGTTCCGAAACAGTTCTGCAAGTGGCGCAATCACTTGCTTCTCTACGGTATCATCGATTTCCGGATAGACGAAAAACTGATAGAAACGCCTGCAGATGTAAAGTGCTGTTTCCTGATTGGAAAAAATCATATCCAGCATTTCATCTAATTCCACAGCGGCATCTACTCCACTTCTACCAGCAATTGTTTGATCATTATAAAACGAAGAAAACGTTTTATCACTCGAGTCATGTATTTCAGGGACAAATACCGCTTCTAATTCCCCTTCTGTTTCCCATTTTTCCCAATCGAATGTCCAGCCGGTAAGCACTCGGGCTGCCATCTGCACATCACCTTCAGTGAATTTGGCATTCGGACCTTTACCGATGCAAAACAACTCCTGAAGCTCTCGGGCATAATTTTCATCAGGAGCTTCTTTGATGTTGAATGCACCATTGAGGTAAATCAGCATAGCAGGGTTTAGTGTGAGCTCTCTGATCATTGTTTTAAAGTTGCCGAAAGCATTCCTTCTGAGCATATCAAAATACTGATAACTCAGCTTTCCAAAAAATATCCCCCAGGTTTGAATTGGGAGCAGGTTGTGCCAGAAAAATACCATTTTTTCCTCCAGACCAACTGGCTGTAGAAGCATTTTTCTAATCAACCAAACCTTCAGGCTGACGGTCCTTGGTCCTTCCCAATCATTCCCGTGCTTCGCATTGACCCAGGTTTCACCAAAAGGCACATCCGGATCTTCGGCTTCTGCCACTTCATTGTAATCATTGACCGGTGGGGTAACTTCACGTTGCTGAAAAAGCATTTCCACGATCTCGTCCATTGATAAGCTATCAACACTATTCAAATCATCCTTGTCAATGCCAAACATGCACCGCTTTAACAAATGAGCTCTCTGTGTACTGCTCCATTCACCAGTATAATGCTGCAAACCTGAGTTTACAGTCTTTCTTATTGATTTTGGGAGATCCCCCATAGCTAAAACTACTGGTTCTTGCTTTCTGTATTTCAAGAGCAATTCCTGATAGTTTTTAGGCAGTAGATCACTTTTATTATGACTTTTCATAGAATTAATTGCATTAATCATAACTAGCTATTCCGACATTTATTATCGGTGAGTCGATTGATTACAAAAAAGTATAGATTAGCTGGAAGCAGAAATTCCTACAAATTATGAAAAATATTTATTTGATCCTCGCAATAGCCACAATATTACTTGCCTGTAACTCAACTAGTAATCAAGCAGTTAGTGAGAGTGCAATCCCAGAAGAATCTACATTCGATTCGTTGCTGGCTGCAGAAACCGGTGCTGATGCATACGGGATGCGGAAATTTATTATGGCCAATCTCATTGCCGGACCGAACCGGAACCAGGACTCCACAGAAGCCGCCAGGCTGCAAAAAGCCCATATGGACAATATCACCCACATGGCTGAAGAAGGTAAATTAGTTTTGGCAGGACCATTCATGGATGACAAAGAAATAAGAGGAATCTATGTTTTTGCAGTGGAAACCATTGAAGAAGCAGAGGCACTCACCAATTCAGACCCGGCTATACAAGCTGGAAGACTAGAGATGGAGCTAAGGCCGTGGTATGGTTCTGCAGCGCTGATGAAAATAAATGAACTACACAAAAAGCTTTCAAAAGAAAAGATTTAGTAATATTGGAAATTCTATTCTATGCTAATAAAATCGAATTTTTAGTATGCTTGCATAATAAATTTCATAACTTTATTGGCTTTTAAAAGTTACTATTGAGAATTTAACATTTAACAAACAAATTGAAGAAGATGATGAAAAACGCAATGAACCCATTGAAGGTACTGGCTTTGTTCAGTCTGGTACTGATTATTGGATTTACCTCGAGCTGTGGAGAAGATGATAGCGAGCCAGCTCCTACAGAAACAATCATGGAGATTGTGAAAAATACTGATGGATTAGATTCTTTGGAAAAATACTTAGAGTTCTACCCTGACCTTGTAGCAACTTTGGGAGCAGAAGGCGATTTTACCTTGTTTGCACCAACTAATAGTGCATTTGCAGGCTTGCTTGCTACCGATGGTTTTCCACAGGATATTACACTAATTAATCCTGATATCATCAAGAATGTTTTGGCTTATCACCTTATTGCAACAAGATATGAGTCTTCAGATCTTACTGCGGGCACGACAATTTCGACACAAAGTGCTGGAAGCGAGGAAATAGTTGTAAACGATGATGGAACGTTGCTTACAGGTTCATCGACCAGTGACATTCTAATTTTAGATGAAGACATGAAAGCAACCAATGGTGTAGTTCATACTGTAGCTTCTGTTCTAATTCCACCTAGTGTTGGTGCATCATTAACGCCAATACTTGGTACAAATGCAGGAACATTACTGCTTGGATCAAATTTCACAATTCTGGCAGAAGGTATAGCTTTGGCTGATGCTTTTGCTTCTGAAAATTCATTAACAACACTTACTTCAATTCTTGCAGGAACAACAAAACATACTGTATTCGCTCCGACCAATGCTACTTTTGATGCAGGATCAATTACAGCTGCTTCTTTCACAGGACAGCAGTGGTATGGCATTATTGCAAATCACGTTGTAATGAGTGAGGTTACTCCTGACCAATTGACAACTGGCGAATCTTTTAACACTGCTTACACAGCTGATGGAACAACTTACGGAAGCTTGTTAGTATTTAACAATACAGATGCAATACCTGCTCAGAATGGCATAGGAATATACCTAGATGGAAATGGTGATGTTGATTTAACTGATCAAACAACTTACACCAATTTCGATGCTGAAGTTGCTCTTCCAAATGCAGCAGAAAACGATAATGGAACTATTCATGTAATTGCTGGTGTATTGTCACCTATGTAATTACAATACCTTATTAATATTTCAAAGAACCGGGCTTGTCCCGGTTTTTTTATGTCATCTGGTTACCGCACTTCATGCAATAATTTGCTTCTTTTGGATTTTCTGATTTGCATCTCGAACATACGTGCCAATGCATATTCCTATCTATTTTTTTCATTTCAGAGCTTACAATACCTGTAGGCACAGCAATTATAGCATATCCGGCAAGCATCAGCAGTGTTGCGAAACTTTGCCCTAAAATGGTCTGAGGTGCAATATCTCCATACCCAACTGTCGTTACTGTAACTACTGCCCAGTAAATGCTTCGTGGAATACTCGTAAATCCATTCTCACCTCCTTCTATTAGATACATTAAAGTACCAGTAATCATGACTAAAGTGAAAACAGCTCCCATAAATACCAGAATCTTCTGACGCGAATTATATAAAGATTGTGCCAGATACTGAGCATCATCAATGTATCTACTCAGCTTAAGGATCCTAAAAACTCTTAATAATCGTATCGCACGAATAACTACTAAATATGATCCCCCAGTGATGAATAATGCGATATATGATGGTAATAGCGCTATAAAATCTACTATTCCAAAAAAGCTGAAAATATACCCTCTGGGTTTCCTGGTAATAAAGATTCTTAATAAATATTCTATGGTGAACAATACGGTCAAGCTCCATTCCAAAACATCAAACAACCTTTCATAGTCATCATGTATTTCGCGAACACTCTCCAACATTACCACTATTATACTCACCAGTATGGCCACTAACAGCACAACATCGAATAATCGTCCGGCAGGTGTGTCTGTTCCAAAAACTATTACATGTAGCCTATTTCTCAATTGGCTTAAGTACCTAAATGACTGCTTTTCCATACCATAAATATCGGCTTATTATAAAAAAAGCCCAATCCATAAGGATTAGGCTTCTAGTTAGATTGGTAATAAATAGATTTAATTCATTAATTCATCAAAAGTGATGGAGATATAATAGATCGCTCCAATATCAGGACCACCAAGACTTTGGATATAATAATCATTCAGAATATTGGATCCTCCTACTTTCAAAACAGACTTCAATGGCTTCATTCTATAGGATACCTGTGCATCTAAAGTATTATATGAATCTACAGGTCCTATAGCAAATGATGACTGCCAATCAAAAGCTGACTGCCATCTATAAGTTACATTAAATCCAATATTATCTGTCAACTTTCTATTACCGAAGTTGATATTGAATTTGTGCTCAGGCGTATTGAATTCGGTCAGATTATTATCGGTAAAACCACCAATTAGTTTATTCCAAGAGTAATTACCGCCTATTTGATATCCATCACGGAGAGAATAAGTCAATCCAAGAGCCGCACCTTGAGAAGTCACATTATCATCAAGGTTGGTATAAATCTGGAACGTGTTGTCTGCATCACTACTTAAAAGTGAAGTATATGCAGTTGGATTTGAAGGATCTAAGACATCAGCCGAAGCCTTATGTATTCTCACCTGTGTGATAAAGTTTGTATAAAGATTGTAATAATACACAGCATCGATCATCAACTTATTTTTCACTAGACTTTTGTAGCCCAATTCTATCGATTTTACTTTCTCCGGAGTAACAGGATCATAAGTATTCACCTCTTCTAACAATGATAAATGTTCACTAACATTTGCAGGATCATTGAAAAAAGCAGTTCTAAATTCTTGAACAGACCCCCCTGTATATCCATTGGTAGTCAAATCATATTTGATGTAGTTATCTTCTAATCCACCAAGTAATCTGGCGGAAATCACGTTCAAATCGATGTACTGGCCCTGAGTTGTTGGGTTTCTAAAACCTGTCTGGAAGGATGCCCTTAAATTGTTGGTTTTAGCGAAAGTATAAACGGCAGATATACGCGGGTTAACCTGACCGTTAAAGTTTTGGTTTTTATCAAATCTCAAAGACCCTGACAATTTGAGTTTTTCGGGGACAATTGACTTTGCAGCCTGAATATATCCACCAAATTCATTGATCTGAATACCTCCATTTTGATCAGGGAATATGGTACCATTTGACCTAAGATCGAATGTTCTGAAGCTTGCACCAGCCTGCAACTCAAGCTTTCCGTCTAGAGCCTCAGTAAAATCATATTGCGCTGATGCATCATACATTTTAGACTTATCATTGAAGTAAGGACCATCAGGAATAGTGTACGGCACATTCTCATCTTTTTCCAATGCCTTTTCTTTGAAACGATCAAATTCCTTGCTTCCTATTTCATAGCGAATTACATCCGCCTCATTTCTGGCATAAATATGTGCTTGCTCCTGAATAGTGATTCTCTGATCATCAGCTAAATTGTTTATATCTCCTGGAGATAAGTCCTGATCCTTCAAATACTCTAGGTATTTAGCTGTATATCTCGCAAACCAATAGCTATTACTGGCATAGCTTTCATTCATTACATTTCCCAGAAATTCAGTAATATAAGAGTCTCCGGAATTCTCAAAGGTACCATATGCTCGAACATAAAAATTACTTCCACGAAGCTGTAACCTATGCTGCTGTATTCCAAAGTTTTTCAGAGAGTATCGCTGAGCACCCGTGTAAATACTAGTTCCAAAACCAGCATTGTACATGTAGCTTAACTCCATTTGATCATTAATACGATAGAATAAGCCTACATTAGCCTTGGTATTCTCAGCACCATAATCAATTAGAGATCTTTCAATATATGAAGACCTTGCTACCGTATGTCCTGGCACATCATTTAAGTAATCCACAACATCTAAACCCTTAAAGATAGACCTTAAGCCTTCATATGCAGGATTTTCTTCATCCGCAGGAACACCTGCTGCTTCTGAAGCAAAGGCTGCTTTTGCCGCAAAACTTAAGAAACCGATATTCGTGGATGCTTCATCTCCCATGTAGTGCAATCTGTCGGCAGCAGGATTGAATGAAAATCCTTCAGGTTGTAAATGAGCATTTCTATCAAATGAAGAACTACCTTCCCAATCTGAAGCTTGACTATGTGAAAAGTTAACTTTGAAAGCAAATTTGTTGTTAATTGCTTTAGCATAGCGAATAGACGCATCATACAACAAAGCCGGATCACGTCCCGGGATTGGGGAGTTTATATGGTTTATTCCAGTCTTTACCGTAGCACTCAATCCCTGATAATCAAATGGATTCTTACTATTGATCAACAATATACCATTGAAAGCATTCGGACCATAAAGAGCGGAAGAAGCACCAGGAATCAATTCCACACTTTCTACATCTAGTGAAGACGGACCATTCAGGTTTCCGATAGGAAAATTCAAAGCTGGTGCCTGAGTATCCATACCGTCAATAAGCTGCACGAACCTGGTATTACCGGTGGAAGCAAATCCACGAGCATTGATGATTTGAAAGTTGATACTGCTTGTAGCTACATCAACACCCTTGAGGTTGGCAATAGCTTTGTAATAGGTATCTGCAGAGGTATTTTGCACAGCAAGAATGTCCATTTTCTCAATACTCACCGGGGATTGTAAAATATTTTCCTCTACTCTGGAAGCTGAAACCACTACTTCCTGACCTAGCATAAATGATTCATTGAGCTCAACCTTGAGGTTGGATATTGTCGATTGATCAATTTCCAATTCAATGCGCTCATAGCCAACACTGGATATCACTAGTGTAACAGGCGGTGGCTCCTTGATGCTCAAATTAAAATTGCCCTCCACATCTGTGATGGTTCCAAGCACTGTCCCCTTCACAAGTACATTTACACCTATCAGGGCTTCACCTGTGGCAGCATCTGTCACCTGACCCGCAATGGAAACTTGTCCATAAGCAGTGATCCCGATGAAAAAGGAAAGCACTAATAGAAAAATTTTGGTAAAATATTGTTTCATATTTCTACAGTAGGTTAATGTAATATTCTTAGAAAAAGCTAATATTAATAAAATTATCAAGATTGAGGACCATTCCTACCCTATAAAGTATCAAATTCTTAAAAAAAGGCTTGAAAATGGATTTTGACTGAATTCACAGCTCGTCAAACTTCAAAAATCAAATTTTTGTTTACTGAGATTATCATTATCAAAAATGTACTTTTAAAAGATTGAAATTTTACTGCGCTGTAGTATCACATCCATTCTTTGTCACAAAATGAGCATGTATGATTGAATATACAATCTCGAAGTTACATTTCTGTTTTCTCCAGCACATCAAATCATCCTCTCAACAACCATAATTCCCAATTATATAAAAAGCCTGAACTTTTATCTCAGGCTTCTTAAAAGGGCAACTAATTTTCAATTATGCTTTGACTTTTGCCGCGATCCAGTCTCCCACCTCTGAAGTAGATTTTCCTGCTTCTTTATTGATATCCTCAGTCACAAAATCAGCATCCAAAGAAGCATTCACAGCATCCCTAACAGCCTTAGCTTCTTCCAACAAATTCAATGATTCCAGCAACATGGCCGCTGATAGGATCGTGGCTACTGGATTGGCGATATTTTTACCTGCAGCCTGCGGATATGAACCATGAATCGGTTCAAATACAGAGGTATGTACTCCTACAGAAGCCGATGGCAATAATCCTAATGAACCGGTAATTACACTTGCTTCATCCGAAAGGATGTCACCAAACATGTTTTCAGTCACCATAACATCAAATTTCTTTGGCCACTGGATCAATTGCATAGCCGCATTATCCACAAACATGTAATCTGTTTCGATATCAGCATAATCCTTTTCCATCTCCTGAGCCACTTCTCTCCACAATCTGGACGTACTGAGCACATTGGCTTTATCGACTACTGTCAATCGCTTATTTCTCTTCCCTGCATAATCATATGCCAGTTTCAAGATACGTTCTACTTCCTCCTTTGTGTATACACAGTTGTCAAATGCACGGTTGAGATCCTCTGATCGACCCTTATCACCGAAATAGATACCACCAGTAAGCTCTCTTACCACAACAAAATCAGCACCTTCTACCCGATCGTTCTTCAATGGGCTCTTATCTATCAAAGACGGGAAAGTAGCCACCGGACGAATATTGGCATAAAGCCCTAGTTTCTTTCTCATCAACAGCAACCCTTGCTCAGGTCTTACCTTCGCTTTTGGATCGTTATCGTATTTGGGATCACCGATAGCACCAAAAAGCACTGCATCGGCATTCATACATACTTCGTGTGTAGAGTCAGGATAAGGTTCTCCCACTGCATCAATTGCTGCCGCACCAGTCGGGGCAAATTCAAAATCAAATTGGTGACCATATTTTTCACCTACAGCATTCATTACTTTGATTGCCTGATCTACGATTTCCGGTCCAATACCATCTCCCGGAAGTGTGGCTATTTTAAAATCCATTGATAAAAACTTTTCTTATTGATATTCTAATTGTTTGATTAATTTCTGATGACGTTGAGCATTTTGATGGTTGCCTTAATAGCTGCAACAGTCTGATCTGGGTCTAGTCCACGGGTTTTGAATGATTTTCCATTTTCCCATCTAATAGTAGTAATCACCAAAGCGTCTGTTTCTCCACCGGGAGGAATATGAACTTCATAATCCACCAATCTCGGCAAAGATTCTCCTAAGTCTTTGTAAATCAGATGAAGAGAGTTCATGAAAGCATCATATTGCCCATCTCCAGAAGCTGTTTTCTCATAGGTCTTCCCATCTATTTCTATGCTCAAAGTGGCCATAGACCTCAATCCTTGTGCGACAGATAATGAGTAATTTTTGATCTTTACACGATCCACCAATTTCTGACTTCTCAGCACATCGTTGATGATATAAGGCAAATCCTCTTTGGTAATTGACTCCTTCTTATCACCCAGTTCAATGATTTTCTGTGTGACAATTTTGGTCTCCTCTTTTGTCAGCTCTATTCCTAATTCATCGAGATTCTTTTTGATATTGGCCTTACCGGACATCTTACCCAAAGCATAAGTGTAGGTTCTGCCAAAACGTGCAGGATTCAAATCGTTATGATAGAGATTGTCCTTGCTGTCTCCATCGGCATGAATACCGCTGGTTTGTGTAAACACAAACTCACCTATCAATGGCTTATTGGCAGGGATTCGGACTCCAGAAAAAGACTCTACAATTTTACAAACCTTATATAGTTTGGTTTCATCCACATTCAGATCACCATTGAGGTGGTCTTTTACAATGCCTATTACGCTAGAAAGAGGCACATTTCCGGCTCTTTCACCTAGCCCATTCAAAGTAGTGTGAATCCCACTAATACCTGCTTCCAATGCAGAATAAACGTTAGCAACTGAAAGATCATAATCATTGTGGGCATGAAAATCGAAATGAGCATTGGGAAAACGACTGGTCATTTCTCCACAATATTTTGATGTTTCGATATGATTGAGAACACCAAGCGTATCCGGCAGCATGATTCTGCTCACAGGCATTTTGAGCAAACCTTCCACCATCGTAAAGACATACTCTGGAGAAGTTTTCATTCCATTGGACCAATCTTCCAAATAAACATTGATTGTCAGTCCTTGCTTCTCTGCATACTTAATCGTTCCCTCTATATCCGCCAAATGCTGTTCTACGGTCTTCTTAAGCTGACCTTCACAGTGTTTTTTAGAGCCTTTACAAAGTAAATTGATTACCTGACCGCCACTGTTTTTGATCCAATCTACCGAAATGGTGCCATCCACAAAACCCAATATCTCTACCTGATGTAGATAACCATTGTCCTTAGCCCAATTGAGGATTTTCTGCGCACCTTTAAATTCACCATCAGAAACCCTGGCGGAAGCCACCTCTAATCGATCTACTTTCAGTTCCTCCAACAACTGCTGAGCAAGCGTCAACTTCTCACTATCAGTGAAAGAAACGCCGGAAGTCTGCTCCCCATCTCGGAGTGTGGTGTCTAGTATTTCTACTTTCAAAGCATTAGTTATTAAATATGGCAAAGGCTATACCTTATATAAGGTATAGCCTCAACCAATAAATGTTGATTTTATATTTAAAGAGGCGTATCTGCCGCAAAAGCAGTAATATCCTCTTTCATATTTTGCAAATAGTCGATATCATCAAAACCATTCAGCATGTTGCCTTTTTTGTAGGTGTTGATATCGAAATTTTCTTTTTCTCCTGTTGCTAGAATAGTGACTGTCTGCTCAGGGAGATTTACCTCAAATTCTGCATTTGGATCAGCTTCAATTTGCGTGAAAATCTTGTCCAAAAACGTAGCGCTCACTTGTACAGGAAGCACTCCAATATTAAGACAATTGTTTTTGAAGATATCTGCAAAGAAGCTGGATATCACACATCTAAATCCATAATCGTAAACCGCCCATGCAGCATGCTCTCTAGAGGAGCCAGAACCAAAGTTCTTTCCGCCAACAAGAATTTTACCACTATAAATTGGGTTGTTTAGGACGAAATCTTCTTTCGGAGTATCGTCATTGTTATATCTCCAATCTCTAAACAAGTTGTCCCCAAATCCTTTTCGCTCAGTAGCTTTCAGGAATCTTGCAGGGATAATCTGGTCAGTGTCCACATTCTCTATTGGCAATGGAACTGCCGTAGTTTTTAATATTTCAAATTTATCGTAAGCCATTTTCGCGTTTCGCTGACCGCTGACCGCTAACCGCATATCACTTAAACCTCGAAGTAGGCAAAAAAGCGAATTGCGTAAGGCGTAAAGCGCTTACAGCTTTTTAATTAAATTGGTTAAACTTCTCACTATTTTATTCGCAATATCAAATAGTTCCGTGTAGGTTTCTTCTGAGATGTAGCCCAAATCTTTCGCTAACAGTAGATGATACTCCATCTCGTTTGCTGAACCTCTGGATACCACCAGAAACTGTCTGAACTCTTTATCAGTTTCTCGCCCACACCCTTCTACTATATTAGTGGGAATGGATGATGATGCCCTACACATTTGATCGACTAATCGATACTGCTCAGTCTTCGGAAAACCTTCTGTAATCCTGTATGTCTTCAATACAAATCTGTGGCTTTCGTGCCAAATATCGTATTTGTGATAATCTCTCATTTTTACGCTCATTGCAATCCGCTATTCGCTGACCGCTTTTACTTTTGAAAAATCTAAAAAGCCTAAAGCGGATAGCGTTCGGCGTATTACGTTATGCGATCAATTCTCTCGGATCAGAAACTACTCCCATCACAGCACTTGCAGCTGCCACCAGTGGGCTGGCAAGGATTGTTTTGGAACCTGGTCCCTGACGTCCTTCGAAATTTCTGTTTGATGTACTAACTGCGAGTTTGCCTGCTGGAATCTTATCATCATTCATCGCCAGACATGCTGAGCAACCCGGCTCTCTTAATTGAAAACCCGATTCAGTGAAAATATCCAACAGCCCCTCTTCTTTTATGGCAGCTTCTACCTGATGCGAGCCCGGCACCAACCAAGCCGTCACGTGATCTGCCTTCTTTCGGCCTTTCACCACAGAAGCAAATGCTCTAAAATCTTCAATTCTTCCATTGGTGCAGCTACCTAAAAACACATAATCAACTTGCTTGCCTTTCACGTTTTCACCTTCAGCAAAGCCCATATAGCCCAAGGATTTTTTGTAGCTAGCCTCGGCCGCATCCATCTCAGCAGCTGTTGGGATAGTTTGGCTGATTCCCATTCCCATTCCTGGATTGGTACCGTATGTTACCATTGGTTCGATTTCTGAACCATCAAAAGTCAATTCTTTATCATAAGAAGCATCATCGTCAGTCTTCAGTGTATTCCAATACTCCATGGCTTTGTCCCAGTCTGCACCTTTTGGAGCAAACTCGCGACCTTGTACATAATCGAATGTTTTCTGATCTGGTGCGATCATGCCTCCTCTTGCACCCATCTCAATACTGAGATTACAAACGGTCATTCGGCCTTCCATACTCATGTTTTGGAAAACTTCACCGGCGTACTCCACGAAATAACCTGTCGCTCCCGAGGTGCTTAATTTGGAAATAATGAAAAGTGCAACGTCCTTTGGAGTCACTCCAAAAGAAAGTTCTCCAGTAATATTGATGCGCATGCTTTTCGGTTTCGGCTGCATGATGCACTGATTGGCCAAAACCATTTCCACTTCAGAGGTTCCGATACCAAAAGCTATAGCTCCGAATGCTCCGTGAGTGGATGTATGAGAATCACCACAAACAATAGTTGCTCCCGGCAAAGTGATTCCATATTCAGGACCTACCACGTGTACAATTCCGTTTTTCTCATGACCAAGTCCCCAGTGAGAGATTCCATGTTCATTGGCATTTTCCTCCAAAGCTCTTAACTGGTTTGCCGAAAGTGGATCTTCTACTGGTAAGTGTTGGTTGATGGTAGGCGTATTGTGATCTGCAGTAGCGAACGTGCGCTCCGGGTACAACACTTTCACCCCTCTATTCTTCAAGCCCAAAAATGCCACGGGGCTTGTCACCTCATGAATCATATGTCGGTCTATGAAAAGCACATCAGGTCCATCTTCAATTTTACGCACCACATGTGAATCCCATACCTTATCAAACAGCGTCTTTCCCATTGATTATTTTGAATTTATTGCAATTATCAGAATGAAAATTTCGAATTGATAAAATACTCATTCGAAATGAAAGTCAAAATTATATGATAGAATATTGAATAGAGATTTGAGAGATAAGGAAATTAAAAAAATAACTACGATCCCTAATAATATAAATGATCAATTACTATTCTATGAAAATGAGCATCACAAACTGGATTAACTATTCTATTTCGATTGAAAAGAACAATTATAAATTATGAATAAATAGGATAAAAAAGCCATTATCCCGATTTACATATGATGCTCATCTGAATAATGGCTTAGATGTTTGAATGAACTGCTCTTACTAAGGCTCCACAATAAAGTCACCCTGCATAGTTGCATAATGACCTGGGAAACTGCACATGAACTTATAATAACCTGCTGCCGGAGCATCAAAAGTGATAGTTGTTTCTTCTCCTCCTCCAAGGGTTTTAGTGTAAGCAATGATCTGGTCCGCTTTATCCTGCGGAATGTAGTCATTGTCTTTAGCATTCATGGAAGCCATACCGAAAGCTTGAATATCTGTACCTGGCTTCAACAATACCCAATTGTGGCCCATGGCCGCTTTCGGCATTTTACCCACGTGTTTCAATGTCAAAGACACTTTCTGTCCAGCCTTTACTTTCAACTCTTTCAGGTTGAATTTCATCATATCATCTCCTTCGATAGTGAGTGATACCGTTTCAGGCACAGCCTCTTCAGCGGATGCTTCCTCTGTGGCAGCTTCTGTTGCAGGAGCTTCTTTGGTCTCTTCAGACTCTGAAGACTTCTGAGATCCTCCACCACATGATGCCAGCAAACCTGCGGCGATCAGAGAAAAAGCGAATAGTTTCAATTTTTTCATAATTCTAAGGTTTATTTCATGTCAAATTAAATAGAATAAATCCTCACCTGAAAATGACTTAAATCATTAAAAGGCAATGTTTATCAAAACAACCGCTTTTCAAGCTATATGTTTGTGACAAAAATCACACAGGAGAATTTCACTCGATGGTGTTTGGATTGGTCTCCCAATTAAAAACGAAAGCCGACTCAAAGGCCGGCTTTCTAATTAATCATCTATGGTCTATTACTCTATTGCTTGACTACTTTTCTGACCTTATTGTCATGGCTAGTTTTAATCAGGTAAATACCTGAAGGCAGTTGACTCATATCAACTTTATATCCAAAACCAGTTTTTTCCATTTTCACTTCATGAGATCGCCCCAGCGCATCAAACATATCGACTGACAGTCCATCAGCAACGTTTCTGATGTAAAGCCAATCAAATGTCGGATTAGGGTACAATTCTATTTCAGGTCCATCAACTCCAAGAACAACACATGTTTCTACTGAAAACTGAACACGCTCAGGGGCGGTTCTTCCCTCAGAGTCGACACCTATGATCTCATAGTTTCCCGGATCAAGCGAAAGAAATTCTTGATTTTGACCGATCAGGTTATCTTGGCTGTCATACCAATTATAAGTGAATGCCCCGGATGCTGTCACGGTTCTTTTACTGTTACTACAAGCCGCATCAACTTCCACTGTAACTGTCACATCATAAATCGTAAACTCGACTGTAACCGTCACTTGATCAGTCACTGTCTCGCCAGCCGCATCTTCAGCTTGCATGATTAAGGTATACGTTCCTATATCATCATAACCCGGAGTACCTGATAGAGTGGATCCATCCAAGGTTGCCCAATCAGGAAACTCTACAAAAGTATATGTCAGGGTAGCATCATCCACGTCTGTAAAGTTTGCTTCAGGGAATGTGAAGGACCATGGACTCTCCTGATCTACGGTAATATTACCAGCAGAGGATACCAAAATAGGCGCATCGTTTACAGACTGTACAGTCACTGTAAACACAGTGGAATCTTTCAATTCCCCATCACTAATCAGCACTTTGATATCTGCTTCACCAAACTGATCTGCCTCTGGCTGAATATCCAGCACATAGATTCCTGAAGCAGCGACAAGATTGATCCCAGATTCAGCAATCAATGCTGTATTACTGGAGGTCACAGATAAGGACAATTCATTCAAATCATTGTCTATGTCCATAAAATCCAGAATAATACCTTTGACACTGAAATCTTCCTGAATGGTCTTGTTACCAACATCGGTTATCACTGGTGCGTCGTTTACATTCTGTACCGGCAACTGATAGGAGGCTATTGCACTTCCACCGTTTCCATCACTTGCTCTGATAGTAAGAATCCAGGTTTCCACATCATCATTACCTGGAGTACCAGTGATCATTCCATTTGAATAGGATGCCCATTCTGGTAATTCGGGAACAGTGAATGTCAGCGGATCATTTTCAACGTCATTAAACAATCTTGAAATATCCAAAGAATACGCTTCGTCTTCTATGGCCGGATCAATTGTCTCAGCCACTACAGTCGGCTTATCATTGACAGATTGCACGGTAATATTGAAAGATGTAGTAGCAGTAAGCGAACCATCTGTTCCTGTCACTTTAATTTCAGCAGCACCAAATGCATCCGCCAATGGAGCAGCATCAATCAAATAACCACCAGTTGTTGCTGTCACCGTCAAATTCTCATTTGGAATGAGTTCACCATTCATTGATTCTACAGTCAGAGACAAGTCGGCTGCATCATTATCAATATCAGACAATTCAACAAATATTCCTGTCACACTCAAATCTTCCTGAATGAGCACATTTCCAATGGTAGAAAGTTGTGGAGCGTCATTTACAGCAGTCACTTCCACATCAAAACTCAAGAAACTGGATTGTCCTCCTGTAGAACCTACCAGGTACAAAGACTCTGATCCATTATAATCATCAGGAGCTGTAATGGTAAGCTGACCGGTGTTTTCATCTATGGTAACATTTAGAAAGTTTCCACCTATTAAATCAAAAGTAAAAACAGCCCCAGCATTGTTATCATCTACAAAGACAGAAGACAAGTCTACAACCTGAGTTCCAAAATCCTCTTCGTAAGTCAGAGTTCCTGGAGCATTGGCCACAGATATGCTGGCATTCTGCTGTACGGCTACAAATGCAATAGTCTGCTGAACAGAAAGTTCTCCATCACTAGCTGTGATCACTACATCTTCCACACCAGTAAAATCATCTGCAGCATCTATCAACATCACTGATCCGGTAAAAGAAAGCGCTACCTGACTGTTGCCACTGGCAGTAAAAGTCAGATCAGACCCATTCTCTACATCTGTGAAATAGGCAGATAAATTCAAATTATATGCCGGCATTCCCTGTACGATCTTCTGTGAGCTGAAGGATTTTAGTGCTACAGGAGCATCATTCTGAGGAGTGATACTCAGTGTAAAAGATTCGGCAACAGACTTAGATGTAGCAGTACCTTGACGGTCATCTGCATAGACTTTCACTTCAAAATCGCCGTTTACATTGGCCAATGGCACAATGCTGATATTTCCACCATTCACAGTAACTGTAAACTTGGAAGGATCACTAATCTCTACTGAATAATCAAAAAGCTGTGTTTTCGAATCCACGTCAGTCGCAGAAGCTGCCAAAGTCAGAGAATTGTCTTCTAGAATTGTCTGGTCATCAATAGCTGCAACCACCGGAGGATCATTCACCGCTTCTACTTCTACGTCGAATCGATCAAAGGCGACATATTCTTCCTCTGTACCCTGCTCGGTAATGATTACATTGATAGAAACCAATCCACTATAATCCTGTCCAGGAGTAACTGTGATGACACCATTTTCATAGGTAGTAGAAACTTTACTGGACTCATTTGATTCCACCAGAATATCTACTTCATTATCAGGATCCAGATAACTAAGATTTACTGTAAATGGCGTTTCCTCCACTGTTGATTGATCCGCAATTCGCGTAATCTTTGGAGGGTCATTTACATCTTTGATCTCCACTCGTGCCCAGGCGGTATCATACATTTGGCGCTCTGGGTGGTAAATGCGAAATTGAAGAGAATCTAATCCTCCGATTTCTTCAGTAGCAGTAAATGACAACAACCATGTTTTGGTATTAGCTGTAACCTGATCTACAGTAGGAGCACCCAACGTACCCTGACTTGCGATCTGAAGTATTTCTACATCAGTTTCGGACAAGTCAAAATCTCCAAGCTCTACAGCTACCAGTCTCAAATCCACCTGCTTGTTTTCCTGCACCGTCATAGCACTACCAAACGCAAAGAATAATCCGTCATCAGATGCAGAAATTCTCCCACCAGTACTGTTATCGATGATAAACGTTGCGAGATCAGAGTTTCCGTTTTCTGATGAAACAAGCGCAACGATAAACACCTTGGATTGTGATGTCACCAAAGGATGCTCTTCAGCACTCACAGTCATACCAAACGCTACAGACGAACCATCTACAACATATTCGCTAATTGGATTTGCCTGATTATATAGTGAGACCGGGATGACATTCAAAGGATCTGACTGATCGAAGTACAAAATTTCCACTTCATAGGCGTCATTTTGACGCTGGTCGTCCCAGGTGAGCTCCAAATCTCCAGTTGCCGAATTGAAAGCAAAATTAGAAATGGAATGACCTGTATCCTCTGCTCTAAATGTAAATCTGATCTGAGCCGTATTTGAGGTCTTCATCGCCCCTACAGTTTCCCGAACCTGAAACTCAATGATATCACTGAGGTCTGTATCAGGCTGTACGTCTGGATTTGGTGTAAAAATGAACTCATTTGGCTTATCATCAACAGGAGTTAGAGTTCCTAATCCAGGTTGAGATACGATTACGTATTCTATCGGATCGTTTTCCGGATCGTATCCTTCCAATATCAACGATTGTCCAACTTCATAGAATATTTCACTCTCCAGCGAAACTGCTACTGGTGGTTCATTAGGGTCAAGACTAAAGCTTGGCATAATGAACCCGACAGTTCCTGTCCAGTTACTATCCGACGAAATCAGTCCTGATTGTGCTGCCACTTGCCCCGTAGACGAAAAGTGCGTCATAGTACCTGACGTAGACCACTTTCCTCCTAATGGAGCATTGGCTGAACGCTGCTCAAAATCCTGTGCCAACACCGAGGTGCTGAACAAAATCAGAGCACATATGGACCATATATTTTTTACAAATCTGTGCATGTGATGCATTATTTGTTGTTAGCACTAGAAGTTTCATTGATTTTCACTCCAAGTAACTTTTCGATTTGTTCCAGTCTATTCTCCAGATTTGCCGAAGCTTCTACCTGAGCTTTCAGGTCAGTATTTTCAGACTCTAAAGTTTCAACCTTAGCATTCAGTTCTTTTACAGCTTCGATCAATACTGCGGTCATCTGAGCATAGTTGACAGACTTAAATCCTTCATCATCAGTTTTCACAAGTTGCGGGAAGACTTTTTCTACTTCCTGAGCAATCAAACCAATCTGCTGTGACTCATCCTTGATTCCTTTTTCTTCATTCGCTGTTCTATTCCAGAAGTAGGTATATCCATTCAAACCTGAAATCTTAGAAAGTGCTCCTTCGATTTGGTTTATATCCTTCTTAAATCTTTTGTCTGAAGATTGTGTAAGTGTAGTTGCAGTTACTTCACCTGTGAAAGTTGCATTTCCCCATCCATCTAACATTGCTCCATTAGAACCATCATTGGCAAATAATTTGATTTCACCTGCTCCTGTACCTAGATTCTGACCGTTGTTTATTTCAACCACATTGAATTCTGCATTTTCATCTCCATTGAGACCAAATGAGCTCATTCTCCACTGATTTCCATAAGAAACTAAATCATTCACATTTAAATGTTCTACGGTACCTGTGAAACCATAAGCGTTGAAACCAAACTCTGCACCATCAGTAGATCGGAGCGTAAAACCTCCCACTTCTTTGTCTCCCCAGTCCTGAACATCCATCCAAACCAGATCAGGATGATAGAAGGTAGGAACAGCATCTATCGTATCACCAGGTAACGCCGTAGCTCCGTTCATTCTGAAATATGGTCTGTTAGCTCCATTGTCTTCCCAGTCTTTTGCACCTAAGGCAAAGTTTGGTGAATCAGAACCTTCACCACTAATGTGTGAACCACTATTCCCTTGTGCATCTTGAACAGTATTTAGATGGAATACCGGTTTTGCAGCGTTGTTGCCATCTAAGTTATTTCCATACATTCTGAATTCAGCACCTTCATAGTCACCATGATTCACGGCTTCCATTGCAAACTTGATATTTGCATCGAAATAGTTGGCCTCATTTACTGTACCTCTCACGTGGACATATCCTAATTGTGGGTTTCCTTCCCAGAATTTGGAACCAGCAGAGAATCCTCCACCATATATAGTTGTGTCAGCATTGCTTATCAGTCCACCTATATTGATTTGTCCACCGTCCTGCAGACCAATGATGTTACCAACCTGCTGATCGCTCCACTCATGCTCCAGTACAAATTCCTTAGCCTTATAATCTAGATCTACACCACTGATTCCGTGGGATGAAATGTGCATTTCTGATCCATCTGTACCTCTCAAGGTCAATGACCCATATTCCATTCCATCTTCATTATGAAGATCCATATTCACCAACTCTGGTCGGTAATATGTCACGCTATCAGCTCCTGACTGGTCTTGAAGAATTTCACCTTCTACATCAAAAGTACCTTGCATGAATAGATGCGGAAGATTGTCGGCCACATACATACCACCTCTTAGATTGTTTCTAGGATCCGTTCCCCCTATGTACATATAACCTCCGTTGTGATTTGCTCCAAGGTAACCTACACCAGTGGCCTCTCCATTATTGTGTCCTGCCACTTGCAAGCGGGCATGACCATCATCAAATCTATTCAGATAGACAGCAGAAAATGGATCATTATCATTCTTCACACGAAATACATGGCTCAACTGCTGAGTGTATGTATTCCCATGATTACGAACTTCATCTATCCAGTCTTCCATAGTGTGAGTATTGCCATTACCATTTAGATGTAAGTGACCTCTCTCAGTACCGTCATCCCATTTCGTCACATCCATCCATACCAAATCTGGGTGATAGAAAGTAGCAACTGAATCTATAGTGTCACCAGGAAGTGAAACAGAACCATTCATTCTCATGTACGGACGGTTAACTCCATCATCTTCCCACATTTTTGCACCCAAAGCAAAGTTTGGAGAGCTTGAACCATCTGCAATTATCTCTGCAGCTGATTGGCCTGCCTCATTTCTTATGCTTTGCATTCGAAGAACCACCTTCGAGTTGGTGTATTCGTCCAGTTCTGATCCATACATTTTGAATTCCGCTTCTTCTGTTTCGCCATGATTCACAGCTTCCATAGAGAACTTCATGTTTGCACCGAAATAATTTTCATCATTTACAGTACCTCTCAAATGGATATATCCAAGTTGTGGAGAACCTTCCCAGAACTTAGTACCTGCTGAGAATCCGCCACCATACGAAGTAGCAGTATCTCCCTGATTAATAAGTCCTCCGATATTAATCTGGCCACCATCCTGTAGTCCGATTAAATTTCCAACTCTTTGTTCGCTCCATTCATGCTCTAAAACAAATTCTTTAGCGCTATAGTCCATATTCAATCCATCAATTCCGTACGGACTGATATGAAGTGATGTACCATCCGAACTGCTCAGCGTCAATTGTCCTAATTCGGTACCATTGTCCCACTTCTGCACATCCATCCAAACCAGATTCGGACGATTCATTCCAGATTGATCATCAGAGCTATCACTAGGCGTACCATTATCATCATACCAATAGACGTCTTCACCACCTGCCATGTTGAAAAATGGTCTGTTTCCACCTGCTCCATCGTCTTCCCACCATTTACCGCCAAACTCCATGTTCGGCTGTCCGTCAGTTCCTTTAAGTTCTAATCTACCTGTGCTTCCCGGATCAATTCCCAAATAAGTTTTCATTTGAGCATTCTCATCTTCCATATAAACCTGAGGACTTCCTCCTCCCCAGAATCCTGTAATCATTGCTCCTGTGACATTTTGCATAGAGTCATAGCCAACCAGCTGTGAGAAACCAGAACCACCTAATGTCCCATACCATCCTGCAGGATAAGGCAAATCATTATTGAGGAAATACAATTGACCCGGACGAAGTACCGAATTCCTGCCATCCGTATTGTTGTGAAGATTAATCTCACCTCTTGCAAAACCATCTTCGAACTCACGAATACCTGCTCTGACCTGAGGAGCTCCTTCTTTATCTCCTAGTTCCAAAAATCCATTGCTATTGTCTACTCCGTCACTACCAACTCTCACACCCATGGTTCCGTTTGCGCCACCAAACCATGCACCACCGGCACCTGTCCACACTCTGCTAGCAGTACCGGCTGAGTCATATTCATTTTCATATCCATTTGCATACATGGTTACTCTCGAAAAACCGTCAGCGTTGCTCAATCTGAATGTACCATCATCACCAGTTTCTCCCTCACTGGAAAGCATTACACTTCTATTGCCAT
Organism: Bacteroidia bacterium; assembly: GCA_030425425.1. Classification (GTDB taxonomy): domain Bacteria; phylum Bacteroidota; class Bacteroidia; order Cytophagales; family Cyclobacteriaceae; genus Marinoscillum. The sequence continues at coordinate 65,872 of JAUIAO010000014.1, read as the reverse complement.
TTGCTCCCGGTAAATCCAGAGGCAGCATTGGTTTCTCTCCGGCTGAAAACGGTGCATAAAGTGCAACAGAACCCAGGTCTGTTCCATCCACTTTGACATTCAGCATTCGTTCTGACACTCCTTCGAAAAGGTTGGCCGGGAGAGGGGTAGTTTCTCCAAGAACAACTGAATACAAGCCATTGACAACAGTAACTTCGGATAAGGTCTCCGACCATGTAGTCACACTGTCCAGCATAATTGAAAACTCCAAACTGGTAGTACCATTGAATGGTTGATCCGTCTGGAAAAGAGAGCCCTGGAAAGTCATTTTCTTTCCATCCTGCGCCATAACGCTAAAAGTTATGAGCATTAATAATAAATACTTGAATAGGTGTTTCATAAGTTTTAATTCGCGATGTGAAATGATGTTTATTCGTGCTATATTATGATAAAAGTCACTGTTTGTCAATCCCCCAAAAAGGGTATTTCAGTCATTTATTCCAGTCCCTTAAAACGTTTTTATTTTGCAATCCAACCAATTGTAATGAACGGATTTCCGTACTAAATGAGCCACGTTTCTGGCACTGAGCTTCCTCAATAGGTTTTTTCGATGAGTATCTACAGTGTGTTTACTGATCCTCAATTGGTTAGCAATTTCATTTCTATTGTAGCCTAGAGACAAAGCTTCTAAAACTTGTTTCTCTCTTTCTGAAGGTTGAAAGTTTATCCCCAATTCATCCATAATCACTGAAAATGGTTAACTGAATTTAGGGATGACAAATAGCTATTGACTAGTGCATTTTGCAGACGCAAATGATTAGTTTGTGGATAAAAGGTTATTTTTTGTAAATCAAAAAAAGCAAAGCATCCCTAGGTCAAAACATAGGGCTGCTTTGCAAAACAAGATTTCAATTTCTATTTTCTTTGATTCGCTTAATAGCGTATGCACCTCCCGCAATGAGTAAAATGCTCAGACCTCCATCTACAGGCGTAGCGGGTGGGGCTCCTTGAGCGAATAATGGTGCACTTATCATCATTGCAATAATCGCAGAAAGTAAATGTTTTGATTTTAGAGTAGTCATTTTGCTTGGATTTAATGAAGTAAGATTTTTTGAGATTGCTCACCATAGGCTATCAAATAAACACCTTCGGGAACATTCAAATAGACTGCTGATTTTTGATTAATCAATTCCTCAAATACAAGCTTTCCATCCAAAGAGAAGATTCTAAAGTTCTGTGGGATGGCACCTTCAGCAGGAATAAAGTGAACTTGATGATCTGACACATATACTTCCCATTCACCTGTAACACCCGTAGAGAGGATCGACTGTTTTTCAAATGTCAACTCAAACCTGTCGTTTATCTTTCCTTGAAGCGCGCTGAAAACATATTCTTGATTTGTAAGGTCAATTATCTCTTCAGTTTGATGATCTATCAAGTACACTTCTCTTTGACATTCTGAGATATCAGCCTGAAGGCTATAAACTCCAGCTTCAGCAACATTGAAACCAAGATCCATAGACACTTTCTGATCAGTTATCGTCTGAATAGCAAGAGGAATCCCATTTTTATAAGAATAAATGGCATTATCCGCGTTTTGATTAAAGATCTGAGCGTCGTATAACTTACTGATCTGCTCATCATCTACCTCATTATTCCATGCTATGAGAGTTTGCTTGAACAAGCCATCTTCATTTACCAAATTGATACGTACACGTTGGATATCTTCGGCTATTCGAAAGAAATGATCATCTGCATTGTTTCCAGTCACTCGCATGCTTTCGGTGAATACTACTTGTTTGTTGCTGGTTTCATCCAGCTTCACGAAAAATCCCTGAGCCGAACCAACATGGAAATTATACCTGCCCGAATTGTTGCCATTTGCAGGGTTGTTGTCTGTAGCGCCAGAAGCATTCACAGTGATATAATCATCATTAGATCCTCTTCCAGTATCCGATCCATTATCATCCCACAAGTACAATGCTCCTGTGGTGTTGTTCACGTTTTCTGTTAGAAAGCTGGAAGTATTAATCGCTGCAGCATAAGGATTTGAAACCAAATTCCATCCCTCATTAGCATCATCAGTATCCGAGGTGTATGTACCTGTATAGGTTATTGCTCCGGAATTTGGAACACCAATAAATTCTACAATCTTTTGATTGGCCTGGGCATACCCTTTCCCAGGCATCAGTTCAGAATCAGAAGCATCTTGCCATCTCGCCAACCCATCACTTCCAAAAGCTGTGGCTTCATTGTATTGATAAACTATAGGCCCTAATGTTTGGCCTGTAATGGCAGCACTCTGCTGAACCGGACTACCAACAAAACTATATTTACCATCACCATATCTGGTATTTCGCCTGATTGTAATTGATCCCGTAACCTGATTCCCGGCATACGTCAACAATGTAGATCCACTTTCCACTATAATTTCACCTTCATTGATGAGGTCTCCATGAATGTCCAAAGTACCTGTGACAGTTACTGTGGCACCAGCTTTGATCTCTAAATTGGCTGAGGTTAGTCCTCCGATAAAATCTCCAGCGATAATTGCATCCTCAGTTTCAGATGGTCCTGTTGAATTGTTCCATGAAGTTCCGTTCCATCTAATTTTATCTGTAGTGAAATTGATCTGATATGTCACCTGAGTTTCACCATCTTCTGCCGTGACAACAATATCAACTGATTTGGTTTCTCCATTTGTGATTGTAATAGTTCCTGTTCCGGTTATTTCACTGGCATTTGGGTCTGTAGTTGTCCCTCCAAGTTTAACTGATGTTGTTCCATATGGCAATGTCACATCATAACTAAATGTGGTAGCACTGAAAGTCGGATCGAGTGTTCCGATATCCAAGGTGATTGCAGAAAGACTTGCATCATTATTCGGCTCTGTAGTGAAATTGACTGTATAGGTCTGCTGTGTTGACCCGTCCTCTGCTGTGACCAAAATATCAACTGATTTAGTTTGGCCATGTGTGATTGTAATAGTTCCTGTTCCAGAGACATTACTTGCGTTTTCATCGGTTGGTGTCGCACCAAGCTCAACAGATGTCGTTCCATATGGCAATGTCACATCATAATTAAATGTAGTAGCACTGAAAATCGGATCGAGTGTTCCAATATCCAAAGTGATGGCCGACAATGAAGCATCTATTCCTGAGGCTGCCGGTGGCACTTCGTTATAAATCTCCTGAATTTCACTGGCATTAATTGCTCGATTATATATTCGAACATCATCAATTAAGCCATCAAATAAGTATGAAGGATTGCTATTGGCATAAAAAGCTCCAATAACCAAATCATTATCTGGATTGTAGGACAATGTTCCTGTTTTGGAAAATGTGCTGACTAACCCTCCGTTTTTATAGGTATTAACCTTATCATCACCTATAACCCAAATAAAATGAACCCACTCTCCCAAAGGAGAGGCAATTGGTGAATTAAATTGAACCTGACTTGAAGTATAATATCGGCCAGCAATTTCGCCAGAATAAACATGTTCATGGAAGTTTTGGTATCTTGAAATCACCATATTCGCATTATTAAGTGTATTAGCCTTGTACCATACTGAAATGGTCAAATTCGTCGAGTTCAAAACACTACTATTCCCACAGTTTATCCAGTTATTAGATCCATTAAATGAGTAAGCGCTGTTCTCATTTCCGGCCCTATCTGTAGCCAATGTTGCTCCATTCACTATACCATGATTATCATTCCCACTTCCATCATTGGCGTTTCCACTAAAAGGATAATAGGCTACTAGTCCATCTTGGATGTCGACTGCTTCTTTTGAAAAATTAATAGTGTAAGTCTGTGTAGTAGTCTCATCTTCTGCTGTAACTAATATTTCTGCAATGGCACTTCCTGATGAGACATCAATGGATCCAACACCTGAAACACCAGCATTTGAATCTGTAGCTGAGGCTCCTAAATCAACTGTTGTAGTTCCTTGAGGAAGCACTACATCATAACTTAGTGTAGCAGGATCAAATAACGGATTAAGTGAACCTTCACTCAAAGTAATTGAGGATAGGGTTGCATCATTACTCAATCCTCTTATTTCGAAAGAGCCCTGATAGTAGATACTCCCCACTCCCTGACTGTCAATAACCCGTACATTGATGGTGTAATCTCCAACAGCTTTCCCAGTAAGATTAATGGCAAATGTTTCATCAATTTCATCCGCACTGAGGTTAGATGCAGCGACAATCCCATTCCCTACCCCTGGATCAGTATCGAAGAAATATTCAATCTTGCTGATTTTGGCAGATGGCAAAGTGCTTGGAGAAGGAATGATATAGAACTTCCTAAACTCATTGGTACTCCAATTGTCGGCTACATCCTTGAATCGGACACCCAAATAGTGATATCCTGCGGAGAGACCGGAAATAGGAATTGCAATGGTCGTATTTTGACTATCTGCCCCTGAAAGTGCTGTGAATGTTCCATTTCCAAGACCCGGATCTGAATCAATGAAATACTCATATCCTCCAACTAAACTTGAAGCTGTTGGGGTAGTAAGCTCCATTACGTATAGTCTTCGTGTTTCCCCAAGACTATAGTTTCCATTATCATCTTTCACTCGAACTCCCAGATTGTGATAACCCAGACTGAGGGTATTTACATTCAAGTCCAAATCAAAAGTCACATCAGCGCCTGATGAAGTAGCACTGACATAAGTGCCTTGTCCTACACCGGGATCTGAGTCTAAATAATACTCTACCCCGACGATTTGCTGTGCCATAGTCGAATACATCATGACTATGCCCAGCATGGTCATTAATATGCCTCTCATGATGTAATTAGTCTATTTTCTTAGCTTTCACCTGTACGCTTAGAGTACCGCTTACAGGTACGGAAGCATTTTCAATATTCATTTCATAGATCTGCGGGATTTTAGGTGATGCGGCCATTAAATATTCTCCTTCACCTCCTTCAGGAAAAGGATAACTCCCTCCGTAAATCCCAATATCTGTACCATCAGAAGCAGCACCTATTGCAGGTGACCCAGTTTGCAATCTATAGTCATCTGTATATTCAAAAACATTATTGGATTCATTAGAAAAAAGCGGATCAGTTTCATTAAGATTATTACCCCCAGTATTTGTATTTGCTACGAAGATTTGAGTACCGTCGGTTATATTATTACTGAAGGAAGAATTGGTGGCACCATTTGCTCTTGAATTGATAAAAATGGAATTAGAAACTATTACTCCTTCGCATTGATCTTGTGTAAACTTTCCTCCAATAAACAAACAATGATCAAATATTACATTTGATGTGGCTAATGTAGAATTTAGCACATGATCTGAATACCAACTGGAAACTGAAAAAACACAATTCTGGAGGGTTATCTGAGATGGAGTATAAAAACTAGCTGTGATAGTACTACCCGTATATTGTGGTGAAATAAAAACACAATTTCTAAAGGTCATTTCATTATCTGTTTGACCACTACTACCAGTTGAATACTTCGTGATTTGGCATCTTTCAACCACAATACCACTCGCGTTTTTCCCACCTGTGATTGATCCTGTTACAAATCCTGAAACGCTAGAGTTTGCTGATCCGTCATGAAAAGCTATTGAACTTAAAGTTGTTCCCAAACCTATCTGAGTATCAGATTTGTATCCTGCGCCGATAAGTGTTAGCTGTTTATCAATAATAATTCCTCCATAAGAAGTTGCCGATCCTGCTACGAGGATCACATCCCCAGAACTTGCTGCTGTGATGGCATCCTGTAAACTAGAATACATAGCTACAGCGTTAGTTTTATTATCTACAGTAAGAGTAGCAGCATTGGCTAAAGAGGTCACTCCTACTAAGGCGATGAATGCCCCTATAATCTTGTTAAGAAATTTTATTTTGATGCTTTTTGTAGGTTTCATGTTTAATCTATTTAGTTGGTTTTGGTTATTACAGGTAAAATGAATCACCATAAATGGCTACCTGAAAATAGCAATACCATAAACTTCAGAAACCTTGAGATTTGTCAATTAGAACAATTTCTTTCTAATTGTATGGAAATACTTTGTAAACAAAATTAGCTCAAATCAACTTTAGCCGTTTGATTACCTGATCATATTGTGACTGACTTATCGGAATGGATTTATCCCCTATAAAAAGTTGATTGCCTTCAATAGCATCTATGTGTTCCAGATTAACCAGATAAGATCGATGACACCTTAATATAGATGGATGTTCAATTTTTGATTCAAAGTTCTTCAGGTTGATAGCTAGAGTATACTTGTTGGTTTGTGTTAAGATTTTACAATAGCTTCCATCGGCTTCTACATACAAAATGCTGTTCAACCCGACCTTGTAAAATCTGGTGCCATCTTTTAAAAAGATCCGATCCTTCAGAACAAATACTTCCTCCTCCTCATTTTTTTGCTGAGTCGCCATCTTTTGAAAAGCCATCTTCAGGGCTACTACCAGATTCTTTTCCTGAAAGGGTTTTACAATGTACGCTTCAGGGTCAACCTCTTTTGCTCGATCTAGAAATCGATTATCATCATAGGCTGTTAAAAAGATGATCGCCAGATCATGCTGACTTCTGAGTTTCTTAGCAAGCTCTATCCCGTCTAATTCACCCTTGATATTGATATCTAACAAGGCAATATCTGGTGTTTCATTCGCTACCAAATCTAGTGCAGAAGCAGCGTCTTCCGCCTGACCAACTACATGGAATTGATTCTTTTTCAAGATCTCTTTGATCTCTTCTGAAGTGATCCATTCATCTTCAACAATTAAGATTTTAATCTTGTCCATAGGTAGCTTGATTTCCAGCCAAATTATTGACTAATTCACACATTGGCAAACCTGGACCATATAGAGCTACCCCTAATAAAAGTTCGATTTGACGTTTTTAAATGGTTTTTTGAATAAATTCTAAAAAAATCAATTCTTCACGCAACTTCTGAATCAACCTGTGCATCTTCCCCATGAACACCAACTTAAACATGTTGCGGATCAACAAATCAAACACTGAAGAACAGCTCATAGCTGACTGCAGACGAGGCAGACAGAAGGCTCAGAAAGAGCTATATGAACGCTTCGCTCCCAAAATGCTCGGGGTTTGTTTTCGGTACATTCATGACAGAGATGAGGCAGAACATGTGATGATTGGTGGGATGGTGAAGTTATTTGAAAAATTGAGTCAGTATCAGGGAGATGGGAGTTTTGAAGGATGGGTGAGACGAATCATGGTAAATGAAAGTCTGATGTACATCCGTAAAAATAAAAACATGTCGCTGGAGGTAGAGGTGGACAAAGCCGATTCGGAACCGGATTTTCAGTCTTTGGAAAGCAATCTGGAAACCGCGGATCTAATGGCGTTGATAGCTGAACTGCCTGTAGGCTATCGAACTGTCTTTAACCTGTATGCAATTGAAGGTTATAATCACAAGGAGATTGCAGAGATGCTGAAAATCAATGAAAACACCAGTAAATCACAACTGAGCAGGGCGCGCAAAATACTGCAAACCAAGCTCCTACAATTACAAGAAAAGGAACTTAAACAAAATAGCAATGGCAAATAATATAGACAGACTATTCAGGGAAGGCCTCGATCAGTTCGAGATGACCCCTGCCCCAGCAAGCTGGGATCAGGTCCAGGGCCAGATTGCTGGGAAAAAGAATAAAGTAATCATCTGGCAAGTAGCTGCGGCGATCAGCATCATATTCACTGCTGCATTGGTGATTTGGAATTATATACCAGAAGAAAACAACGCTCCATATGTAGCCAGCATTGATCATCCGAGTGCCACTAAAACCTTTAATTATGAATGGAATGTGCCCACTACTAATAAGTCACGCAAAGTTGAAAAAACAAGAGAAGAAGCTCCAGCAATAAAAACACCATTAGAAACGAGAGAACAAATACTCACCAGGAAATTCGAAATGCTTTCACTGGCTTCCATTAATGAAACTTCCATCAAATCAGAACTGAAAGAAAACATTCGGCTCATAGATATCAATGGAATTGAAATACCAGAAAACAAAGTAAAAATCACATACATCGCATCCAATAAACCTGATACAACCAAAACAAACAACTTCGGGCAATTTTTGGAATATCTGTCAAAAGACCTTGAGCCGGCCACTCTACTGGCAGATATCCGGGACGCGAAAAACCAATTGTTAAGCAGAAACTAAACTCAAAATAAAAGAACCAGAAAATGAGCCCGTTACTCAGCCAGATTATTGAGAAACTCTAGAGCAATAATTGAAGAATTGACAAACGGCCATTTTCAAAAACTCAAAGAATTATGAAAAAGATAGGAATAACATTGATGATGTTGGTGGGATTGCTGTACTCAAGCTTCGCCACCACGAGCCACACGGATGGAGATACAGTGGTCATAGAACTCAACAGTAAAAGCAAAATCACCATCTATACCACTGATAGAGATGCACTAAAAGACATAGAGCGATATGATGTAAATCAAATGATCAAAGATCTCAACACGGCATTGAAGTCTAAAAAAATAGAACGTATAGAACTGGAAGATGCCAATGGCAAAAAGTACCTCAAAGACACTACGATTGTCTTTGGTGAAGGGAGCAGTGCCAAGACTAAAATCAAAATCGGTAATATGGAACTGCTGGTAGATGCCGAAGATTGGGACGATCTGGAAGATGAATTTGATGATGACCTACCTGTTTATAAACACGAATATGAGGATAGGTCAATCGACAGAACAGACAACTCTTTCAATATCGACATTGGAACAAATAACTGGATGGAAGGTGGTGCATTCCCGGATGAAAATAATCAGAACTATGCAGTGAAGCCATGGGGCAGCTGGTACATCGCCCTCAATAGTGTGAACAAAACCTGGCTTACAGGTCCATTATTTATGGAGTGGGGCATGGGTGTGAGCTGGTACAACTGGAAAATGCAGGATGCTGACAACCTGATTACCAAGGGTGATAACAACATCGAAATTGTAGAAGCACCAACAACTACCAGCAGCATCTACAGCAAACTAACCGCTCCATACATCAATGTGAGCATGGTGCCAGTGCTAGATTTTTCCAAAGGAAGAAAAAGAGTGAAGAACCTGGAGCGCGGAAGTATCAGCTTCAAGTCATACAAAAAGCAAGGTATCAGACTTGGCCTGGGAGGATATGCCGGATACAGAATAGGTGGGCGAGCCGTTTACAAGTACGAGGAAGATGGTAAAAAACAGAAAGACAAAGATTCTGACAGCTTCTACCTCAACAACTTCAGATATGGAGTGCGCGCGCAGATCGGCTACAAAGGTTTGGATTTATTCGCTCAGTATGATTTGAACGAAGTATTTGCTGAAGGACGAGGACCAGCAGGTAGCCCTGGATTAAACGCCATCACATTCGGAATCACACTTTGATTCGTTAGTCTGGTCAAAGTACAAAGCGGTTTTAGTTGGGCCGCTTTTTTTTTGCTCATTTTAATAGTCCTCATCTTATGCTCACATATTTCGATTTTCAAATCCTCTTAACCCTAACCCTAAAGGGAAGTTTTGAAAACCTAATTATTACCTCTTTGACAAGGTTTAGAGAATCATTAAAAGAGTAGAATTACTTCTGGCAATCCAACCTGTAGATGAAGTAAATAGCCAGCACGAGGAGAATCGCCAAAAACCCGAATAGCACTTCAAACCCAAACATCTGTGCAACTGTACCTCCAATGATCGGAAAAACCGTGGGAATTACATTCCCAATACCAGAGATGCCAACATAGAGTGATCGGTTATGATCTGAAGATACTTCCATCAGCACCCCATCCGTGGCAATCTTATAAATGGTGATCATGATGCCTCCCAGAAGAAAGAGCATTCCAAACCAGGCAGACGCCAAACCGGTAAGGAGCAACACAATCATCAACATTCCCACTCCGGCAGTGAGATACATGATCAGACTGTAGCCAATCTTTTTGGAGAGCCAAAACATTAGGAATCCAATAGCAAGGGATGAGGCTACTTTCAGCATCAGAAACTGACCAACAAGACTTTCACTCCCATCAGATTGCCCTTTGACATACATCATTACAAATGGGAGAATGGACAAAGAAATTCCCAGCGTATTAACCATGAAAATGTAGTACTTCAGCTTTTGATTGGATCTGACCTCAGTCTTCAAAGCAGACAAAAACCCGGAAACTCCTTTGAGTTTGTGAATCTCGACGATGACTTCTTTGATCCGGAAAAATCCCAATGAAGCTATCGCCAAAGCAATACCGGCTATAACGAAAAGCCAACTATAATTAGATGGATATTCGATTGTGCGCAAAATCACTCCTACAAGATAGGCTGAGACCAATACGCCCACATTGTTCACACTTTGTTTGATAGAGAAAAAGGCTTTGCGGCTCTCCTGCTTCATGGACTTTCCCAGAATGTCCGTGTAACTAATGGCGGCAAAAGCTCCTCCAAATGCGAATGCGGTGAGCAATATGAAAATGAAAGTAATCGCCATACCAGAACCAAGCGCATGAAGATTGGCAAATAGAATTCCCATCCCAAACAGACTGGCGGTTCTCGCTCCTATACCTGTAAGCAGGTAAGGCTTTTTCACCGATTTATTATTTAACAAAGGAGAAAATACAAGTTGGGTGATTTTGGGGCCTCCTATCATGATGGCTGTGATCACTCCCACATGCACCGCCGTACCACCAGCCTCCAGCATCATAGTCGGCAATACGGTATCTACATCCATGAAACTATTGGCCAGTGCCAAAAAAACAGCATGCCAGAGGAAAGAGTAATAGTTGTTTTTGGAGGTGGAAAATGTGAGAGTATTCATTGATAATAAGTAATCTCAAATCAAAAGAGAGAAAGACTAGTGATGGCTTGAGACATAGACGGATAAACAAAACCAGAATAAAAAATAAAGCCACTGGTGGACAGAAAGCCCCGCAGTAATACCACGAGGCTTTCTCGAAAAGAATACGTGTTTGTTGTCTTTAGTAGTAGCTGCTCACTTTGCCATATCCACCGCCATTGATACAGTCGATACCAGCACTCTTGAGGATCGCTGCTGCCTGTCCGCTACGTGCACCTGAGGCACAGTAAACGATCACCGGCTTGTTCATTTTTGCGATCTCTTTGGTTTTACCCTGAATGTTCTGAACCGGATAATTCTTAGCACCTTTTACATGGCCGCTTTTGTATTCTCCAGGAGTTCTCACATCGATCAGTACAGCTCCTTTTTCTTTATATGTCTCTATTTTGCTTGGTCCTCCTCCTCCGAAGAGTTTGCTTAATAATCCCATTTCTTATGATTTAATTGAATTCAAGTTCAAATGTAGTTCTGCGATTATGGTTAGTCGGTGACTTTTGTTACAATCCATAGATCAAAAACCTCTGACTTAAACATACAAAATACAATGTCGTTATATGCTTTAATAAAGCAACCAATATCACCATTCTGATGACGTAACTAAAGAATAGTTAAGCAACTAGCAATATAACCTCTACCCTGAAAGGTAATTGAGCAGTATATTTGAGCACTTTTATACGCTTGTAGCAATACTCTCCCTTCAGCATGAGTAACACCAAAACTGCCATAAGAACAATCTACTTTAGCATTATTGCTAACACCACTCTAGCTCTGATAAAAGGACTTGCAGGATTTCTGGGAAATTCCTACGCACTCATTGCGGATGCAATTGAATCAACAACCGACATTTTTTCATCTCTCCTGGTTCTATTTGGATTAAAATATGCCAAACGTCCTGCGGATAAAAATCATCCTTATGGACATGGCAAAATCGAACCTCTCATTACTTTCCTTGTAGTTGCATTTCTTGTAATATCTGCAGCCATCATAGCTTACGAAAGTATCCTCAACATTCAAACACCTCACCATTCTCCAAAAGGCTGGACATTGCTCGTTCTTGGTGCAATCATATTGTGGAAAGAAATTTCGTTTAGAATTGTGATCAAAAGAAGTAAGGCAACCAACAGCTCCTCTTTAAAAGCTGATGCCTGGCATCACAGAAGTGATGCAATTACTTCAGTAATGGCATTTCTTGGGATTTCTATTTCGCTGATTTTCGGTGAAGGTTATGAGTCAGCAGATGATTGGGCTGCCCTTTTCGCTTCCGCCTTCATTCTTTACAACAGCTATTTGATATTTAGACCTGCATTAGCCGAAGTAATGGACGAACATATTTACGATGATTTGTTAAATGAAATCAGAATTGAATCAAGTAAAGTGAATGGTGTGATTGATACAGAAAAGTGTTTCATCAGGAAATCAGGAATGAAATATCACGTAGATCTGCACGCAAGAGTAAATGGTAAATTATCAGTAAAAGAAGGTCATGACATTGCACATAATCTCAAAGATCATCTAGCTGCGGCAATTCCAAATTTGGGTCATGTTTTAATACATATCGAACCACATATATAAAACTGAATTCCTTTTCATAAACTCGATTTTTGTTCGAATACTGATCTAACACAAAAACAACATTAACCTGCAATTCACACCGATCATTTATAAACCATATCTTTTAAACCTATTTAGAATTATATAGTGAATCATTCCATTGCATTTAAGCGTAAACCTTCGCTAATTGCTTTTCAAACAACCTAACCTCATGAAATTCCTCAAAAAATTACTTCTATTAATCCTTTCGTTTATCGGGCTATTGATTCTTATGAGCATCATCATATTGGTTGTAGACAATCAGCAGACCTCCTTTCTAAAAATCTCCAAACTGGAAAATGGAGACCAAAAAAGTTACGTCATCACCAATGTAAATGTGATCCCGATGACTACCGACACAGTGATTACCAATACCGGTGTCACCATCAAGGATGGAAAAATTATTGCAATTGGCAATATCCCCAATGAACCAGAGCTCCCCATTTTAGATGGAAAAGGAAGATACCTATCTCCTGGCCTTATAGATATGCATGTACATCTCTGGGACAAATATGAACTTGGCGTGTATCTCGCTAATGGAGTGACAACTGTTCGTAATCTATGGGGGCAGCCAATGCATCTGCGGATGAAAGATGCAGTCATCAACGAAGAAATCATCAGTCCGATGTTTTTTACATCCGGACCAAAACTGACAGGCCCGAAATTTATTGGAGATGACAATCTACAGCTATTCACTCCTGAAGAAGCGCGTGCAAAAATTGCTGATTACAAAGCGCAAGGCTTTGACTTGATCAAAACCTACTACGGACTTACTCCTGAAATCTATGATGCTGTGCTAGACGAGTGTGAAAAACAAAATTTAGAAATCGCTGCACATCCGAGCAATGAAGTAGGCTACAGTTACCATTTCACGCCTCAAATCAAAACCATCGAACATGCAGAAGACATAGTGCAGATAGGACTAAACTATCAACTTGATTCTGTAAAGCTAGATTCTATAGTAGCTCTATATTCCAGTCACCCAGGCACTGTACTATGCCCAACACAGGTGGTATATTACAACATCTATCGCTTGCTGGAAGAGGATAATGTATTGAATAATGAACAGCTGGATTTCATGAACCCTTTGATCAGAATGACAGATAGTAAAGCCCAGTTTGATCGATGGCAAGGAACAAAATCTAACGACTCAACGATCTCTTCCTATATTCTAAAGCAACACAACTTCCAATTGTATGCCATACGCAAAATCCATGAAAGTGGAGCCGATATTGTTTGTGGTACTGATGCAGGTATTGGCATCACTCCAGCAGGATACTCACTTCATGAAGAGCTGGCGCTATACAAAGAGGCCGGAATGAGCAACTATGAAGCGCTAAAAACAGCTACAATCAATGCCTCGAAAGTGCATGACTTTCTCAATGACTTTGGATCTATAGAAGTAGGAAAAACAGCCAATTTACTACTGACTGATGACAACCCTCTGGAAGATCTTTCTACACTCAAAACTCCTTCTCTAGTCATGGTAAAAGGTAGGTCAATCGACGAAGAAACCTTAGACACTTTCATTGATCAGGCTAAAAACAGAAACAACCTTTTGGCATCAGGTCTGAGATATGTAGAATATTTATTAAGTAAGTAACTTTCATCAAGCACCCTTTACAACTCATGAATTCCTATAAACCAAGCATTTTAAGTCTGCTATTATTTACGATTTATTTTATAACTCTTTCTTGCGCACAGACAAATAAGCAAAAATCCAAACTCCAGTCACAAAAAGCGTCAAAGTGGACACAGAAACAGGCTCAAGATTGGGCTGAAACACAACCATGGCTCAGAGGAGCTAATTTCAACCCAAGTACAGCCATCAATCAATTGGAGTTTTGGCAAGCTGAAACTTTTGATCCAACTACCATCAATCGCGAACTAGAATGGGCGGAGGACATTGGCCTGAACTGTATGCGGGTTTACCTGCATCATGTAGCGTGGGAAATTGACAAAGAAGGATTCAAATCGAGAATGAAGGAATATCTCTCGATAGCTGATAAGCACCATATATCAACGATTTTTGTCTTTTTTGATGATTGCTGGAACCCCACCTATAATGCCGGTAAGCAACCAGATCCAAGGCCAGGTGTGCATAATTCAGGTTGGGTCAGAGATCCGGGAGATTTACTTTTCACAGAAACCAACCTCACTCTTGTTTTAGAAACTTATGTCAAAGACATCTTAAAAACATTCGAAAAAGACGACAGGATTATCTTATGGGATCTATACAATGAGCCTGGAAATTCCGGTTATGGGAATAGATCCATGCCGCTATTACAAAATGTCTTCAAATGGGCACGAGAAGTAAACCCGAGTCAACCGATCTCTGCTGGGGTATGGAATTACCACCTTACTGACCTGAACAAATTCCAACTCGAAAACTCGGACATCATTACCTATCACAATTACAACGATGAAGTGAATCATCAGGAAATGATTGACACACTATCTAAGCACAACCGTCCAATGATATGCACAGAATATATGGCGCGTAGAAACAACAGTCTTTTCAGCAATATCATGCCGATCTTAAAAGCACAAAACATTGGCGCAATCAACTGGGGTCTGGTGGCTGGAAAATCCAATACTAAATATGCTTGGGATGAACCTATTCCAGACGGTTCAGAGCCGGAGCTTTGGTTTCATGAAATTTTTCGAAAAGACGGCACTCCTTATAAGCAGGAAGAAGTGGATTTAATCAAACGACTGACTTCAGAGAATAAATAACAAAATGATGTACTAAGGTTAAAAAACGACTTCTCAAGTTGAGATGATTATGATTTCCAAATCTTTCAATACGCAGTTGAAATAAGGAAAAATGGTTTTTCATAGCAATTCAAACTTGTAACTTCAAGTGGAAAACCTCAATAAATCATGCAAATCAGCAATCATTCTTTCCTAGTAACGGGTGCAGGCAGTGGTATTGGACGGGAACTGGTAAAACAATTAGTCAATCAAGGGGCTAAAGTAGCTATGGTTGATATCCATGAGTCTGCTCTGGAAGAAACTGAGTCACTTGTAGATTCCTCCCAAGTTTCAAAGCACGTTATCGACATCTCCAACAGAGAAAGCGTAAAAAACTTACCCGATCAGATTTCGAGCACAATAGGTCCTGTAGATGGCAGCATCAACAATGCTGGGATTATCCAGCCGTTTGTGGATGTCAATGATCTTGGATTTGACACCATTGAAAAAATAATGACTGTCAATTTTTACGGCACAGTGAATATGACCAAGACCTTCTTACCCCTATTATTACAACGTCCAGAAGGGCACATCGCCAATATTGCCAGCATGGGCGGATTCATTCCATTCCCAGGGCAAACAATTTACAGTGCATCAAAAGCCGCAGTGAAAATTTTTACGGAGGGACTTTATTCTGAATTGAAAAACACAAATGTGGGTGTAACAGTCATTTTCCCTGGCGCAGTAGACACTAACATCATGAGCAATTCGGGACTTAAACAACCTGATGCTTCAGATACTGAAAAATCATCTTTCAAACCACTGCCAGCTCCTGATGCCGCGGCACAAATCATTACAGCCATTGAGAGGAATAAATTCAGAGCCACAGTAGGTAAAGATTCCAGAATGCTCGATTTACTTTATCGCTTCAATCCCAAAATGGCTGTGGATACGATCGTAAAAAAGATGAGTGGCATGAAGCATTAATCACATTCTATTCGTCTCTCAATGATAATATTGGGTTTGCCTGAGCGACTGCCAATGACCTATACCCTACAGTAACCAGAGCTATCAGCAAGCTAGTAGCCACGGCTATCACGAACACCAGTGGGCCGATAGCAATACGGTACGCATAATAATTGAGCCAGCTGTTCATGACGTAATAAGCCAATGGCGCTGCTATCACAAATGCTATGGACAATAAGATCAACAGCTCTCGGGAAAAGATATTCCAGATATTCCAGGTGGTGGCACCCATCACTTTCCGAATCCCGATTTCCTTAGTTTTTTGATTGGCCATAAAAGCGACCAAACCATACAACCCTAATGCACCAATTAACACTGCTATGACCACAAATATTCTTGTGATCTTCGCTACACTTTCTTCGAGCTGATAGAATTTCCCCAGCTCCTCATCATAAAACCGAAAATCAAAGACATGTTCTGGATACTGCTCCATCCAGGCATTTTCGATTACTCTCAGGGTATGCTGAAGATTTTCATAAGTCCTATCTCCATTATTGACTTTGATAGCTGCCTGAAAAATATTCCATGAATAGTGTGCAAAAATCACATTGTCTAAAGCGCTGTGCAGTGAGCTGGCATGAAAATCCTCCACCACTCCCACGATCTGCACTTTCAATCCTCCCCTACCATATTGTATGGTTTCCCCAACGGCATCAGCCGGATCAGTAAATCCTAAAACTTCCGTGAGTTTTCTATTGACCACTGCATGATTTCGTGGTGATGAATTATTGAAACCTTCACCAGCAATCAAATCCATCTCATATAAATCAAAATAATCTCCATCCACATTTTTCAGATTGGCAAACACATCATCTCCATCAATGTTTTCATGAAAAATCGGATTGGTACTCTTCCATGAAGACATTGGCCCCGCTGTACCAAAACTCACTTTTGAAATGGATGAATGGGCCAATAGTTCATTTTTCAGCACTTGCAAATTCGTAGAGTCATTATTAGGTAAGGTGAGGGTGATGATGGAGTCATCATTGAAGCCCAGGTCTTTGTTTTGAAAATAACTCATCTGCGCATTTAAGATCAAAATGCCGATAATCAATACTTGAGAAATGGTAAACTGAAAAACAACCAATGCTCGGCGCAATGAAAACAAGCCAGAAGATTGTCGGGTGCTCAATGTGTGTTTTACTGCTGAGACTGGATTCATTCTTGCCAAAACCACGGATGGATAAAACCCCGCCAAAATGGTGATAGTAAAAATCAACAGGCCTAAAAAATAGAAAGTATTCAGATCTGAAAAAAGATCGACATTCACCTCATGCTGGAAAATCGTTTCAATCGGCGCTTCACCAATCCATGCCAGCCCCAATCCCAAAATAGCAGCAAAAAAAGTAATCAATGCCGTCTCTGTCAAGAACTGAGTGACCAGTTGCCATTTGCTACTGCCCATCGTTTTTCGCACCCCTACTTCTTTGGCGCGTTTTACTGCTTGTGCCGTGGACAAATTGATGAAGTTGATACATGCTGTGACTATCAGGAAAACTCCTATCAAGCCGATTATGGTCAGCTCGTTTTTAGTCTTGGTGAGCCCTGCATAAGTACGACGGATCTGCTCACTGTAGTGCAAATCAGCAAGAGGCTGCAGGCGATACGTTCTCTTTTGGGCAGTATGTTCAGGCAAATATTTATCAACTACCATCGAAAGTTGTTCTTCAAAATCTTGCGGGTCAGTCTGCCCCAACTTCACATAGCAGTTGGTAGCGCTATTGTATTCTTCCCAGCTCTTTCCCCCATAATACCACGGGTTTACTGCATCCTGATCATCATAGTGGAAGATCACCTCAAAAGGAAAATCTGTGGTTACCGGCCAATCCTCAATGATGGCCGATACATATACTGTCCTCTCATTCTCAAGAGTAATCGGCTGGCTGATTGCTTCATGCAGTCGATCTTTCGTAAGATCAAAATATTTGTTTGCTTTACTGTGTGTTAGGATGACTTTTCCGGGCTGATCAAGGGCAGAATGCGGATCACCCTCCAAAAAGTGCATAGTAAATATGTCTAAAAATTCAGGTTCTACAAATGCAATCCCACTCTGTTCCTGATATCTTTTGACTGCCCCATTTTTATTGGGAATCCCAATCAACCCTTCTTTATTATAGAAAGTCATCGCTGCATTGATCTGTGGAAATTCACTTCTCAAAGCTCTCGCCAGAGGATGCGTCTGACCTCTCCAAAGCCGCTTTCCTTCTGTGGTCACATCTTCGTTATTCACCCGATAGAGATTGGCATAATGGTCATGATGCTTATCAAAACTCAGCTGATGATCAATGATTTTGAAGAGAATTAGTGCACAGGCAATCCCGAGAGCAAGTCCACTGATATTCATGAGCGAATAGGTTTTTTCTCTTTTGATAAACCTGAAAGATGTAGTTAAATAATTTTTGATCATGCCGTAGTTATTCAGATGTTGATAGCCTTCCATTGAGCGAATGATTCCCGGGCGGAATAGCCTTATTACCTCAATTATCATGAGCCAGGTGGCTCGCTTATTTTGTGATTTATTTTGTTCAAATCGTTCGAGCAAGTCCCCTTCAATATCCTCCACCAATGTAGGATCACAGAACCACCGAAAGAATCGTAAAGGCCATTTGGGGGGTTGATTATTCATCCCAGGCTACTTTTGGTATGGCTGACCAGAGACTCATTCTTTGATCCTTGGTTTCTTCCAGTACGCTTTTCCCCAGATTAGTAACTTTGAAATAGCGTTTTCTTTTTCCCCCTCTCACAGCAGTAGCTTCGCCAAGGTGAGACTCTAGATAACCTTTCTTTTCCAGTCGCTGCAAAACAGTCTGTACAGATCCGATACTTACACTACGGTTGAGCCGGTTTTCGATTTCTGCAATGATCGAAAAACCATAAGCATCTCCATGTAAAATCGCCACTGTCAGCATGACTACTTCTTCAAATTCACCGAGTTGATGTTTCCCCATTTTCAAGTATTTACCTTAAATGTAGTTTTTATACACGAAACAAAAATAAAAGGGTTTCATATTTTTACCTTAATTGTAGTAATTATTAGTGATACAAATCGATACATAAAAAAAGACTGCCTGTTACAGCAGTCTTTCCAATAGTACAAAACATGAAGAATTTTATTTCGCAGGAATCTTTGCTTTCAGCTCCACAGAAAACAATCGTCCTGTAAATGGAGCTGCAGTAAATTCTCTGAATTTCGCATCGAATAGATTGGTTACCTGGCCTGATAAGGTGAAAACACCTGTGATCTTATAACCTAACCCAATATCTACATTCACAAAACCACCAAGAGGACCATAGTTCCAAGCATCGGTACTCCTGGCATCTTCTACCACTGGTGTTCCTCTCCAGCTGAGGTTTTGTGTTTTGGCTGCTATCTGATAGCTAGAGAAGTAATCATATTCCTGTACCCACCTTACATAGGTATTGGCAAACAATTTATCTCCTCTAAAGTAGAGTCCTGTTCCGAATTTATGTTTCGGAGCATTCACCAACACATCTAATTTATTCACCACTCCATCTCCATTAAAGTCATTTTCTTCGAGATCATTTTCATCGTAGCTATAGTCAAAATAGGAATAATTGAACGACCAGCTTACTTTATCACTGAAGTAATAATTAGTACCAATGTCAAATCCGTAAGTATCCACCTTACCAAAATTCACATAAGTAGCTACCAATCCTCCATAGGCAGCAAAGCCCGATTGCACATCAGCAATTGGCTCATCACCTCTTTGGGTGGCTACTCCAACCACCGTAACTGGTGATAGGAAATCTTTGGAAATATTATAATAAGCATTCGCATCCAGGAAGAGTTTGTTTTCTACTATCTCACCTTTATACCCCACCTCTATCGTTTGGATTTTCTCCACCTTTTGCTTTTCTACTGTGCTACCATCATTCAATGTAAACCCTTCAGCATTACCGAGAATCAGCCCTGCGAATAGATTGCCATACATATTCAAAATTGTTGGTGCAGCCACGCCTTGTCCATAAGTCAATCTAATGGCTCCATCTCCTACAGTGTAAACAAGGCCTCCTTTCGGAATGAAATTAAATCCATACACTTCATGATTGTCCCCTCTGAAAGCTACAACAGCTTTGAATAAGTCAGTGAATTGATAATCAACCTGCCCGTACACGCCAATTTGATTAATGATGATCGGATCATTTCCATTATTATCTAATAAATAGGTTCCGTTGCTATTGGCATTGTCTCTCTGCCACTGTGACCCAACCACCACTTTAGCTTTCCCAAACTCATCATGATACTGTACTTCTGCATTCCATCTTTTAGAATCATCAGCGAATGTGGCACCATTTCCTAATGAACTTTCCTCAGCGGCAGCTTCAGAAGCTCCTCCATCTATCGCTGCCCAATAATTCTTCGTTCGCTGATCTATTGCATAGGTGTCTTCTGTCTTGCTCATGGTATGATAAACCTGCGCAAAGAGTTTGTTTGAAGTATACCTCAAGTGAAACTGGTTGATTCTCCAATCCTTGATCTGATTTCGACCTACGTTAGTTGGAGACAGATATGTACTATTACTTCCACCCCAACTCAGAATCAAATCAGATTCAGGAGTCACACTGTAGTAAAGTGCTGCTTCTCCTCTGAGGAATTCAATGTCATTATCTAGCTTGTATTCTTCATAGCCCTCTTTCACTCCGTCTCCATCACGATCTATATAAACCGAATCTGCAAATTCAAATTCCTCCGCACGAGTGTATTCACCGGTTACTTTGAACGAAAGCTTATCATTTATGACCTGCGCGTGCCTGGCTCGTGCTGTCAACATACTCTGATTCCCTACACCAACAGCAAGTGTAGTTCCTTCAGATGATCTGGGATCTTTCGTGATCGTATGAACCAGTCCATTGTGAGCATTAGGTCCGTAAAGAGCAGCATTTGGCCCAAGGATTACTTCCACTCTCTCAATATCTTCTTTAACCTGAGTGGTCAATGGGCCCATCGGCAGACCGGTAGCAATGAGCGTGGCAAATCTTCCATCATTCACCTGCAGGTTTTTCGAATTGAAATTGCTATTGAAACCGCGAATATTGATTCCTGTACCCACTACTCCAGCACGAATGAAATCTACTCCTTTCATGCGCGAAAGCAATTCTCCAGGATTAAATGAAGGCAACTCTTCCAAGTCTTTACTGGAAATGATTTCGATGGTGGCTGGCGTTTCTGTGATTTTCTCTGCCTGCCGTGTACCAGATACCACTACCTGATCAAATGCGAATACAGATTCCTCCAGACTGATGGTTCCGACCTCAACATCCGAACCTGACACAATCACAGTCTTAGTTTTTTCTCCATATCCCAAGTAGCCAAAGTTGATGGTATAAGTACCATCTTCAACATTGTTGATCTGAAAGGAACCATCCATTCCGGCAGTAGAACCTTTTGTAGTCCCTTCGATCATGGCTGTGGCTCCCACTAATGAAGCACTCGAATTAGCATCTACAATTTTTCCACTAATTGTGGATTGCCCATATGCAACGGAAATTGTGAGCGTCAAGCCAATAATCAAAAGCGTGTAAATCTTTCTCATTTTTAGAATTTTTAGGTTGTTTTATTTAGAGTTATCCAATAAACCTAGAGAAATGAGTAGCCCAATTTTGATTTTCGTAATCTTTGGAAGCCCCGACTTTTAAACTAAAAACACCCCAATAAAAAACACAAAACACTGATTTTCAGAAACATAACAAGAAAACAACCCACCCCCGACTATCACAGTATAAAAATTTCAATCTTTCAGGAATAGAAGAATTTTTATTGTGGATTATTAGAGATTTACAGTTGTTTTTATCTGTGCATCGAACACAGATTTATCAATCATTCTGTTTAATTATCAGAGAGAAGAAAATAAATACCTATAAAAATGAAAGAGCGAAATTATGCCAATTCTTTGTGATAGAGTCGGGATTTGGCAGCCACCACAGTACGTGGAACATACGTCTCTAATTCAGAAAGCACCTGATTGAGCACGAAAGATTTGTGAGGATCTGAAACGTATTCTCCAGAAAAATTCACGATAGAATCTACCAGTTCCTTCCAGTCCATCTTCCCTACTTTCACCCTTGCCACTTCATAGTACCATCGGATAGTCGGTAAGTATATGGACTTTTCGCTATCATCCTGATCCTTATTGATCAAATTGTATTTCTTAAAAACCTGAAAAACCTTATGATACTTCTCCTGCTTAATCAATCCTTGAATATAAGCGGTAAAAAAGGTGTACCATCGTTGGTTCAGGATCTCATCTTTGTGTAATCGAAGAAAACTGTCTCCCAGCATTTCACCTCGCTGTGGCTGATTGCTCAGATTCAGACATTTGATATAAAAGGAGATGAACCCAATCTTATGATAAAAGTTGTTGGACTTCTGCACTTCGGCGAAGGATTCTTTCAAAAGATTCAGGGCCTCTTCTATCTTTCCTCTTCGGATCAAAATAGAGCTGAAATTACTCAGGTAAAGTACGTGATCGGCGTTTTTCTGGCGGATCGACAAATAACCGTATTCCTCAGCCTGCTGCAAAATATCAAACTTACTATGAAGCATCAGACGATTCGCATAGTAATTGTACAGAATCCTTCTAGTATAGAAAAGTCCTTCACAGAGCAACTTATCCAGTTGGTCATAGAGTTGTTTTAGCTTGTTGAATTCGCGGGTATTGAAATATAAAAACGTCAATCGGATAATGGCCATATACCGATTATATCCATCCAGCTGACTATCATCAAACAATCCCAGCAACCAATCTTCCCATTGTTTGGGATCGGCTGTTTTGTCCTTAAACTGGTGGATGATATCCACTGTCGCCTCGTTTAGCTTGAGATTGACTTCTTTACTGTATTTGTATTGTGCCTCGTATTTATTGATAAACAAATCCACATCCTGATAATCCTTATATCGCAACCTGATGAGCAGATAATGCCGATAGTTGATCACCATCTCGTAGAACTTCATGAAGTTGTGAATCGGGTGTCTATACCGTTTGATCCTCCTCAAAAGCAGCTTTTCCTCCTCATGAGTGATGGCATCAGTAATTACCTTACGATCCATTTCATTGATCCACTGGAAGTATTTATCCACGTCGATATCATCCAGTCGCTTCTGAATCCAATCCATCAGATTGGAATATTTCCGCTTATTGATCTCGGTGTTGTAGGGCAGTCCGCTCTGCTGCTGGTGGGCGTTTTCACGAATTCTTTTAAGAATTTCCACCTTTTGTGTGTCCTCAAACTGCTGGATATTGCATAAATAATCCGCCTCATGTGGGAGGATTTCCGCTGCAAATGCCGAAAATTTTTTCAGTTTGATTTTCACAATTTATTCATTTAGAAATGACCTCAGTAGCTTATTTACTCTTTCTGGTTGATCAAACATAATGAAATGCCCACAATCCCGAATAAATTCTAATTGGGCATTTGGAATCTTATCAGCACCGGATTTTGCAACAGCCTCTGTAGTCCATTCTTTATTTAAATATCGATTAGGGATGAGTAAATCATTCTTACCATATACTACCAAAGTTTTGGTCTTCAAATCTTGCAATCGGCCGAATACGGGTTGATCCAACATACCATGAATACTGCGCACAATCGAACGACCATATAACCTGAAATCAGTCGCTTCCTTCATTTTCAGTCTATCCTGAATCATAAACTCAACCGACTCAGGCATGTCATAGAAGTTGAGCTTCCAATTAGTCCGGACTTGCTCATCTGTGGCATGACAAATAAAATCTACCGTAGAAACCTGCTTGAGCCAGGCTGCCTGTTCAGGTTTGAATGTTTCAAATCCCGCCGGAGCTAATAAAATTAATTCTTCGAAGAGTGCTGGTTTTTTCAATACTGCGGAGACAGCTATCTGAGCTCCCATGCTATGGCCAACCATTACCGGATTTTTCAAGTTCAGCTTTGTGGTCAATTCCAAAACCACATTAGCATAAAAGTCCATAGTGCACGGATACTCTGCCTTGGAAGATCTACCATAGCCAGGTAAATCTACTGCAATGCATCTGTATTCAGATTTTAACTGATTAAAAACTGGATACCACGAGGGTAAATATGTCGCCAGGCCATGAATGAATATCAGCGATTTTTTCCCCATCCCTTCATCTATGTATGCAAGATTGATCGAATCGTCGACCTGTACATATTGAGTTTGGTATGTGTACGGTACAATAGTCTCCGCAATATTTTGCTGAGCACTTAGCATAGGACCAAGCATCGAGAGTAAAACAAATATCGGTACTGCATATGATCTCATTTCAAACTCTGCCTATCGATTTTTCCGCTTCCATTTTTGGGAATCTCATCGATTCTTACGAAATATTTTGGCACTTTAAACTTGGCCAACCTGCTGTTACAATAAGTTGAAAGCATATTTTCGTTGAAAACAAATCCTTTTTTCACTTTCACAAATGCCTTTCCTACTTCGCCCCATTTTTCATCCGGCACCCCAACCACGGCCACTTCATCTACGGCATCATTTTCCAACAGCACGCGCTCTACTTCCGCAGGATATACATTCTCCGCACCAGAGATAAACATCAACTTCTTACGATCAACCACATATAAAAAGCCTTCTTCATCCTGGCGTACGAGATCTCCTGTATGGAAAAAGTCATCAATAATCGTCTTTTTTGTCGCTTCCTCGTTTCGCCAATAGCCAGGAGTCACCATCGGTCCTTTCAGGCAAAACTCCCCTATTTCACCTTGTTGAACTGGCTGGTTATCATCATCAAGAATCGCATAGTCCACATAGAAATTAGTCACCCCAATTGACCCACTTTTACGTTCAGCATCATTTTGATGAAGCGAGGTAATGTTCGGACCTACTTCCGTCAACCCATACCCTTGCCGAATCTTGACACCTTTATTGTGCCACATATTGATCACCTCGAGCGGCAATGCTTCTCCACCCACTATGAAATATCTGACAGATTCTAAAGTGACTTTGTCAAACATTTCACTTTCCGCCATCATCTTGAGAATCGTAGGTACACCCATGAACAAACTGCTTTTTTCAGACTCCATGAGTTCGAGCACTTTGTCAGCATCAAATTTTTTCATTAACCCAACGGACGCACCTCTATGAAGCATGGGTGTCAAGAGCACATTCCATCCTCCGGTATGAAATGGAGGCATACAATTGATGGTGTGATCTGTCTGTACCAGTTCCAGGCTTTGAGAGGTATTCAGACTATTCCATAAGAGCATTTTATGTGTGTAAATCGCCCCTTTCGGGAATCCGGTTGACCCAGAAGTATAGATGATAAATACAGCATCATCCTCTTCAAGTTCTGCTGCTGGAAATTCATTCAATTGCTCTTTTGGAAGATCTTCCAGCCAGATAGTTTCAATATTTGCTGAAAGTTGATTAACAATAGATTCAAATTTCCGCTCTGCAATCAAAAAGCTTGGCTCTGAGTCCTTGATCAAATAGTCAACTTCTGAAGCAGCCAGACGATAATTCACCGGAACCAAAATAAGTCCGGTCTTTTGGGACATGGAGAAAAGTGATACATATTCAATACAATGCTCAGCAAGCACCATGATGCGATCACCTTTCTTCAGACTTTTTAAACTAGTGAAATAATGAGCATAGAAATTCGCTTGCCAGTTGAGCTCTAGATAAGTCGCTGATCTTTCTGGCTCATATTCTTTGATGGCCACACGATCAGGCACATACTTCGCCCACTTTTCGATCCAGTCCTTTCTATACATGCGTGCTTTTCTTTTGATTTGCAAAATGAATGATAATCGCCACAAGAGACGATAAAATCAACGCCGAAGTACTGGCAATGGCCGGATTGTTGACTACTTCTTTCATGTATGGCATAAATCGACCATAATAAACTGCAAAATGCACCACAATGGCGATAACGGAGGCCGTAAAGACCGTTGACAATTTCACATTCTTAAAAAACATTCCAAAAAATACTGGAACAAATGCCGCTGAAAAGTAGGCATATACGCCATTCTGAGCAAAAATACCCACACTAAGATTAGGCGATTTTAATTGCTGATAAGAGAATATAAAGCTCAAAATTGCCAGCAACACGATCACCATTTTATTCACAAAAACCTCCTGCTTTCCAGACTTCTCTGGATGATAATATTTACCGAAAAGTGGCTTGATCATGTCAGCTGTCAAAGTGGTACTAAGAGACTGAATCAAACCTTCCAAAGTAGAAAGTCCGGCAGAAATCAATCCTAAAACCACCAGTATCATCACCCATACCGAAAATTCACTCACCACATAGGCTGAAACGATTCCATCCATTGGGATTGGTTGTCCATCGATTGTCAAATCAGGAAATCTCAATCGTGCAAAAAGCCCCACAAATACCACCTGAAAGAAGATCACCAAAACCACAATCCCAAAAATCAAATACTTATTGACATCCTTCTCGCTTTTCAGTAGCAAGGATTTAGTAATGATATGTGGCTGACAGACTATGGCTATACCTATGATAATCTGACAGAAAATTATTTCGAAATAGTCTCTGAAAAGAAAACTGTCTGGATTTGTTGTACTGGCAAAATAAGGTCCAATTTCACTCAATTGACCAATAAATCCGTCTAAACCATCCTTAAAATATTGACTTCCTGAACTTAACAAGACGATTGCCACTATCAGCATCAAAGTGGCTTGAATCGCATTGGTGTAAACCATAGAATTGGCACCACCAAACATCATATAACCAAAGACAAAAATGATCACTCCTGCCAATACCCAGACCGGATCAAGATTAAGAGAACTGGCCAAAACCTGCGTGAGTCCTACACAAATCAACACGATGAACGTAATCAACAGCAATGACAAAAACGCAAAAAACAAGGCATACCGCTCGCTGTTGTACATTTTACCCATCCACTGTGCCATAGTCAGCGCTTTCACGTTAGTGCCAGAGGACCGAAAACGCTTCGTCATCAGAATGAGCGAAACGAAAATGGCAATCGGCATCACAATACCAAAAGAAAGCACTCCACTTAGTCCATAGAGCGCTATGAATCCTGGGTTGATGATAAATGTGGCTGCACTGGTCATAGAAGCTGCCAGCGCGAGCCCCACTGCAAGGGGTGAGAAGGTGATATTGCCCAGGGCATAGTCACTGATACTTTTGACCTTTAGTGCTCCTCTAATCACAAAAAAGAGAATCACTGCCATGTACAGAATGACTACCACCCATGTGGCCAATATCTGATCAGATGAGGCTAGGCTATTCATAACGCATCAATCAATATCTAACTGCTGCTGCTGCGAACGCCAAACCACCACCCGAGCCTATGAACATGATTAATTGTCCCTTTTTAAGTTTGCCCTGCTTATATGCATCGTGCAGAGCCATCGGAATACAAGCTGACCCGGTGTAACCGTACTTATCCATCACCATATGAGCCTTGCTTCGATGTACACCAAGGTTATCCATGGTTTCATTGATGGAATTGAAGTTGAGCTGTGTGATGAAGTAATGATCTATATCATTTGGCTGCACTCCTAATCGCTCACAAATATCCTTCGCCATAGCCGTCCAGGTCAATGGATTAATCTCTTTCGGAAACTTATGAACAAACTTCAATTGATGATCTCCATTGGCCACTACTTCATCCGAAATCGGCATATGCGTAGCACCACCGTAGATACCCATCCACCCGTGATATTGTCCTTCGGTTTTCAAATCGCTTGTCAACAACCCTCGATTCGCATCCTCAGTAGCGGACATGATGATTGCACCAGCTCCATCAGCGAAAAGCGTAACCGTTTTCTTATCCTTTTTATTGAGGTACTTGCTCATAGCATAACCTCCCAAAACCAGAATATTCTTGTAGCGCTCATCAGAACTGATGTACTTAGAAGCAACGTCCATAGCTGTTACGAATCCAGCGCAAGCTGTATTCAGATCGAATGTTCCGGCATTTTTCAAGCCCAATCGATCTTGAATCACAGAAGCAGTGGATGGAGACACATACTCCGGAGTATCTGTAGAGATAATTACCAAATCAATATCTTCCGCTTTCAACTCAGCATCTTCTATCGCTTCTTTTGCGGCATTTTCACATAAGTCAGCTACAGACTCATCCTCAGCACACCATCTTCTTGTATGAATATTTACATTTTCCCTCAGCCACGCATCCACATCTTCTCCAAGTATTTCATTGAAGTAACTGTTGGGGATTTCTTGCTTTGGGGCATATGCACCTATTCCGGTTATTGTTGCTCTTCTCATCTGGTCTAATTATAGGGTGACAGCTCCATCTACGCTCAGTACGGAACCACTTATAAACGAAGCTTCATCAGAAGCCAAAAAGGTATAAGCATTTGCGATATCTTCAGGTGTTCCTAGTCTGCCTATCGGTGTTTTTCCCACCATCATATCGATCACTTTCTCCGGCATAGCACGCACCATATCTGTACCTATAAAGCCGGGTGCCACAGCATTCACCGTAATACCATATTTTCCTAGTTCCTTTGCCAATGTTTTGCTCATTCCTATCACGCCAGACTTTGTAGCTGCGTAATTCGTTTGACCAAAGTTGCCATAAAGCCCCACAACAGACGAAGTGTTAATAATTCGGCCTGCGCCTTTCTCAATCATCACCGGACTTACTGATTTCACACAGTTAAACACTCCCGTCAAATTGATGCTGATCACCTGGTTCCACTGCTCAAACGTCATTTTCTTGATAGTCGCATCTCTAGTAATACCTGCATTATTGATCAGGATATCAATCGTCCCGAAATGATCCACCACCAATTTTGCTGCAGTTTCTACAGATTCAGGATTTGAGGTATCGACTTTCATGAATGATACGACATCCCCTAGTTGACTTACCAGCTCATTACCAGCTGATTCATTCACATCCCAGATGGCGACTTTGGCGCCTTCCGCAACAAACTTCTCCACTGCTGCCCTTCCTATTCCTGCTGCACCACCTGTGATGATGGCGACTTTATTCTTTAATCTTTCCATTTATTCTTCAGTATTGAAACTTTCGTAATTTGAATATGCTAAAAGTAGAAATTTGACAATCAGCCTATTTTCAAATCAATATTAAAACACCATGGACTATTAAGGATAATTTTGAGTTCAATTCATCATAATCCACCAATAAATCCAAATAGAAATGTTTTTAACAGATTGGACTATTATTATTTAATATCGAAATAGAATACGTCTGATTGAAAAATTGTCAAGGGTTTTATAAAACTCTTTCGATGACCATGGCAGAAGCTCCACCTCCTCCGTTGCAGATTCCGGCAACACCAATATGAGCATTTTCCTGCTTGAGTACACTACTGAGTGTAGTAACTATTCTCGCACCAGAACACCCCAAAGGGTGACCCATGGCCACAGCTCCCCCATAAATATTGACTTTTTCAGGAGCTAATTCCAGAATCTGAGAATTGGCAATTGCCACTGCCGAAAACGCTTCGTTGATTTCGTAATAATCCACTTGCGACTTTTCTAAACCTGCCATTTTCATTGCCTTAGGAATAGCCATTGAAGGAGCTGTAGTGAACCAGAGTGGATCCTGAGCTGCATCACCATACCCCAAAATTTTCATTTTTGGCTTTAAGCCAAACTCTTCCGCTTTTTTACCACTGATCAGCACAACAGCCGATGCACCATCATTGATCGTAGAGGCATTGGCAGCTGTCACTGTTCCTTCCTTTGAGAATACGGGTCTCAAACCTGGTATCTTATCAAATCTCACATTCTTGTATTCTTCGTCTTCATTAACAATTAGCGGATCTCCTTTGCGCTGGGGAATCTCCACTGGCACGATTTCCTCCTCAAATTTGCTGTTCTCTGTAGCCTCAGCCACTCTTTTGTATGAAGAGATAGCATAGTCATCCTGTGCTGCACGTGAAATACCCATCTCTCTGGCTGTATGATCTGCACAGTTTCCCATGGCAAACTCATTGTAAGCCTCCCACAGCCCATCATGCTGTAAGCCATCGATCAACTGACCATGACCGTATTTATATCCAAACCTTGCTCTGGGTACATAATATGGAATATTAGACATGCTTTCCATACCTCCAGCGACAATTACATCCGCTTGTCCCAACGCAATTGACAGTGCTCCCAGCATGATAGATTTAAGACCTGAGGAACAAACTTTGTTAACCGTAGTACATGGCACATTATAACCTATTCCAGCTTTTACAGCAGCTTGCCTTGCTGGTGCCTGACCAAGGTTGGCTGAAATCACATTCCCCATAAGAACCTCTTCCACTTCTGAGGCCTCTAATCCTGACTTCTCTAATGCACCTTTAATAGCAATAGCTCCAAGTTCAACTGCCGATAAACCCGAAAGGACACCCCCAAAACTACCTATTGGTGTTCTGGCTACTGATAAAATATAAACTTCTTCCATTTGCTTTTTTGAGCACCAAGCTATGGTGCGGATGGAGCAATAGAAGACATTATCATTTTAGAATGGGGTGGACTATTATGGGGAAAGTGATTAGAAACACTCCAAAAAAATAGATTTTGACACTTCAAAAGATTTTTAGCTCTAGCCTGACTTTGGTCATTGTTTATTTCGTGATAATAAACGAACTTTAAAATCCTCTCCTTTTTAGAAATGACCAGCGTAAAACCCACATATTACAAAGCACAGGATCGATTTACAAGTGAAGTATATCAATTAGACGCTCGTACGTTCAACCAAATCCTGGAACTGGTGGAGTTTTATCATGAAAGCACATATTGGCTACCTGATGATGAAACTGTTTGTGTGAACTGTACAAACAAAAACCGGCACACTACTAAACGCAATGTGCCGGTCAATCATTTGATTCTTTTAAACAATCAGTAGGTGATATCTACGTCATCCGGATTTTTAATGATTTTGTCCGGAATACCGTGCTTCCCAAATACGAAGTTGATTCCAAATTTGATATTGAAACCTTGGGCATTCGGAATGTCTATTGTATTCATGATATTATCCACATTGGTATAAAGCTGGAAGAAACCACCTCTAAGCATCAGACCAGCACCAAAGTCAGGCCCAAATTGCTTACTGTATGATCCGGTAAGTGAGAATGTAAACCAATTTCCAAAATCCTGTCTGTATCCTACTCCCAAAGCACTGTTCATCTCTCCCTGATTAAAAAAGTTTGAGACTGTCAGCATAGCATATCCCTGATCAGTCACCCGATAGCTTCCGGAAAGGAAAACTTTGCTATTAAGTGATGTGCGGAATTCTGCTGCGGCAGTATCGATCTCAAGATTGTCAATAGAATCCTGAACAGTTTCTCCGAGTTTATCCAGATCATCAAAAGCACTGCCTTCTATGGTGAAACTGGTTCCATTAAAACTAACAGACTCAGAATCATCTTTCCAATCAATAAAACCTAGATCGTTGATGGCAAGACCAGCACTTATGCGGTCTGTTACGTCCATATCCACGCCGAAATCAAGTCCAAACCCCGTGTTCTGATTATTAATAAAATAATCAATTGCAGCACCATCATCCTGTAAACTTTCTAATTGATTGAAGCCTGCCTGAACCATTTTCCCTGAATTCAATGTGACTTCCATCATGTATGGATTTTCAGAGGTAGCATCCGCTGTGTAAATATTCATGGATACGTCTTCTTCTATTCCTGCATGAGCCCAGCCAACTAAATACTTTGCTCTTACTCCAAATGTCGTATTCATGCCAGCAATATTAAAGGTATGTCCATATCCAATTCCATACTCATGATATGCTGTAAAATTATATTTGAAATCATCGATCACATAATTTTCACCAACATATTCTGCATTACCGTTCCAGGCAAACTGGATCATTTTCAATGGATAAAACATAGTGAAATCCATTCGCTCATTTGCGAAAGCTGTAAGAAACCCTTTTTCGCCAACTCTAAATCCCATCATAAAAATGGTTGGATTAAAGCTGTAATTCATGAAGGTTCCTTCGGTTTGCTCAGCAAGAAATTTATCAATATCAACTAATGTGGAATCACCAGTTTTTGTTAGAATGTCATTCATCCCAAAGCCGAGACTTACGCTGGTATTGACCCCTGAAATCACAGGCAAACTAAAGAATGCCTTTCCCTTTGGAAAAACTGCGGCATTATAGTTATTGTGTTGAGGAGTAGCGTTACCCATCTGATAGAAACTCAGATCATATTGCCCGAAACTTAAATTGGCAATTGCGAATAATGTAATATATAAAAACTTCTTCATAATTAATTACCGTTTAAGTCGTACGAAACATTACCTGAAAGTCCGATTTTGAGAATCATCTCATAATCGGCAAATACCTCCACAAAATTATCAGAGCTACTATCGTATGAATCTAGTCGGAACACGATTTTCAGTTCATCAGAATCAATCAGAGCTTCGATAGCATCATTATCCAGTACGATTTCCTCTGAATGCTCACTAGGTGCAGTAACCTTACCATCTGAATCATAAGAAGATGGTGCCTCGAAAAGACTACTCGTACCTTCCATTATTACAGAGTCTAGCGTGTTTCCCTGTGCATCAAGCATATACAAATCCAAAGCTCCAGTAAATGGTAACTCGTTGAGTGTATAGATCACAAGCTTTAGCTCTTCGGTATCCCTTGCCTCGTCAGGCATTTCTCCCAGCTCATTGGTGGTTTCATATTCGAATCCATCAATCTTCACACTTAAAGGAATGGTTACCTTGGCTTTCACATTAATCCCAGAACTACTCCACAGAAAGTTAGTAACCACATCTCCGTTTTCATCCGTATGCCCTTCAGGATTTGTATAACCATCCAGAGACATGATCAACTGGGTAGGTGATCCTGAAAGGATATCTCTAATATTCGAATTATCAGGACTAATACTAACCAAAGAATTAACAGACTGCCCCAGTTGTGTAGTGTCAGGGGAATCTATATTCAATACAAGAGGATCACCGTTGTTATCCTGAAAATAAACGTCAGGCTTGTCTTCAAAAGTTGCATAAACACTCCCAAAATTGACTCGAATTGGAACACCAAAACTGTTGTTTACATCAAATGTTAAAGTCGGACCTTCAAATTCAATTCCCGAACCTCCAAGGTCGTCAAACACATCAAGATCTACGCGCTCTTCGGAAATCGCGAAGGTATCCTGCTCGAAATATCCAAAAACATATTTAAAATATGGATCTGAGATAGTCAAGTCCACATTCAGATATTCATTACCTGTGAGTACATCCCCTGCTTTTAACTCAACACTTGCATCTATATTTACATAAAATTTGTTTTGACCAGACTCACTTGTCAGGTTGGTTTTGTAGCCGTCCAGCAAAATTTTATGATCTCCGATCACAGATGGCTTAGCAGAAGATTTTCTCAAGGTAGAATCAATTACTATACTGTCCGCTATTGAATTCTGTAAAGTAAAAGCTCCAGTAGAAAACATGTAATTAACCGTCCCTGGAAAGCTTGTATTTAACTCAAAATGAAACTGCCCCTGATTGTAATAAACAGAGTCTATCTGTTCGTTTTTTGTAGAAGGAAACTCAAATTCAATAGTCCTTTTAATGGGAATCGTCACATCCTGTAAAAGTACCCCTGTTACGGGATATGGACTCTCGATGTATTGACTGTTTTCAATATTCTCAATATCAACGAACTCATTTCCAGCGCTAAAACTCTGAGAGTCTAGTTCATAGCTAAATAATATTCTGTCGTTTTCATCTATCGTATAGGACGAAGAATCATTAATAGTTTCGTCAAGAAAGTCTCTGAATCTGATTGTGTCATTGACGATGAGTAGCGCAATTCCGCCTTCATAATTTGGCAAGTAAATCTTATCCGGATCTAATTCTGTAATTTCGTCTAAACCACAGGATGACATCACGGACACAAGTACAAATACTGAAAGTATTTGTCTCGTTTTTTGTAGGTAGTTAATCAAAATAATCGTGGTTTTAATTATTAATTAAGTACAATTAAAGAAGTTTTTAGGCAAAAAATCTAGTAATAGAACAACTAATATTGCCGTAGAATTCCTAACAACAACAATGATTAACCTTTTTAACATCCCTCAAAAAATCAAATTTCTCATTTTTAACCTCTTCTGTACTTTACTAAGTGTTACAGCTTACACTCAGCCGTCTACTCCAAAATACAGTGCGTTATATGAAGATGATAACTTAGCCCGAATAGACATTACAATCAGTCAGTCAGACATAGACTACATTTTAGCCCCGGGAAATGAACAAAGTGACGAGGAATTTCCAGCAACATTCAAGTTTCAATCCAACACGAGATCCGATATTGAAGAAAATGTAGGCTTCCGGTTAAGAGGCAATACTTCCAGAAATGCAGCTAAAAAGTCATTCAAAGTATCATTCAATTCATTCGAAAAAGGTCGTGATCTGGATGGGTTTGAAAAATTCAACCTGAATGGAGAACACAATGACCCAACAATTATCAGATCAAAACTTTGCTGGGATATGATGGCAGAAATTGGTGCCATAGCCTCCCGTGTGAACCATGTGGAACTCTACATAAATGATGAGTACAAAGGTCTATATATAAACGTAGAGCATATAGATGAAGAATTTATAGAAGAGCGATTTGGTAACAAAGATGGCAATCTGTATAAATGTCTATGGCCTGCTGATTTGTTTTACAGAGGTGATGACCAGAATGCATATAAGGAAGAAAACTCAGGAAGAAGAGCGTATGAGTTAAAAACCAATGAAGAAGAAGATGACTATTCTGGTCTTGCCAATTTCATCAAAATACTAAATCAGGCACCGAAGCTCGATTTTGAAGAAGAAATCTCAAAAGTATTTGATGTGGATAGCTACTTACGGGCACTGGCAGTAGAGGTATTGGCAGCACACTGGGACAATTATGGGATGAACCAAAACAATTACTATCTGTATGACAATCCAGAGGATGGTAAGTTCTACTATATCCCATATGACCTGGACAATACTTTGGGTGTAGATTGGTTTGATCAGGATTGGGCAGAATGGAATATCTATGAATGGTATTTTGATAGCCGGCCACTCACCAAAAGGATATTAGAAGTTGAATCTTTCAGAAATTCATTCTCAAACCATATCCATCAATTATTACAAAATTCGTTTAATCCAACACACTTAAACCCAAAAATCGATGAGCTCAAGTCTTTGTTACAGGATGCTGCAGAAAGAGACACTTACCGAACGCTGGACTATGGTTGGAGTGTAGAGAATTTCAATACCTCTTTTGCGAATAGGCTTGAAAACTTCCATGTAAGGTATGGCCTGAAAGAATATATCAGCCGACGCTATGAAACAGCTCTTAATCAATTAGAGCGTTTTGACCCGCTCTCTTCAAACCAGAAAGTGAAAGATTACTCTGTATATCCAAACCCCTCTAAAAATCATTTGTCCTTTCAGCTTAACAATAGCTACAAGCAAGGTACAGTGAGCGTTTACACTTTGGATGGACAGGAAGTCATGAGTACCTCATTTACGGAACCTGCGTTTGAAATAGCTCATGATTTAGATCAAGGAGTTTATTTATTGAGAATTTTATCGGACAAGCAGCTCTTACCTGTCCGTAAAATCATCGTAACAGACTAGCAATGCAAGAATACCCAAAAGCCATATCTCATCTCAGCGCTCCGTTGCTAGCAGAACTTATGAGTGCTTCTACTACTCAGACTATTCCTGCAGGCACTGAAATATTAAGAGTAGGACAATATGTAAAAGTAGTTCCGATAGTGCTAGATGGCCTCATTAAAGTTTACAATCGGTTTGAAGACAAAGAACTGCTCCTTTATTATATTAAACCAGACGAGAGCTGTATCATGTCCTTTGCCTCCAGCCTGAGAAATGAACCCAGCAAGGTGTTTGCAGCTACAGAAGAAGAGACCACTGCCTTACTTATCCCCTCTGACAAGGTGCCTAACTGGGTGCATCAATTCCCCGATATCAATACAATTTTTTATCAGCAATACAATCTGAGATATTCAGAATTACTGGACACAATTCACCATGTGTTGTTTAAAAAAATGGATGAAAGGTTGTTCAATTATCTAAGCGAAAAAGCTGACTTGATGAAAACCAAAAGCCTTAAGATTTCGCATAGACAAATTGCCAGTGAACTGGGAACTGCCCGCGAGGTGATTAGCCGTGTGATGAAAAAACTAGAGAATGAAGGCAAAGTATTGCAGGAAGGAAACTCGATTAAAATTCTCTAAGCGGTGACTAAGGTCACTGAAAACACTTCCTATTGTTGGTAGTTTTGTATTATGTAGTTCAATATTTCGAACTAAAATAATTGATAGAATCAAAATTAATTGAATATGAAAAAGAACATGGGAACCGCAGACAAAGTGATCCGATTGATCATCGCTGCAGTAGTTGCTTACTTGTATTTCTCAGGAATTATCAGTGGTACTTTAGGTATCGTATTGGTGGTTTTGGCGGCAGTTTTTGTACTTACAAGCCTGATCAGTTTCTGTCCACTGTACGCACCTTTTGGCATTAAAACTTGTAAAACAGAGAATTAAAGAAGATACCCGGACTAGCGTCCGGGTTTTTCTTGTTTTTGATTTTAATAGTAATCTCCATAAATTAATTTGCAGTCATCCAGGTCATGGCTCAAAGTATCTACGTAAAAAACATGGTATGTCCGCGGTGTATAGCTGCCGTCAAAGACATATTCGAGTCTGAAGGCATTCATCCATTGAATGTTGTATTGGGAGAAGTACGGCTAAGTACCCAACTTAGCGAAAATGAAATTGAGAATTTTTCGAAAAAACTCAAAGCGGATGGTTTTGAATTGCTGGAATCCGGCAAGTCAAAATTAATATCACAGATTAAATCAGCGATCATTGAGCAAATCCATCACAGTCAAGAAATGCTCAACGTTAATTTTTCGACATTTTTATCTGAAAAATTAAATCATGAATATTCATATTTGAGTCGACTATTTTCTTCGGTAGAAGGAGTCACTATTGAAAAGTATATCACAGCACAAAAAATAGAAAAAGTAAAGGAGTTGCTCTTTTATGATGAAAAAAACCTCTCTGAAATCGCCTATCAGCTGAATTATAGTAGCGTGGCCCATCTATCCAGCCAATTCAAAAAAGAAACAGGAATGACTCCCACGGCATACAAAAAACAAAATTCAGACAATCGAAAAATGCTGGATCAAATCTGAATTTCAGAAAAATTCGAAAAAAGTGGGGATAAAAAAATCCAACTGCACGAGTTGGATCGTATATCAATCGGTTTCTAAGGAGAAACTGCTTAAAGCTGGTTGGTATACGCCGTGATCGATGATCACGGCGTAACTATTTCAACCAGTCTCAGTCAAATCTCTCTATATCAGCTCCAAGAGCTT
Organism: Bacteroidia bacterium; assembly: GCA_030425425.1. Lineage (GTDB taxonomy): Bacteria > Bacteroidota > Bacteroidia > Cytophagales > Cyclobacteriaceae > Marinoscillum. The sequence goes on along the minus strand of JAUIAO010000014.1, from coordinate 28,411 downwards.
TTAATCTTTTGTCAATAAACTGGTAACCTCGATCTATCTGCTCTACATTGTGAATGGTACTGGTACCTTCTGCAGAAAGCGCTGCAATCAACAATGAGACTCCAGCTCTAATATCCGGACTAGTCATACTGATACCCCGCAGTGGGAATGCCCTGTCCAAACCAATGACTGTTGCCCGGTGTGGATCACAAAGTATGATCTGAGCACCCATATCGATGAGCTTATCTACAAAGAATAACCGGCTTTCAAACATCTTCTGATGAATGAGAACAGTTCCCTTAGCCTGAGTAGCCGTGACCAATGCAATACTCAACAAATCTGGGGTAAATCCGGGCCAGATCGCATCAGCGATGGTCAGAATAGAGCCATCGATGAATGACTCGATTTCATAATGCTCCTGAGCGGGAATGTAGATATCATCACCTCTGAACTCCATCTTTATTCCTAATCTCATGAAAGTATCAGGAATAATGCCCAGCATATCAATTCTTGCATCTTTGATAGTCAGCTCAGAACCAGTCATTGCTGCCATACCTATAAAACTACCAATCTCGATCATATCCGGAAGCATGGTATGATCCGTGCCTGAGAGCACTTCTACGCCTTCTATTTTCAGCAGATTACTACCAATTCCATCTATCTTGGCGCCCATTCTCACCAGCATATTACATAGCTGCTGGATGTAAGGTTCACACGCGGCGTTGTAAATGGTAGTAACTCCCTCAGCCAAAACAGCAGCCATAATGATATTGGCTGTTCCGGTTACAGAAGCCTCATCCAGATGCATATATGCTCCTACAAGCTTACTGCCGTCTACTGTATAGAAAGAGTTTTTAGAATCGTATTCGAATTTGGCTCCCAATTTTTGAAAACCAACAAAGTGCGTATCCAGCCTTCTTCTTCCAATTTTATCTCCACCTGGCCGTGGCATTTTACCAGTCCCGTATCTCGCCAAAAGTGGACCGAGAATCATGATAGAACCGCGAAGTGATGAAGCTTTTTCTTTAAAATCTTCAGAATCAAGAAACTTTAGATTGACATCTTTAGCTGTAAAACGGTACGACTCTTCTCCGGTTTTTTCTATCCGTACTCCTAAATCTGCCAGCAGATCAATGAGCTTGAGCACATCCCGGATATTGGGAATCTTACGAATGTGTACTGGTTCGGCGGTCAGCAACACTGCTGAGATAATCTGGAGCGCTTCGTTCTTTGCTCCCTGAGGGATGATGGTGCCACTGAGGCGTTTTCCTCCCTTCACTCGAAATGAAGCCATTATTTATTGTTGTTTCTGCGTCTTTTATTGTGAAAGTTGCGCTTTCCGCCTCCCTTATTATTGTTATTGCGCTTGTTGCGCTGATTATTGTCGTACGAACGCTCTTTTCTGGTGCTATCGAAAAGTCCGTAGGTTTTTACTTTTTCGATATCTATATCCAATTGATTATTCGAAAGCTGCTTGATATTTTTCAGGACTTGCTCATCTTCGATATTGTCTCGGTTCCACGTCAGGTAGAAAGACTTCATCAATTTGCCGATGGCAATTATTGCACCTTCTTTTTCTTTTGGATCTTCCAGATCAATGGCATTTTTGATCAGAATTTCAATGTTTCTACCATAGTGCCTGAATTTGATTTCATTGGACTGGTAGCGCATTCGGTCTGGTTTCCTGTCCAGAATGGTGTCTTCCGGAATTGGAAATGGGCTTTCCACATCCAGATCAAATTTGGATATGATAAAAAGATCATCCCATACTTTCTGTGTATACTCCTGGGCGTCTTTGCTGAATTCCGGGTTGATCATTTTCATCAACTCCACCAAAAGTGCTGCGTATTTGTTACGTTTTTCTTTATCCTCCTCTGTCTTAATATGCTTCACAAGATTCTGCACATTTCTTCCGTATTCTCTAAGTGTGAGAGAATCTCTTTCTGTATTGTATTCTAAACTCATTCTACTATTTTGCTCAAAACTAACGAAATCCCATTAAAACAAGGTTTTATCCGTTATCCTTTGTTTTCATTCATCAGGTCCTCAATCTCTTCTGCATGAATTGGGATATTTCTCATGAGGTTATTGTGACCATTTTCGGTGATCTGAATGTTGTCTTCTAACCTGATACCGATTTTTTCCTCACGAATATAAATACCGGGCTCAACTGTAAAGACCATACCTGGTTTGAACTTGGTATAAATTGAAGCCACATCGTGTACATCCAAACCCAGATGATGCGAAGTACCGTGCATAAAATACTTCTTGTATGCCGGCCAATCCGGGTCTTGGTTTTTAATATCCGTTTTGTCGATTAGTCCAAGTTCCAGCAACTCTTCGGTCATCAACTCCCCTACCGCGGCGTGATATTCAGGAATTGCATTTCCTGGCTTCAACAACTCTGTAGCTTGATTTTTTACTCTGAGAACGGCATCATATATCGCTCGTTGACGTTTTGTGAATCTTCCATTTACAGGGATCGTTCGCGTCATATCTGCATTATAATTTGCATATTCTGCACCCACATCCATCAGCAACAAATCACCATCCTGAAGTTGCTGCTTGTTCTCTATATAGTGTAATACACAGGCATTGAATCCTCCCGCGATAATCGGGGTATAAGCGAATCCTCGTGACCTGTTAGCCAGAAAAACATGAGCATATTCTGCTTCTAATTCATATTCCCAAACTCCCGGTGCAGTTACATCCAGAATTCTCCTAAACCCCTTCTCTGTGATCTGACAGGCATGCTCTATCAGACTCACTTCCTCTCGTTCTTTGACCGTACGCAAATCATAAATAATTGGCGCGAGACGCTGATACTCATATAGAGGGTATTTACTCATACACTCTTTCACGAACCGATCATTTGCCGTTTCCACAACAGAGGCATTTCTAATATGCTCATTTGTAGAAAGGTAGATATTTTCTGATTCTGCCAAAATGGTGTAAAGCATTTGGTCAAAATCCTGATTCCACTTAATGTTTTGTATACCAGAGATATTGCGTCCTTCTTCTTTTGTCAACTTGTGCCCTTCCCAAATGGCGATTTCTTCATTCGTTTCCCTCAAAAAGAGCATTTCACGCATCTTTTCATTAGGGAAATCAGGGGCCAAAACTAAAATAGATTCCTCCTGATCAACTCCAGTCAGGTAAAACAAATCCGAGTTTTGCTTGAAAACCATCGTACCATCTGCATTGGTAGGCATGATGTCATTAGAATGGATGATTACTACAGAATTTGGCTTAAGCCTATCGACTAGCTTTTTTCTATTTTTAATAAAAAGGTCTTTGGATATGGTTTTGTATCTCATATTTCAATGCTTAAAAAAGTTCATTTTTGGGTCGCATCAAAGGTAAGCATCATAGTGAAATCTGGAAGGATAATTTAGCAATACTCCAATCCACACTAGTCTTTATTATTTTACATCGCAGGAATGCAGTGAACCTCCCCGGCACAACATGAAAAAAATCAGCTTCTTACTTTTTATCAGCTTATTCCATCTATCTCTATTTGGGCAGGAAAAATATTGGATTTTAAATGAAGATGCCATTAAAATACCCGATCTGGATTCTGCCATTGTCTGTTCAGACTGGCTTCATGCGTGTAGCTATGAGCTAACTCCCACAGCACTTCACAGCATTATCGAACAGAGCATTTACCCTTCTAAAGTGAGGCATTTCAATCTTAATGGCACTTCGGGGGAAATTCCTACCTTAGGGTTTTCATTGGAGCAAGTAGAAGGAGAAGTGTTTATTGAGCAAGATCTTGATGGTACCGGTGTGAAAGTGGGGATCATAGATGGGGGCTTTCTGAATGCTAATAAAAGCGACATGCTTGAAGACATATTTGCTAATGAAAGTGTGAAATTCTACAAGGATTATATAACCCCTGAAATGGAGCCATATACGGGCTCTCGCAGCCTTGATGACGGGCACGGTACAGAAGTATGGCAACAAATTGCTGGATATAAGAAAAAAAAAGATATCCAATTTGGACTAGCTCAAGGTGCTGCATTCTATCTCGCACGAACGGATCATGGAGGGTTTGAAAAGCGACAAGAAGAGGATTTGCTCATTCAGGCTCTGGAAGACATGCACAAAATGGGTGTGAAGCTTGTCAACATCTCGCTCGGATATACAGAAGATTACACCAACTCCTCAGAAAACTACACACCGGATCAAATTGATGGGAAGTCTACCATGATCACCAAAGCCGTAGAAATTGCAGCTGTAGAGAAAGGCATGCTTATCGTAGTTTCTGCTGGGAATGAAGGCGGAAATCATTGGAAAACATTATCTGCTCCAGGCGATGCACAACATGCGCTCACTGTTGGGTCCAGTAAATACAAAATCTGGGATAAAATGAACTACAGCAGCATGGGTCCGGAAACTCTTGACTATGTAAAACCAGACATCACTGTCTATTCTACCTTAGGCACATCATTTGCCGCACCGATCGCAACGGGCATGGCAGCCTGTATTTGGCAATATGACTCTTCATTGTCGAATCTTGAAATCATTAACTATTTTCAAAAAGCAGGGAATTTTTATCCATACGGGAATAATTATGTCGGATATGGTACCCCAACTTGCTCCAGGCTATGGCAACTGATGAATAATGAGGAAGTGGATACTCCGAAAACTATTACTACTTCAAGAAATCAGACAACTATCAAAGAAGAGTTTGAAGTAAGAAGCATCGTTATTTATCACAAAAAAGGTAAACATACCGTTCAGGAACGGATATACTTAAAACCCTCAAAGGACAAAATCAAAATAAAGCGACCTGATGGCATTTCCCAATCATCTGTCCTGATCGGAAAGAAGATTGTGGAGATTATTTGGAAATAGCACTACAACTATACAGGAACTGTATGTGTCAGTAGTACGAATCTAAACGCTTTAACAATGAAGAATTTTTCCCTTATTCTACTCACAACTTTCTTATTATTTTCCTGTGGTGATTATGCAGGTGATGAAATGTCTATTAGCGGAGGTCTATATTACGAATCTGATGATGTGCCCTCAAGTGGAGACCAGTATGCTGAGATCATAGAAAACCCGTTTGTAGAGGTATCAGAAGAGCCTATTTCTACTTTTTCTATAGATGCTGATGGAGCTGCTTACGCGAACATGAGAAGATACATCCAGGAGGATAACATCATACCTCCCAAAAATGCCATCCGTACCGAAGAATTTATTAACTATTTTGACTTGGATTATGAATACAACTCGAGTGAACATCCCATTTCTCTAAACGGAGAAGTAGCCACATGTCCCTGGGAAACCAGTCACAAACTTATTAGAATCGGAATACAAGGTAAACCGCTGGAGGAACAGTTGCCCCTTTCTAATTTTGTATTTCTCATAGATGTCTCAGGATCAATGTCCAGTGAGGACAAACTAGAATTACTAAAAGGAGGCTTCAAATCTTTCGTGGATCAAATGCGTCCCAATGATCGCATTGCGATAGTCACTTACGCTGGTTCAGACAAAGTGGTTTTGCAATCCACTCCCGGAACTGAGAAATCAAAGATTCACTTAGCCATCAATGAATTGGGCAGTGGAGGCAGCACAGCAGGGGCTAAAGGGATCATCACAGCTTATGAAATAGCTGAGCAAAATTTCATAGAAGGTGGCAACAACCGTATCATTATGGGAACGGATGGAGACTTCAACGTCGGCCCTTCTTCTACAGAAGAATTGATAGAACTAATCGAAGAAAAAAGAGCGTCTGGAGTTTTTCTTACGGCCATTGGCGTAGGACGCGGAAACCTCAATGACGCCAGTTTGGAACAAATTGCCAATCATGGAAATGGCACTTTCGAATATGTAGACAACATCAAGCAACTACAAAAGGTGTTTATCTATGAACAGAGCAAATTTTTCACAGTTGCCAAAGATGTGAAAGTGCAAGTAGAGTTTAATCCTGCACTTGTACAATCTTATCGCCTGATTGGTTATGAAAATCGTGTCTTGGAAAATGAAGATTTTGAAAATGACTCCACCGATGCAGGCGAAATAGGCGCAGACCAAAACATCACGGCTCTTTATGAGATTATCCCCCAGAATAGCTCTCCAGAAGCCCGACAAGCGCCTACATTCAAAATTGACTTTAGATATAAAATGCCAGATGGTGATACCAGCATTCCTATGTCATTGGACATTCTGGACTTGGATCGTTCTTTCGCCGAATCCTCTGCACAGATGCAATTTACCAGTGCGGTCGCTTCTTTTGCTTTACAGCTACGTGATTCCGAATACAAAGGCAGTAGTAACCTGGAGGATGTGATCAGCTGGGTAGAATCCGCAAATCTGAATGATGCATATGGTTTCAAAGAAGAATTCAGAAAGCTCGTGATCAAGGCACAAGGCATACAGTAATGCCTTGATAATTCAGTTATACATATGACTGAAATCATATTGAATAAGCTATAAAATAAATTCTTTTGATGCGAGATCAACCTCAAGGTTGATCCCGCATTTTGTTTAATAATTATTTTATGAAAAATTCGATCCTAAGTCTGCTCCTGATAATAGTATTGACTAGTCCCATTCTTGCTCAGCAAGAACTACCCAAATCGGAAAAACCCGCCATGATTGCGACTTGCTTTGCCTGCCATAACCCGAAAGCACCTTCTCACGACGAGATTCTGGCTCCTCCGTTTGCCGCGGTAAAATTCCGATATCAGATGATGTACAAAACCAAAGAAGAATTTGCGCAGGCTGTGTATGATTATGTGACTAATCCTACCGAAGAGAAGGCACTAATGTTTGGAGCTGTAAGAAGATTTGGAGTGATGCCGGCATTACCTCTGCCGGAAGAGCAAATCAAATCCATCGCATACTACATCTACGACAATGACGTAGAGGCTCCTGAGTGGTTTGCAGAACATTTTGAAGAGCAACACGGCAAAGGTGGAAACAGAGGTTTCAACCATTAACATCACAACATAGAAGGGCCGGTCATTATTATCGGTTTTTTGTTATATTTAAACTTATATTGCATATAATTACAATTTACCTTCACTATCAAAAATGAAATACCTTATATCTACTTTTCTAATTTCTCTTGTTGCTTTCAATGCTGTTGGTCAAACTCCTGATGAACTGATTGAGAAGTTTTTTAATGAATATTAAAAGAAAGGTGCGAATACAGCACTGGACAATTTATATGCCACTAATAAATGGATGGATAGGAATCAGGATGGGATTCAGAATCTGAAAACACAGCTTGCTAACATGCAATCATTGATTGGAGAGTATTATGGATATGAAGCTATCACTAAAAAAACCGCCGGAAGTAGTTTCGAACTTTATTCATTCATGGTTAAATATGATCGACAACCCCTGAGATTTACATTTGAGTTTTATAAGCCAAAAGACAAATGGATAGTTTTCGGTTTCTCTTACGACGAAGATATTGATGATGAAGTTGAAGAAGCTGCAAAAGCATATCGACTTCCAGAAAACAATAGAGGATTCTAGTTTGACTGAAAAATCAGAATCTTTAAAAAATAGCTATCGCTAAAAATAATTCAGACATCAGGAATCAATTATTACTTACTTGGAATGAAGATAAAATTGACTCAAAAATCAATTTAATTTTTTTGATAGAACAGAGTTACAACGAATTCCCAAATTTCAATAATTGACTTTGAGGGTATTTAATGATGCAACTCACATAATATTCAAATCCTCCTCATTTGCACTACATTTGCGCCCCTATGGAGGAAAATGAGTTGATGGAGTTGCCGAATGGCATCAGAATCGTCCACAAGCAAATCACTAGTACGCGCATCGCTCATGTGGGCATCATGCTCGATATTGGGAGTCGTGATGAGTTGCCGGAAGAGCAAGGAATAGCGCATTTTTGGGAACACATGGCTTTCAAAGGCACCAAAAAACGCAAAGCCTTTCATATCATCAATAGACTGGATTCGCTCGGAGGAGAACTCAATGCCTACACTACCAGAGAAAAAATCTGCTTCTATGCTTCATTGCTAGACAATCACCTGGAAAAAGCCGTAGAACTACTGGCTGATATCACCTTCTACTCCACTTTCCCAGAACCTCAAATAGAGCGTGAGCGCCAGGTGATTCTGGAAGAAATGGCGATGTACCGTGACACTCCGGAAGATGCCATACAAGATGATTTTGATGAGCTGGTTTTCCAAAATCATGCATTAGGTAAAAACATTCTTGGTACAGAACAATCCGTCAACAGCTTTCATCAGAAAGACTTTTTACAATTTCTGACCAAAAACCTGAATACAGAGAGAATTATCCTTACCAGTGTAGGAAGCTACCCAGCCAAAAAGTTGTTCAAACTCGCAGAGAAATATCTCAAAGACATCCCTCATAAAAACCACACGGGCAAAAGAGACTTTTTCTCCGGAGCATCGACGAATCAAATAACCATAAAAAAACCAATTACCCAGGCACATGTAGCTATTGGGAGAACTAGTTATGGGCTAAAAGACCCAAATAGAATACCGTTTTTTATGCTGGTGAATATTCTCGGTGGCCCGGGAATGAACTCCAGGCTGAACCTTTCATTGCGTGAAAAACACGGGTTTGTTTACGGAATAGATGCGAGTTATAGTCCCTACATCGAAACAGGCTCGTTTGGGATATATTTTGCCACCGACCCTAAAAACCTTCAGAAATCCATGCGACTAGTCAAGAAAGAACTTGATCTACTCATGAGTAAACCACTCGGTGGATTACAGTTTCAGCGAGCTAAGCAACAACTCAAAGGTCAGCTGGCAATGTCTGAGGAAAACAACAACTCCATGATGCTCATGATGGCTAAAAGCCTCCTCGACCTCAATAAAATTCCGGACATTGGTGAGATTTTTAAACGAATAGATCAAGTCACAGAAAAAGAATTGATTGACCTAGCGCAGGAAAACTTTGACATGTCGCAAATGAGTACACTAACTTATTTACCGGAATAAACAAGCATTTTCCTAAAGTAATGATCATCACTTAGTTTGAATAAGACATTCGGCTTAGTTTTGTATTATGGATTTTCTGCCCACTGACCTACAGCAATATGTAGAGGCTCATTCGACCAATGAATCAGACCTACTACAGAAAATCAATCGAGAGACTCATCTCAAAATTCTGAAACCCAGAATGCTCTCTGGGCATTTGCAAGGCCGGGTACTTAGCATGCTTGCTCATATGATCCAGCCAAAGTACATTCTGGAGATTGGCACCTATACTGGTTACTCCGCATTATGCCTGGCCGAAGGTCTCAGCAAAGATGGCAAACTGGTAACCATTGATGTGAATGAAGAGCTGGAGCCAGTTGTTCGAGAATACTTTAAAGACTCGGTATTCGATCAGCAGATAGAATTTAAAATTGGAAATGCACAAGAAATCATCCCTGATCTCAGTTATGAATGGGATTTGATTTTTATTGACGCAGATAAGGGATCCTATCCCACTTATTTTGAACAGACTCTTCCTCAGCTACGTAAAGACGGTTTTATGATCATAGACAATGTACTGTGGAGTGGTAAAGTGGCTGACCATTCTAAAACAGATAAAGCAACTGAATCCATTAGGGCTTTCAATAAAATGGTGCAAGAGGATTCGAGAGTAGAAAATGTATTATTCCCAATTAGAGATGGTTTAATGGTTTTGAGAAAACTATGAGAAGAACACTTTTCGGACTTTTTATATGCTCGTTTTCTATAAGCTTTGCTCAGCTGGGGCCCGTCCCTACCGTACCTAACAATCTGGAAATTGCAGGCATCAAACTCAAACTGACTCCCGGAGCTAAAGTTGCCATTCAAAAAGACGTGAATGCCCTTCGCGCCAGTGATAAGTATTTTCAGGTGAAACTGGATCGGGTAAATCTTTATTTTCCGATCATGGAGCGCATTCTCAAAGAAGAAGGTGTACCTGAAGATATCAAATACCTGGCTGTACAAGAAAGCTCATTGATCTCTGATGCGGTTTCTACGTCCAATGCCGTGGGATATTGGCAGTTCAAAGATTTTACTGCTCGCGAGGTGGGATTGCGAGTAGATGGGAAAATTGATGAAAGAAAAAACATTGTATCTGCTACGCATGGAGCGGCCAAATATTTTAAGAGAAATAACTTCTATTTCAAAAACTGGATCTACTCAGTAAGTGCATACCAGGCAGGAGCCGGAGGAGCAAAAAAATATGTAGATGAAAAATTATATGGGTCAAACAAACTGACAATTACATCCAAATCACATTGGTATGTCTTGCGGTTTATCGCCCACTACATTGCTTTCAATGAAGAGATTGGAGATCCACACAGTGAAGGTCTGAAACTGGTAGAGTATCAAAAAGGAGCCGGAAAATCACTCCATGAAATTGCAAAAGAGTTTGATCTGGAAGAGGATGATCTGAAAGAATACAATAAATGGCTGAAACATGGTAAAATCCCGGATGACAAAGAATACACAGTCATTATTCCCATACAAGGCAAGCTTCCCAAACAATTGGAGCAGGATGAAAATCCTCCATTGACAAGAAGCATTCCTACCTCTGAGCCAGTAAAATACCCGGACCAGATTGTGTCTACTATCACTGGAAAAAACAGAACAATTTTCATTAAAATCAATGGGATAGAAGCAGTGATGGCAGGTAAGGATGATGACATGACCAAGCTTGCAATGAAGGCAGAAATGAGTACTGATCAATTGATGAAATACAATGACCTGGACTTTACCCATCAGATCGTACCTGGTGAAATCTACTACGTAAGAAACAAAAAAAATAGATCACCCATTCGATATCATGTGGTTCAATACAACGAAACTCTCTGGAAGATCTCACAGCAATATGGAATTAAGCTCAAAAAACTTATAAAAAAGAATAGAATAGAAGAAGGTGAAATGCTTAAGGCTGGGAGATTGCTGTGGTTATTTAAAAAACGACCTAAAAACACTCCAATTGAATATCATGATGTCAAAAAACCAGTAGAGCCAAAGCCTGTTGAAATTGACCGCATTCCGCAATCCGAATCTATTGAAACAGATTCTTTGATAGCAAAACCCGGAAAATTAACAATGGATAGTACTGAAGTAGACATAGCCATTGATCCAAGTGAGAGTACTACAAAACCCTATAATTCCAGAAAAACACACTTGGTGAAACCGGGAGAAACGCTCTGGGGAATATCACGCCAATACAATATATCAGTGGATAATCTCATCAACTGGAATGGATTGGTGACTGGCACACTCTCTGTCGGCCAAAAACTGTTTGTCAGAGCACAATCTGGTAATGGCAAAACAACAATAGTGGAAACGGACACAACACAAAACGACACGCTTCTAGAAAAAGAAATCCAGGAAAAACCTAAAGAGATTGTTGAGGAAAATGAATCAACCGAAGTACCGAAAGTTGATGCAGGGCACGCTGATTTGCAAGAGGCCACCTATCACGAAGTGCAATCGGGTGAAACCTTATGGGGTATTTCTAGAGAATATGATGTGAGCGTTGACGAGATTATTGAGTGGAACAGTCTTGAACGCGGCAGCCTTTCAGTAGGGCAAAAACTGCTGGTTTCCACGCCAACTATTGAGCAAAAGGATACGATACCTGAGGTGAAATTGATCTCAGAAGCGCAAGAAAAAAGTAATAAAACAGAGATTCAGGAATCTTTGAAAGAACCAAATACTCATACGGTTGAGCCTGGAGAATCACTTTGGGCGATATCAAAAAAATATGATTTAGACATAAATGATCTTCTGTTATGGAATGGGCTTAGTCAAGGAGAATCATTACAAGTCGGTCAGAAATTACAAATCACACCAAATGAGGAACCCCAAACACCAACTTCAAATTATGAAGTTTACACAGTAAAAGGCGGAGATAGCCTTTTCAAAATTGCCACTACTTATGGAATGACGGTAGACGAACTGATTAAAATCAACGCTTTGTCTAACACAAGTCTCTCAGTTAGTCAGGAATTGAAGGTGATAAAAAGATAAGTTTTACATATACTTGCTTTGAAACATTATTATCTCGAAAAAGATGCTCAAAGGGTTATTTTTTTCCATCGTTATTCTGGCAACATTTTCTGGTCATTTTTCTTACGCCCAAAGTATAATCAAAGATTATCATGTCAATATTGAGGTAGATAAAGGTCGATTATTTACACAGCATGAATTTCTTTTCAAAGTAGGGTCAAAAGATGAAAGTTGGCTTGGTGACATCAGAATTTACCATTCTCCTTCTGATAAATACAAACTCCTGAACGCAACGCTTCTGGATCAGAATATGAAAGTGATCCGGAAGATAAAATCAAAAGACATACACACTGAACATGCTGGGAGCGACATCTCCTTTTTCGATGATAGACTGGTAGATGTTTTTTCTTTCAAACACAACATATATCCATACTACATATCCTATAGCTACACCATAGAACAGAAAGAATTCTTTTATGTTGACTATTGGTCTCCTGTTTATGATGATGAATTGATCACTGAAAATGCTAGTCTCACAGTTACTCATCCTTTCGATTATGAGGTATTCACAAGGATCAATGGCGAGTTGAATTATGAAGAGCAAATTGCTGAAAACAATATCACCAAGAAATGGTCTAAAAAGCTAAACATACCCCCCAAGACTGAGCCATTTTCACCACATTATTTTGAATTAGCTGAAATTGTTGAAATTGTTCCTACTGAATTCTATTATGGAAGTAATGGTTCAAATGGCTCTTGGAAAAACTTTGGTAATTGGAAGTATGAACTCATCGATAAAAAAGATGAGATAAGTCAGGAATTTGCCCAACAGATCACCAGAGATTTCAGCCATATTCAGGACACCCTTGAATTGATGAAGGCACTTTACTATTATCTCCAGGATAATACTCGATATATCAACGTGGCTGTTGGGATTGGTGGGTTAGAACCATATTCTGCAGATTATGTACACTCCAATAAATATGGCGATTGCAAAGCACTTTCTATTTACATGAAGGGATTGCTCAAGTTATTTGGTATTGAATCATTTTACACTTCCGTATATGCAGATGAAAATCCTGAATCTATACATGTTGAATTCCCAAGTCAACAGTTTAATCACATAATTCTTTGTGTTCCTTTTAGAGGTGATACGATATGGTTAGAAAACACATCAAATTGTAAACCATTTAATTATCTGGGTGAGTTTACTCAAAATAGGCTGGTATTACCTGCGATCAAAGATGGAAGCAAACTAATTAGAACCCCTACCCTTACTAATAACCTCACCCATACAGTCTATGATTTGAAATTCGATTCCAATGGGTTTTCAGGGGAAATCAATAGAACATTCAGCAATGCTCATCATGACGACTGGGCCTATGTACTCAAAAATTTCTCTGCGAAGGATATTGAAAAATTTGTGACCAGAAAACTCGATCAGGAAAAAATCACACGAGTCAATCACCAACTGGAGAAGCCGGATAGAGATACTCCTGTGGTCTCCCTACAATCATCCGGGACGCTGGAGCGATTGCTGAGAAATGTTGGACCAATGACGGTGTTATCATTTCCTGAGAATAATTTGCCTTCTTCTGAACATTTCATAGATCGAAAAAATGATTTCAGATTCAATCTGGAAGAACAATATATTGATGAATTCAAGATCAATTTGGACACTGAGAATTTTGAGCTGCCGGATAATTTTGAACTGGAGTCTGAATATGGAAGCTATCAATGTCTTTTTGAAAAGGAAGGGTCAAACCTGACCATTTCCAGGACCTACCGACTTAATCAAGGTGATTTTTCTATTGATCAAGCAAGTGAATTTTACGCTTATCTAAAGCAAATAGAAACTTACGAACAATCCGCTAACGTCATTATTCAAAGCAAATGAAAAAACTAACTGCAATTTTATTCTTTACGGTATTTGGTCATATTTCACTTTTGGCTCAGAACTTTCCTACTGAATTTGGAAGTATATCTGGAGAAGAGCTAAAAATGACGAGTTACGATGAAGATCCTGACGCGGAAGCTGTGGTACTCTATGATAAGGGAAACACTTTCTTTGAATACACATATTCAGAAGGGTTTAATATCCTCTTTACAAGAAGAAAGCGGATAAAAATTTTCAATTCCGCAGGACTTGAACACGCGGAAATAGAAATACCTTATTATGTGGATGGGTATGGCACCTCCGAAAAAGTCAGGAACATCAAAGCGATTGTATATAACCTGGAAAACGGTTATCAAATAGATAAAACAGTACTTGAAAATGATAAAATTTTCGATGAGCAAGTAAATGAGCATTGGAGAATCAAGAAATTTGCCCTTCCTGGTGTAAAAGAAGGCTCTGTATTAGAGTATGAGTATGAATTGTGGACCCCTTTTCACTTCAACCTTCCTGATTGGGAATTTCAATCCAGCATTCCAACAATATTCAGTGAATACACGCTGAGATTGATTCCTTTTTATGAATACATATACATCTTGCAAGGTGATCAGGCGTATAGCTTTGATTCAAAACTTGGTGTAGATAGACATGCTTTTGGAATTGATTATCGGGAAACAATCTATACCTTCAGTAAAAAAAGAATCTCCGCATTCAAAGATGAATCATTTATCACTTCCAAAGGTGACTATATCTCCAAGCTAGATTTTCAATTGTCTAAGGTTACCCAACCGACAGGTATTTCAAGAGAAATAATGTCTACATGGCCCAAACTGATTGAAGAATATTTAGACCATGAAAATTTTGGGAAATTCATTAAAAAAGCTGAGAAAATTGCTTCCAAAGAAATAATTCCAAAACTGGACCTGGCATACAAAAGTGAAATAGAGACAGCTAAAACGTTGGTAGAATTTCTCAAAGAAAACATTCACTGGGACGGATACTATGGTAGATATGCCGATAAAAAGCCTCAGGACTTTTGGAAAGAAAAATCGGGAAACATTGCCGAACTCAACCTATTTGCAATCGGTGCATTGAAAGCAGCAGGCATTAAGGCTCACCCACTATTGCTCAGCACCAGAAATCACGGAAAAATCCATCGATCTTATCCTTTCAGCAATTCATTTAACTATGTATCCATTTTGATGGAAAACGATGGGAAATTAGTAATGTCGGATATTTCTGAACCACTCCTGTCTTTTGACAGACTTCCTCCACGATGTATAAATGATCTGGGGTTGATTATTGAAGAAGACAAAGAGAATTGGATAGACCTAAGTAATGCTTCTTTCAGTTACAATAATTACCAATTTAATTTAAAAGTAATTCCAGACTCTCTGAAATCTAAAATTATGGTCAATCGATCTTGTATGGAAATGGAAGCTTTCAACTTAAAACGAAAATATAAAAATGAAGAAGAAAAGCTTATCGAGAAAATCGAATCCGATGATCTAATCCAGGTTAATCGCCTAATCACCAGAAACTATGAGAAAAAGCACCTTCCTTATCTAATATCATTCGATGGAGAAACACCTCTGGAAAAATTTGGCAGTCAATATGTGATTAGACCATTTCTAAACACTCCTATCGCAGAAAACCCATTGAAAGAAGACGAGAGAACTTATCCTGTGGATTTCATATATAAACAAAGTGAGGATTTTCAATCCAATATTGACATACCAGAGGGATTTCATATTTCCTATGCTCCAGAGGATTTTATCATGTCTAATGATTTAATAGATATCAATCTTGCTACGATATTTAATGGTCAACAACTAGTCATCAAAGGTTCTTATGGTTTTAAAAAAAGTGTTTATGATCCATCAGAATATCAGCAGCTAAAAGAACACATAGATACCCTGGTAAAAAAATTCAATGATTCAGTCATTTTAGAGAAATCTGAAACCAATAACTAAGTTTCAGATTTCACATAAGTCGTTATGGCTTCTTGGAAATCCTCCACTTTCACAGGCTTTTTCAAGAAGGCAAGCGCATTTAGCTCCAGGGCCTTATTCCGGTATGACTCGTTACTTGAAATCACAATTATTTTTGGGGGTTTCACCAATGTCTCCATGATTTTCACACCATCGAATTCTGGCATTTCTATATCAAGAAACAATAAGTCAGGACTGTCAAGTATAATCCCGGCTGCTCCAGATATCGGATCATTATAGGTATTGACCAACTCAATCTGAGGAACAGTCTCACATAATTTTTTCACCATCATGATGGCCACCGGATCATCATCAATAGATATGGCTCGAATTTTCATCTTTGGGGGGTTAGTAAAAAAGGCAAGTTACTCCACTTCCGAATAACTTACGAGGGTTAAGCACGCATTTGGCATTGCACCACTTTCCTGATCATGACGGAAAAGTAAAATCGCTGAGCAATCAAATCAACAAAATCTCTAAAAATCAAAGTCAAGTCCCAAACGCTCTTTAAACTCTACTAATGCTGGGTTTTGCTGTGCCATATATTCAAATTTCTCTCTGGAAGTGTAGAGGTTTTTAGTGACCACCTGATCACTTACTTCCTTTTCAATCTGAATCTTGGTGTTATCCAGTTCTTTTCTTAGGTGTTGGATGAGGAGTGATTCAAACTTTTCCAGAATACTGATTTCAAGTTGACTTTCCAGCAAAATCTTCACCTCGTGATCACCGGATTTGATCAATTCTCTGTTAAGCACCAGCTTTTCTGTATCTGAAGCCCCCTGATTAAGCCTATTCTCCTTGAATCGATTCCATGCTTCAACCACAGACTCTTCAGAAAACTCACTGCTCCGCTCTACCTGTAGAACCGTTTCCTTCTCTTCTACTTTAGGTGCTTTTTTTGACTTTCTTCTAAACAGACTGGGAGTCTCCTTTTTACCTTCTCCGGTGGCTACAGGGGCTTTTATTTTGGGTGTAGACGGTGGTGGTGCTACACTTTGAGAAGGTTCTGAAGTCTGATCTGATTCCGATCGTTTGGGCGATTCGTCTGTTAGGTCGTCACTTTTTTTTTTGACTCAGCACTTAGTTTGATAGCATTTTCCAGCTGAGTAAGCTTCATTAAGCATAGCTCAATATGCAGACGCTGGTTCTTGCTCTGCTTGTAACTTAGATCTACCTGATTCATCAGGTTTAAGCCAGTAAGTAAAAAGGACGAACTCAACATTCCAGCTTGCTCCTGATATTTATTCTTCAGATTTTCCGGTACTTCTAGTAGCTTCAGCGTATCTGGATTTTTACAAACCAGAAGATTCCTAAAATGATCTTCGAGACCTACCAGAAAGTTATGACCATCAAATCCATTTCTAATGATCTCGTCAAATACCAGCAACGCTCCTGCTAAATTTCCCCCATGAAAATGATCAGCTAACTTGAAATAGTAATCATAATCCAGAATGTGGAGATTGTTAATCGTATTCTGATAAGTAACTTTATTATCAGAAGAAAAAGTGACGATCAAATCAAAAATGGAAAGTGCATCACGCATGGCACCATCAGCCTTCTGGGCAATCAAGTGCAAAGCTTCCTCTTCAGCATCTATTCCCTCATTCGAAGCAATCTTCTGAAGTTGCACTACCATATCATTGATCTCAATCCTGTTGAAATCATAAATCTGACACCTGGAAAGAATAGTCGGTAATACCTTATGTTTTTCCGTAGTAGCCAGTATAAAAATGGCATAAGAAGGAGGCTCTTCCAATGTCTTCAGAAAGGCATTGAAAGCTGCCGTGGATAGCATGTGAACCTCATCTATGATATAGACTTTGTACTTTCCCTGCTGTGGTGGGTATCTCACCTGATCTATCAGATTACGAATATCATCCACAGAGTTATTTGAGGCGGCATCCAGTTCATAGATATTGAAGTTGTTAGAGCCGTCACCAGATTCTGCGTCAAAACCATTGACAGTTCTCGCCATGATCCTTGCACAGGTGGTTTTTCCTACTCCTCTCGGTCCGCAAAAAAGCAAAGCTTGAGCCAAATGATTATTGTCTATAGCATTTTTCAGGGTAGTGGTGATGTGCCCCTGTCCTACTACTTCATCAAAACCAAGTGGTCTGTACTTACGTGCCGATACTACAAAACTGTCCACGCCGTGAAATTAAAAGAAATGAAATGAACAGCAAGTAGGAAAGTCAAGTTAGTTTTCAACATGGTAGTATGATTCTTTGACTCTTTTGAAATTTATTGTTTTTGCAATACCAGTTTTGTATCCCTCCAAACGACAAAATTCAGAGTACTTTGCCTCGTTTGGTGTCCTCACCAAACGAAACCCATGAATGATTTATCATCACTTTCGCCTCGATTAGTGTCCTCATTAATCGAAACCTCTAAGGCTATTTTCAAAATGAATCGAAACCTGACAAGTTTGGTGGAGATACTCACTAGCTGCAGGTATGCAGCTAACAATCAGGGTTTCAAGACTTCTTCGCTATGATTGCAGCGAGATTTCTTGACTTCACGATAACCTCCTGCAAACTGCAGGAACCTTTCTTGGACTCAAGATGCAGTGCAGATGGATGCTGTGCATTTTCTTGACGCTCCAACGTGCTGCCGCTTATTGCAGCAGGTTTTCTTGTATATACTCTGCTGTGCTGCAAGCTGCAGCGAGGTTTTAAAATAATGATAATTGTCTCCGCAAAGATATTTCATATAAATGAACACTTCCTCTTCTTAGCCTTTGTTGGTGTTTTCACCAACGAGCTTCTTGAAAATCCCCAACGCAATACCTTTTATCAGCTATTCGCCTCGATTAGTGTCCTCACTAATCGAAACCTGTAAGGCTATTTCAATACAAGTTTTGTGAGGACACAAACCTTGGCTTGAAGCATGAAAAAATGCTTGTAGAAAGCACTATTTGGACATTATACCTTCTCCACCCTGTAGATAATCTCCTCTTTCGGTAAGGCGAATCGATTCACCTCTTCCTCTGGCAGTTCCATCACAAGTTTCTCTTCTACTACTTTGAATCCTGCACTAGCCAGTCTGGCTCCATAATCTTCACCGAACATTCTCACATGATCATCCTGACCAAAAGCTTTTTCACGCTCTGCTGGTGAAGTGATTGACTTGTCCTCATAAGTGGTCTCTGGAAGCGGATAGAAAAAAGGTACCTGCAATATGGCCCATCCACCCGGCTTGAGTACACGTAGCATCTCCTTCATCGCCAGTATATCATCCTCCACATGCTCCAGCACATGATTACAGAAAATCACATCGAAGGTATTTTCCTCAAACGGAATCTCGTGAATATCCATTTTCACCTTCGCAAGAGGTGATTCAATATCTCCCGTAATGTACTCCAGATTTGGTAGTGCTTCAAACCGATCCATGAAACACAGCTCCGGGGCAATATGAAGCATTTTGGCTTTCTTAGTGAAAAATTCAGTTTTGCGCTCCAGATAGAGCCAAATCAATCTGTGTCTTTCCAGAGAAAGGCATTTAGGGCAAAGTGCATTTTCTCGCGACTCTCTACCGTATGGTAGAAACTTTCGGAACGTGCTATGACAAACCGAACACTCCACATTATTTCCACCATAAAAAAGTGCTAAAAATCTCAAACCATGATGGCTAAAAAGCTGCAGGTACTTTCTGGGAACTTTACGCAATAAAAAACTAATAATCTGCTTCATGGGATAGGCCCGTATTTATTTCAAATGCTCGCAAAGATATTTATATCGAAGAGTATCTTCCACTTTTATGGAAAAATGGTTGTGCCACCAGCAAGCCCCTTCCATGCATAATTGCGAAGAATTGAATTAGTGTTGCATTAAGATCATTATCTTTAGGCGCAATAAAGGTTGTCAACATTTCTTTTTATGAATGCATTACGTGTTTTACTATTCGTAACCACCTGCCTTCTGGGGAGTCAATTGCTGTACGCACAACCCAGCGTTGACAATCAAAAACCCCTTGTTTTGGATTCAAAAGAGGATTTTAAAGATGCCATTTGGGCTCCTCGTGGGCCAAAACGCAAGACCATTAATTACATCTACAAATACGATCAGAAAAATGTACTTTTTGGCAATCCATGTGCTGTAAAGGTGACGCGTAAGATGGGTTTTGAGTATGTACTTCAGCCCAAGGGAGTTCCTGGAAGTCCAGGAAAAGGAAAAGCATTATGGAATAATTTTTTGGTAAAGACAAAACTTGTTTTCACCAGAAGTCCATTTTGGAAACTAATACTCAACAAACGACAAAAAGATTGCCGGACCAGATCCGGAGATATAGTAGGCTGATTATGAACGACACACCACTTCCTGTAGATTTTTCAAGAACTACACTGACTGAATTGATGGTACCTAGTTACGCCAATTTTGGTGGCAAGATTCATGGGGGCGTTTTGCTTTCGCTAATGGACAAAGTGGCTTATGCTTGCGCCAGTAAACATGCGGGGAACTACTGCGTGACAGTCTCAGTAGATGAAGTGGAATTTCTCCAGCCCGTAGAAATCGGCAATTTGGTACATCTCAAAGCGTCGATCAATCATGTGGGAAACACATCGCTGGTAGTTGGAATTCAAGTACTCGCAGAAAATATCAAAGATCATTCCGTAAAGCATACCAACACGAGTTACTTCACCATGGTAGCCAAAGATGATGATGGAAAACTGACTAAAGTTCCACCACTATTACTCCAAAGTCTAGAAGACGTTAGGCGATTTTTAGAAGCGATCAAGCGGAAAAAACTCAAATCTGAATGGAAGAAAAAAATGCATGCTGAGAAAACCAACTTCTTGCCTGACGCGGATGTCAATATGTTAAAAGGACAAAGATGTATTATCGAGCTTCGAGGTGAAGACGATCAATACAATCACTTATTCGGGTGAATTTATCCAGTAGTGTAACTCACTAAAGGGTTATGAACCTAGCATTTTTTGGGCTAGAAAAAAACCTAGGAAACAAAGCAACAAACCTCCAACAACACTTAAGCTGGCATATCCAACATAGAGTAAATACCTGGCAGATTCCAACATCTTCAGTCCTTCGAGCGAGAAGGTAGAAAAAGTGGTAAACCCACCACAAAAACCAGTTAGAACAAATAACTGCAACGATGTGAAATTACTTTTCACCATCAGGCCAGCTATCAACCCAATAAGTAAGCTCCCAAGTAAGTTGACGATTAAAGTGCCAACAGGAAGCGCGGTACTAAAAGTTTTCAATGAATAAAGTGAAACTAAATATCGCATTGCACTTCCCAAAAATCCACCCATTCCAACTAATAAAATCTGCTTCATTGCTCTGATAAAAATGCCTTACTGTAATTTATTAATTCGGGAAAAAATGACTCAAAATCTTCTTTAAATGACTCATAATCCTGCTCTAGATTTTTTGAAGCCATTTCCATATGAGAATCATATGGTGTTCGTCGTGACATTCCATTTAATGTTCGCTCTATGCCTTTCACATATTGATAATGATATAGCCAATTATCTTTTTTCATAACATGAAGCATATGTCTTGCCCTTTCAGGAATCAAGTTTTCATAGCGCTCTGTCATCCGATAAAACCGTTTGGTAAACTCAAGTAATGGAGTTTCATGATAATGGCTCCATAATTTCGATAAAAAATGATCATAAAAAACATCCACAATCACAGGAGAATAATGTCTGTATTTTGGTCTTAATTTTTCTTTGCTCCTGATCACAATAGCGTGAGAATCTGTGTATTCATCGATCGCACGGTGCAGACGTATACCTTTCTGAATTTGTTCATCAAAAGCTCTCCATGACTGCCCCTTCACAAAGTCACCTATGAAGTTGCCAATCATGATCTCTTCATCATCACCAGAAAGATATATATGAGCCAGAAAATTCATCAATTATCAAGATAGGGCATGAACAAAAATTTTGTTCATCGTCAATTTTGACCTAAGTTTAAAAATTATTTTGAAAGCACTCGTCAAAATCAAAAATTATCGCTCCTAGCTCTACAAATATGGCCCGTACGCATCTCAACTTGCTGGTTCAGCTGGCAAGAGTGGATGGAATAGTCGTTCAGGATGAGATAGACCTGATCAAACAAATCGGAGAAGCCAACGGCATGTCTTCCAATGAAATCAGTTCGTGTTTTGAAGATCCTTCTTTGATCGAGGATCTCGATGGATTGACAGACGATGATAAGTACGAGTACATCTACAATATCGTTCAGCTGATGAAAATAGATGGCCGGCTGTACAAAGAAGAAATTCGGTTTTGCGCACGGCTTGCCAGCAAACTAGGCTATGATGAGGATGTGCTCATGGAGCTGATGCTGAAAATCTACAGTGACCCTGACATCTCTGCAGACAAAACCGCCCTAAAATCCACCATTCAGCAGTACTTGAAAAAGTAACATGAATCAATCAGAATATTTCCTCAAACTTCTCTCCCTACTCAAAATGGAAAGAGAAGAGGATCGGAAACAATATGAACACAAAATAAGAAACCGATCATTAGTCGATCGTAAAAAAGAGGGCGTATCGTGGTATCCAGTTACAGTTGATAGCTCTTTTCTTGGTACTGGCGAGAAATGGGTATTAAAACTGACTCGCACTACTGATCAGGACAAACGTCACTTTTTTCAGGCAGGCTCATCTGCCAGTGTTTTTCTCAATGACCAAAAACACCCTCAAAGTGCATCGGGAATCATCAGCAGAGTGAATGATAAATACATGACCATCGTCCTCAATCGTGATGAACCTCCTGAGTGGCTGGATGAAGGAAAGCTTGGAGTCAATCTACTCTTTGATGAAAGTAGTTATGACGAAATGGAAAAGACCGTCAGAAAACTTGCGGAAGTTAGAGAAGGAAGAATCAAGGAATTGATAAAGATCATGTTGGGTGAGCAAACTCCGGTTTTTGCCACTTCTTACGAAATCAGACATCCCATTCTTAATGACAGCCAAAATTCAGCATTGAAACTTATCAGTTCTGCGAAAGATCTGGCACTTGTTCATGGACCTCCTGGTACCGGAAAAACCACGACACTTGTGGAGGCTATAAAAGATACGGTATCGCAAGAAAAACAAGTATTAGTGAGTGCTGCTAGTAATGCAGCTGTTGATCTTCTGGCAGAAAAACTTACTCAGCAGGGAATTCGTGTCCTCAGAATTGGTCATCCGGCGCGGGTTACTGAAGAAGTCATTGAAACTACGATAGACGCTAGATTAGCGGAACACAATGATGCCAAGTTGCTTAAAGACCTTCGTAAAAAAGCTGAGGAGTTCAGTAAAATGGGGCACAAGTACAAGCGAAATTTTGGTAGAGCCGAAAGAGAACAGCGCAAAATGTTGCTCAGCGAAGCGAGAAACCTACGTGATGATGCCCGGATGCTGGAAGACCACATGATCCATGATGAACTAAACAAAGCAGAGGTTATAGCTTGCACGTTGATTGGTGCAAATAATCAATATTTGGCTAACAGAACATTTAAAACACTCTTCATTGATGAGGCTTCCCAAGCTATGGAGCCCGCTAGCTGGATCCCAATTATGAAGTGTCAAAAAGTAGTGATGGCGGGAGATCATTGGCAACTGCCACCTACGGTGAAGTCTTTAGATGCTGCAAAACAAGGATTAGATCAGACTCTATTTGAAAAATCCATCAAGAAATGGGATGCTGATGTCATGCTCAACGTCCAATATCGAATGCATGATCAAATCATGGCATTTTCGAATGATCATTTCTATAAAAATGAATTACAAAGTGGAGAAATCATTACCCAGAGAAAACAACTCATCAATGAACCCATAGCATTTATTGATACGGCTGGTTGTGGGTTTGATGAAAAGCAAAACCCTGAAACGCTTAGCACTTACAATGTGGAAGAAGGGCATTTTTTATGGAAGCAAATGACAAGGGTTATGGAGGAAATTCAAATCACAGATAAAGAGCATCTCAGCATTGGTGTGATTGCCCCGTACAAAGCCCAAACAGAAGTATTGCGAAACCAATTAGAATCTATTGACCTACCACACACTATCAAAGAAAACATCTCTATTAATTCCGTAGATGCTTTCCAAGGTCAGGAAAGGGACATCATGGTTATCTCTCTCACCAGAAGTAACCTGAATGGTGAAATTGGATTCTTAGCCAATGTAAGAAGAATGAATGTGGCTATGACTCGAGCAAGGCATCTGCTGGTGATGATTGGAGATTCAGCTACGCTCAGTTCCAATAAGTTTTTCGATTCTCTAATTCAAAACTTACAAGCAAGAGGCTTTTATCATAGTGCTTTTGAATTCATGTATGATTAAATAAAATCCCTCCTGATTCACTCAGGAGGGATTTTTCATTCAATTACACCTTGATTTATTTTAATTTAATTCTTTAAAAATTTCGATTTGAAAGTTCCTTTTTCGGTTTCCACTTCTAGCAGATAAATGCCAGGCTTCAAGCCATCCACACTGATCTTCTCAACGCTAGTACTCCGTTCAAACATCACTCTACCTCCGATATCCAAGACTCTGTAAGAACTAGCTTCATTAAATTCAGCTAAAGAAACATGAATCGTTTTCGCTGCTGGATTTGGATAAATACCTAAAGAAGCTTTGTGCATTCCTTTGTTCAGTGCATCTCCATTATGCACGGATTCCTGCTCAATAGACTTAGCTGTATTTGAAATCACAACTGTATAATCCTCTACTTCTCCATATGAAAATGTACCGCATGTAGATGGAGTAGCATTCCATACCATTGATACTCTCATTCTTGTAGCTCCTAAAGCGGCTCCTGATGGCACAGTGAATGTTGCTGAATAATTGGAGGCATTAGATGTATTCCCGGAAACAACTTGTTCTCCACTATCATTGAAATCTCCATCCTGATTATAATCAATCCATACTTTCCAATTTTCGCTATAGGTTGAACTTCTGAATCCCGCGCTAAAAGTAATCGTATTGCTTGATCCTGGAGCCAATGAAGTAGAAAGAGAGGTGAAATCTCCATATCCCCCATTAGCACTTGTCGAATTATTGATCGAGCCGAGCTGTACCAAATCAATCCACTCATAACTGGTATTATTTCCACTTGAAGTACAATAGTTCACTACAGGAGCTGCGGTCGTTACATTCAATTCAGAACTTTGTGCTGAGCTATTTGCTGCTTCATCATTTGCCAGAACAGTAAAAGTGTAAGTTGTTGATGCGGTCAGTCCAGAAACAGACACACTCGTTCCACTGGTAGCATTGATCAGACTCCCATCCTGGTAAACTTCATAGCCCGTTACACCAACATTATCTGATGATGCATTTCAGGATAGATTTAAAGAAGTTTGAGTCACATTACTTGCTGATAGACCAGTTGGAAACGAAGGGGCTTGAGTATCTGGAGTGAGTGTTGTTACATTCACCACACCACTTGCCGGAGACTCATTTCCGGCGGCATCTACAGCGGTCACTGTGAAAGAATAAGTTGTTCCCGAATTTAATCCGGTTACACTTGTGGTATTACCTGTTACAGAACCAATATTATTAGAACCATTATAAATACTATAGCCAGTTACCCCGACATTGTCTGTGGATGTATTCCATGAAAGACTCACAGAAGTCTCATCTACATTTGAAGCAGACAAGCCAGTTGGTGTGCTAGGAGCCTGGGTATCTGGTGCTCCGGCATTTAGGCAGAATGTGGTTGTTTCAGAACTTGTAAAATCGCCTCCTGAAAAGATCAAATTACTATTCGTATCTGTCAGAGAATATGATCCATTACCGTATGCACAGCAAATGCCATCTCCATAAGAGTCATTTATCGTAAATGAATAACTACCGGCACCAAAATCAAAAGATTGTGTAATTGTTAGTCCTTTGGTGCTATATCCACTTCCTGATGCGACTGTAGATCCGTCTTTAAGTAAAGACCAACTGGTTTCTGAGGGATAATTATCCAAGGTCAAAGATAAGTTTATAGGTCCTTCATTGCAGTTGTTTCCTGTAGTTGTCACCTGAAATGCTGATGAATATGAGCCACTGGTACCATCAGCACATACTGATCTCACCTGCACAGAATAAGTTGTCCCTGCGGTTAAACCAGAAAAGCTGAAACTAGTATTTGAAGTATTTGAAACTGCACCGTCAAGACTTACATCGTAGCTTGTTGCCCCGCTAACTCCGCTCCAACTAAGTGTAAACTGACCATCGCCAATTCCAGATGAGGTGAAATTACCAGGTGCGGCCAATAAGCAACCACCCGATGAAATACCCAGACTTTCTCTCGCACCACCTGGCTCAAAAAGTGCATCCATTCGAGCCTTCTGACCAGCTGAAAACATAAACATGCATGCATCATCAACGTAATCCATGTAGTTCATGAACATATCACTGGTAAACCCTCCGTTGTTATTACAAGATTTTGAAGGGTACGTTGGGCAACCATAATTAGCACTTCCCGCCGTAGGTGTATCAGAGACAAAATCATCGACGCTACAATTACCATCTCCCCAGATATGTCTAAGGTTCAAATAGTGACCAACTTCGTGAGTTACAGTTCTACCTTTGTCAAAAGGTGCACTAAGGTGGAAATTTTCACCTACGGGTTCTTTATCAATGCTCCCAAAATACTGTGGCGAAATGACAACCCCATCTGTAGCTGCGGCACCTCCGGGAAACTGTGCATAACCTAGGATACCGCCACCAATGTTGCAAACCCACATATTGAGATATTCATCAGGATTAATCACATCCACTCCTCCATGGGCTGCACTTTTCATAGCGTCATTCGTTCCCCAAGAAGTTTGGCTACTTTGCTTTCTAGTGATTTGAGATAGTACAAACTCAATCTGTATATCAGATGCAATTGATGCAAATTCAGCCGGAACTAAACTTGCGTCAGAATTTATCTTTCGAAAATCTTCGGTCAGTACGTCGATTTGTGATTGAATCTGAGCATCAGAAATATTTTCCTGAGAATTATTATAGATCACATGTACAATCACAGGAATTGTCAGTATTCCCGTTCTTCTAGTGGATTGACCTCCATTAGAAAGGAAATCTCTTGTTTTACGTTCGATAAGAGATCGCATCTTTTTCACTTTTGGATTGGCATTCTGCCTATCCAATACAGCATCACTAGCACACATTCTATGACTTTGCGCAAGTGATGAAAACGCCAACATTAATGCAGCGCCAATTAATAGAAATTGCTTTTTCATAACAAGTTTGAATTAGGTATATAGGTATAATTGAATACACACATAAATCTCCTGTATCCTATCTTCGGAAGGAAACAGATTCACTTGTTTAGAACTTGGTTTATAATCGAGATAAAACTTGAATGCCAGAAACAGCATTCTAGATGTCTTGTTTAGAACTGGAAAAGTAGATTTTTGAATCAGTGGTGCGCCGAAAATAAGAAAAATCTTTCTCTTAAAATAACAACAATGGATGATTCTATTTAAACTTAAAAACCTAATATTAAGAAAAGACATTTATCTTTTCACCAAATAATATTTTGCATTTATAGAATAATGAATAAGCAGCAAGTTCCTTTTCGGCCTTCGGCTTCTTTATTGGTAATCACAGTATAAAGTTCTCCTTGTGAAAGTGATGTTTCATCAGTGGTGAGATATGGCCCAATATTCTCCGGAAAGACAATGTAACTCTCAGCATGATCCAGTTGATCTCAGGTTGAATAATCACTTGGATGAACCACTACCACCACATATTGTTCTTCCAGTAATTTTACGTTCACGTGAAAGTACTCTCCAAGACTTTTACAGCTTACTAGGCGGTCCGCCGATGCGGAATTGTCGATGCAGTTCTTTTATAAAAGCCGCGAATTCCTGTGTCATTCGCGCTCCGCCTGCTACTAAGTTCCAATTTCCTGAGATGAATTCTCCTGTTTCCTCATTAACCCACCTGCGACGCTTGACTTTCTGGTAACAAGCTTTACCACGAATGGGAAAATCTTTGATAGTTATCTCATTATGAAACCCATGAGACAAAAGTCTCAGTTTAGGAAACTCTCCCGACCTCAGGTTTCTCTCTACTAAGCCAATTACATAATGTTCGACTTCTTTCTCTGCTGTTACTACATCAAAGTATTCTAATACACCTTCTGGTAGTAGTAATTCACATGCTGATAAATCTCCCAAGTGTTGTTGAAATGCAAATTCTACTTTTTGGAGATTCCACACAGGTTTTCGGATTGACCGGTAAGCTTCCTTTGGATTCTGAATTGCTTCAGACACCCTTGCCTTAGGCTAACGATTCCTCTCCATCTGGGCCGCTCAGGACTTGTTTTAAAAAAGCCTCACCTTATAGATGAGAAAAGCGTGCATGGCGCACATAAATAAAGGGATTCTGACTTAACAACATCCCTTAGCCTACGCGGCTCGATAATAAACTGGCAACGACGTGCCCGGCTTAGGGCTACTCTCGAGAGTAGGTCGTTGTGATTCAATAATATATCATAAATAAAAAAACCTGACTAATTACTTAATCAGGTTTATAATAAACTGGCAACGACCTACTCTCCCACATTTTACTGCAGTACCATCAGCGCTGATGGGCTTAACTTCTCTGTTCGGAATGGTCAGAGGTGGACC
>JAUIAO010000013.1 GCA_030425425.1 Bacteroidia bacterium | reverse complement strand
CTACTTTCTACAAGATCAAAGGTTTGATCAAGAATGTATACAATGACAATGATGGTCAGAACGAGTGGGGCGTACAGGGACAGAATGTCTTGATCGCTAACAATACTTTGGACAGTGCTATTACAGACGTATTGCTTCAGTTCAACGACGGTACTGATGGTTCAGTAACTGTTGATTTCAGAGACAACATCGTGAGCGCATTGTATGATAAAGTGAACGCTCGTCCATTCAGAATCAATGAGGCAGTTGGTACAGTAACATTGACCAACAACATCATTCATGATTTTGAAACAGGAAGATTAGGCGGATACAACCTTGATACATTGTCTCTTCAGTCTAATGTAACTGTAGATGGTAATATTTCTAAAGACCCTCAGTTTGTAGACGTTGCTAATGGTGATTTCACTACTCCATATCAATTGGGTGACCCTGAGTGGATGTCAGATAATTCAGTTGAATTGGTTGGTTTGGAAGCATTCATTGAGAATACAGACTTGTGGAATCCTGGTGATGTGATTTATGTAACTAAGGATGAAATCATCACTGGTACTGTGGATTTCTTCCAGGAGGTCACGTTGATGGGAGATCCATCATTAGAAGTAGCTCCTGAGTTGACATTCTGGGACAATGGTTTTAGAGCCAAGGAAGATACCATCAGTATAACACTCAAGAACCTTCGTTTGAATGGTTTGAAAGAAGATGGTACCAGTCTTGCTCCTTACGTGTTGAGATTTGACCAAGCTGGTTATCAGAATTATAACAACATTGTGTTGGAAGACATTGAAGCATATAACTTCAATGGTGGTGTGCAGTTGTACAAAAACAAAAACACCATGTATGAGTCAGTAATGCTCAATAACGTGTATTTCCACGATATGCCGAATGACTTTGCATTAGATCCAAGATTAAATGCTGTTAAGGATTTGAAAATTACCAACTCTACATTCGCGAATGTTTACGGTATTTTGAAAAACCCATATTTCAACAAAGATGGTACTGCACCTCTTGGAGCTGTAGGACAAAACATTTTAGTTGAAAACAACACTTTCTATAAAGTTGGTGGAAATGGTGGTGCTTTGATTCAAATTAATGATCCTAACGATGGCTCGGTAACATTTGAATTCAATAACAACATCGCTTCAATGTTGATCGATACAGATAACGCAAGACCATTCTTGGTTAATGAGCAGGCAGGTACTTTCTCATTCGAAAACAGCGTGGTTCATGAATTCACATCTCCAAGAGATAATGGAATCTGGAACCTTGATTCTGCTTTAGAATTGAGCAATGTGACTTCTTTCGCTATTTCAAAAAACAATCCAGGTCTCGCAGATCCAGATAATGGAGATTTCTCCACTGCTTTGGAAATTGGTGACCCAGAGTGGGCTGATACTGATATCATTATCACTGAAGGTTTAGAAGCATTCCTTGAGGATATTACATTGTGGAGTCCTGGTGATACTATCTATGTAGCTAATGATGAAATCATCACTGGTACAATAGACATCTTCCAGGAAGTAACCATAATGGGTCTTCCAGGTGTACCTACTCCAGAGTTGAGATTCTATGACAATGGATTCAGAGCTAAGGAAGATTCGATCAATATTACCATCGCTGGATTGAAGCTGAATGGTATGAGAGAAGATTCTAGTGCTGCGAACCATGCGCTAAGATTCGACCAGGGTGGATGGTATAATTATAAAACAATCACCATTCGTAATTGTGAGATTTACAACTTCAAAGGCGGTATCCAGCTTTGGAAAAACCAGAGAAAATGGTACGACAAAGTGGTAATAGACAATGTTTACGGTCATGACTTACTTGGAGACTTCTTTATCGACCCTAGATTGAATGTGGTAAAAGAACTAGAGATCAAAAACTCTACTTTTACCCGAATCAAAGGTCTGGTGAAAAATGTCTACAATGACAATGACGGACAAAACGAGTGGGGAGTACAGGGTCAATCAGTAATGATTCACCACAATACCATTCATGATGCAATTTCGGATGTGTTGTTACAGTTGAACGATGGATCTGACGGCTCAGTAACAGTTGATTTCAGAGACAACATTGTCAGTGGATTATATGACAAGGTAAACGCTCGTCCATTCAGAATCAATGAGGCTGTAGGTACAGTATCTGTATCTAACAACGTCATCCATGATTTCGAAACAGGAAGATTAGGTGGATATAACCTTGATACCTTATCACTTCAGTCTAATGTGACTTTGTCTAACAATCTTGACGTAGATCCGATGTTCAAAGACCCTGCGAATGGAAGCTATCTATTACCTCCGGGATCAGCTCTTAATACTGCTGGTACAGATGGTGGTGCAATAGGTGACCCAGACTGGTCAGGTTCTATGAAAGCTGTAACAGGCGGTCTGGAAGAATTCCTGGAAACAAGAGACGATGCTGGAATGCCACTATACTGGAACCCAGGAGATACTATCATTGTAACTCATGATGAAATCATCAGAGGTACTGTGGATCTTTATGCTGAAGTTACAATAATGGGTGATCCAAAAATGGATCACAGACCGAAGCTAAGATTCTATGACAATGGATTCAGAGCTAAAGAAGATTCAATCAATATTACTATCAAAGGATTGAGCTTGAACGGATTGAAAGAAGACAATCAAGGAAAAGCCAACCACGCATTGAGATTTGATCAGGGCGGCTGGTATAACTACAAAGCGATCACTATAGAAGATTGTGAAATATTCAACTTCAATGGTGGTGTTCAGCTTTGGAAGAATCAGCGTAAGTACTATGAAAAAGTAGTATTGAACAATATCTACGCACACGATCTAATGGGTGATTTCGTAATTGATCCTAGATTGAACGTAGTTGAAGAATTGATGATTATTAACTCTACATTCAACAACATCAAAGGTTTGGTTAAGAATGTCTACAATGACAATGAAGGAACCAACGAATTTGGTGCTGTGGCTCAGCATGTGATCATTGACAACAATACCATGTACAATGTTGTGAATGATGTATTGCTTCAATTCAACGATGGTACTGACGGATCTGTAACAGTAGACTTTACAGATAACATCGTGAGTATGATCCTCGATGATCAGAATGCACGTCCATTCAGAATTAACGAGCAAGTAGGTAATGTAAACATCAGCAACAGTATCTTCCATAATTTCGAATCAAGTAGAGAAAATGGTAAATACAACCTTGACAGTGCTGCTGCTCAGAGTAATGTTACTGTTTCTGATGTATCAGATGTAGATCCTGGATTTGCTGACGCAGCTAATGGAGATTATACATTGTCTAAAGTTTCAGGTGGATTGATTCCTGACACTTCTGGAAAAGGTTATATTGGAGACCCTGAGTGGGTGCCGATCGTACCAGGTTTGGAAGGAGAAGGAGTGCACCCAGTGCCAAATACTCCTGATTCATTGGAGCATTTCATTGAAAACTATACCGATCTATGGAACCCAGGTGATACCATCCTTTTGGTGAGCCCAGGACAGTATTTCATAAACGGAACAATAGATGTATTCCAGTCAATGACAATACTTGGTGATCCTACGTTACCTGTAGAGCCTACATTGGTATTCGTTGATAATGGATTCAGACCTAAGCAGGATTCTATTAGCCTGTACTTCAGAGATTTCAAAGCAACTGGTTTGAACCCTGAAGATAGCTCTAGAGCAAATGCATTCTTGAGATTTGATAATTTCGACCCTGCAAGAGAGCAGACGAACTACGAGGATGTAGTACTTCAAAATGTGGATGTACACTATTTCAAACAAGCAATTCAGCTTTACAAAGGTGAGTATGGACATTACAACTCATTGACTGTGACTGATTGTGTGTTCGAAAACTTGAGAGGTGACAATGCAATTGATCCACGTAAATCTTCTGTGAAGCAAATCACTATTCAGAACAATACATTTACCGACATAGAACATGGTTTCTTAGGTGAAATGTACTGGCAGAATACTGAAGAGGACAAACAGAAAGACTACTACGATCAGAATGTATTGATTGATCATAACACATTCTTCAAAGTAGTTGGTGGTGGTACTAAGTCGATGATCCAAAACAATAATGGATCAGATGGTTCTGTAAACCTTGTATTCTCAAACAACATCGTGAGTACACTTTGGTGGGAAGATTGGGCAAGACCATTCAGAATCAATGCTGATGCCGGTTCATTTGAGTTCCAGAATAGTATCTTCCATGATTTCATGGCCACTGATGTAAATAATGCTTCTTATCCGACATTCAACCTTGATTCTGTAGCTAAGCAGGACAATGTGACACTTACGAATGTGGATACTGATGCAGATTACCCAATGTTTGCTGATACAACAAATCTTCCGTTCAACTTCACATTACCATTGAATTCCAGCCTATTAGGTTATGGAACTGATGGTGGTCCAATCGGAGATCCGAGATGGTTCCCTGAAGTAGGAATAGAGATTGTAGAACTTACTGAGATCGTTGTAGAAAGAGATGAAATCCAGATGCAGGTTGAAGCTACCTTCGGTGAGGGCGCTGACCAAACTGCTACTTGGAGTGTAATCAACGGTACTGGCGAAGCGACCATTACTACAGATGGAATGTTTACTGCTGTTGCTGCTGGAGATGTAAAAGTTGTAGCGGTTTCTAACTTCAGCGCTGTTTATACTGATACATTAGATGTTTCTATCGAGCCGTACATTTTTGTAGAGTCTATTGCTTTGGCCTCAAGAAATGCTAACGGTACAGAAACTACTATGATCACTTCTAAAGGTGGTTCATTGATTATCAATGCTACTATTCAGCCATTCTCTGCTCCAGATAAGAGCCTTACCTGGACATTGAGTGATGATAGCATGGCCAAATTGGATTCATTAAATGCAACTAGCGTGCAGATCACTGCTCAGGCTAGTGGTACTGTTACAGTGACAGCTACTGCAAATGATGGATCTGGCATTGCTGGTACTATTGATATCACCATGGAAAATCAACGTCCTGTTACTGCAATTACTGTAGCCGGAACAGATGGTGCTACCGAGGTGACTAAAGGTGAAACATTGCAAATGGTTGCCACTGTAGAGCCAGCTGATGCTGACGTGAAAGAGGTTTCTTGGAAAGTAGACAAAGCTTCTATAGCCACTATCAGTGCTGAAGGATTACTTACTGCCGTATCTCCGGGAGCGGTTGTGGTAACAGCTTCAGCTACAGATAATAGCTTCAAGTCTGGTACTGCTACGATCACTGTTACAGAGATCCTCAGCGCCAATGGCCCAGAGCTATTTACTGTATATCCTAACCCTGCTTCTGATTTCGTAAGAATAAAAGGTGTTAGTGATGCAAACGTTGAAATAATCACCACTTCTGGTCAGGTGTTGATATCCAAACAAGTCAATGGTTCTGCTCAGATCAGCCTGAAAGGGTTGAACAGCGGAATGTATCTGATGAGGGTAACAACCAGTGAAGAAGTGAAGGTTATCAGGTTCAGCAAGAACTAAATTTTAAATTCCGATTTTATATTTCAAAGCTCGGTACTGCATCTTGCAGTACTGAGCTTTTTTTAAAACCTCTAGATATGACAATGAATAAATTATTTGGCCTATTACTGTTGAGTTTTTGCAGTCAGTCCTTATACTCCCAAACTCTGGCTTTTCCTGAAGCGGAAGGATATGGGAAAAATGCCTCCGGTGGTCGTGGTGGCAGAGTGATAGAAGTCACTAATCTGGAGGATATAGATAGAAGAGGAAATATTCCCGAAGGTAGTCTCAGACATGCCTTAAACACTTCCGGAGATGATCCTATAACACTTGTTTTTAAAGTCTCTGGCGTTATAGAACTAAGATCTGAATTGAAGTCAGGAAGGTCAAATATGACCATTGCGGGCCAAACAGCCCCAGGCGATGGTATTTGTATCAAAGACCATTCTATCAAATTATCTGGAGATAATTTGATCATAAGATATATTCGTTTTAGGGCTGGGGATGAACTAGGCGCTGAAACATCAGGATTAAACATTGAAAATGCAAAAAACATTATCGTTGATCATTGCTCAATGAGCTGGGCAGTAGAAGAATGCATGGGTTTTTATGACAATAAATATACTACAGTGCAATGGTGCATTCTTAGTGAAGGATTATACAACTCCGTACACCCGAAAGGTCCAAGAGGATATGGATCGCAATGGGGTGGACAATATGCTTCTTATCATCACAATTTGATAGCACATCAAAGAAGTCGCTCCCCGCGAATCAATGGAAGCAGAGCTCATGATACATTAGCAGTGGTGGATTTTAGAAATAACGTAATTTTTAACTGGGGAAGTAGTGGGGCCATATATGGTGGTGAAGAAGAGATCCCTGGTGGTAAATGTGAAACCAATTTTGTTAATAACTATTACAAACCAGGTCCGGCTACCAATTTTACAAAGTATTTTGCCTCTCCTTCTTATGTAACTGCCGATAATGAACCTCAAGGTTATGGTGCTTGGTATTTTTCAGGAAATGTGATGGAAGGTTATGACAACCTGACAAACGACAATTGGGCAGGTGTGGATGCAAGCGATGTGGGTTCAAAAGCCAATATTCGCTCCGACGTAGAATTTGAGGTATCACCAATCACTACACATTCAGCAGAAGAAGCTAAAAACCTCGTTCTCGCCAATGCAGGAGCTATTTTACCTACCAGAGATTCTGTAGACCTCAGACTGGCAGCAGAATTTAATGGTGAACAAGAAATTGAAGGAAATGGAATCATTGATTCTCAAAGCGAAGTGGGAGGCTGGCCAACCTACAAAAGTCTGTTTGCACTTTTAGATACGGATCATGATGGCATGCCTGATGAATATGAAAAGTCAAATGGCTTGGATCATGAAGATGAGTCAGATGGAGCCATCATTCAAAGTAATGGATATTCAAACCTTGAAATCTATCTGAATAGTATAGATGGAGTGACGGGAACAGAAGAAGAACAAGGAAAAGAAGTTCTTAATGTAAAAAAAAATAGAGCACTTGTCTATCCTAACCCTGTATCGGATAAGCTTCAAATAGAAATGGCGAATACAAATAGCTATATAACAATCAGTAATTTATCAGGACAGGTGATAATGGAAAAAGAGTCTTCTGAGAAAATTATGGATATAGATATGAATAGTTTAGAAGCAGGTATATATGTGCTAAACATCCTTTCTAATGGAGAAAGAACAACTCAAAAGATTGTAAAAAAATGAGGTTTATAATAGCCATAGCATTTTCCTTTCTCTTTACAATTACTGAAGCTCAGGTTTTTGATGCCATCATCGCCAAGGACGGCTCTGGTACCCACACATCTTTAGCCTCAGCAATATCTCGGTTGAGAACAAAATCATCCGGTAGATATCGAATCTTCATTAAAGAGGGAAAATACGAGGAGAAAATAATAATCACTTTGGACAATGTTAGTCTCATAGGTGAAAATGCCAGTAAAGTGATTATTAGTTGGGATGATTATAGTGGAGATAGTGAAGGTCACTCTACCAGTACTTCTTATACCATGCTGGTAGAAGGTGATGATTTTTATGCAGAAAATCTCACAATTGAAAATACTGCAGGAAATGTAGGCCAGGCAGTAGCCCTTAGTACAACTGGTCAGCGTCAAGCATTCAAGTCATGTAACCTGCTCGGGTTTCAAGACACCTATTATGCAAAAAGTGGCATGCAGTATTTTCAGGACTGCTACATTGAAGGCGCAACAGATTTCATTTTTGGAGAAGCTACTGCGGTATTTGAAAACTGTCAAATCAATTGTGTAAAAGGTGGACAATACATAACTGCCCCAGCTGATACCAAATTGATTACCCAGGTGGATGGCTCAGATTTTTATCACGGTCTTCTTTTCCTCTCATGCGACATCACAGCAGATGAAGATGTGCCGGACAATTCTTATTTTCTGGGAAGACCCTGGCAACCAAATTCCTCATCTGTTTATGTAGAATGTTCGTTAGGTAATCACATCAAACCAGTAGGCTGGTCAGATTGGTCGAATGATAATCACTTATCAGCGGTCTTTGCTGAATACAAAAACACAGATAGCAACGGAATATTAATTGATATTTCCAACAGAGTTAGCTGGAGTTCTCAGGTCACAGACGCCCTATCAGAATATTACAAAAACCTTGATTATTTCCTAAATAGTTGGGATCCGAAAGTGGCGTTTGTAAAGCCGGACGTACCATCTACAATAACAGTCAAT
This sequence comes from Bacteroidia bacterium, assembly GCA_030425425.1. Taxonomy (GTDB): domain Bacteria; phylum Bacteroidota; class Bacteroidia; order Cytophagales; family Cyclobacteriaceae; genus Marinoscillum. The sequence continues at coordinate 92,855 of JAUIAO010000013.1, read as the reverse complement.
ACAGATCTTGATAATAATGCTGAAATCACATGGTCAGAAATGCAAGATGTAGCCGGCTATTCAATTGTAGTAAACGACATAATGAAATGGTTTGCTGACACCAATGTTTATACGGACACTTCTGCGGTTGATGCAAATACTTATCGTATTGCATCCATTAGTGAGTATGGAGTATTTAGTGATCTTTCAGAGAGTGCAACGTTTGGGGCTGCAAAAGAAATTTTGAACCTTCCGGAATTTAAAGATTATACCATACGAAATCATCAGATCATTTTTACTGAAAAAATGAGTGTTCGTGTACACACCATTCAGGGGAAAATGATTCTAGATCAACAAAATACTGATGTTATATCTCTGAATTCTTTAGCTCCCGGCATCTATGTGATCTCCATAGTAGATCATCAAGGCCAGCTAAATTCTTTGAAGATAGCCATATAGTGCATGATGGACTCGCAGCATTCTGGCGACATATTTGTGTAGAATTCAGAAAAAGAAAATTCTTATATGATACAATTCAAAAAACTAGCAATGAGTGCATTTCTAGGTGTTTTTATGTTAAGCGCCAATGCACAATATCCCAATATGAGTGAAGTACAACCGACAGTGGATTCACTCAAAAATGTTTGGGATAGTCTTGACGCAATCGCCTGGGACAAGGCCTGGCCTATTATTTATAAGGACATGCAAAACGATAAACCATACAATGACTGGGCAAGAAGATCGGATGATTTACCGCAAGCTGAAATTCCTGCTTTCCCTGGAGCTGAAGGTGGCGGGATGTACACAGTAGGTGGCCGAGGTGGTAAGATATTTGTCGTTACCAGTCTGGCTGATAGTGGTCCCGGAACGCTTAGAGAAGCTTGTGAAGCTGGAGGAGCTAGAACGGTTGTATTCAATGTGGCCGGATTGATCAAACTTGAAAGACCAATCAACATCAATGCACCTTATATTACAATAGTTGGGAATACAGCTCCTGGAAACGGAGTTTGTTTAGCTGGAGAATCATTCCTGATCAATACTCATGACGTCATCATTAGATATATGAGATTTAGAAGAGGCGATACCTGGGTGGGTAGAAGAGATGATGCCATTGGCGGAAATCCGGTAGGAAACATCATCATTGATCACGTTTCTGCTTCGTGGGGACTTGACGAAAACATGACATTGTACAGACATATGTTCACTGATGGACCAAACAACCCAAAGGCCCCGCGTCATAAGTTTTCAACAATCAACCTAACGATTCAAAACAGTATTTTCTCCGAAGCACTTGATACATACGGACATGCCTTTGGTAGCACACTTGGTGGGCAAAACTGTCTTTTTGCCCGAAACTTATGGGCCAACAATACGGGTAGAAACCCGTCTGTAGGGATGAGCGGTACATTTAACCTTGTAAACAATGTAATCTACAATTGGTACCATCGAACAGTAGACGGTGGTGATTATGCATCACGTTACAATCTGGTAAACAACTATTTCAAACCAGGTCCTGTCACTCCAAAAGATACACCTGTTGGTCATCGATTCGTAAAACCTGAATCTCGATACAAACTTGACGGAATTAAGATTTACGGAAAAGTGTGGGTAGATGGAAACATCATGGAAGGATACCCAGAGATCACAAGCAATAACTGGAAAGGCATTCAAATTGAAGACATGGATGGAGCGGGCATGTATTTACCTCAAATCACTTCTTCCAGACAGTTCAACATGCCTTATGTAAATCTGATGGAGGCTGAAAAAGCTTACCAATACGTGCTTGACAATGCGGGCGCAAATCTCCCAAAACGTGATCCTGTAGACGAAAGAATTGTGGCACAGGTAAGAAACAACGAGGTAGATCTTTCCAAATACACGGTAATAGAAGACCTCTACCAGTTTGAGCATAGAAGACTAGGTGAAGATTCTTATAAACAAGGGATTATCACTGATATTAGACAAGTAGGTGGATATCCTGAATATTCTGGTAAACCATACAAAGACAAGGATGGTGATGGTATGCCTGATGCTTATGAGAAGAAAGTTGGTCTGGACCATAAAGATCCTTCAGACGCTCTGGATGATATGAATGGAGATGGATATACCAACATCGAGATGTACATCTACAACATCGATCCCGAGTCAAAAACTGACTGGACAGATTTGAAGAACAACAGAAATACCTTAGAAGACTAATTTGTTACTAGTGAGAGTGAACAGGTTCAACATGCATTTTTTTCTTTTCAGAGTCATGATGACTCTGTTCATTCTTTCTACTACTTACCTACAAGCTCAGCCAGTAGTAACCTATCGGGATGGGAGATTACAATACACCTCAGATAGTTTAGGGAATCAACTAACAGATTTTTCTTACGCCGGCTATCGATCTTCCAATCAGAAGATTCCAACAGTAAAGGCTGTCGTGAGAGTACCTCACCAAACCGGAGATCAAACAACGCGAATACAAAAAGCTATTGACTATGTCAGTTCACTTCCTCTAAACGAAAATGGATTTAGAGGCGCAGTGTTGCTAGAGCCAGGGCAATTTGAACTATCTGGCCAACTTTTGATAAATGCTTCTGGGGTGGTTTTGCGCGGGAGTGGCACACACAAAGATGGTACTACAATAGTAGGGATCGGATTTGGAAGAGCAACTCTGGTGAGAGTCGCTGGTAACAATGATCAACAATTGAAGGAAAAAATCAGTGTTTCAGATGCGTTCGTCCCTGTAGGAAGCATATCACTTTCAGTCAATGATATTTCAGAATATAGAGTTGGTGATGAAATAGTCATTACACGGCCAAGTACCAAAAAATGGATAGAAAAACTTGGTATGGAAAACTTCGGTGGTGAAACTGACTATATCGGCTGGAAGGCCAATGAACGAAATATCAATTGGAACCGAACTATTACAGGAATAGAAGGAAATCAAATCAATATTGATGCTCCCATTACCACAGCATTAGATTCCACTTACGGTGGGGCGCTTGTTTCCAAAGTGAATTGGTCAGGAAGAATTCAAAATATTGGTATTGAAAATCTTGTCCTGGAATCTACCTATGACAATGCTAATCCAAAAGATGAACAACACAGATGGATGGCTATAACTATGGAAAACCTCCGGGATGCATGGGTGAGGCAAGTAAATTTCAAGCACTTTGCTGGTTCGGCTGTGGCGATCTGGAATACTGGTAGCCGCATCACAGTAGAAGATTGCAAGTCTTTGAACCCAGTTTCAGAAGTCGGAGGTCAGAGACGTTACGCATTTTACACTGAGGGACAACAATGCCTCTTTCAGAGAATCTATTCAGAGTATGCTTATCATGACTTTGCTGTAGGTTTTATGGCTGCCGGTCCAAACGCATTTGTCGAATGTCAGTCTTACCTACCCTATAGCTTCAGCGGAACCATTGATAGTTGGGCATCTGGCGTGTTGTTCGATATAGTAAATATTGATGGCAATGCACTGAGATTTGGGAATCGTGGTACAGAGGCTCAAGGTGCTGGATGGACTGCTGCAAATAGTATGTTTTGGCAATGTAGTGCAGCACTGGTAGATTGTCCAGCTCCCCCAACAACAATGAACTATGCCTATGCTATCTGGTCACAGTTTTCTGGAAATGGAGATTGGCATGAAGCCAATGGGTTTTTACAGCCACGGAGTTTATTTTACGGTCAGCTTGCAGATAGATTAGGTAAGGATGTCTGGGATCGTGCCTACTTATTGCCACTAAATACTTCAGCGACTAGCAGCCCTACAATTGAAGAAGCTGAATTTTACATCAATGAAGCTTACGAACCAAGAATTCAACTCAAAGATTGGATCGATCAGGCTAGTGAAAGATCCCCCATTTCTGTAGAAACTAAAAAGGTAAAGTCTGTAGACAGGATAAAAGATACGAAAACAGACCCACACTCTGCAGCTTCAACTTTAAATATCATTGACGGAAAGCTTCTATTCGGAAAGAAATTAGCCACAGGCAATCGACAAACTGTCCAGTGGTGGCGCGGCAATGTACGCCAATATGACGCGAGAAAAGCGAGTCCCCATGTAACCAGGTATGTGCCCGGCAGAACGGGCGTAGGATATACCGATGATTTGTCTGAGTCTGTAGAAATATTGAAAAACAGGAACGTGGGAGCTTTGGATCATAATTACGGTCTTTGGTATGACAGACGAAGGGATGATCATGAACGAGTAAGGAGAATGGACGGAGAAGCGTGGGCTCCATTTTATGAGCAACCATTTGCCCGATCAGGAAAAGAATCTGCCTGGGACGGCATGAGTAAATATGACCTCACCAGCTATAACCATTGGTATTGGGACCGCTTAAGCAATTTTGTTACTCTTGGTGAAGAAAATGATTTGGTATTGTATCATCAAAATTATTTCCAACACAATATTCTTGAAGCTGGTGGCCACTATGCCGATTTCCCTTGGAGAACGGCCAATAATATCAATAATACTCCATTTCCAGAGCCAGTAAATTATGCCGGAGATAAGCGAATATTCATGGCTGAGCAATTTTATGATGTTTCGGACCCAGCCTATAAAAAACTACATCAGGCATACATTCGCCAATGCTTAAATAACTTCAAAGGTCAATCCAATGTGATTCAGTTCATTTCTGCTGAATATACAGGACCATTATCATTCATGGAGTTTTGGCTGGATGAAATCTCTGCTTGGATGAAAGAAACTGGTGAAGACCCAATCATCGCTCTTAGTGCTACAAAAGATGTTCAGGACGCTATTTTGAATGACCCAATCAGGTCGAAAATAGTAGATGTCATTGATATACGCTACTGGTGGTATGGAGTAGCCAAGGACGGTTCTAAAGAATTGTATGCCCCTGAAGGAGGTAAAAACTTAGCTCCGAGACAGCATGCGAGATTGGTGAAAACACCAAAAGAAACTTTTGAAAGTACTTATAAAGCCGTACTTGAGTATAAAAAACTGAGTCCGGAAAAAGCTGTGATCCACAACACACATAGATCTTCCGCATTTGGTTGGGCCATCTTTTTTGCCGGAGGATCCATGATGAATATTCCGAAGCTCGACGAAAACCTACTTGTATCTGTAGCGAAAATGCAGCCAGTAGAAACAGACAATTACTATTTGCTTATTAACAAAGCGACGGGCGAAAGAATGTACTACTTCAAAAATGAAAATACTTTCAGCATCGATTTATCTGATGAAGAAGGATTTTTCCAAATGAATTGGATAGACGAACAATCTGGCACAATGACTCCAGCTGATCAAAAAACTGTTGGCGGAGACGTGCATTTGATTCAACCTAAATCTAAAATTATGTGGCTTAAAAAGCTCTAACCTTTGCTCCCCTAAACCTAATTTGAATGACAGATATCACCATTTACCAGCCCAAAAAAGTTTTTTTAGCAGAAGGAGCCCTGGATGAGCTTTTTTCTGAATTATCCACTGAGGAACATCTCAAAATATTTATTTTGTCTGATCCTCATTTAGCCCCGGTTGTTTCTGCAAAAATTAAAACCAAGAATCTGAATGTACTTGTAGCTGAGAGCTCTGGTGCAGAGCCTTCGTATAAAGATTGTGTAAATTTCATTGATGCTGCCCGGAATTACCAGGCAAATTATATCATTGGTGTTGGAGGCGGAAGTGTTCTAGATCTGGCAAAACTCGTTGCAGCCTTGGTCGATCGTGATGAAGATATCAGTCAGTTTGCGGGAAAAGGATTGATAGGAAAACGTAATATCCCACTGGTTTGTGTGCCTACTACTTCTGGAGCAGGTAGCGAAGCCTCACCTAATGCCATCCTGATAGATGATTCAGATAACTCAAAGAAAGGAATCATTGATCAGGTATTGATTCCAGATGCCGTTTACATAGATCCTACGCTCATTGCATCTTTGCCTCCAGCCATTACGGCCTATACAGGTTTGGATGCTTTGACTCATTGCATTGAAGCATATGCTAATAAAAATGCCCATCCAGTTATTGATACTTATGCAATGGAAGGCATAAGGCTCATAAGCCAGAATCTGGGTAAAGTAATTGCTGATGGTAATGATTTAGAGGCACGGTCAAAAGTGGCACTCGGAGCCTATTACGGTGGGTTATGTTTGGGGCCTGTAAATACTGCTGCAGTTCATGCATTAGCATATCCACTCGGCACTACCTATAAAATTGCACATGGACTTAGTAATGCATTGATTTTGGTGTCTGTTTTGGAATTCAATCTGGAGGCTGCAAAAGAACGTTACGCACAGATCGCATTAGCGATGGGAGGGCAAGAACTGGACAGTGAAGAAAAAACTGCCAAACAAGGATTCGAACTCATTCGAAATCTGATAGAAGAATGCGGAATGCCATCAAAACTGTCTGACCTTAATGTCTCGGAAAGTGCTTTACCCCAAATGGCCAATGATGCGATGAAAATTCAACGGCTTCTGGTCAACAACGTCAAACCTGTGACCGCCGATGATACTATAAATATTTATAAAAAAGTACTATAATGAAGATTTTTCAAGGCGTGATTGTACCAATGGTAACGCCTATCAATAAAGATTATAACATCGACTCTACAGGTGTCCAGAAAACAATCGACTTAATAGTCAATGCGAATTGTGCCCCGTTTGTATTAGGCACCACTGGTGAGTTCACCTCATTTAGGTATGACCAAAAGATACAATTGGTAAAGGATACCGTATCGGCAGTCGATAGCAGGGAAAAAGTTTTCGCTGGTATTTCGAGTACCAGTCTTTTGGAATCAATTGATCTGGCAAAGAGATTTTCTGAATTCGGAGCAGATATCATGGTGACTACCTTGCCATTTTATTACCCAATTTCGGATGCTGAAATGTTACGTTTTTTTGAAGAATTAGCTGACAGAGCAAATTGTCCCATTATTATATACAATATGCCCGCCATGGTAGGTGCCAGCATCCCATTAGAAATCGCCGAACAGCTCAGCTATCATCCCAATATCGTAGGAATGAAGGATTCTGAAAGAGATATCGACAGGATCAATCAATCCATGAAGTTGTGGAAAGACAGAGAGGATTTTTCATTTTATCTGGGCTGGGCGGCACAGTCTGCACATTGCATGCTCAATGGAGCAGATGGTATAGTACCAAGCACGGGAAATTTAGTTCCTGACCTTTTTAAGCAATTATATGATGCTGGTATTGCCGGAGAGGAAAAATTGGCTAATAATCTTCAACTTGTTACAGATAAGATATCTTTGATTTATCAAAAAGACAGAAAGTTAAACACCTCATTACCAGCGCTTAAAGTTCTAATGTCTGAACTTTCTCTCTGCGAACCTTATGTGCTTCCTCCAATGTACAACATAGTACAGGATGAGCAAGTCCAACTAAAGGCACAATTTAGAAATGAATTAAATAAATTATCATCAAACTGACCATTTACAAGTGACCGACAAAAAGCCGATTTTAGCCATAACCATGGGAGATCCTGCTGGAATAGGACCAGAGATTGCCGCTAAGGTATTTGCTGACAAAGAAATTTACAGCAATAGTTTGCCTTTGGTTGTCGGAAGCGCAGTGGTAATGCAGAAGGCAGTAGATCTATTAAAATTGGACACCAAAGTACAGTCCATATCAAATATCAATGAGGCCAATTTTACTTCAGGCATTCTTAATGTTTACGATATTGGAACTCAGGATGATGAAAAAATTAAATTTGGAGAGGTTTCGGCTATCGCAGGTGATCTTGCTTTTAGATCTGTGACCACAGCCATAGATTTGGCAATGAACAAGCTTGTGGATGGAACTGTAACAGGACCTATCCATAAAGAGTCAATTAATAAAGCAGGGCATAAATTTGCCGGTCATACGGAGATTTACGCTCATTATACTGGCACTAAGAAATATGCCATGCTATTGGCGGAAGAAAGCTTTAAGGTCATCCATGTTTCGACTCATGTTCCATTGCGTGAAGCCTGTGATCTGGTCAAAAAGGATCGTGTCCTGGAAGTCATTCACTTGATCAATGATGGATTGAAACGCCTCAAAATCGATAATCCGAGAATTGGTGTGGCAGGGCTCAACCCTCATGCCAGTGACGGAGGGTTGTTTGGTACAGAGGATATAGAGGAAATATTACCAGCTATAGAACAAGCACAACTTGAAGGAGTAAACGCAGAAGGCCCTGTGCCTCCTGATACTTTGTATGCCATGGCCATCGGAGGAAAATATGATGGTTGTGTCGCTATGTATCATGATCAGGGACACATCCCGTTCAAAGTGATTGGTTTTAGCTGGGATGAGAAAGCGAAAAAAATGAAAAGTGTGAAAGGAGTAAATATTACACTTGGTCTGCCAATAATCAGGACATCAGTAGACCATGGTACGGCATTCGAAATAGCAGGCAAAGGAATCGCCAGCCCGGATGCATTATATCATGCCTTGTCATACGCGGAAAAATTAACAACATAATTTTACTATTATGATAGTAGTAATAGCAGATGATTTTACAGGAGCTGCTGAGATAGGAGGGATTGGAATCCGACATGGTTTGAGAGTAGTCATACAGACTCGCCTGGACGAACTAAAGTCTGCGGATTTACTGGTGGTGGTTGCTCATACCCGGGCATTACCCGAAGCACAGGCTTGTGAGAAAATAAAACGGATTTCTGATACATTAAAAACACTCAAACCGGATTTCATTTTCAAGAAGATCGATTCCGCTTTGCGTGGACACATTTTAAGCGAAGCTAAAGCGCAAATGGATGTATTTGGTTTGAAAAGTGCCTTGATAGTAGCTGGAAACCCATCGATGGGCCGTGTAATTCGCGACGGAAAATACTTTATCAATGATATCCCTCTTCATGAAACGGGCTTTTCTCAGGATTCTCATTTCCCCGCGAAGAGTTCAGATGTTATAGAAGTGTTGGATCCTAAATCAACTTATAATCTCCAAAACATCAAGCCAGAAAATCAGATTCCGGAAGAAGGTATTGTTGCTGCTGATGTAGGTACATTGGCAGATCTGAAGAGTTGGTCTCGTGATCTTAGATCCGAAAGATTGTATGCAGGAGCTTCTGGATATTTTGATGCTTTACTGAGTGTAATGGATTTTAAAGTTGTATCTCGTAAAATGCCTTTCCCTTTTGGGAATCGAATATTGTTCGTGGGAGGTACAGCATTCCCGAAACATGAAGATTTCAAACGAAGATTGCAGGAACAAGGCGTAGTATTTTCCAATATGCCAAGAGAAATCTACGAAAACCGAGATTTCGACATGGACATTATGAAAAAATGGGCTGACGAGATTGTGAAGCAATTTGAAACTCACAATGTGTACATTACCATGCAGCATACTGGCAGTAATGAAAGAGGCTTGGCACAGAGACTTTGTGAAAACATGGGACAACTGGTGTGGGATGTGACTTCAAAGGTAGAAATGGATGAGTTGCTCATAGAAGGTGGAGATACCGCGGCAACAGTATTGGAGCTCTTGAAAATCAGAAAACTGAAACCTGTGCACGAATATCTGACTGGGGTAATAAGAATGGAAGTATTGGGCAACCGAAACTTCTATGTGACCACAAAACCAGGTAGTTATAAGTGGACAGAAGACATTTTAGTGCCTAGAACTGTTTCCGCATAAACATGGGTTTATCAGTTAGATTAAAGATTACATGTATCCTTAATCTAATTGGTGTGAGGTTTTCAGGTTGAAATTAATTGATGAATAAATTTTCCCCCGCATCGACTAGCTGCTTGATATATAGGATTTAGTGCATTAGCATGCACTTACCCTTTATGATGAAATCCCTAAACTATCCCTTATGTCCCTTCATGTAATAGATTATATAATCATTATTGCTTCACTAATTGCGCCGATTTATATCAGTATTAGATTCTCCAGGCAACAAACCAATACTAATAATTATTTCAAAGGAAGCGGCAATATCCCAGCATGGGCAGTGGGTATGTCAATCCTCGCAACACTTATTAGTAGCATCACATTTCTTGCCTATCCCGGTAGTGGCTATTCTAGCAACTGGATTTTACTTGTTCAGGGGCTAATGGTACCCATTACGCTCATTTTCTTTATCCGATTTGTCGTGCCTCTTTATCGAAAGGTTATTGGAATTAGCGCTTATGAATATTTCGAAAAGCGTTTCGGATTCGGTGCAAGACTTTACACCTCCTTGGCTTTCTTTCTCGCTCATTTTTCTAAAATGGGTACCGTCTTTTACCTTATCGCATTGGCCTTCTCCAAAATGGTGGGTATTGGCACAGTGGAAATGATCTGGGTAATGGGAGCACTAATTATCCTTATTACTTTGCTGGGAGGAATAGAAGCAGTCATCTGGATGGACGTTGTTCAGGGATTTGTATTAATCGCTGGAGGAATCATCACTTTAGGAATTATCATTTTTTCAACGACTGGGGGTCTTCCTGCCATATTGAGCACTGCATCGGAAGCGGGACGAACAGGTTTCGGGCCTTTTACTTTTGATTGGACCTCTCTCACATTCTTTGTAATGGCCATTAATGGAGTGTTTTATGCCATTCAGAAATATGGTACAGATCAGACAATTGTACAGAGATATTTGACTGCCAAATCTGACAAAGATGCCATTAAAGCTTCCCTGATAGGAGTGCTAATGAGTGTACCGGTTTGGGCTCTTTTCATGTTTATTGGTACTGCACTTTTTGCATATTATCAAATCAATGGAGCAATGCTTCCAGAAGGTATCAAAGCAGATGCAGTATTTCCGCATTTCATCATGACCCAACTACCAGTGGGAGTGATTGGACTGGTATTAGCTGGATTATTAGCTGCTGCGATTTCCAGTTTGGATTCTGATCTGAATTGTCTCTCAGCGATTTTTATGGAAGATTATTTCCTCAGAATCAACAAAAATGCTGATCCAGATCGCCAAATGTTTTTGAGTAGGGTAATTATCGTGATCGCAGGATTAGCTTCAATTCTTATCGCACTTTATTATGTAAACGTAGGAGGAAAAGGGGTTTTGGGCATTGTTTTTAAGCTTTATGCCATTTTCTCAGGCGGGATTGCCGGACTATTTTTATTGGGCATTTTCGTTCCAAAAGCCAACAAAAGAGGAGCATATATCGGAATACTCACCAGTGTACTATTTACAGCGTATGCTGTGGTAACTTCTACAGAACTTTCCAGCGGAAAACTTATTTTGGATCTTGGTGATTTGAATTTCACTCATCACAAATACATGCTTGGGGTGTACAGTCATGTCATATTATTTGTGGTCGGATATCTTGCAAGTTTGTTGTTCAAACCCACAGATTCTGAAGAAGGATTGACTTATCGAGAGTGGAAAAACGAAAAGAAACAGAAAGTATGAAGTTTATAAAAGGTATATCGATCGTCATTTTTTTATTCCTGTTTTCCTGTAACACTCAAAACGGAAAAATCGAATCTGGTCAATCTGAATGGCAAAATATCAAAGTTTCTGAGAATGGTCATTTTTTTCAATATGAAAATGGTGATCCATTCTTTTGGCTGGGCGACACAGGATGGTTGCTGTTCAAAAAGTTGAACAGACCCGATGCTGCCAAATATTTAGATATTAGAAAAGAGCAGGGATTCAATGTGATTCAAGTCATGCTCTTACACGAAACTGGTGTCACAGATTGGCAAGGAACTCCCGCTTTGATCGACCGTGATGCTTCAAAACCTAATATACTACCGGGTAATGACCCTAATGATTCCTTGCAATATGATTATTGGGATCATGTAGAATATATCGTTGATTTGGCGGCCGAAAAAGGATTGTGGATGGCACTAGTTCCTGTATGGGGATCTCCTGTTAGTGCCGATGAAGTCAGTGTAGAGCAAGCCGATATTTATGCTACATTTCTTGCTGAGCGATTTGGCTCAAAACCCAATATCATCTGGCTAAATGGTGGTGATGTGGTTGGCGATAAGCACATGCCTGTTTGGGACAAAATTGGAGAAACGATCAATAATATTGACAGTACACATTTGATCACGTTCCACCCGAGAGGAAGAAAAATGTCCTCAGAGTGGTTTCATGATCGTGATTGGTTAGATTTTAATATGTTTCAATCAGGTCACAGAACATACAATCAGGATACTGCGAGCGATTCTCATCGATTCGGACCAGACAATTGGAAATACGTTCAGCGAGAGTGGAGCCTGAAACCAACTAAGCCAACACTGGATGGGGAGCCGTCCTACGAAGAAATACCATATGGCCTTCATGATCCTAATTTACCTTATTGGGTAGCTGCCGACCTAAGGAGATATGCTTACTGGTCAGTTTTTGCTGGTGGAGCTGGCTTTACTTATGGCCACAATAGCGTGATGCAGTTTTACAGAGCATCAGATGGAGACAATAAAGCTTTTGGTGCAAAATCCTATTGGACGGATGCAATGACTTATCCCGGAGCTGAACAAATGCATCATTTGAAAGACTTGATGTTAAGCGTGAATTATTATTCTAGAATTCCTGCGCAGAATTTGATTTTGGATCAAAGTGAACAATATGAATATCAAACGGCTACTCAAGGTAAAGACTATATTTTGGTTTACACTTTTACAGGTCGAGACATCACTTTGAAAATGGGTAGTTTACAGGGGGACTCGTTGAATGTTCAGTGGTTTGATCCTCGAACTGGAGATTATTTAGAGAGAGGCAAAGTGAAAAATACAGATACACAGGTTTTTGATGCACCCGGAGAACCCGTAGAAGGCAATGATTGGGTCTTGGTTCTGAGACAGGAAAAATAAGATTTAGGACAAAAGAAAGGTCAGATGATATTTAATATTCAAAATTCATTCTTTGGTAAAAATCTGGTTGTTTTTATCTACGGATTAATCATACTGTCCTGTCAGCCGAAAGAGGAGAGCTACTACATGTTCTCTTCCTTCAAAGAGCCGGCAACAGAAGGACTTTTTTACCTATACAGCAAAGACGGTTATAACTGGACAAGAATTGAGCATTCGTTTTTACAGCCTGAAATTGGCAAGCAAAAAGTGATGCGCGATCCATCAATTGTGCAGGGGCCGGATGGGACATATCACATGGTTTGGACGACTAGCTGGCGTGGGGACTTGGGCTTTGGCTATGCCAGTACAAAAGATCTGATTCACTGGACAGATCAGCGGTTAATTCCTGCTATGGAGTTTGATACTTCTACTGTGAATGTATGGGCTCCTGAGTTGTATTATAATCAGGATGACAACAGGTTCATCATTATTTGGGCATCTACAATCCCTTTTAAATTCCCGAAAGGTCAGGAAGACGAAAAGAATAATCATAGGATGTATTATACTACCACGAAGGATTTCAAAGAATTTACAGAAACGAAACTATTCCTCGACCCTGGTTTTAGTGTGATCGATGCTGTAATTGTACGAAGGGCAGAAAATGATTTTGTTTTGGTACTAAAAGACAATACCCGCCCAGAGAGGAACCTTAAAGTAGCGTTTGGCGAAAGTCCACTCGGCCCATGGAATAATATTTCTGAACCATTCACGGGATTCCTTACTGAAGGACCAACTGTATTAAATATCCATAAGGATTATCTGATCTATTTCGACCAGTACCGCACCAAAACTTACGGAGCAGTAAGAACTCAGGATTTTATAAAATTTGACTCCATAGATCATGAAATTAACGTACCAGATGGGCACAAGCACGGCACGATTTTTACATCGAATAAGAAAATTCTAAATGAGCTTTTACGAGAAGCAGAATTGAATCAAGAATAATGAATTTCGAACTCTGAATGTAGAAAAAATATGAATACCCGAAAGTATGATTTGGAGGATAGATTGATAGAATTTGCAGTTTCTATTATAAAACTTGAAACCTTAATTCTGAAAAGTAGGGCAGGTAATACACTTGCAGGACAATTGATGAGGTCAGCTACATCTCCAGCACTAAATTATGGTGAAGCCCAAGCTGCAGAATCACGAAAGGATTTTATACATAAAATGAAAATCATTCTCAAAGAACTGCGAGAAACATCAATCTGCATGAAATTAATTGAAAAAGGAGGATTAATATCTGATCTAGGAATTCTACCTGTAATAATGGATGAGGCCAATCAATTAATATCCATTTTCGTGAAAAGTATTGAAACAGCAAAAAAGAGGTTAGATGAAAATTGATTTTAGAAAAATTCAAAATTCAAAATTCAAAATTCGGCGTTCAATATTCATTTTGACGCTCTTAGTAAATTCTATTGCTTATAGTCAGGAAGTCAGATATACCGGCCAAACCCTTTCCAATAGTGATTATCATCACGGACAATTACAACCAGCCATTGGAACTCACAACATACAAGTGATGCGCGCCAATCGGGAGTTTCCAGATAGTGCAGATGGTTTCGGCTGGACCTATAACCATGCACCGAATCTTGCTTATTGGAATGGTAAATTCTATTTGCAATATTTATCAGACCCCATAGGAGAGCACATTCCGCCAGGAAAGACATTCCTTTTGACTTCAGAAGACGGTTACAATTGGACAAAACCTGAAGTGTTATTTCCGAATTATAAACTTCCCGATGGCTATAAAAAAGAAGGTGAGCCCCAAATCGCCCAAGACTGGTATGCGGTGATGCACCAGCGAATGGGATTCTATACGGCTAAGGACGGTCGGCTTTTGACATTGGCTTTTTACGGTATTTCCATGAATAAAAAGGATGGACCCAATGATGGAAATGGTATAGGAAGAGTAGTTCGAGAGATTTATAAAGATGGCTCTATAGGGCCGATTTATTTCATCCGCTACAACCATGACTGGAAATCAAAGAATACAAATTATCCATTTTACAAGAAAAGTAAGGACAAAGGATTTAGAAAGGCCTGTGAAGAACTCATGGCAGATCCGTTAATGATGCAACAATGGGTAGAAGAAGCTGATCGCGATGACCCATTGATTCCATACAAAAAGCAGTTCAAGGCACTTAGTTATTATCATTTGGATAATGGCGATGTAGTAGGGCTGTGGAAGCATGGCTTGAGTTCTATTTCTACTGATAATGGAGCTTCTTGGCCAAGACCTGCTCGTGCTCCGGGTTGGGTTATGAAGAATTCTAAAATATGGGGTCAAAAGACCACAGATGGACGTTATGCTACTGTTTATAATCCTTCAGAGTTTAGATGGCCATTGGCAGTTTCGGTGAGTGAAGACGGTTTGGATTATACCCGTTTACTACTCGTAAATGGTGAAATCTCTCCAATGAGATATGGGGGAAATTACAAGTCGTACGGTCCTCAATATGTTCGCGGTATTCTGGAAGGAAATGGTACTCCTCCAGATAACAAAATGTGGGTGACCTACAGCATGAATAAAGAAGATATGTGGATTTCTGCTGTCCCTTCACCAATATCAGCCATTGCCTCTGATCATGCAGATGATGATTTTGAAGGCTTGGAAAGTGTTTCTGAATTAGACGATTTTAATATTTTTAGTCCGGTTTGGGCACCTGTATCTGTAGGTAATGGAGAGGTGACTTTGAGCGATAAAGATCCTTATGATTATGCCAAATTATCACGGGTCGTTCCAAATTCTGAACAAATTACTTTTGAATTTGAAATAGAGCCGAATCAAAACGATCACGGGATCATGCACATTGAATTTCAAGATGCTAAAGGAACAGCTGCTGTTCGATTGATTTTTGACAATGATGGCATACTGAAATATAAGAATGGCTATCGCAATTCTGGGGCAATCGAATATGAAGCTGGAGAAACCTATGCTTTCAAGGTAGAATTAGATGTCACCACACGATCATATAACTTATCCGTCAATGGAAATTCTAAAGATGGGAGAATCTTCTTCCAGCCAGTTCATGGAATAGAACGTATTGTATTCCGAACAGGAGAAGTGAGAAGATTTCCTGATGTAGATACACCTACCGATCAGAATTATGATCTTCAAGATGCAGGCAAGCCTGTGGAAAAAGCCGTTTGGAAATTGAAGAGTTTGAAGAGCTTTAATTGACCATTCACCGCAGGATGGTATTTTTCTCTCATTTTTGAACCTTTGATAGTGCGAAAATACATCTAATGTTTTTGAAAGTCTTTAACTCATAGAATATCAGAAACATCTAGATTTCTAGTCGCTGAAAAATTCAATTCTTGTCGATTAATCTCAGATATATGCGATTTCTTCATCTATTCATCGGTGTTCTTATTTTGTCAGTTTTTGGGGGGTGTGAACCTAAAGAAACTTCAATTTTAAAACCGCAGGACTTCAAGCATCACGTTGATCTTTTCAACCAGATGGAAGATGAGAATATCATTCAGGCTATACCTAATGACTCTTCATGGGAATGGATGAAAGCAAACATTCCACTGTTTGAATGTCCGCAGCAAAACTTTGAAGAGATTTATTATTACCGATGGTGGACTTTGCGTAAGCACATCAAAAAAACTCCTGTTGGATTTGCTATGACAGAGTTTTTGGTGGAGAGATCCTATTCTGATAAATACAACCTTATCGCATGTGCCATTGGTCATCACATTGCGGAATCTCGCTGGTTGGATGACGAAAAATATCTGGATGACTACATCAAAGTTTGGTATCGCGGCAATGATGGAAAGCCAATGAACAGACTGCACAAATTTAGCAGCTGGACGCCCTGGGAGACTTACAGAAGATTTTTAGTGAATCGAGATACGGCTTACCTTCTGGAAATGTATCCTGATTTTCTTGCAGATTATCAGCGATGGGAAAAGGAAAGAAGATTGCCGTCAGGATTGTTTTGGCAAGAAGATGTAAAAGATGGAATGGAGGAGCAAATCAGTGGTGGTCGCCGTGTGAAAAATGCTCGTCCTACGATCAATTCTTACATGTATGGAAATTCTTTGGCAATTGCCGAAATGGCCAAATTGGCGGGAGATGCTGAAGTAGTTGAATTGTACAATGCTAAAGCTGATACCATCAAAAACCTGATGGATACCATACTCTGGAATCCTGAAATGGAGTTTTATGAAACTTTAAGAGAAGATGGTAATTATGCAGGAGTGAGAGAAGCAATTGGATATATTCCATGGTATTTTGAAATTCCTGATGAAAACAAATCTCTTGCCTGGCAACAAATCACTGATCCTGAAGGATTCTATGCTCCTTTTGGGCTAACTACTGCAGAAATGAGACATCCAGAGTTCCGAACTCATGGTTGTTGTAAATGCGAGTGGGATGGAGCAGTGTGGCCGTTTGCCACCTCTCAGACATTGAAAGGAATGGCCAATCTACTCAATGATTATGAGCAAGAGATCGTGACAGACTCAACCTATTTCGATATTTTGGAAACCTATGTGGAGTCTCAATATTATCGCGGAAGACCTTATATCGGAGAGTATTTAGACGAACAAACCGGTTACTGGCTGAAGGGTGATCAGGAGCGAAGCAGATATTACAATCACTCCACATTCAATGATTTGATCATTACAGGGCTAGTCGGTTTACGGCCTAGAGCTGATAATGTAATTGAGGTAAATCCATTGATTCCTGAAGGAAAATGGGATTGGTTTGCTTTGGATCAGGTCAATTATGCTGGGAAGTCAATTTCCATAATTTGGGACAAAGACGGAACTAAGTATGGCAAAGGGGCTGGATTGAAGGTTTTTGCTGATGGTAAGTTGGTGGCATCATCGGATCAATTGGAACGTATTACAGGAGAATTGTAATGAGAAAGCTGTTCAAATTCATCGTTTTAGTTTTATTAATCTTTAGTTGTTCCAAAACTGAAAATCAGGAACAACTTGCAGAAGGTATTTCAATTTATGATCTCACAGCAGAAGGACTATCCAATCCTATTGGAATTGATACGTCAATACCAAAGTTCAGCTGGAAAATAGCCGCCAACGAAAACAATGTCAATCAATCCGCATATCAGATTTTGGTGGCTAGTTCTCCAGAATTGCTCAATGAAAAAGAGGCTGATTTGTGGAATTCAGGGAAAATATCAACGAACCAAAACCTGCACATCAAATATGCTGGTGAAAAGCTGAAAAGCAAGGATCAATGCTTTTGGAGAGTTAAAGTCTGGACAAACAAAGGGTTTACAGAATGGAGTGAAGTACAGAGTTTTGGAATTGCATTTTTAAACTACAAAGATTGGTGGGGCAGATGGATTGGTTTTTATGAACCATTCCCGTGGGAAAGTGTCGAAAAATATCCGACCCTTGGCGCAAGATATTTGAGAAAAGAATTTAAAACCAAGAAATCCATCAAGTCAGCCAAGGCTTACATTTCAGGATTGGGACTCTACGAAATGTATCTGAATGGGAAGAAAGTAGGTGATGCCGTGTTAGCTCCAGGACCTACTGATTACACTCAGAATGTAAAATACAATGTTCTGGACGTGACAGAATATCTAAAATCCGACTCAGCAAATGCGGTCGGGGTGATGCTCGGAAATGGTCGTTATTTTCCAATGAGACCAGTTTACAAACCCTACAAAGTGAAGGAGTTTGGCATGCCTAAACTGCTGTTTCATATGGAGATTTTCTATGAAGATGGGAGCAGAGATGTAGTCTATTCTAGCAATAAGTGGAAAGGAACCGCTGATGGACCTATCCGAAATAACAATGAATATGATGGTGAGTATTATGACGCTCGAAAGGAGTTTTCAAGATGGGCAGAGACGGGTTTTGACGACTCGAATTGGCTGAATGCGGATTATGTGACAGAACCTGGCGGGGACTATGAAGCGCAGATGAATGATAACATGAAAGTGATGAAGACTATCAAGCCAGTAAGTATTGAGAAGCAAGATGGAAACACCTACATCATGGACATGGGGCAGAACTTTGCCGGCTGGGTGGAGATGAAAGTTAAAGGGAAAAAAGGTGATAAGGTGAAGCTTCGATTCGCTGAGTCGCTGAATGACGATGGTTCCATTTTTACGACCAATCTTCGTGACGCCAAAGTAACGGATACTTATGTTCTCGGTGGAAATGGAGAAGAAATCTGGGAGCCTTCATTCACCTATCATGGATTTAGATATGTAGAAATTACGGGCTATCCCGGAGTGCCAACAATTGATGATTTTAATGGGAAAGTGGTTTTTGATGACATGAAAACCATCGGGACATTCCAATCCTCCAGCACACTTTTGAACCAGATATTTGAGAATTCCTGGTGGGGAATAGCGAGCAATTACAAGGGGATGCCTGTGGATTGTCCGCAACGCAACGAGCGACAGCCCTGGCTTGCTGATCATGCGGTGGTTGCTTATGGTGAAAGTTTTCTTTTTGACAATGTGAGATTGTATGAGAAGTGGTTGGAAGATATACGATTGTCTCAGAAAGCTGATGGTGCGCTGCCTGATGTAGCTCCTCCTTATTGGAATTATTACAGTGACAACATGACCTGGCCGGGAACGATGCTGATCATAGCTGATATGCTCTATCAGCAAACCGGGAAATCTGAAGTGATATCTGACAACTACCCTACGATGAAAAAGTGGCTGCAATACATGCAGGATCGATATATGGAGGGTTTTGTTATGACAAAGGATAGTTATGGAGATTGGTGTAAGCCTCCTGCAACGATCGAAGAAGCAGTAGGTAAAAATGCTGATAAAAAGGAACCAAGTCAGCTGATCGCAACGGCCTATTTCTATCATTTCATGGAGATGATGCAAGATTTTGCCAGCGTTTCTGGCAATGAAAAAGACATAGTGGAATATCAACAATTAGCCTCTAAAGTCAGGAAATCCTTCAATGAAAAGTTCTACAACCCAGAAGGGTTTTATGGAGAAAATAAGATGACCGATCAGATTTTGCCATTGTATTTCGGGTTGGTAGAAGAGCAGAATGAGCAGCAAGTTTTTGATAATTTGGTGAGGATAATTGAAGAAGAAAATAATGGACATCTGAGTACCGGACTGATCGGCACGCAGTGGTTGATGCGAGCATTGACAGATTTTGGAAGACCTGATCTGGCTTACAAGATTGCTACCAACACGTCCTATCCGAGTTGGGGATACATGCTGGAGAATGGCGCTACCACGATTTGGGAATTGTGGCATGGTAACGTGGCACATCCAAAGATGAATTCTCAGAATCATGTGATGATGCTAGGTGATTTGTTGGTTTGGTATTACGAAAGTCTGGCCGGCATCAAGGCAGCAGATCCAGGGTATTATCAGATTGAGATGAAACCGGAGTTTTCAGTAGATCTGGATTCCGTCAATGCTTCTTATGAATCTGCACAAGGATTGATCAAAAGCGAATGGAAGAAAACTAGTGATGGTTTAAAATGGAAGATCAATATTCCCGCAAATAGTACCGCCATTGTTCATTTTCAAACCGATGAACAATCAAGGGTTTCAGGAGCGGATGAGCTCCTATTCTTACGAAAAGAAGATGATCGACTGGTTTATGAAGTCAAGAGTGGGGAATGGGATTTTGAGATCGCGAAAAGATAGATTTCATTTTTTATTCGATATCTATAATCTTCGGTAGATCTTTTGGTGCTTTACAGCGTCTTGGAAACTTTACTTTCTGTTTCTTGTTTAAAAAGATTACAACAACTCCATTTTTTCCTAAATCTCCGAGTAAACTTATAGCACTTTCACCTTTGTATACATCAATAGACTTGATTTGATCCGAGTCGATTTTCTTGAGAAGTTCATCACTATTATCTTGAATCAGATATCTTTTTTTCGCACTTTCAATGATGAAGACTGGTTGTTCTGAAACTGGAGTATTTGTTGATTTTGAAATTGTAGTTGCTTTGTCATTTGTTTCTGGTAAATCCTGGCTGATCACCCTGAATCCAGTAAGTAGAAAAATCAAGACTAAAATTCTATGTACTTTCATTTGATAAATATACAAATAACTCACTCTGAAACAAGGACTCAACAGGATGATCTAGTGTAAGCATGCCCATAATTTAGCTCTCGTTAATACCCAATCAAATGACACAAAGATTCCTTACAATTCTGACCGTTTTTTTTTTAGCTTCTTCACTGCTTTCTGCTCAGTCAACCATTACCAAATACCTTTCTGGAAATGATTATGGTGCTGGTGTGGAATGGGATTTTAAGCTTTCCGAAGGCCGGGGGAGTGGAGAATGGACGAAAATTCAGGTGCCATCATGTTGGGAATTGGAAGGGTTCGGAAAGTACAATTATGGACATGCAAAAGATTCTGTAAGAGGCACGGAAGTCGGTTTTTACAAGCATCAATTCAATGTTCCCGCAGAATGGAAAGGTCAGCAAATTGAGATTGTTTTCGAAGGATCAATGACAGATACTGAAGTCAAAATCAATGGAAAACTTGCAGGCTCTATTCATCAGGGTGCTTTTTATAGTTTTCGGTATGATATTTCTAGGCTGGTGAAATTTGGTGAGCAGAATTTGCTTGAAGTAAAAGTATCAAAACACTCGTCCAATGAATCTGTGAATAAAGCGGAGCGATACGCTGACTACTGGATTTTCGGTGGGATTTTCAGACCTGTATATCTGGAGGTAAAGCCAAGACAAAACATTGAAAGAGTGGCTATTGATGCCAAAGCGGATGGTCAATTGAGCGCTCAGGTATTCTTAAAGAATGCACCCAAAAATGGAAGGGTTATCGCACAGGTATCAACGCTAACTGGTGAACCAGTTGGAAAAGCTTTTGAAGTAAAAACGGAGAAGAAATCAAATGTTTCACTGGTCTCAAACATCGAAGGTGTAAAAGCCTGGGAACCTGAGCATCCAAATTTATATCAGATCATCTTTCGGCTCGAAAGTGATGGGAAAATCATACATGAATTCACTGAGCGTTTTGGATTCCGAACAGTGGAAATCCGTCCTAGAGATGGCATTTATGTGAGTGGCACTCAAATCAAATTCAAAGGAGTAAACCATCATTCCTTCAGACCTGAATCAGGTCGCGCAACCAGCAAAACCATGAGCATTGAAGATGTGTTGCTCATGAAGGATATGAACATGAACGCTGTTCGAACTTCTCATTACCCTCCAGATAAGCACTTTTTGGATGCCTGTGATTCTCTTGGACTTTTTGTGCTCGAAGAATTGGCTGGGTGGCATGATGCTTACGATACGGAAGTCGGATCCAAACTGGTTCGAGAAATGGTCATTCATGATCAGAATCATCCTTCCATTGTGATTTGGGACAATGGCAATGAGGGTGGCCATAATCCTGATTTTGATAATTTATTTGGTAAATATGATTTGCAAGACCGACTTGTCATTCACCCATGGGAAGAATTCAACGGTACGGCTACTCAGCATTACCGAGGCTACGATTACGGTGTGGGGACTTTTTGGAATGGTCCGCTGATTACATTTCCTACAGAGTTTTTGCACGGTTTATATGACGGTGGTTCTGGTGCCGGACTTCACGATTTTTGGGAATTGATTTGGGACAACCCGAGAGCTGCAGGTGGATTTCTTTGGGTGTTTGCTGATGAAGGAGTGATCCGTACAGATTTGGATGGAAAGATCGATTGTTATGGAGAGAAAGCCGCGGACGGCATTTTGAGTCCGACACACCAGAAAGAAGCTAGTTATTATGCGATTAAAGAAGTTTGGTCACCGGTGAAAATCACAGAAGAAGACATAACGATTGATTTTGATGGCGAATTGAAAGTTGAGAACAGGTATTTATACACCAATTTAAAAGAATGCACTTTTAAGTGGACGTTGGTAGTTCTTGAAAATTCCAATAATGGAAAAATAAAAGACGAATTATCAGGAATAATCCCTTCTCCTAATCTCCAAGCTGGTATGATCGGAACACTAAAATTCGATTTACCTGAAGGATGGAAGCAATACGATGCACTTAAAATCACTTCATACGATCCAAATGGTCAAGAGCTTTATACCCATGTTTTACCGATCAGTTTGCCCG
Organism: Bacteroidia bacterium; assembly: GCA_030425425.1. Taxonomy (GTDB): domain Bacteria; phylum Bacteroidota; class Bacteroidia; order Cytophagales; family Cyclobacteriaceae; genus Marinoscillum. The sequence continues at coordinate 70,027 of JAUIAO010000013.1, read as the reverse complement.
AGGATTATCGAAATGAATTATTAGAAACCGAGAAAACTGGTGATTTGAAAGTGACTGAAAATGATTCTGAATTTAAGATAACAGCTTCTGGTATTGAGTATAGTATCAATAAGTCTGATGGAATGCTATCTAATGTATCCAATGAAAAAGGGGAGATTCCATTCAATAATGGACCACTATTGAGTGCTGGTAAGGTTGTTTTCAAGGGAATAGAATTGATTCATAATAAAGAATCTATCCAGATCGTTTGTTCTTTTGATGAGAAGAAATCCAGAATGAAAGAATTCATTTGGACGATTCATGATAATGGAATAGCTGAACTAGAAATTTCTTATGTTCCGGAAGTTTATGATGTGCCATTTGATTATATGGGAGTTGATTTCAGTTTTCCTGAAGAAATGGTGACTGGGGTGAAGTGGCTAGGAGATGGCCCATACAGAGTTTGGAAAAACCGAACTCAGGGCGTTGAATTAGGCGTTCACCAAAAGGATTACAACAACACAACTCCAGGCGTTTATCCGGTTATTTACCCCGAGTTCAAAGGCTATCATGCCAATTTGTATTGGGCGGAGATTCAATCCAAAGAACAGAATTTTGTGGTTGGCACCTCTTCAGAGGATGTGTATTTGAGGTTATTTACTCCTGAGTTACCAGAAGACCCTCGAATTGCTCCACCATTTCCGAATGGGGATATTTCGTTCATGCAAGCCATTCCACCGATTGGAACCAAGACCAATCCACCACAGAATCTGGGGCCTTCAGGTCAGAAAAATGTCTTTTTTGATTACGGACCGTATGATGATTGGATAACTCGCTGTAAGGTGATGAAGTTGTATTTTGATTTTTCAGTGAGGTAGGATTTCTAAGTGAGTTGGAATTTGATTCATATCTTCAAATTCAGTTTTTTATGCGAGATTTAGGTTTTAACCCTGAAGTCATGAAACGATTTACCCCAATCCTGATTTTAATCTTTACACTTTTTCAATCTTGTTCTGAATCTCAGGTAAAAACTGACCCAATTGCTGAAGCCATGCTGGTGGTTCAGCGTGTGAATGGTGGCTGGCCAAAGCACCTCCAAATAAGAGGAGAGAAAGAATTGAAAACTCAATACAAAAAGCTGAATCTAACGGATGAAGAATTAGCCACGATTAACAGGGATTCTGCAAAACTCAATACCACCTACGATAACTATGCTACATCCAAGGAGATCAGATACCTGATAAAAGCCTATCACGAAACTCAAAATCCTGCATATCTCAAAGCAGCGCAAAAAGGCATTCAGTTTATACTAGACGGTCAATATGCAAATGGTGGTTGGCCACAATTTTATCCCCTGAAAGGTGGTTATGCCGATGATATCACCTACAATGACAATGCAATGGTCAATTCTCTCAATATTCTAAGGGATATTGTCAGAAGTGAAAACGGTTTTGAAGTGGTGGATTCTAAGTTTATTAAACCATCAGAAGTAGCAATTGAAATGGGGATTGATTGCATTTTAAAAACACAGATCAAAATTGATGATAAACTTACTGTTTGGTGTGCTCAGCATGATCGAGAAACATTTGCGCCATCCAAGGCCAGGGCTTACGAGTTGCCTTCACTTAGCGGGCAAGAGTCCGTAGGGATCATCGAGTTTCTCATGGGAATCAAAAATCCTTCTCCAGAGGTCATCAATGCCATACAAAAAGCTATGCAATGGGTTGATGAAAATAAGATTGAAGGCTATGGAATCATTTTCCCTGAAGCTCCAGGTACAAAGCGCGGTTTTGATCGGGTGCTGGTTGAAAAAGACGGTTCAGTTTTGTGGGCCAGGTTTTATGATTTGGAAACAGGAAAACCGTTTTTCTGTGGTAGAGATGGGGTGAAAAAAGACGCAATGTCCGAGATAGAAATTGAACGGAGGATCGGCTATGGCTGGTACGGAGACTGGCCTGCCAAATTGCTTAATGAGAAATATCAGGAGTGGAAGAGAAGGAATGGAATTGAATAATTGGAAGGACAGGGCAGGACGCATTTGCCTGCATTAGACTATAATTTCGGGGTATAATTCTAAAAACCTGAAATCTGATGATCTCCAAGGCCAAGTACCTTATCATACTTTCGATATTTATTCTTTTATACAGTTGTGAAAAGCCTCCCAGAAAAGACTGGAAAAGCGGAATTCTTGTAGATGAATTTGTTTACGATACCGCAGATTTTCCTTCATGCCATGCTTCCACAATCGAAGAAACAACTGATGGCACACTTGTAACAGCTTTTTTTGGAGGTACAAAAGAACGAAATCCAGATGTCTGTATCTTTGTGAGCCGAAAGGAAGGCGCAAGCTGGACAGATCCTGAAATGGTAGCAGAAGGTTTTATACAAGGGGACACCACCAGATATCCTACTTGGAATCCTGTGTTATTCCAGATTCCTGACGGGGATTTGATGTTGTTTTACAAAATTGGTCCTCATCCTTCTAAATGGTTAGGATTTCTACGCACTTCATCAGATGGCGGTAAAACCTGGTCCGAGCAAACTCAGCTGCCTGATAGCCTGATCGGACCAGTAAAAAACAAGCCTGAACTATTATCAAATGGTACTTTACTGGCTCCTAGCAGCACAGAGGGAGATGGTTGGAAAATACATTTCGAAGCAACTCCCGATTTTGGTAAAACATGGGAAAAGATTGGGCCAATCAATAAGGGAGAAAAATATGGTGATCACAATGTGATTCAGCCAAGTATTCTGAAACATGGAGAAGGCAAATTACAGATCCTGGCAAGAAGCAGAAGCAGGAGACTCGCAACAGCCTGGTCAGAAGATTATGGAAAGACCTGGTCAGAAATTCAACTCCTGGATATGCCACAAAACAATTCCGGAACAGATGCTGTGACTATGAAGGATGGTAGGCACGTGTTGGTTTATAACCACACCCTGGACCCTGATGGTCACTACAAAGGGCCAAGAACGCCACTTCATTTGTCAGTTTCCGAGGATGGAATCAACTGGTCAGCGGCTCTGATTTTAGAAGATTCTCCAATCAGCCAGTACTCATATCCTTCAGTGATCCAGACTTCTGATGGCATGCTACATGTGGTCTATACGTGGAGAAGGAAAAAAATCAAGCACGTAAAAATCGATCCTTCACAGTTAGAATTAACTCCAATAACCAGTTTGGATTGGCCAAAACTGCCCGGTGAGGAATAAGGTGAATAAGCGCTGGTTTTATATTGTTATCTTGTTATTTGCGGGATGTCATGTGTCTAATGATAATGAAACTCCTGTTCAAATACCTATTCCAGATCATTTTGATGCGCAATGGATTGGAGCTACTAACAGAGCCGATGCGCATCTACCGGAAGGAAGAAACTGGCATCAGCCATCTCTGAAAAAGAACCGTGCTTTCTATGATAGTATTCCCGAACTGGCCAAAAGATCTATTTTATTAAGAAAAGAAATCTCGTTCAACGATCCGATTAAAAGTGCTATTCTCTATATCTCTGGTCTTGGACATTATGAAGTTCAGCTAAATGGTGAGAAAATTGGTAATAGTGAATTTGCTCCACTCTGGACTGATTACGATCAGTCCGTTTTTTATAATGCGTTTGATGTTACAGAAAAGTTATTACCTGAATATTTACTACAAGGCAAAGCAGCGATAGGCGTACTGTTAGGCAATGGCATGTACAATGCAATAGGAGACAGGTATAGGAAGTTTTGGGTGAGTTATGGGCCACCGACGTTGTTTTTGGAATTAAGAATCCAATATGAGAATGGAACTTCTGAAACGATCATCTCTGATGAATCCTGGAAATACGCGCCAAGCCCGATTACTTTCAATGACATATTCGGTGGTGAAGATTATGATGCCACATTGGAGCAAGAAGGCTGGAGCCAAATAGGTTTTGATGATACAAATTGGAACCCTGTTGTGGTTCAGGAAGCGCCAAAAGGAACCTTGAAATATCAGAAAGCTCCTCCGGTAAAAGTTCAGGAATCTTTTCCTGTAAAAACATGGAAAAAGGTCGATTCTACAACATTTGTTTTTGACATGGGACAGAATCTGGCAGGATTTCCGTCTATCAAAATTCAAGGTGACAGAGGCCAGAAAATCAAAATCACACCTGGAGAGCGGCTGGATGAAAATGGTTACGTCACCCAAAAAAACACTGGCAGACCTCATTTTTATGAATACACCCTGAGCGGTAATGGTGCGGAACAGTGGCAGCCTCGATTCAGCTATTACGGCTATCAATTTATACAAGTGGATGGAATAAGCTATCAGGAAAATGGGAATCCAAGCTTTCCAAACCTTATTGACTTACAGTCGAAATTCATTTACAGTGATGTAGAGATCATTGGTGAATTTGAGTGCTCCAATGAGATTTTCACCAAAACACATTCATTGATCAATCAGGCGATTAAAAGCAATATGCAAGCTGTGTTGACGGATTGCCCACATCGGGAAAAGCTAGGTTGGTTGGAGCAAACCTACCTAAACGGGCCGGGCCTGATGTACAATTACAATTTGGTGGATTACATCCCAAAAATCATGATGGACATGGCCGATGCACAGCGACCAAATGGAATGGTTCCCAATATTGCGCCGGAATATGTTGATTTCTCAGCGGAATCATGGGGTGCAGACTTTACCGATTCACCGGAGTGGGGAGCAGCCGCCGTGATTTTACCCTGGCAGTATTTTCAGTTTTATGGTGATTCATCTTTAATCTATGATTATTACGCTGTGGCGAAAAAATATGTCGATTATCTGGCGTCAAGAGCTGAAAATGGCATTGTATCTCATGGTTTGGGTGATTGGTATGACTATGGAGAACATCGTGCCGGCTATTCTAAAAATAGTCCTATTGACTTGTCAGCCACAGCTCATTATTTCCAATGTGCACAGTTGGTGAGCTATGCAGCAAAAAGTGATGATGATCAACAATATTATGACTCGCTAGCCAATTCCATTGTAGACGCATACAACAAAAAGTTCTTCAACCCTGAAACCAATCAATATGGAACTGGCAGCCAGTATTGCAATGCAGTTTCGATTTACATGGACTTGGTCGCTCCAGAAAGCAAACAGGCTGTATTGGAAAATCTTGTTGCAGATATCCAATCACATGGAAACCGTCTGACGACTGGGGATATTGGCAATCGCTATTTGTTCCAGACGTTGGCCAATGAAAACATGGATGACCTGCTTTTTGATATGCTCAATCACTATGAAGCACCCGGCTATGGATATCAGGTAAAGTATGGTTTGACCACTTTGACAGAGCAGTGGGATCCTGAAAAAGGAAATTCCTGGAATCATTTCATGCTCGGTCAGATAGAGGAGTGGTTCTTCAAATCACTGGCGGGTATCAAAGCTAATCCATCAAGTCCAGGTTATAAAGAATTCATCATTGAACCGAAATTGGCAGGAGATTTGACATACGTGAAGGCCAGCACAAGATCTCTGTATGGCAAGATTTCTGTGGATTGGAAAATTGATGGAGAAGATTGGAAAGTTGAATTGGAAATTCCTAAAAACTCATCAGCGACATTCATTTTGCCTCAAGAAGTGGAAAATTCAGAAAGACAATTGAAATTGGAAGCAGGCAAACATTCATTTTCTTATAAACTGAAGTCATGAAGCGAATTTTAGTCAAGCTTATATCTAATGTATTGGGTTCAGTGAAAACAATTGGACTCCCTTTAGGGCTGGGGTTAATACAATTGAGAGGAAATGCCTTGTTGATACCTATTTTGTTACTCAGTTATCAAATAAATTATGCCCAGACATCTGATACCGATTTTGCTCGCCCGCTCAAAGAAGTGATTGATGAACTTCAAGGTAAATATGAAGTCATAATCAAATACAAAGAACAAGACATAAAGGATTTCAACCTTCGCTATGCCAACTGGCGATTGGTGCCGGGAAATGTTGAGCTGAGTCTGAAAAATGTACTGGCTCCATTCGATTATATTTTTGTGAAGCAGGGCGAGGGAGTTTACAAAATCAAGCCCTATCAGTATCATTTGATCACACCTGAAGCCGGTGCAGAATCACTCGAATACCTCAAAACACTTTATGATGATCAGGAAAGTTGGGAAGCCCGAAAGACTGAATTGAAAAGTTGCATGATCGAAGCTTTAGGATTGAATGACCTACAAAAAGAAGAAAAACCAAACATCATACTTTCCAATAAACGGAAATATGATGGCTACCAGATTGAAAATATCGCACTGGAAACCGTACCCGGTTATTATGTGACCGGCTCCATTTATCGCCCGATAAAATCCAAAGGAAAGCAGCCGGTTATCATTTCTCCGAATGGACATTTCGGAGATGGTCGCTACCGAAAAAACGAACAGCTGAGATGTGCCGCTCTGGCCAAAATGGGGGCGATAGTGGTGAGTTATGATTTGTTCGGATGGGGGGAGAGTGCGCTGATGGTGGCATCCACTTCTCACAGAAAAAGCATTGCTCATACCATTCAGACAGATAATGCCATTAGTTTAATCAACTATCTCTTAAAGGATAATAAAGCGGACCCTAATCGCGTCGCAATCACAGGCGGATCTGGTGGCGGCTCACAAACCATGTTGGTTTCTGCTATTGATGATCGTATTTCGGTAAGTGTGCCAGTGGTGATGACTTCTTCCTATCACTCTGGTGGCTGTCCATGTGAAAGTGGCACGCCAATTCATCTATGTGGTGAGCGCACCAACAACGCAGAAATTGCGGCCATGTTTGCTCCGAAACCTTTGTTGATCATTTCAGATGGTAGAGATTGGACATCTCAAGTCCCGGAAGTTGAGTACCCATTTATTCAGAGAACGTTTGGGTTCTACGATGCTGAAGACAATGTGCAAAACGCTCATTTCGCTGAGGAAGGTCATGATTATGGATTGTCAAAAAGGACGGCTATGTATCGGTTTATGGCTGACGAACTTGGTCTGAATTTAGCAGCAATTCTGGATGAAAATGGAGAGATCGATGAGTCCATAATCACCATTGAAGAATATTCAGAAATGTACGCATTCGGTAAAGATGGAGAGAAAATGCCAGAGAATGCCATTAAAAATTTAGAAGAACTGTATGAAGTATTGGGTAAAAATGAGGATTAAGTTGAATATGATAAAACAGTTTACAAATTCAATTTTACACCCTTTAGGGTTGGGGTATTTAAACTTGAATTGGACTAAATCTCGATATATCATTCCATTGCTGTTTCTACTTATTGGAACATGGTCATGCTCAGAACAAAAGAAAGAAAAGTCTGCAAAAAAATACTCCGTTTGGATGGCAGAATCAGAAATGGAGCGTTTCCCAGAACTGTGGACGGTTGATAATGTTCGCATCCCGTTTTGGGGATATACTCATGGCATCATAGCCAAGTCGATGCTGGATATGTACGCTTACACCAACGACAAAAAGTACTACGATTATGTATTGGATTATGCCGATACGCTGATAAAACCAGAAGGATATATTGTTACATATGATTCTTCAAAGCATAACATTGACATGATCAATCCTGGGAAAATCCTCTTCCCAATGTACCAATACACCGGCCTGCAAAAGTATCAGGAAGCCGCAGGCACTTTGGTGGATGCTATGCGCAATCACCCAACAACCAGTGAAGGTGGTTTTTGGCACAAAAAGCGATACATTCATCAGATGTGGCTGGATGGATTGTACATGGGAGCACCATTTTTGGCTCAGTATGCAGAGGAATTTGAAAGTGACAGTCTTTTTGATGTGGTGGCCACTCAGATCCGACTGATTGATAAGTACGCTTTTGACCCGGAGACAAGTCTTTATTATCATGGTTGGGATGAGAGCAAATCCATGCTGTGGGCCGACTCTGTTACAGGAACTTCTCCAAATTTCTGGGGTCGCAGTGTTGGTTGGTTTGCCATGGCATTAGTAGATGTTTTAGACTATTTCCCAGAAAACCATCCTGACAGATCGATGATTGTGGAAGTACTCCAAAAGACTGCTAAAGGCATTAAAAATTATCAGGATCAAAAATCAGGTGCCTGGTATCAGGTGATGGATCAGGGAGATCGGGAAGGCAATTATTTGGAATCAACCGCTTCGAGCATGTTTGTTTATTCACTTTATAAGGCGGTGCGAAATGGATACATTGATGAATCTTATCAGGAAGTTGCGAACAAAGGATATCATGGACTTTTAAATGAGTTCATCAAAGAAAATGAAGATGGAACTATCTCATTAACCAGGGGGTGTGCTGTGGCCGGACTTGGAGGAAAAAACGATAGAGATGGCAGCTATGAGTACTATATCTCTGAGCCCATCAGAGACGATGACCCGAAGGGAGTTGGACCATTCATTTGGGCAAGCATGGAGTATGAAATGTTAGTGAAATAAGATTTTAAAAGAGATCATGACTCAAATAAAGAATACAAGAAGAAATTTTTTGGCTAGTTCAGCACTGGCAACTGCTGCTTTTGCTGCAGCCCCAATGGCTTGTAGCAGCGCCGGTAAAAAAGAATCTACAGAGGACGTTTTCAAAAAGGATAAACGCTACAAAGTGGCCGTTTGTGACTGGATGATCCTGAAACGTCAGAAACTGGGAGCGTTCAAACGAACCTCGGAGATTGGTGCTGATGGTGTGGAACTTGATATGGGAGGTCTTGGTAGTCGAGTGACTTTTGACAATAAGCTTAGAAACCCGATTGACCGAAAGGTGTTCAAAGAAGAAGCTGAGAAATATGGTTTGGAAATCTCCTCGATCGCCATGTCCGGGTTTTATGCTCAGTCTCTGGCGGAGCGCGACATAGCTCCGATGATGGATGACGCGATCAATACCATGGTGATGATGGGTGTAAAGACAGCATTCTTACCATTTGGGGTGAAGGGAGACATGATTCAAAATCCAGAGTTGAGACCTATCCTTGTTCAGAAATTCAAGGAAATAGTTGCTCCAAGGGCTGAAGCTGCCGATGTAGTCATTGGAATAGAGACTTCACTGGATGCAGCCGGTGAAGCAGCCTTTTTTGATGAGATTGGATCAAAGAACATTCAGAGTTACTTCAATTTTCAGAATCCACTAAAAAATGGCCGTGACCTTTATCAAGAATTAAGGACTCTTGGTAAAGATCGAATCTGCATGATCCATGCTTCAGATGAGGATAAAGTTTGGTTAGAAAATAACGACCGAATCGACATGCCTAAAGTGAAGAAAACACTAGATGATATGGGCTGGAGCGGCTGGCTTGTGATTGAGCGTTCCAGAGATGCCAATAACCCCAGAGATGTGGTAGGTAACTTCGGCGCAAATACCCGATACCTTAAATCTGTATTTCAATGAAAAATTTAGGTCTGATAATACTAGGACTGTTTATTGTGTTTCAGTCATATGCCAAAGTGACTATATATGTTTCTGTGGATGGCAGTGATCTAAATGAAGGAACGACAGAATCACCTTTTGCTTCATTGGATAAGGCACTTAGAAAGGCTAGAAACCTTAGAAGACTCAATGATCCTACTGTTGATGGAGGTATTTTCATTCATATAGAAAGCGGTGTTTACCAACTAACTGAGCCTATCCTCATCCGGCCGGAAGATTCTGGCACCGAAAACAGTCCAACTTGGATTGTGTCAACAGATTCTGGTAGACCTCTTTTTACAGGAGGTGTTCAGGTTACAGACTGGGCAAAAGCCACTGATCTTGATCGTTTTCCTAAAAAAGCACAAGGTAAAATCTGGGTAGCCAAATCTCCAAAAGTAGGCGGGATACCCGTAAATTTTCGTCAGCTATGGGTCAATGATGTAAAAGCCAACCGGGCAAGTAGCCTGAACGATGGGAAACTTGATCGTATTTTGTCTGTAGATAAGGAGGCGCAATCGATGGAAATCCCTAATCCTGATTATCATTTTGAAGAAATCGGTCAGCTGGAATTTGTCATTCATCAGTGGTGGGCGATTGCCAATCTTCGGGTAAAAAGCCTGGAGCAAAAGGGAAACAAATCTGTCATCAAATTCCATCAACCAGAAAGCAAATTGGAGTTTGAGCATCCATGGCCTGCACCATTCATTGATGCTAAAAATGAATACAATGGCAATTCTGCTTTCTATTATGTGAATGCTCCAGAGTTGCTCAATTCTCCAGGAGAATGGTATCAGGACATTGAAAATGGAAAGGTTTATTATTGGCCAAGAAAAGGTGAAGACTTATCTACAGCACAAGTCATTGCTCCATATCTGGAAACCTTAGTTCAGATTTCCGGGACTTTGGATCAGCCGGTTTCTTATATCCAATTTGAGAATATAGATTTCGAACACACCACCTGGATGCGTCCTTCTCTAAAAGGTCACGTTCCTTTGCAAGCAGGCTTTTCGCTGATTGATGCTTACAAACTAATAGAGCCCGGCACACCAGACAAAGCCGCATTAGAAAATCAGGCATGGCTGGACCGACAGCCGGCAGGAGTGGAAATCACAAATGCCCATCATTTGAAATTTGAGAAGTGTAAATTTCGACACATGGCCGCTACGGGATTGGACTTAGTGTCTGGTACGCATCACAATCAAATAGTAGGAAATCTCTTTGAAGATATTGGTGGTACGGGTATTCAAATTGGTTTTTTTGGGGACGAGAGTTTTGAAGCTCATTTACCATACAATCCCACCGATGAGCGAGAAATTAGTCACCACGAATTGATCACTAACAATTTGATCACCAATGCCACCAACGAAGACTGGGGATGTGTGGGTATCAGTGCAGGATTCGTCCATGATATTACCATCAGTCACAATGAAGTCAGTGACCTCAATTACTCTGGTATCTGCGTTGGGTGGGGATGGACCAAGACAGTGACTTTCATGAGGAATAATCAAGTCCTAGCCAATGAAATCCATCATTTCGCTAAGCAGATGTATGATGTTGGCGGGATCTATACACTTTCACCTCAGCCCAAATCATTGATAGAGGGTAATAGCATTCATCATTTAGAAAAAGCAGCTTATGCACACATACCTGAGCATTATCAGTACATCTATCACGATGAAGGTTCGTCATTTTTCCGAGTTCGTAACAACTGGACAGAAAAAGATAAATTCTTCCAAAACTCCCCGGGACCGGGCAATGAGTGGGAAAACAATGGCCCGGAAGTTGATGAGAGTATAAAAAATGCAGCTGGTATAGAACCAGAATTTGAATATTTAAAAGATTGGCAGACCAAGTCTGAGTAAATCTCTCGTCGATCAGCGAGAGTAATAAAGATTAATAATTGAGTTATGAAAAAATTGATAATTGTAATTTGTTTTTTGACATTCGGGTTTTACGGATATAGCCAGTACGCTGATATGGACCAGGTAAATCCAGAATATATCAAAGTACTGGAGGGAAGAACGGCCAAGTTTCTCAAGCCATTAGAACTGGGAGATAAGTTTGATGAAGTGCAGGGAATCGTCATAGAGCAGTATTGCAACCTTAGTGCCATCCATGACACTTGTGGGGTAAAAAAGAAATCTGTTCGGACTCTGGATATTTCCAATGAAGAAAAAGATCAGTTGATTTTTGATTATGAAAATGAACGCGATGCACACTTGTACATTCGCCACAATCACTTCATAGCGCAGCTTCTAGGCGCCGGACTGACCTATGAACAGGTGGATGAAATTAAGAATGGAATGACTTATGGTGTATTTCCAAATACCTACAAAAGCTTTCTCGATATGCTGCTTGACCTGACAGATGAACAGAAACAATTCATCTGGTCAGCGCTTTATGAGGCCAGAGAAAGAGCCATGGATCAAAGCGAATCTGATGATAAACATAAGATGTTTGGCAAGTACAAAGGTCGAATCAATAACTACCTTTCTAAGCAAGGTTATGACCTCAATGCAGAAAGCAAGGCCTGGCACGAGCGGATGAGAAAAGCTGGAATTGATTTCTGATCGCTATTCGCAGTACGCTTTATGCCTTACGCTTAAGTTTAAACAAATGAAAAAATTTCTATTCCTAATTCCCTTTCTCGCCTTTTTATCCTGTCAGGAAAAGGAGTTACCGACTGTTATTCCTCAAGAAGTGATGAGCGATGTTTATGAAGAAGTCAAAACGCCTTATAAATACGGATTGGTCATGGCTCCTGAAGATCAGAGTAAGAAGATCGATTGTCCTACGGTATTTCGGAAAGGAGGCAAATGGTACATGACCTATTTCATCTATGATGGCCGTGGATACGAAACCTGGTTGGCAGAAAGTGATGATCTACTCGACTGGGAGATCAAAGGAAAGGTGATGGCCTTTTCTGATTCAACGGACTGGGATTCTAATCAAAAAGCAGGATATCCGGGACTTCAAGATCCTGAATGGGGTGGCTCTTATGAACTGAATCAATATGATGGTAAATATTGGATGTCATATTTCGGAGGAAATACTACTGGATATGAAGCCGGTTTGCTTTCTGCCGGAATGGCTTACACAGATCAGGATCCTGCAACTGCTCATCTCTGGGATCGATTGGATCAACCAATCTTTAAAGCCACAGACGATGATGTTCGCTGGTGGGAAAACAGTACGATTTACAAAACCTGGGTGCTTTTGGACGAAGAAAAAACCACAGGCTATCCGTTTGTGATGTACTACAATGCTCGTGGGGATAGTTTGAATCCAAAACGTGGTGCTGAGCGAATTGGCATGGCAGTATCCAATGATATGATCAACTGGGAGCGTTTCAAAACGGATCCCGTGATCAATCATCACAAAGGCATTTCAGGCGATGCGGTTATTCAAAAAATGCATGATGTCTGGGTGATGTTTTACTTCGGGGCATTCTGGCCCGATCGCAAAGATCACGATGCTTTCAACCGATTTGCCTGCTCATATGATCTGGTAAACTGGACCGAATGGGAAGGAGAAGACCTTATTGCACCATCTGAAGATTATGACAATTGGTTTGCACACAAGTCATGTGTGGTAAAATCTGAAGGAGTGGTCTATCATTTTTACTGTGCCGTCAACAAAGATCACGAGCGCGGAATTGCAGTAGCTACTTCGAAAGATCTGGGAAAAAGTGATTTGAAATTTGTCCGAAAAGAAGGAATGGGCGATACGAAATTAAAATAAAGATTTTAGGTTTATAAGTTAGGGAAGCTCGTCACTTGACGGGCTTTTTTTGATACGGAAAATATTAAGTTGACATGCTTTATTATCATTCAAAATAATATATGTAACACAATGTTTGTCTAATGAATTATGTAACAAAGTGAAGGTAATATTTTTATTACTTTGTAATAAAGTGAAGTCAACTGTAAAGATGTCGGGCTGACTTATGATTTCGTAAAAACAAAATACTCAACTGGTCAAACACTAACTTCATCGTATTTAACCATCACACCACAGGTGACTAATGGGCTCCGCATATCGTAGTTTTAGGGACAGGATTAAAATCCCATAACAGTAAATCCCTATGTCATTTCATCGAATCAGTGCTTTTCTCATTACCGCGCTTTATATTCTCATTTCAGAAGGCCTACACGCTCAAGTAGTAAAGGTTGATTTGAACTTTAGTGGTCGCAATGAATCGGAGGTACATGAACCAGGTTACTCATCTTGGGTAGTCAGCTCTGGAAATTCCATTTCGTACACAGAAGCTGATGTCACATTTACTTTTGATGGCGGATTCAATTCCAGCTGGTACAAGGCGGGTGTTCAAAGTCCAAACTTTGCAAGACTATCCAACGATGGCATCCAGACCAGCGATATCACTTTGAGTATTTCCGGACTCCCGGCTGGTCAGCATTCCTTGCTCACTTATCACAATTCATTTCATAATCCAGAAACCAATACCTTCTCTAACATCGAAATCTACGTCGGAGAAACCTTAGTACATGATGAATTTGTGCAATCTAATCGGGTACTGAATGACGATGATGCAGCCAAATCATTTGTAGAGTTTACGATTGCGGATGGAGAGACAGCCAAAATTAGATATCGTGTGGAGCCCGAAAGTCAGGCCTCTGACAAAACTGTTTATATCAATGGATTTGCTTTGAATACCGGAGACGCTTCTCGTCAGCCTTCCTTTCCTTACCCAAAAGATCTGGATGAACACGCCAACGCTGATAATGGGTCTATCATATTGAAATGGAAGCCTGCAAAAGATGCTAAATCTCATCAATTATATGTTGGTCGTCAACAATCTGACGTTTGGAATGCTACACCAGAATCGTCTGTTTTTCTCGGTGATTTGTCCGATACTTCCTATCAACTGAGCGTAACCGATTGGGATACTTATTATTGGAGAGTAGATGAAAACTATGGTGCAGATACTGTAAAAGGAGCAGTTTGGTCATTCAAGGCAAGGCACAAAGCATTCGACGGTGCTGAAGGTCATGGAGCTTTCGCTCAAGGTGGACGTGGTGGAAAGGTAGTTTATGTAACTAATTTGAATGATGAGGGTCCAGGAAGTTTCCGTGAGGCCGTGACCGGAGAAACTGGGCCTAGAACTGTCATATTCGATGTTTCAGGAATTGTGTATTTGAATTCTCGTGTGATAATGGATGACAATCTCACCATAGCTGGGCAGACCGCCCCGGGAAAAGGAATCTGCTTTCGTGCGGCACCAATAGGAATTGGGGATGAAAGTATCGTGCGATTTATGAAAATGAGACTAGGTGCAGGCACCACCTATGACGGCATAGGGATGGCAGGTGCAAATCATTCCATATTGGATCACTCATCAATTAGTTGGACTATTGATGAATCTTTCAGTTCCAGAGGTGGACTGAATATCACGCTTCAGCGAACCATGCTTTCAGAGGCTCTGAATATCGCTAATCATCAAAATTACCCGGCCGGAACCAAACACGGATATGCAGCAACAATCGGAGGAAGCATAGGTTCATTTCATCACAATCTGTTGGCTCACAATGAAGGAAGAAACTGGAGTCTGGGTGGTGGACTAGATGGAAATGGTTACTATGCTGGAGAGCTGGATATATTCAACAATGTCGTTTACAATTGGGGTGGAAGAGCTACTGATGGTGGAGCTCATGAAGTCAATTTCGTTGGTAATTATTACAAAAAAGGCCCAGCCACCAGTCAAAATACCATTCTCCGAGCACAACTGGAAGGAGTAGGCAAAGGTTCTCAAAGCTATTTTTATCATAATAACATTGTAGAAAACACCAACGGTGGGCTAGCCTGTGATGGTACCAATGATGCATGTTCCAGAGAGTATCAGCTATATAATGGGCAGGTTTTGGATTGGCAGGTATTTGTGGATGAACCTTTTTTTGGGTCTGAAGCCAATATCCAATCCGCTTCTGATGCTTACAAATCTGTATTGTCAGATGTGGGAGCTACCTTACCAACCTTCGATGATCATGATCAGCGAATCATTCAGGAAACGCTCAACGGTTCTTACACTTACCGAGGAAGTAAATCCGGGAAGCCCGGACTGATTGATCATCAGGATGATGCTGGTGGTTATGAAGAATACCCAGAACTTTCCAGAGAAGAAGGATTTGATTCAGACAGGGATGGTTTGCCAGACTGGTGGGAAATTTTTCATCAAACCAACGTGAATTCTGAAGTAGGGGATTTCTCTGATGCAAATAAGGACACTGATCTGGATGGATATACAGATTTGGAAGAGTACCTGATGTGGATGGCTCATCCCAATTTTGAAACGAAAAACGATAGTGCAATTGTAATCGACTTATCTCAATACACCATTGGTTATACAGAGGATCCACAGTTCGAAATAGTCAATGCAAATGATTTGGAAATCACTATTCAAAATGAGCATGAAGCCAAAGTATCCGCTTCGGAAAATGGGGTTTTCAGTTTCGTTTTCAAAGTAAAGGATAGTGAAGGAGCCAGTATGACCCGTGAAATCGGTGTATTGGTCGGAATGAATTCTGGTGCATCAGAAGAATTGAACAAGGAAATAGAAGTGGACACAGCCAGCCTTACGATGATGGAGGGTGATGCAGCGATAGTGCTGGAAGTGAGTTTAACCTCTAAGCCGACAGGCCATGTTATGCTGGATATCACCACAGAACATTCTGAAGAGATATTTATTTCACCAACATCCCTAACATTCACTCCGGAAAATGCATTAGTTCCTCAGCAAGTCACACTTTCTACGGAAGATGATATCACGGTAGAAGAAGAAATCAGTTCAATGATTTCAATATCTGTCAATTCATCATCAGAGGATTTTTTGGATGCAAAGACACAATCTATTCGATTGATTTTGCAAGACAATGATGTGCTGAGTGGTTCTAATCAGCACGGCATTCTTGTCTATCCCAATCCTGTTGCTGACGTCTTAACTCTCAAATCTGACATAGAAATCAAAGAGGTGAATATTTACTCGATAAGTGGACAGTTAATCAAATCTCATTCAGATTCGGGAAAAGTCATTGAAATAGGAATGAGTGACGTTCCGAAAGGAGTGTACCTCACCAAAGTGATCTCTGAAAAAGGCACTTACCAGTTTAAAATTTTCAAGTAATCCAGATGAATCAAACCAATTACCAACTATTTGATTTTTTAGAATTCGATCCAAAACTGGATGGAAACGAGATTCTATGGAAAGCGTGCTCACCCACAGCTATTTCAGCTAAAGATGGGAAGGTCTTTGTGACTGTTCCTTTTCAGAAGCAGCTTCCACAAAATGACATTGCAATAGATGAAACCGCCAAGCGAAAGGAATTACAATTGGTGATTTCGGCATATGGGGATCAGATTATTCGGTCACAAATCGCAGTATCAGGAGAGGTTTCGGATGATTCAGAGATGCTTCAGATTCATCCGGATTTAAAACCGAACCCTCTTAATTTTGAAAAATTGTCTGATAAATGGTTGATCAAAGATGAGACCGGAACCACAAAAGTTGAGTTTGATTTCAGCGAAATAGCCATCGATCACTGGAGTGATCTATTGCCCGAACCTGATGAAACCTTGCGATTGACCTTCTACCCAGGTGGTCAGAAACCGGTGAAAATAAGTGCCCGGGATCAGTTTTTCCCGGCTCGAAATGACGCAATGGCTTTGGCCTATGTGGAGCGAAAAGGACAGCCAGATAGCATGACCTTTTCATTGGAAGCAAAATCTGACGAATGTTTTGTTGGAACTGGTGAACGATTCAAAAAGATGGATTTGTCCGGTCAGACTTTCCAACTCAAAAATCAGGATGGACAAGGTGTCAATAATCGACGAACTTATAAAAACATTCCATTTTACCTATCGAGTGAAGGATATGGATTGTTTGTGCATACTTCTGCATATACCAAGTTTTCGCTGGCTGATCATTCTACCCGATCTGCACAGGTTTTAGTAGAATATCCACAGCTGGATTTTTTCCTGATTGGAGGAGAAGATCCTGAAAAAATACTCAAAGGATATAAGCAATTGACAGGCTTTCCCACCAAACTACCCTTGTGGAGCTATGGTGTTTGGATGAGCCGCATGACCTATTTTTCTGCGGATGAAGTTGAAACGATTTGTAAGCGACTCAGAGACGAAAAATTCCCTTGCGATGTGATTCATTTGGATACCGGATGGTTTGAGACAGATTGGTTATGCGAGTGGAAATTCAACAAAGAGCGTTTTCCGGATCCTGCGCGATTCATGAAAGGATTGAAAGAAAATGGCTATCGGGTGAGCTTGTGGCAAATGCCGTATGTGGCAAAAGAAGCTGAGCAGCACGATGAAGCCAAAGCCAATAATTACATCGGTCCGATTAACGAAAGCCGGGAGCAAGGTGGATCTAATTTCAGTGCGCTGGATTATGCAGGGACGATTGATTTTACCAAACCAGAGGCTGTTGAATGGTACAAAGATTTGCTTCGAAATCTACTCGAAATGGGAGCAGTCTGCATCAAAACAGATTTTGGAGAAGAGATACACATGGATGCCACTTACCAGAACATGGATCCGAAGTTGCTCAACAATCTCTATGGCTTATTGTATCAAAAAGCGGCATATGAAGTCACACAGGAAGTTGCAGGAGATGGAATAGTCTGGGCACGAGCCGGCTGGGCAGGATGTCAGCGATACCCGTTGCATTGGGGAGGCGATGCTGCATGTAGCTGGGAGGGAATGGCCGGATCCCTGAAAGGTGGTCTGCACTTAGGACTATCAGGTTTTGGTTTTTGGAGTCATGATGTGCCGGGTTTTCATGGGGTTCCTAATTTCATGAATTCCGTCATCCCGAATGATCTATATGTACGCTGGACACAGTTTGGTGTTTTTAGTTCGCACATCCGCTACCATGGCACCTCCAAACGCGAACCGTATGAGTATCCGGAGATTGCAAATTTGGTAAGAGACTGGTGGAACCTCAGATATACTTTGCTTCCATATATTCTGAAAGCGGCCGATCAGGCCACAGAAACCGGTTTCCCGGTTTTGAGAGCCATGATTCTTCATCACCCTGAAGATAAGATGTGCTGGCATATAGACAACCAATATTACTTTGGTGATGCATTTTTGGTGGCTCCAATCATGAATTCGGAGAATATCAGAGACATCTATTTGCCTGATGGCGAATGGGTTGATTTTTTTACAGGACAGACTTTTGACGGTGGAAAATGGATCAGAAACTATGAGTCAGACATGCAAAATATGCCCGTCTTTGTGAAAACTGATACTCAAATTCCAATCTATCCAGAAGTGATACAATGCACAGATGAAATGGATTTAACGAAAACAACAGAAATAATCATAGATCGTGATTTCAGTGGAATCTGGAACTACATCGAAAAATAATAAATATGCTAAGGTTAGGAATACTTGGATTGGGAGAGGGAAGAAGTACGATTTCTGCCGCCCTCTATAGCTCAAAGGTTGAGCTGGTACAGATTTGTGATTTGAATGAAAACCTGTGTAAACAGCGTGCAAAGGAATTTGACTTTCATAACTGGACAACTAGTATGGAAGAAATGCTTGGCAACCCGAATATAGATGCAATTGGGATTTATACACCTGACAAACTACATGCGTCACATATTCGACAGTGTATGGAAGCGGGCAAACATGTAGTCTGCACCAAACCTTTACTGGATGATCTGGCAGATGCCAAAGCCTTGGTGGATTTGCAAAAAAAGACTGGAAAGCGACTTTTTGTAGGTCAGAGTAGTCGGTTTTTTGAGCCCATGAAACGTCAGAGAGAAGATTTCCTCAAAGGCATGATAGGAGAGATCATCACTGTAGAAGCCTATTACCATGCAGATCACCGATGGTTTCTTGAAAAGCCGTGGGCACTTGAGAATACTTTTAAATGGTTATATGGCGGATTGAGCCATCCTGTGGATTTTATCCGTTGGTACTTGCCAGATATCGAGGAAGTGATGGGCTATGGCATGCTCAGTGGCAATGGTAAAGCTGGTGGATTGAAAAATGAAGATACCATGCACTTCATTTACAAATCTGTAGATGGACGAGTGGCTCGTGTTTCAGGAGCTTATACCGGACCTATTCAGCCGGTGATGCGAGACAGTGAGATGAGCTGCATTTTGCGTGGGTCTGAAGGTTGTAGTCAGGGTGATTATATGGATCTGCGCTATGCCATTACCAATAATGAAGGTGAAGAGCAGGTGATTACCTGGGAGAAAAAATTGAAACACTATTTCCGATTCGAAGGGAAAAGTCACCACGCTGGAGAGTACAACAATTACCTCGAATACTTTGCTGATAGTATCGAACAGGGATTTACGGCTTATCCAGATTTGGAAGAAGGCCTTGGGACGGTGGCTTTATTGAAAACGATGGAGAAATCCCTGAAATCGGGAAAACCTGAAAAAGTTGCTGATACCATTGCTGAATTTGGGCTTGAGGGGTTGATCAAAGACCCAAGCCAGAATTTCTGATTTGACATGAAGATATATTGATTGTAAAAAACCTTAAACTGTAGAAATAATGAGTGTAATATCTCAACAACAAGTTGACCAATTCAACCGCGATGGATTTGTAATCCTGCGCAATGTGATTTCACCTGAAATGATCCAAAAAATTCAGGACGAGTGCGAGCGATTCATAAAGGAGAAAGACGATGAAATGGACGCTAAAGGTGTGGAAGTAGACGAGATCAATCACAAAGGCAAACGCTATTTCATCGCTATGAAAAGCCAAAAAAGTGAACCCATGCAGGAGTTGCTCTATGGACCTGAGCTAGAAGCAATCACCAGAAATATTCTGGGTGAGAATGTTTATCTCTTCCTCGAGCAATTCGTAGTGAAAGCAGCAGATAAAGGGATGAAGTTTAGCTGGCATCAGGACTCTGGCTATGTGAAGCAAAAGCACGATCCTTATTTGTCCTGCTGGATGCCATTAGACGATGTGGATGAAGAAAATGGTACAGTCTATTTGTTACCTTACTCAGAGGCAGGAACTGATAAGCGCATAGAGCATGTGCTGGAAGAAGGCACCAACGATATGATAGGCTATCATGGAGACAATCCGGGAGTACCGGCAATTCTGAAAAAAGGCGATATCGCATTGTTCTCCAGTGTTTGCTTCCACCGCAGTGGATCTAATAATACCAATAAATCACGCCGCGTGTTGCTGATGCAGTATTCTAAAGCTCCGATCATGGATGGAGACAAACCACTTTATTTTGCTGAGCCATTTGTAGTAGATGGCCTAAAGGTGAAGTAAACTCTTTTTCTAAAATATCATTATAGTAAGCTCAGCGCATAGCGTTGAGCATTTACCGAAAGGCGAATGAAAAACATCAACGAATACCTCCAAACCATCGATTTTGTCATAGTAGGTGTATACCTTCTGGTTCTGATCGCGATCGGATACTGGGTGAGTTTTGTGAAAAAAAAGCAAAATGCCGATGGTAATCTATTCCTTGCGGGAAAATCTCTGAAATGGTACAGCATTGGCCTCACCATGTGGGGAACGAATGTGGGGCCATCTATGCTCATTGCCTCTGCAAGTATTGGCTACACCACAGGGGTAGTGGCCGGGAATTTTGGTTGGTACGCGTTTCCGTTCATCTTTTTGCTTGCGGTAGTTTTTGCGCCCAGATATCTCAAGGCTGACATTCAGACCTTACCGGAATTTATGGGTAAGCGATTTGGTCAGTCTACCAGAAATATCCTGGCGTGGTACACCACTGTAACGATTTTGATCTCATGGCTAGCCTTGACGCTTTTCGCCGGAGGAATTTTGGTGGGTCAAATTTTAGACTTACCACTTTGGGCTTCTGTGATTATTCTAGTATTGATCGCGGCATTTTTCACTATTGCTGGCGGACTAGAAGCCATTGCTTATACCAATGTCTTTCAGATGATCCTCCTGATTTTGGTTTCTGGTGCTCTGACAGTGGTAGGAGTGATGAAAGCTGGTGGACCTATAGCAGTTTTTGAAGCTGCTCCGTCCAGTTATTGGAATTTACTATTGCCAATGGATGATCCGAATTATCCATGGTTGGCGATTGCGCTGGGGTATCCGGTGATGGGTGTTTGGTTTTGGTGTACAGATCAGAGCATGGTACAATCCGTGTTAGGAGCAAAAAGCCTGAAACAAGGTCAATTAGGCGCCAATTTTACTGGTTGGCTGAAGATTTTTGATGTGGCTTTGTTCATCATTCCTGGAATAGTTTGTTTCATCCTTTTCCCTGACCTTGCCGACCCGGACGAAGCGTATATGACCATGGTGACCAGATTGTTTCCTGCAGGAATGACAGGACTGGTCATGGCCGTTTTGATTGCTGCTTTGGTGAGCACCATTGATTCGGCTTTGAACTCTCTGAGTACCGTTTTCACCATGGATATCTATGTAAAAAAATATAAGCCGCAAGCAAGCCAGAAAGAAATTGTCAGAATCGGAAGAATGGTTACGGCTATTGGAGCTGTGCTTGGAGTAGTGATGGCTATTGGAATTGATAGTATCAAAGGATTGAATTTGTTTGATGTCTTCCAGTCAGTATTGGGATTCATAGCTCCGCCACTTTCGGTTGTGTTCCTCACTGGTGTGTTTTGGAAAAAGATGACTACCAAAGCTGCCAATGTTATTCTCATTGCTGGAACGGTGATCAGTATCGGTACAGGGATCACTTACCTTTTCATACTTCCTTCATCAGAATATGATTTCTGGCCACACTTCTTAATGCTCTCATTTTACATATTTGTGGTGTTGATGATTCTGGCCATAGTGGTGGCATCTCTTGACAAAGCAGGTCAAAAAGCAATACATGAACTGGATATGACCGGAATAGGCAAACCAGATCGTAAGGTGATGATCGCCTGGATTGCTTTGATAGTGGTGATGGTAGGCTTGTACGTGTTTTTCAATGGGCACTGATGTATTGCTTTACCTGTTTTGAGTCTGATTCTGTCATTTATTATTAATTCATATTTGCAGAATGAAACATGAAAGAATTATTTCTTATTCAATCATTAGTTGGAGCTTATTTTCTTTCGTTGGGGTGAATACTCTAATAAGTGTTAGCTCAAATATCCTGTTCTCATTTATCCCAATTCCAATATTTACATTTCTGTTTTCATATTTTACTTTAGGGTATAAAAATTTTGATTACCGAAAAAGATACTGGCAATATGTCTCTTTCGTATTCATTATGTTTTTTTTCCTTTGGCACCTTTTATTCAACTACAGTTTTAGGTTGTCTGGCACTTCATTTTATGACAAAATAATACTGATTCATGCTATTTTGATTTATTTGTTAATTTCCTTATTCGGCTACATTTTAAGAAAAAAACAAAATGTCAGAGAATAATTTATACGCTATTGTATTGGGAATATACGTTGCGGTATTGTTCCCTGATTTACTAAAAATCTTCAGGTTATTTCGAAATCACAGATTTGGCACTGAGACAACAATCAGTATTAAAAAATCAATTATTAAGATCAATACGGTTATTCTATTCTTCTCAATTATACTGTTTCTCTTGAATGTCTCATTTGAGGTCAACATTTTTAATTACAGCAAACCAATTGCGTATTCAAAAATTTCGAGTATATCGTTGGATGATTTTAACGGTTTCAATCTAAAAGGGCATAAACTTCAAGGTGATCACAAATTTGCTTTCATCGTAACCAGTATTTCGTATTCAATTTCTGAAGAAGGAATAGAAGTAGTGAGTAAATTTCACCCTGCTAGGTCATATGTTTATATTGATAACCTGAAGGATTCGAAATTATTGACACATGAATTATATCATTTTCGAATTACTGAGATTTGGGCTAGGATTTTTAGAGAAAAATTGACCAAATTCGAGCATCAACCAAGTAATTCCGTGATTAATGATCTATATGAAAATATTAAAAAATCTGAAAGGGAAATGCAGGTTGCATATGACTATGGTTCAGATCATGGTTTTTTACTTGGAAAACAATTGAAGTGGCAACATCAAACAGATAGCTTATTAGCTGAATACTTAGACTATGAAAACACATTGGTTTATTTCACGCAATGAAATTGTAAAATATGTTTTAATACTATTCACTATAATACTAGTTGGGTGCAAAAGTGGAATAGATAGTAAATTCCCAATGGAAAAAAGGTATTGGGGTCCAGATGAATATGATAAAGCAATATTCACAATCAGATATAAAACTCCTAAAGGTCAGAGACTACCTGAATTCTCAGATCCAGAAACCTCGGCAGTTTTGAAAAAACTATTTGATCCTCAAAATTTTATTGTAACGTTATCTGATGAGAATTTGGGGCTTTCTCACCGAAATAATGTTGCT
Source organism: Bacteroidia bacterium (assembly GCA_030425425.1). Classification (GTDB taxonomy): domain Bacteria; phylum Bacteroidota; class Bacteroidia; order Cytophagales; family Cyclobacteriaceae; genus Marinoscillum. Next base: position 46,340 of record JAUIAO010000013.1, on the reverse strand, counting down.
GAAGAATATTTCAAAGAAATCCGTGATTTACCTAAGGCATATTCAGCTATGGATAGAGAGGACAAATTCATCTATGGAATGGAACTAATAGAGTCTTACAAATTCCTTCTTCATCTAGAACTTTATTATTTCGACCTTGGCAATCAGAACATTATCAAAAACTCCGACGACCCTAATTCCACTGAGGTAAAGAGATTGCTTAGTTCTAATGTCAGAACCCTATATAAAAACTTTAATAACTATTTGGATTATGTAAACAATGAATCCTCCTTTAGTGAGGATGAACTTATTTCCTACAGTGAAGGATTGAAAAAATATTTTCCAATGTTAATCGAAAAATTTCCAGAAGGAAATAAATCAATTATTACCTCTAAAGCTGAATTGATGCTGAATAAGGCTCAAAACGAACAATTGAAAGAAGCACTTAATTTCGCAATAGCGACTTTTAAATAAATTAAGCCAGTTATTATCGTGGTGGATTGCTTTGATTGTGGTGATGGTGGGATTGTATGTTTTCCTTAATGGTCACTGATGTGATGTTTGTTAAAAACACTGCTAAATGTGTTAACTTTCCAATATGGATTATCACGAATTACTAGAAATTAGAGCTGATAAGAGATTTGGAAAACCATGCTTGAAAGGAACTCGCATTTCTGTCTATGATGTGTTGAATTGGTTGTCCAATGGCATGACACATGAGGACATTAAGCATGATTTCGAAGAAATTACGGATGATATGATCAACGCCTGTCTTGCATATGCTGCAGATAAAGAGCGTAGATTGGTATCAGTCAAATGATGAAGCTCTTATTTGATCAGAATATATCACCTAGAATTTTAAAATTACTACCTGAAAATTTTGAAGGATGTCAACACATTCGATTTGTAGGCTTAGAAAATGAATCAGATATATCCATTTTCAAATTTGCTGAGAGAAATGATAATGAAGTGGTAACTTTTGATTCCGATTTTGTTGACTTAGATGCACTCTATGGCACACCTCCAAAAATAGTTTATCTGAATACTGGTAATTTGACAACAAAGAATATTTCTGATTTACTTCTTTCAAATTCGTTGAGAATACAACATTATTTGAATTCTCAGGCTGATGAAATTCTAGAGTTGATTAGAGAGTAGATTCATAGCTGGTTTCAATTATCACACCACAGAGCAGCCATATAATAATTCGAGACAAAATTGCCGTTTTGAGGTATCACTAGTAGGTGGATATCTCTTTTTTGGTACGGATATTCTTAGTAATTCAATGCACATTCAATCTCATTTCTTTCTTTTAATCACATTTCTTATTTTTTCTCTAGAAACCACTATGGCCCAACAACTCGCTTTCCCAGGAGCTGAAGGGTTTGGGAAATATACTACCGGAGGCAGAGGTGGTGAAGTTTATCATGTGACTAATCTTAATGATAGTGGTGCCGGATCGTTTCGAGACGCGGTTAGTCGACCCAATCGATATGTCGTATTTGACATTGGAGGGGTCATTAAAATAGAATCCGTCGTAGTAGTAGAAGATCACATCACCATTGCCGGACAAACGGCTCCAGGCGGAGGAATTACCATATATGGAAATCGAGTAGCATTCAATGGAAATTCTGGCAACAATGTCACTCGATATATGAGGTTTCGGATGGGACGCTACAACGGTCAAAAGTCTGTAGATGCACTTTCTATTTCAGATAATAAGGACAATTACATGTTTGACCATGTTTCCGTTTCCTGGGGAAGGGATGGTACTTTTGACATCAATACCGATTCTGAAAATATTACTCTTCAGGATTGTATCATCGGGCAAGGCCTGCAGCGGGACAATCACTCTACAGGCGCATTGATACAGGGTGAGAACCTTAGTATTTCAATAATCAGGACATTATGGATCGACAATAAAACCAGAAATCCTAAAATCCGGGGTACACACGAATTCATCAATTCTGTCCTATACAATTGGCAAACCAATGGATACATCATGGGAGATACTGAAGGAATTTCCGAATGTAATCTGATTGGTAATTATTTCATCTATGGCCCGTCGAGCACAGGTTCTCATATCACTCGTACTACACCAACTTTTAACATCTACGAAACGGACAATTGGGTAGATAACAACAAAGACGGTGATCTCAATGGCAGCCAAATCACAGATTATTTAACTGCCACCATTGTGAACACTCCTTACAATTATCCAGGTGTCAATCAGGTTTTAAATGCCGAAGAGGCAGTAACCCACATCATCAATGATGCTGGGTCTTCTCTGAAACGTGATGCGGTAGATGAATTGCTGATCAATGAATTGAAATCATTCGGAACAGAAGGAGCAATTATCTATGGAGAAGAGGACAATAATATCCCAAACCATGTAGGGGTGGTCGATGGCGGTACCACATCACAAGACTCTGATGGAGACGGAATGCCGGATGCCTTTGAAGAGGTAATTGGATATGACAAAAACAAAAGTGATTATCTGGAAGATGCCGATGGAGATGGATATCCCAACATAGAAGAATATTTCAATTGCCTGGTGGGGGACTGTGATGTTTTTTATGGTTCGAGTAAAATCAATGGAACATATACCGTACAATTCACAGAAACAGGCACTTGCATGTCACAAAAAGGAGAGTCAATAGTAGCTGAAGCATGTGGTACTACCTCCAATTTTGGTTGGAGCGTTTTTGAGGTAGATGCCGATCAATACTTGATTCAGTCAGTAAAAGATGATGCTTTCGTGATATTCGAAAGTGCATCCGATGGAAGTATCGCCACCACAGTCCAAAATCAAAATAGTGCTTCTCGTTTCCAAATCAGTGTTACCGAAGATCAGGAGTATGCTTTAAAATTGTATGATACTGATTTGTATGTTCAGGTTTCCAATTCTGGCTCATCTGTGGTTCTCGGAACCAGTGAGTCGTTAGTTTCTTTAAAGTCCTTCGTTCCAGTAAAAGATTGTGCTGGCGTCATTGATGGCTCGGCAGAGATCGATGCTTGCGGAGTTTGTTCTGGAGGGAATACAGACATTGAGCCTTGTACTGGTGGCATCAATGGTGAAGACTTCTGTGCCGGAGATGGGGTATTCGAAGATACTAATGACGGATTTTTGGGTACTGGTTATTTCAATTTTGAAAATGTGACCGGTTCTGCAGCTTTGTACAAAATCTACTCTAATTCCTCTCAATCGGTAAATTTCACTTTCAGATATGCCAATGGAGGATCCGCTTCAAGACCATTATCAGTATCAATAAATGGGACTGAGGCCATTAATCAATTAGAATTCCCCGTTACCGGCGCATGGACTACCTGGTCTGAGGTAGAAACTACCTTGAAGTTAGAAGCAGGAGTCAATGAAATCAAACTAATAGCCACCATGTCGGATGGTGGCCCGAATATCGATTTGATGGGTTTTGATGCTGATGGACTTTACAATATCAATTGCGACGAAGAGTTTGCTCTGGATTGCTACGGAGTACCAGACGGAGAAGCCTTCATAGATGAATGTGATGAATGCGTAGGTGGTGAAACAGGCAAAAATGCTTGTGTAGAAATTCTCGGATTTGATGTGGAAACGATCAAAATTTACCCAAATCCGGTCACAGACCGATTGAATATTGATAGCAAAGAACCTTACGAAATGACGATTACTGACCTTTCAGGAAAAGTCATTTATCAGTCTCAGGGATTAGTCAACAAAGAAACTGTGAATCTGAATAATCCGGGAATATATGTCGTCAGGATACTTCAGGTAGGGAAGACATTGACAAAAAAAGTTGTAGTGAAATAAGCACTCAGTCCTCCAGCACATTCTTCACTCGCCCAACTTCTCCTGTTTCCAGTAGCACTTTGATGCCGTGGGGGTGAGTGGCAGATTTGGTGAGAATACGCTCCACAAATCCACTGGTAAGCTCACCGGATCGTTGATTGTGCTTTTCCACGATTTCCACTTCAGCACCAATTTCAATGTTCTTTCGCTGTTGTCCTGATATCATATTTCCCATTCAAAACCTGCACTTTAGGCATATTTTAAAATTTGTTTTCAAGTATCTTTGATTATGGTCACTAAAATAGCAAGAATAACGATCGATCCTCATATCTGTCATGGCAAACCTTCCGTCCGTGGTATGAGATGGCCGGTTGAGGTTGTTTTGGATTTGATAGGTAGCGGAATGTCATTCGATGAGATCATCGAAGATCACCCCGAGCTGGAAAAAGAAGATATTCTTGCATGTTTAAACTTCGCCAGATTATCGGTTTCAGGAGAATCCTATCAGCAGGCCAATTGATGAAATTTCTCTGCGATGTTTGCATACCGCTAAAACTTTCCAGATATCTAACTCAATTGGGATATGAATCCATTCATGCTTGAAGTAAACCACGATAATTTTTGGACATTAACCAAATAACTTTTAAACCACGACACCACCGGATAGTAGATTAAGTTTGATCAATCAGATTTGAAGATGTAATTTCAAGTTGATGCAACACTTCAGATTCTACCAATCGGTTTTTAGTCTCCGGTTTTTCGTTTTTAGCTTTTTGTTGATTTCATATTTAGCAGCGTTCTCCCAAACGGTAACCGGAGAGCCTGCCGGAATTCCTCCAAAACCCAAAGTATATCAATTCACCCCATGGGAAGATCCGTTGATCACTTCACTGAATCGTGATCGTGCACGAGCCACTTCCTATTCATTTGAAACGATTGAAGAAGCTATCGAAGGAAATAGAGAAAAATCTTCACGAGTCATTTCTCTCAATGGAAAATGGGACTTCCGGTATTCCAAAAACATGTTGGAAGCTCCGGCTGATTTTTACCAAAAAAGGGTTGAAAATTGGGATCAGATAGATGTGCCGTCTAACTGGGAAATGTTGGGATATGATATTCCGATCTATGCGAGTGCCGTTTACCCTTTTCGCCCGGTTAATCCTCCGTATGTTCCTGAAGATTACAATGGAGTAGGATTATATCAGCGTACGTTCAACATTCCGGAAAACTGGGATGATATGAATATTACTCTTCATTTTGGTGGAGTAAGCTCTGCTTTCAATGTTTGGGTAAATGGTGAGTCTTTAGGATATGGAGAGGACAGCTGTTTGCCGTCAGAGTTCAATATTTCCGCGTATGTGAAGCCTGGAGAAAATCGAGTTTCTGTCCAGGTAATAAGATGGAGTGACGGTGCTTATTTAGAAGATCAGGATCATTGGCGCATGAGCGGTATTCAGCGTGAAGTGATGCTGTTGGCAGAGCCGAAATTGAGAATTGCTGATTTTCATTACCAAACCAAACTGGACGAAAACTATGAAGATGCTATTTTTAGTTTAAGACCAAGATTGGATAATCTCACAGGAGAAGAAGTGCCTGAGAACATCATATTCAAAGCACAATTGTTTAATCCAGACAATGAAATTGTTTTTGAAAACCCATTGGAGATTAGTGCTTTTGACATCATCAATGAATCTTATCCCAGACTCGACAATGTGAAATTTGGTTTGCTGGAAGATTCGGTGAAAAATCCATTGAAATGGAGTGACGAAACCCCTAGTCTCTACACTTTGGTCATGTCGCTGGAAGATTCTATCGGAAATATTCTCGAAGCAAAGAGTTGTAAAGTTGGCTTTAGGAGTATTGAATTTTCAAAGGATGACCGCAAACTGCTGATCAATGGTAAAACGACCTATTTATATGGAATTAACCGTCACGATCATCACCCGGTAAAAGGCAAGGCACTAAGTAGAGAGGATATTGAAGCTGATGTGCGGATGATCAAGCAGTTTAATTTCAATTGTATCCGAACCAGCCACTATCCAAACGATCCTTATTTCTATGATCTGTGTGATCAGTATGGGATTTTGGTGATGGATGAAGCCAACCTGGAAACACACGGCCTGGGAGGGAAGCTCAGTAACGATCCGCTCTGGACGCAAGCACATATGGAGCGGGCACAGCGGATGGTGGAGCGTGACAAAAACCATCCAAGTATCATCATCTGGAGTCTTGGGAATGAAGCAGGTCGTGGGCCAAACCATGCAGCTATGGCCGAATGGATTCATGATTTTGACGTAACCAGACCAGTTCATTATGAGCCCGCACAGGGAAATCATCGTGCAGAAGGTTACATTCCTCCGGGGCATCCTGACTATCCAAAAAACCATTCACACCGTATTCAAGTGCCTACAGATCAGCCTTATGTAGATATGGTGAGTCGCTTTTACCCTGGCGTTTTCACGGTTGATTTACTAGCAGATCAGCCGGGAGATGATCGCCCAATAATTTTCGTGGAATACAGTCATTCGATGGGAAACTCCACCGGGAATCAAAAAGAATTCTGGGACAAGTTCAGAACTACTCGAAGGATGATTGGCGGCTGTATCTGGGATTTCAAAGATCAGGGCCTTTTCAAAAAAGATTCCCTTGGTAATCAGTTCATAGCTTACGGCGGAGACTTTGGTGAAGAGCGTCATCATGGTAATTTCTGTTTGAATGGAATCGTATCTGCCGATGGTCGCCCAAAGGCAGCCATGTATGAAGTAAAGCGGGTTTATCAACCAATTGAAACCACTTATTTGAGTGAGGGAATAATTCAAATTGAAAACCGATATGCACATTTGAACGCATCTCTATATCAGTGCGATTTAAAAATTTTAGAAAATGGAAAATTGATCAAAACCAAATCCTTGCCTGTCATTGATATTGCTCCCGGAGATACGATCAGTTTTGATATTTCAAAATATTTACCGAGAGTCAAGACGGGTAAAGAGTATCTGGTGAATGTAGAGTGGAAATTGAGAAAAGATGAAGCATGGGCCAATCAAGGCCATCTAGTGGCTTCTAATCAGTTGGCTATTTCTGGATTGCCAGCCTTAAACCTCCCAAAAAGCAAGAAAGGCTCACTCGATATCAAACAGATTGATAACACTTACAAGGTCATAGGGGATGATTTTGAAATAGAATTCAATGAAAATGGTGCACTCAGTTCTTATCTGACAAAAGGTGAGAAAATTGTATTATCGCCATTGGTACCACATTTTACTCGTCCACTTACTGACAATGATAAGAAAGGCTGGAAACCACATAAAGTCTTGAAGGAATGGTATGATGCTGTACCAAAATTAGTTGGGTCAGAATTAAACCTTGTTGATGGAAAAGCGGTGATCCAGAATAGTTATTCGTTGATTGGTGATTCCGCAAAATTGAATCTGAAGTATACCATTCATCCCACCGGTGAAATCAAAGTGGACTATCAACTTTCGGCTGATACATCTTTACCCAACATTCCTAGAATTGGTTTATCAATGGGAATTCCCAACGAATATGAGGAAGTTACCTGGTATGGTCGAGGACCATTGGAAAACTATGTGGACCGAAGATATGGATTTGATGCGGCTATTTACAGTGCTAATTTAGATCAGATCAACGAACCTTATCCTATGCCACAAGAGTACGGTAACCTGACAGATGTTCGTTGGATGCAGCTATCAGATGGACAACAGAAATATGGACTTCTTGTATTGGCAGACAGCCTGCTGAGCATGAGCTGCTGGCGATACCCCGAGGAGAATATCAATGAGGCCAAGCATACTTATGATTTAAAATCACCAGGTTATCTCACACTTAATCTTGACTTGATCCAAATGGGAATAGGAGGGAATGACAGTTGGTCGTCCGTTGCTGCTCCGTTGGAAAAATATCAGATTCCGGCAGGTTTCTATTCCTATTCTTTCTACATGATACCAAAGGACAGAGCAATCAAGGATATTGAGGATTTTCGTGCTCAACATTTTGATTGAAATCATTCATGACTAAGAATTTTGATAATTACAAAGGAATTATTCCACCTTTGGTGACTCCACTGAAAGATACGGACACACTAGATGTGGATGGTCTGGAGCGATTGATTGAGCATGTATTGACTGCCAATATCTCAGGTGTTTTTATTCTAGGCACTACAGGTGAATTCAGTCACCTGAGCATCAAACTCAGAGAAGAAATGATCCGGGAAACTGCCAGAATTGTCAATGGGAGAACAAAAGTGCTGGTAGGAATTGCGGATACTTCGGTCACGGAAAGTGCCAATCTTGCCAGTAAAGCTGCCGAGGCTGGAGCAAGTGCGCTGGTAGTAACTCCACCATATTACTTTGGAACGTCTCAGGTAGAACTCACGCATTATTTCAATGCACTGGCCAAGAGAGTTTCATTGCCTTTGTTTTTATACAATATGCCTGTGCATACCAAGACGGTCATTGAACCCGGTACAATCAGAGCTGTGGCGGAAGCCAATGAAAATGTCATTGGACTGAAAGACAGTTCTGCCAACATGAATTACATCAGATCTGTACAGTATAAGATGCGAGATATGGATTTTCCTATCTTTTGCGGACCTGAGGAGATTACTGCAGACGCAGTGCTACTTGGTGGTGCGGGAGGAGTAAATGGCGGGGCAAATATGTTCCCAAAACTCTATGTAGCGCAGTATCAGGCAGCTGTCAAACGTGATTTTGTGGCGTTGGAGCTGTTTCGAAACAAGGTACTAGAAATCAGTTCTGCTATTTATTCGCTTGGAAAATATGGTTCATCCACCTATTTACAAGGGTTGAAATGTGCTCTTTCGGTATTAGGAATCTGTGATGATTATTTACCAGAGCCTTTTTTCCGTTTCAGTGCTGAGCAACGTAAAGAAATTGAAACTAGATTAGAGCAATTGGATATGGTGACTTTCACTGAAAATCATCTTTAGAATAAACTAAGCCCTCTGATATTCCTCTTATCTAAAGTGATTTGGAAGGAGCACTTGATTTATGAACATTAGTTACATCGACCTTTCCGTATTCATCATCTACCTGATAGTCATCGTGCTATTTGGAAGTAGTTTTTACTTTCGAAACAAAGACAGTGAAGCCTACACATCAGGTGGTGGAACGCTTCCCAGCTGGGTAGTGGGCATGTCGATTTTTGCCACTTTTGTGAGTAGCATCAGTTTTTTAGCCATTCCGGGTAAAGCTTACCAGTCTAACTGGAACGCGTTTGTTTTCAGCTTATCGATTCCGATTGCTTCGATTATGGCGGTAAAGTTTTTCATTCCCCTCTATCGGAGTGTCAATAGCATCTCGGCCTATTACTATCTGGAGCAGCGATTCGGATTATGGGCAAGCAGATACGCCTCTATTTGCTACATCCTGACACAGCTCATGCGGACGGGATCCATTTTGTATTTATTGGTATTGCCGATCAACCTCATGTTTGGCTGGGATATTGCCACAATCATCATCATTACAGGTATCGCCGTAATCATTTATTCCTTACTAGGTGGTATTCAGGCAGTGATCTGGACGGATGCCATTCAGGGAATTATTCTCATAGGAGGTGCTTTGGCTTGCGCATTACTACTTATGTTCAATATGCCAGAAGGAGCAAGTCAGCTTTTCGAAATTGGCTCAGCCAATGAAAAGTTTAGCCTTGGATCATTTGATTGGAGTATTTCCGAATCTACTTTCTGGGTGATGTTGGTTTATGGTTTGTTTATCAACATGCAGAACTACGGAATAGACCAAAACTATGTGCAGCGTTATATGTCTGCACGAAACGAAAAGGAAGCTAAGTCATCAGCACTATTTGGCTCTTTGCTTTACGTGCCTGTTTCTATGATCTTCTTTTTCATTGGAACAGCGCTTTTTGCCTATTATACAGCACAGCCAGAATTGCTTCCTGAGGGAACTCCTGCTGACAAAGTGTTTCCGCACTTCATCGTAAACCAGCTCCCGGTAGGAGTGACAGGACTGCTGATTGCAGCCATCTTTGCCGCTGGGATGAGTACCGTATCTACCAGCATCAATAGCACTGCTACCATTATACTTTCGGATTATTACAAAAGAATCAAGCCCGATGCTTCAGAAAAATCTAAAATGAAAGTGCTCTACATTGCATCATTGATTTTTGGTGTCTTGGGTATTGGTGTGGCTTTAGCCATGATCAACGTAAAAAGTGCCTTGGATGCATGGTGGTCATTGGCGTCTATTTTTAGTGGTGGTATGCTAGGCTTATTTTTATTGGCGTTCTTCTCCAAAAAAGCAAAGAGTATCAATGCCGCTATTGGTGTAATGGTAGGAGTATTAATAATATTCTGGATGAGCCTTTCAAGCATGATTTTTAAAGATGGTTTTATGGAATACTTGCAAAATCCATTTCACACCAATTTGACGATTGTAATAGGTACAACCACCATTTTTCTAGTTGGTTTCCTCTTTGCTAAAAAGGACACGACAGGACAGTAAGGCCTCACCTTATGGTTAGTTTAGAGATCCTAAACTAAAAATTATGAGACATATTTTACTATCCTTTCTTATCACACTCATGGTGGTTACCACGGGTAACGCACAAACTGAATTTACGCTGGTGGCCGGTGACATGACTCCTCATGACGAAGGTTATTTTTTATCCGGTTTTGATTATGATCTAATCGGTAATGATGGAGTTGAAGAACACTATCAAGGCTGCCCTGAAGATGGTGGAGCCGATTGGGAAGATTACGAGCGAAGATACCAATATGAAAATCGATGTGGTGAAATTGAAGGTCCTTGTGTTTTTTATGATTTGCACAATGAAACCGGAGAGCAGTTCGGGTGGCAATATAAAAATGCTATGATCATGCCTGTATGCGACCAGAAATATGACCCGGTGTTGGAACCTGCACTTTCGATGGGTTACATACAGTTGAAACCTTTAGTAGATACTCTCGATGAAGACATTAAGTACAGCTATATTCTAAGCCCAGAAATTAGCAACCTACAGTCTGTAACTATCGAAGCATCTCCAGACATAGGAATTCAGGCTGACAGAAGATTCGTTCCTTACAATATTGAGTATTCAACAGACGGAGGATTGACGTTCGATGATGTAAATTATGTTGATGATGCTGTTGATGATAATGGTGGAGTAAGAAAAACGTACACTGCTGATAACAATTCATACTTTAAGGAAATAGTGAATGCTTCTAAAGCAGGAAATATTCACCTAAGATTTATCGGAAACCTGGACAATGGAGACTTGGGAGCTTACAAAGGACAATATTTAAAAATTCACAAAATCACGATTGTAGCAGATTCTGCTTCATCTGAGCCAATTGATGTTGTAGCAAGTTCCAGGTTAATAAAAGAAGACCCAATCAAAATACAGAACTATACAGTATCTGTAGAAAAAGGCCAGGTATCTGTTTACACAATCTCCGGACAATTCCAAGGAAGAGGACAATCTGTAGAGGTTTGTTCTGGATTGTATGTGTTAGTAACCGATTCAGGCTTTAAAAAGAAGGTTTTCATTCAATAGTCTTCTTCGGAATTGCCGCAATATGATATCAAACTGTAATGATGGTAGTCAAAAAGAACCTTACCTAAGGTGTGATTTCAATTATTGGAACCTAGATGATCTACCATCATTCACTTCTGGGCCTTATCAGGTAAGTGAAGAGGAGAAATATCAGGCAATTAAAAATGCTGGCTTTGAAGGAGTGCAGGACGGTGATCCGGCACTCTGTTCCAAATTCAATCTCAATCTTACAGCACAACTCCGCGTCAATCAAGTAGGAGATTTGGACGAACACTTACCTGTCTGGTTGGAAAAAGGATATGATTGTGCCACTGTTCATGTGGGGTGGGGAATGGAATCAGATGAAGAGATCAACTGCCTGCTGGAATACATTTTTGATGCTTCCGAAATCAACAAATTCCCAATATTCGTAGAGACACACCGTGCCACTATCACTCAAGACATGTGGCGAACTGTGGAAATTATCAAACGTTTCCCGGAGATTCGTTTCAATGCAGATTTCTCACATTGGTACACAGGTCTGGAAATGGTCAATGGAATCTGGGAGGATAAGCTTAGTTTCATTCAGCCGGTTTTTGACCGGGTTTCTTTCATTCATGGGAGAATCGGGAATCCAGGATCCATTCAGGTCGATATTTCGGATGGTAAAAACCTAAGTTATGTAGAGCATTTCAAGGAAATGTGGGTAAAGAGCTTCAAAGGCTTTTTGAAAAATGCTCAACCCGGGGATTTTCTCCCATTCACTACCGAGTTGCTCCCAAGCCAATACTTTTATGCACGTTTGGTACGAGATGAAAGCGGTAATCTTGTAGAAGAGGGGGATCGCTGGCAACAGGCTATTTTATTAAAAGATATTGCTGAAGAATGCTGGAGAATTGCTAAATCAGAATGATCAAAAGACAAGCGAAATGAGTAAGAAATTTAATCTGGACGGAAAAGTAGCGATTGTCACTGGTGGCGGTAGCGGTATCGGCAGGGCGATAGCAATTGTCCTTGCAGGGAATGGAGCCAAAGTCAATATTCTGGACATGAATCCTGAAGGAGCGAATGAAGTGGTAGATGAGATCAAAAAAGAAGGTGGTGAAGTCTCGGCTTTTCAGTGCGATGTGGCTAATCCTGAAAGCGTCGAACTGGCATTTGAGAAAGCTATCGGGAATAACCAACTGGATATCCTCATCAATAATGCGGGAATCGCTCATGTAGGAAGTATTTTGAATACCACAGCAGAAGATCTAGATCGCATTTATCAAGTCAATATACGAGGAGTTTTCAATACATTGAAAGCAGGAGTGGAGCGAATGAAGTCTTCCGGAGGTGCTATAGTAAATTTGTCGTCCGTGGCAGCTCATGTGGGTATTTCAGACCGCTTGGCGTATTCTACCAGCAAAGGTGCCGTCCATGCCATGACGCTAAGTGTGGCCAAAGATTGTCTTCCGTATAAGATACGTTGCAATAGCATTTCTCCAGGAAGAGTGCACACACCGTTCGTTGATGGATTCATTGAGAAAAACTATCCCGGAAGAGAACAGGAAATGTTTGAAAACCTGTCTAAAACTCAACCTATAGGCAGAATGGGGCAACCTCAGGAAATGGGCGATTTGGTACTCTTTTTATGCTCGGATGAAGCATCCTTTATTACCGGTAGCGATTTTGCTATAGACGGAGGGTTTGTAACATTGAATACTTAGTAGTTTATTGTGCGTTTATGGTTTTTTGGTTGAGTGCGAGGAAGATAAATGTTAGAGAATAAGAGATAGTTTAAAATAGATAAATAAAAAACAGCAAATCAGCAATTGGCGAGTGAATCCAGTTTAGTAATCAAACACTGGTATCGCCAATAAGCCAAATGCTAAATAGCAATAAAAATATGAAATTAATAAGATTTGGAGAGTTCGGAGCAGAAAAACCAGGAGTAGAGGTAGATGGTGTAAGATATGATGTGAGTCAACTGGTAAGTGACTATGATGAAGACTTTTTCGCTGCAGGTGGTGTAGAAGAATTGTTACAGAAATTCGATGTAGATTCATCACCAGTGGTCAGCAATGATGTTCGGCTTGGAGCACCTGTGAAACGTCCCGGAAAAATTATCTGTATTGGGCTGAACTACCGAAAACACGCAGAAGAAAGTGGAATGACGGTACCTACTGAGCCAGTGGTTTTTTTCAAAGCCAGTTCATCTGTCGTTGGGCCTAATGACAATATTGTGATCCCGAAAAACAGTGAAAAAACGGACTGGGAAGTAGAATTAGCTGTGGTTATCGGAAAAAGAGCAAATTATGTATCTGAGGAAGATGCGATGGATTACGTGGCAGGTTATGCACTGCACAATGACGTAAGTGAACGTGCTTTCCAACTCGAGCGAGGTGGACAATGGGTAAAGGGAAAGAGCTGTGATACTTTCGCGCCACTTGGACCATGGTTAGTTACTAAAGACGAAATAGCAAATCCCAACAATCTCAACCTTTGGTTGGAACTTAATGGCAACAGAGTGCAGGATGGCAATAGCAATGATTTCATTTTCAATATTCAGCAGGTAATTTCTTATCTTTCTCAGTTTATGAGTCTGATGCCCGGCGATATCATTTCTACTGGTACTCCGGAGGGAGTGGGCCTAGGTTTTAAACCTCCAGTTTACCTCAAACATGGTGATGTAATCGAATTGGGTATTGAAGGTCTTGGCTCAGCGAGACAAGAAGTGGTAGCCTATTCAGAATAAAACGGATCTAATTTCTTGTGAGGATTAAATCTCTGGAGCTGCACTGAACGATCACTTTATCATGGTTAGGTAAATACCTGAAGTGTATGATTAATATAATTAGAAGAGCCACTCATCGGTGATCGTTTTTAGCAAACACTATGTACATGAATTGTAAACGATTGATCGTATGATAAAACGAGCAGTAATTTCCTGGATAGGATCTCTTTTAATTGCTTACTCTTTACAAGCTCAAAATTATCAAACCCTGATTGTGGTAGCTCAGGATGGATCTGGTGACCATACCACCATCCAATCGGCTATTGATGCCACCAAGTCCTTTCCAGACGTGCCGATCCAGATTTACATTAAAAATGGTGTTTACAAGGAAAAAGTGATCGTATATTCTTGGAATACCAAGCTATCATTAATTGGTGATTCTACGGGAACCACTACTATCTCGTATGGTGATTATTTCAAGAAAATCGATAGAGGCAGAAATAGTACTTTTCATACTTACACTTTGAAAGTAGAAGCAAATGAATTCACGGCCAGAGATTTGGTGATAGAAAATACTGCTGGAGAAGTGGGGCAGGCTGTGGCTCTTCATGTAGAGTCTGATCGGGTCGTATTTGAAAGCTGTACGTTCAAGGGAAACCAGGATACGATGTATTTGGCTGGGGAAAATGCCAGACAGTATTTCAAAAATTGTACAATATATGGCACAACAGATTACATCTTTGGTCAGGCAACAGCTGTTTTTGAATCGTGTGAGATCATCTCTCTGAAATCCTCTTACATCACTGCAGCTTCAACCATTGAAGATTCAGATTATGGTTTTGTTTTTAAAGATTGCAAAATCAAAGGTGAGGAATTACCTGAGGGTAAAACTTATTTGGGCAGACCATGGAGAAAGTATGCGAAGACTGTTTTCATCAATTGTGAGTTAGGAGCTCATATCATTCCAGTTGGCTGGAAAGAATGGAATTCTAAAGGAACTGCTTTTTATGCAGAGTACAATTCTATCGGAGCAGGAGCTAATCCAGCGAATAGAGTAGATTGGTCCCATCAATTGACAAAAAAGGAGCTTAAAAAATATACCTTAGAAAAGATTTTTAGAGGATGGAATCCTTTAAAAAGTTATTTTTAAATAGAATCAAAACCATTATTGTATGAATCCAATTCACGAAGAGCTTTCTGGTAAAACAGTCGTAATTACCGGAGGTGGTGGCGTCCTCTGCGGGGTGATGGCCAAAGAGCTAGGCAGACAAGGAGCAAGAGTTGCCATACTAGATCTGAAAAAAGAGAATGCTCAGAAGGTTGCTGAGGATATCATCAAAAATGGCGGTAAGGCAATCGGAGTGGAGGCCAATGTATTGGAACTAGCAAGTTTACGCAAGGCACAAGGTCTTATTACCCAAGAATTCGGAAGTTGTGATATTTTAATTAATGGGGCTGGAGGCAATCATCCAAAAGGAACAACAGCCAAAACTCATTTTGATTTGGGTGATGAAGAAAACGCTGAACTGAAAACATTTTTCACATTAGATCCGGAGAGCATTCAATTCGTCTTCAACCTTAACTTTATTGGGACTTTACTTCCCACGCAAGTATTTGCGAAAGATATGATTGGTAAAAAGGGATGTTCTGTAATCAATATTTCATCGATGAATGCTTTTCGACCTTTGACTAAAATACCTGCCTATAGTGCAGCCAAATCAGCGATTAGCAATTTTACACAGTGGTTGGCGGTCCATTTTTCTAAAGCCAATATCAGGGTAAATGCCCTGGCACCCGGTTTTTTCCTTACTGATCAAAATCGTGCGCTATTGACCAATCCAGATGGTTCCAGAACAGACCGGGGCAATACAATTCTCGAGCATACTCCAATGGCTCGTTATGGTGAACCAGAAGATCTGCTCGGTACGCTTTTGTGGCTATGCGGCGAAGGTTCTAAATTCGTTACCGGAGTTGTAGTTCCTATTGATGGTGGTTTCAGTGCTTTTAGTGGTGTTTAATTTTACAAAATGAAAGGATTAGAGCAAACCTGGAGATGGTATGGTCCAAACGACCCAGTTTCCCTTGAATACATCAAAATGGCAGGTGCTACAGGCATTGTAACTGCTCTTCACCACATTCCAAATGGTGTGGTTTGGGAAAAAGATGAAATTCTTAGGCGCAAGGCGGAAGTTGAACACCAAGGGCTTTCATGGTCTGTCGTAGAAAGTATTCCTGTCCATGAAGATATTAAGAAGAGAAAAGGGAACTATCTAGAATTCATAGAAAATTATAAGCAAAGTATCCTGAATCTTGGTGAATGTGGAATAGATACGGTGTGCTATAATTTCATGCCTGTTTTGGATTGGACCAGAACAGATCTTGCATATGAAATGCCTGATGGATCACGAGCATTGAGATTTGATGCTACAGAATTCGCTGCGTTTGAGTTGTTTTTACTCAAAAGACCTGGAGCAGAATCTGATTATTCAGAAGACCAAAAAGAAAAAGCAAAAGAGGTCTTCGATCAAATGGACGATCAAAAAAAATCTCTTTTGGTCAACAATATCATTGCGGGCTTACCAGGTGCTGAGGAAGGATACACTTTAGAGCAATTCCAATCTGTATTGGACGAATATGCTGCCATAGGTGATGAGCAATTAAGAAACAATCTATATGATTTTCTGAGAGCGATTATTCCAGCGGCTGAAGAAGCAGGAGTGTTGATGGCCATTCATCCAGATGATCCACCTTTTCCAATTCTAGGATTACCACGAGTCGTGAGTACTGAATCTGACGCAAGGCAGCTTTGTGAAGTTGTTGATAGCCCGAACAATGGACTGTGCTTTTGTACTGGTTCTTATGGAGTAAGAGCAGATAATGACCTGGTGGGAATGGCAGAGCGCTTAGCTCATCGCATTAATTTTATCCATCTCAGAGCAACTAGAAGAGATAAATCAGGAAATTTCCATGAGGCTGATCATCTGGATGGAGATGTAGATATGTTTGGTGTGATGAAGGCATTAGTTGAAGAGCAAAACAAACGTATCAGAGATGGGAGAAAGGATTATCGAATGCCTCTGCGTCCGGATCACGGACATCAGATGCTGGATGATTTAGGTAAGAAAACCAATCCCGGCTATTCTGCTATCGGCAGACTGAGAGGGCTGGCCGAGCTGCGTGGACTTGAGCTTGGAATCCGATCCTCAATGAATAAATAAAAATGCTGTTTAGTAAGCAGAGTGAGTGGCTATTGTTCTATTTAAGCTCTACTTAACATAAGATAATTTATATAACATAACTGTTTTGTGGTTCAGTCATGTACTTTTCTGATTTACATTGATTAAGAATTTTTAGAAATGAAAATAAATAATTCCTCCATCAGACAATACAAATTAAGTCGCTCTTTGCTTATTTTTTTCATACTCGGCTTTCAATTTGCTTTTGGTCAGACAGTAGATTTCCGTCATTTCGATCATGAGCTACCGTTTGATGAACGAGTAGAAATACTAGTAAATCAGATGACATTAGAGGAGAAAATCAGCCAATTGACGAACGATGCTGATGAGATTCCAAGGTTAAAAATTCCAGCATACAATTGGTGGAATGAATGCCTTCATGGCGTTGCCCGGGCTGGTTATGCCACTGTTTTCCCTCAATCTATATCCGTAGCAGCTTCTTTCAACAAAGATTTGATGACGGAGATTGGCTCTGTCATAGCAGATGAAGCCCGAGCGAAGCATCACGAATTTGTGAGAAATGGTAAAAGAGGAATTTATACCGGACTGGATTTTTGGTCACCTAATATCAATATTTTTCGGGATCCACGCTGGGGAAGAGGCCATGAAACATATGGTGAAGACCCGTACCTCACCGGAGAACTGGCTACTTCATTCATCAACGGACTACAAGGAAATGATCCAAAGTATTTCAAGACAATAGCCACGTCAAAACATTTTGCTGTGCACTCTGGCCCTGAAAAATTGCGCCATTCATTTGATGTAGATGTGTCAGACAGAGATCTGTACGAAACCTATCTTCCGGCCTTCAGAAAAACCGTAAAAGATGCAAAGGTTTACTCTATTATGGGTGCATACAACAGATTCAGAGGTGAATCTTGCAGTGGACATGACTTCTTGCTCAACGAACTACTTCGTAAGAACTGGGGGTTTGATGGATATGTAGTGTCTGATTGTGGAGCCATCAGAGACATTGAAACGGGCCATCACCTGGCAGATAGTAAACCAGCCGCTGCTGCTATCGGTATATCTGGAGGATGTGATCTAAACTGTGGTAATTATTATGAAAATCTAAATGAAGCAGTTAGTCAGGGTTTGGTTAGTGAAGAAACCATTGACAAATCAGTTAAGCGCTTAATGAAGGCGCGCTTTAAGCTAGGAATGTTTGACCCACAGGAAATGGTTCCTTATACAAATTTGAGAGCTGACATAGTTTGTTCAGATGCTCACAACCAATTGGCAAGGAAAGCTGCCCAGGAGAGCATTGTTTTACTCAAGAATGAAAGAAACATTCTGCCCTTAGACAGAAGAGAGATCAAAAAAATTGCAGTGATTGGACCAAATGCTGACAATTGGGAATCACTCGTTGGCAACTATCATGGTACACCGAAAAATCCAGTAACATTCCTGAAGGGTATCCAGAGCAAAGTCAATCCTGGCATAGAAGTCATGTATGAAGAGGGATCTCATTTATCTGACAATACGTGGAACCTAAAACCAATTCCTTCATTTTACCTCAAAACAAAAGATGGAAAACAAGGACTTACAGGAAAATACTATTCAAACATGAAATTCGAAGGTAAACCTGTAATAAAGCGAATAGATGATAATATAGACTTCCTCTGGCAGCATCAACCTATCTCGAAGGAGTTAGTTGACAACTTTTCAGTAAAATGGGAAGGATATCTCCTCCCTCCTACTTCCGGTGAATATGAATTAGCTGTATTATCAAAACGTGGAATGTCTATCAAAATAGATGGTCAAGAAATCAGCAATGGACGTGGATCAATTCATCACGCAAAGTATAAAACGGGTCGAATCGAATTAAAAGCAGGAAATAAATATCCAATTGAAGTAACATTCACAAGTGATGAATCAGATGCAAGAGCGCAGCTACTCTGGTCGATGCCTGATCAGGCAAAAATCAATGAGGCTGTTGGTATCACAAAACAAGCAGATGTAGCGGTGGTAGTATTGGGATTATCACAGCGGCTGGAAGGTGAAGGAGGTGATAGAGATGATCTGGATTTACCACCTGTGCAGATGGATTTATTGAAAGCGATTGTCGCAACTGGCAAACCAGTAGTGTTGGTACTCAATGCAGGCAGCGCATTGGCCGTTAATTGGGCAAAAGAGCATGTTAACGGCATTCTTCATGTAGGCTATCCTGGAGAAGAAGGTGGGAATGCTTTAGCAGACGTGCTCTTTGGAGATTATAATCCTGCTGGACGTTTGCCGATCACTTATTACACCTCACTGGATGAATTACCTGCATTTGAGAATTATGATATGGCTGGCAGAACATACAGATATTACCAGGGGACTCCCCTCTACCCTTTTGGGTATGGACTTAGTTACACATCATTTGAATATGCTGACTTGAAAGTTCCGACTAAAGTGAAAGCTGGTGATTCGATTTCCGTTTCTGTGACAGTCACCAACACTGGCCAAATGTCAGGAGATGAAGTGGTACAGCTATATTTGTCTGATCTAAAAGCCTCTACTCCGCGTCCATCGAGACAGTTAGAAGGTTTTCAGAGAATTCATCTCAACTCCGGAGAAAGTAAAACAGTGGAGTTTATTTTAAATCCACGCCAATTATCCATGATAAATTCCAGCGGAAAGCGTGTAATTGAACCTGGTAAATTCATGGTTTTTATTGGAGGTCAACAGCCCGGTCTGGATGCTGAAAACAAGTCATCCACATCAGAAGTGATCTCTACGGAATTGAAAGTGACGGGGTCAGTGTCATTTAGTCATTAAAACTATCCAAGCGAACAGACTATAAAATATTTTGATACATATTCAGGTAAAATTGGGCCTCTCCTCTCCTACCCTGCTTTCAGGGTTTTGAACTAAATAGACACTCTCCTAAGCAATACCCTGAGTAGGAAAATAAATCTTTTATATACCAGACAAGCTGATTTTTTTAAAGACTCTCCCCTACCCTACGGCAAAGTCATTAGGAAATTTATGGAGTTTGCTTTGCAAAAATCATGTCTCCAGGCTGAGCGCATCCAGTAATAAAACCCACTCATGGGATTTATACTATGAATTCGTAGTATCATTTCATCCATGATTATTAGGTCTATATGCAACTCACACTTTTTATATCATTGGTTTTTGTAATGCATTAATAAGACTCAGACTAGAGCAACAAGCTGCTTAATAGTGAGCTTCTATCTATTATTTCTACGATATGCTATTCGTTTTACGGCTAAAACACACATTTTAGATCAATAGGACAACTGACTTGATTCAGATTTCTCGGACAATCATCAAGCATCTTGGAATTTCACGTATTCTCCTACGTATCTTGCTTTGATGTTATCCAGGCTACCATTTCTGTGTTTTGCTAATATGAATTCCGCCTGGCCTAATGTAGAGTTACCCATTTCATCCATGGTTATGCCATAATATTCCGGTCGATAAATAAACATTACTACATCGGCATCTTGCTCTATAGAGCCCGATTCCCGCAAATCAGATAGAATCGGTCGCTTATCCCCTCCCCTGGTCTCCACAGCTCTACTCAGCTGTGATAATGCAATCACCGGAACATCCAATTCCTTTGCCAGGGCCTTCAGCCCACGAGAAATAGCCGAAATCACCTGCTCTCGATTATCATTTCGGTTCGATTCACCAGAATCTTTCATAAGCTGCAGATAATCTACTATGATGAGCTCTACGCCCTTTTCTCTCACCAGGCGCTTGGATCTATTACGAAGCTCGTTTAATGCAATAGAAGGCGTATCATCGATGTGTAGCGGCTCACTCTGAGTAAGAACAGATCCCCATTTAGCTGCTTCATTGAGAAAATGATCTTTTTCTGATTGAGACCTGAAGTCAATCCCGCGTTTCTTCCAATTGTCCATTGGTACTTCTCCCAAGTTGGAAATCATACGCTGTAAGATTTGTCTGGTAGACATTTCAAGAGAAAAAAGTACAGCAGGTTTTTTGAAATGAATGGCTGCATTGAGCATCATAGTGACTACCAGAGAGGTCTTACCCATACCCGGCCGTGCCGCAATGACTATCAAATCACTCTTTTGCCAGCCCTGAGTTAATCGATCCAGTCGTATAAAACCAGACGGAATGCCCGTAAACTCTTCATCATGAGACAAATTCTTGCCAAGGTTGTCGATCATGGTAATGACTTCCTGTTTCAGGTCCTTGGCCGTGCCAGGTTGTAATTCTTGATGAAGATGATTGGTTTCATCCTCAATCCTATCCAAGACTTCAAAAATCTCATTGGAAGGATCCTTTGAATTATTCACGGCACGAGAGCATATTTCAATCACCTTACGGCGCAAATACTCTTCCCTGATGATGCCATGAACGTATTTGTTGATATTCCCAGTGGCCATGGCCACCAATTCGGCGAGATACGAGGCACCACCGGCTTCTTCCAGCTTATCTATCCCCCTGAGGTAATGTACCGCACTCTTCAGGTCCACTTGGATGGCCTTTGCGTGCATGGCCTCTATAGCTTCAAAAATGATTTGATGTCGCTTCTGATAGAAAAAGTGTGACTTCATTACATCATCTACCTGATAGTACGTATCGTGCAACATCAGAAGCTCACCTAAAACCTGCTGCTCTCCTTCGATAACCACTTCAAAATGCTTTGGAAGCACCTGAGGGTTATATACCAGGCTAGCAAGGTCTATTTCTTGTTCTCTTGATCGCTTAGAGCTACCAGATTTCATTTACTTCATCCTTAATGATGGCATCTTTTTCTTCATCTGGAAAAGATGAAAGCATATTGCATAAGGCCGCAGAAAGAATGGCACCTTGAGAAATTCCCACGGATTTACTCATTCGTTTCAGAAGTGAAACATACCGCGGATACATTCCGGTAGTATAGGTAATTTGCTTTTCATCAGATCCAAACTCCTCGTCCACAATTTCTCTGACTTCCTTAGATATCTTAAAAAACTGCTCAAGATCCCGGATTCGATCACTTGCCTTTGATTTTGCGGCTTTAGGTTTTGGTGCAGAAGTTTTTCTTGGTTTGGTCGGCTTTTTCTTCACCGGTGTTTCTGGCTCTACCTTATCAACAGACTCCTGTTGGGTGGTCTCAGGCTTTGCACTGGAGGAAATCAAGGAATCATCGGTATCATTATTCCCCTCTCCCGTTAGCGTTTCTCTAAATAGTTTTTTTCTTTCTGCTGCTGTAAGTCCCATTTCCTTTTCAGTTTACAGGTTTGAATAAATTTTCTTCTATCTTTCTAGCCTTATCAAGACTCTTTTTACCACCCGGCAATTCCCCTTTCTCATGTAATCTCTCTAGCACCTCAAAAGTCAGCGATACGTAATCTCTGGCTGAAGTAGCCTCAGGATAATATTCCAATACCGCACCGCCAATGGTCTTGCTCTCTCCTATTCTGATGTTTTCTCTAATCTTTGTTGTAAACATATGGCCAGAGAAATTTTCCTCGGAATATTCTTTGACTGATTGCTGATAAATGGTTCTCAGTTTTGGACGTATAATGAACATTCCTAAAATCTCAAGTCCCGGATTAAATCTGGACACACCATTTACTTCATGCTGAAGCTTCATCGCTCCATCGATACTATCCTGACTGAGTTCACTTGGCACCAACAGATAGTTACTGGCCAGCAACGCATTCCTAGAAATCATGTTGAATCCCGGAGCAGTATCCAAAAGGACAAAGTCATATTGATCGATGATTCCTTTTTCCAGCTTCTCCCCTAGCCTGAAAAGTCCATCTACTTTGTCAGAATCCAGATCCACAAGTGCACGATCATAGGCTTTCTTGCCGTCCATGTGGCTGATGTCCAGGTTTTCCTTGAAACTGTAAGGATGGATATCAAGATCTTTGTTCTGCAGACAATCTGTAATGAAGTGCTTTCTTTCCTTATTTTTCTTGTCAGTATTCGACAAATTCTCCTGAGGATCCAAATCAATTAGCAATACCTTAAAGCCTAGCCTTGCCAAACTGTACCCCAGATTAATTGTAGAAGAGGTCTTCCCTACCCCTCCTTTCCAATTCATAATTGAAATTACCATGCTTTTAATATGAATACTTTAACATTTAATATCCTACTTATAAATGAAGTTAAATAGCATTAACGCAACTTAAATTCAATTACATAAACTACTTCGCAATATATTAAACAGGTTTTAAATAAATGCAACTTAACAACTTTAATTTATACGAATGATGAATTAGTTAACATTAACAACACTTATTTTATTGTAAATAATCTTTGTTAAGATTAGTGAAGATTAACTTATTATAAATAATGTTATTTCGAAATAGAAGGATGCCCTAGATTAGAAACATACCGATCAATCTGACTCTGATACCAGCTCTTCTTTTTGCTCTCCTGTACAGTGTCCTGAATCAATTGATAGGTATAGTTGATCTCTTTCATGAAGTAGGGGAATGGAACCAAGTCAAGTATTCTGTTGATTTCTTCACTCGTAAATCCAAGAACAATGAGACGATCCTTGTATTTGGCTATGTTTTCTTCTGGCTCCAGCCTGTTCACATCTCGTTTAGGAGCACCTTTACCTTTTTTCTCAAATGGTATTTCCATACTCAGTTCTACCATTTTGTCGATATAGATTTCTACAGCTACTACTCGCTTACCGCTTTTGATGATCTCATAAGAAGGGTCCACGTCTGTAGATTCTGCTATTTCTTTGAAAGCTGGATCAATTACGCGCTGTTTGATGTGGTGCCATTGCCAATTATCATCAATCTTAAACATGTACTTTATCTGGTCGAGCTCAAATACTGTTCGCTTAAAATTCCGGGTTTTCAGAGCTGATAAGATATCGTACCACCTTTTCGAATATTTTCGCTTCAATCCATTGCTCTGTGCAAAGTAGATCTGAGTGAATCCATTGTGCTCCTTGAGAAAGATGGCCAGGAAATGCTTAATAGCCACATCTCCGAGTAGGACCTTCCATTTTCTGTCTTTCTCGTAGTGGTAAACATCTGAGACAAAAACACCTTCTGCCTGCACAGTCTCATTTTTATAGCCGACATGTATTTTTTTGAGAGCGTTGAGCCTTTCATCTACTCGTTTGTAGTCAGTCATTCTGTAATCGAATACCTTAGCTACTTCGTCATAGCTAAGCGTAACTTCCTTATATTCAGTAGGAACAGACTGTCGGTCCCAATCGAAATTGGCAAAAAAGTCACGCACTGAAGGGTCAAATGGATTGATGTTTCTTTGAATCGCATTAAGAACATTGCGATCGAATGAATTGACCATATAAGAGGACTCCAACACCAATGTGTTAGATTGATAAATACTCGGTATCCTTCTTTTAGCTCCCATGGTACAATGATAGTAATACCACTAGTGTGAATTGTTGAATTCCATTGATAGAATTTGTGTGATTATCCGATAGAATTTGTGTGATTATTGAAAATGTAATCCCATAATCCCATCTGGTAGGAGTATCAATGACGACAAACAACTCACACATTGATAAAAAATGTGTGATTAACTTCCACTTTGCCTTCATACAATCCTCAAATTCCCTAGTAAGCAATCTAAAACACACATTGATCTAAAATGTGTGAGTTTAAAAAAGAAAACTTAAATACTTAATTATCAATACTTTATAAACTATATTGATACTTTCTAAAATCTGTTGAGTATGAATCAATGCATAAACCAATCAACACTCAAACATTGATAGGACGGTAGCAACTCACACATAGAATCTAATATGTGTGTTTATAATAATAAATGTGTGAATAAGAAGCTGGAATCATACACTAATTGATCTGTTATGTGTGTTCAAGATATGAAATGTGTGTTGAAAATATAATAAGTGTTTTTATAATAGATTTTGTGTGAATAATCATTGTAACTTCCTATTTATCAACTATTTATACGCCCTGTAAATAGTAAATAAAGTAATTTTAAGTAACTCTTTTTTTAAATTAATTTTTTAAACCATTTAAAGTATATGATATTGGATCAGTTCAGATCAATTGCATTAGCTATTTGCATTTTAATTTCCATCGCACACATTTTACATCAATTAAACCACACAAATATTATCAGGAAGTCACAAAGCAGAACAACATTAAAACGGTGAAAATAGACATTCAACCAGAGAGATCTCTAAAACACACTTATTAGATCATACGCTGAGTAAAACACACATAAATTATCAAAATGGCTCTATTTATTAATAAACAGCGATTTATTCCACTATTAGTCGCATAACATTGATAGCAAAATCCAAAACACACAAATTCTATCAAAGTAATTTGTGCATGAATCTTTTAACACACATTTTACATCAAAACTCCAATAATCTCTTCAGCACCTGAATAGCTTCCTGAAAGTAAATAAACCTTATAATACTTGTAATTTCATTACATTGTCCATCCTGATCTTGACTATACCTATTTTACCTCAAAGAGAATCCTGTACTTTCAGAGATTCTTTTTTGTAGCTTTGATATAATTAAATACTTAAACCAGTAAAATCCTGCACATGGAGGACTTTATTACTCTTGAAATCAGCGAGGATTCCAGTATTCCGAAATATAAGCAGATATATCAGAGTATAATTAATAAGATCGAGACAGGTCATATCAAGTATGGTCAGAAACTTCCATCTATTAATAGGCTCAGTTTTGACTATTATCTAGCCAGAGATACCGTAGAGAAAGCGTACATTGCTTTAAGGGATAAAGGAGTCATTGAATCCGTGAAAGGTAAAGGATACTATGTCATCAACTCTGCCCCTGAATCACGTATTCGTATTCTTGTGCTTTTCAACAAGTTGAGCAACTATAAACGCCAGATTTTCAATACGATGGCTCGCGATCTTGGAGACAAAGTTCATATAGATTTTTTCATTTATCACTGTGATTATGACATGTTCGCCAAGCTTTTGGAAGAACACATGGAAGGCTACAGTTACTTCGTGATTATGCCACATTTTAAGGTATTTGATCTTGTCAAGTTCAAAACTCTGATGAAAAAGGTACCTAAAGAAAAAGTCATTCTTCTGGATAATCACATAGAGGGCTTTGATTACTACTTCTCCAACATCTACCAGGACTTCAAAATGGATCTCTATGATACATTGGTAGAGGCTAAAGGATTATTGGATCGATATGACAAACTAGTATTGGTTTTTCCTCAGAATGACAGCTATCCTTATCCAAAAGAGATCATTCTGGGATTTAGGAGATATTGTGGATTCAACAACGTGAGCCATGAAATCATCAATAATATTCCTGAAGACTACAAGGCACAAAAAGGGTCCGCCTATATCGTCATTGTAGAAAACGACCTGGTGAATTTAATCAAATCACAGCGCGTTTCGGATCTGGAATTAACCAAGGATATAGGCATCCTGTCTTATAATGACTCTGCATTGAAAGAGATTTTATCTCATGGAATATCTGTTATATCCACGGATCATAGGAAAATGGGAGAATTAGCGGCAAAATCCATCAATGAAAATGAGCCAATTGAGGTGAAAAACGAATTCACATTTATACGAAGAAATTCTCTGTAAATTAATGGACTGGATCTGATCTTAAATTCTCCCACGTCTCATTTTTATGCACATACCTTAGTTATGAAAATTTATAATTACACTTTCCAATTTGTACTATTATTACTGGTTTTAGTCACGTTTTCATGCTCAGAGCCCTTTCCACGCATGGAGATGGACTTCAACCTTGAATGGAAATTTTATCTAGGTGATGATAGCCTTGCATCTACTCGGGAGTTTGATGATTCTGAATGGAGAAAACTCGATTTACCGCATGATTGGAGTATAGAAGGTGATTTCAGCGAAGAAAATGATACCAAAAGAGCAGGAGGAGCGCTACCGGCTGGAATTGGTTGGTACAGAAAGGAATTTGAAGTGCCAAAACCACTAAAAGATCAGCCAGTTTACATTGATTTTGGAGGTGTATATCGCAACAGTGAAGTTTGGATCAATGGTCAATACCTCGGAAAACGACCTTACGGGTACAGTTCCTTTAGATATGATCTGACACCATACTTGAGGATCTCGCCTTACAAAAACACTATTGCCGTACGTGTAGATAACTCCTTACAACCAAATTCGAGATGGTATACAGGCTCAGGAATCTATCGAAATGTGAAATTGGTTACAGCTGGTCATGTGCATGTGAATCATTGGGGATCGTATATGAACACTCCGAAAATTTCTGAAAATGAAGCAACGGCGGTTTTAGAGCTGACTCTTAAAAATGCCTCTGGACAAGGTTCTGTAGCTTTTATAGAAACCAGTATTCAGGACCCAGATGGTAATGAAATTAACCGGGTAAAAGATAATTTAAATATCACTCAGCCTGTATCACAGCTCTATCAGCAATTCAATATCGCTAAGCCGAAATTATGGTCACCCAAGACCCCAAACCTATATAAAGCGATCACAGAAGTAAAGGTAGGAGGGGAGTTGACGGATCAATATATTACCACATTTGGGATCAGGGATTTTAAGTTTGATGCTGAGAAAGGCTTTTTCCTCAATGGAAAACCTATAAAGATATATGGAGTAAACCAACATCATGATTTAGGTGCTTTGGGCGCTGCATGGAACAAACGGGCAGCACAGCGACAGCTGGAAATTCTCAAGGAAATGGGTGTAAATGCCATCAGAATGGCCCATAATCCACCTGCAGCTGAGTTATTAGATTTATGTGACGAGATGGGATTCCTGGTTATTGATGAGTCTTTTGATGCCTGGGCAAAGAAAAAAGCCAAAAAAGACTATCATCTGGACTGGGAAAAATGGCATGTTCGTGACCTGCAGGATATGCTGTTGAGAGATCGAAATCATCCATCGATCATCGCATGGAGTATCGGCAATGAAATACGCGAGCAATTTGACTCTACCGGCATAGATATTACAAGAGAATTGGCCGCTATTGTGAAATCATTAGATACTACCCGATTGGTGACCAGTGGATTGACTGAAAATGAAGTAGGGAAAAACTTCATAATCGAATCTGGAGCATTGGATTTATACGGTTTTAATTACAAACATGAAGCCTATAAAGATTTGCCTAATCGCTTTCCTGGTCAGAAATTTCTGGCCTCAGAAACGGGCTCTGCATACGCAACCAGAGGTGTTTACAATATGCCTTCAGACAGCACGCAGAAGTGGCCTGCCAAATATGGTGTTGAAATTCCGAATGCAAATCCTGATTATACTGTCTCAGCTTACGACATGATCAGTGCTTATTGGGGTTCTACGCATGAGGCTGTTTGGAAAGAGGTAAAGCGACTAGATCACATGGCAGGAATCTTTATATGGTCAGGCTTCGACTATATTGGAGAGCCGGAACCTTATGAACTACCCGCTAGAAGCTCCTATTTTGGCGTAATTGACCTGGCGGGTTTTCCAAAAGATGCTTATTACTTGTACCAATCAGAATGGAGTGAAGATACCGTATTGCATGTGTTTCCACATTGGAACTGGGAAACCGGACAAACCATTGATGTTTGGGCGTATTACAATTACGCAGATGAGGTGGAATTATTCCTAAATGGTGATTCAAAAGGTGTGAGAAGCAAAAATGACAGTACTCTACATACTATGTGGAGACTCACTTATGTACCAGGCGAAGTAAAAGTCATATCCAGAAAAAATGGCGTAAAGGTGGCTGAAAGGGTGATTTTGACGGCCGGAGAACCATCACAGATTCAATTATCTGCTGATAGATCATCTATCACTCCAGATGGCTATGATTTGTCTTTCATCACAGTGGACATATTGGATGAAAATGGACTTTTAGCCCCAAATGCGGATAACGAGATCACTTTTGAGGTCACTGGCCCGGCAAGGATCGTTGGCACGGACAATGGTTATCAGGCCAGCTGGGAATCTTTCAAATCACCAATCAGGAAAGCATGGAAAGGTAAAGCTTTGGTTATCCTGCAATCCAAAAGAGCCGAAAGGGGAGAAGTTATACTTTCAGCAAAAGCAGAGGGATTGGTAAGCTCTGTTTTGAAAATAATTGTGGAATGATAATTTCATTTTATTATCAACGATATTCAAAGCAAGCAAAGTCATTATTCGTAAAAACACACCTATTTTATCAAAATTTTGCTCCATTTTGAACCAAAATCAGAATCTGTTTGTAAGAAATAAATCCCTGATTCCAAGCCCGATAGATTGATTTCTTCATTATTTCTTATTGATCCTTGCAATAATCTTTTTCCGGAGATCGATCTAATTGCATAGTGTATTTCCGACTCACTATTGATGTTGATTTTTATAAAATCTGTGGCTGGATTCGGACTAAGTATGAGTTCAGCTATGGTAGGATTTGACGTGATAATTTGAGTGGAGACAGTATTCGATAAACTATATAATGATTCCGTATCACAAGCGTCTTTGAGCTTACCAACCATCTTATAAGCAACATCACCTGGTACACTCTGGGTATAAGCAAATGTATACTGTCCAGATAGATCGCTCACTAACGTATCAAATTCACTACCATTCAGACTTCTGAGGATGCTGTATGACTCGAATTGGTCATTACTCGGTTCATTCCATTCTAATAGTATTGCATTGTTAGTTTTATTGATTTGTAAGAAAATCGATTCAAATACAGGACTCATTTCTGTTTCATGATCACAATGGTCTATACTCGTGATTTTGTAGTATTCAGATTTTTGATCTGAATTGGCACTTTCATCTATGTATGATCCATTTTGGCCTGTTTCTACGTATTCTAACAGATCATATTGCTCATTGATTAGCTTATAAATGCCGTACTTCACCACATCGGAAGTATCTGTTTTCCATGTAAGCTTATTGTTTCCAGTGACATCATCTACCGTAACCAGGCACAATTTTGGAATCTCAGGTTCTAAATAATAATGCAGTTTTATAGTAGTATCTGCGGTACAGTCACTGTTTGAAGCCGAAAAATGAATCATTTTTTCTCCAGAGGAATCCCAACGGAGATAATATGGTCCTTCATCCATTCCGCTTTCTATGATTGCGTCGCTAAAATCCCAGTTAATATCAGTGTAATTTGAACCACTGTATTCTATCT
Organism: Bacteroidia bacterium; assembly: GCA_030425425.1. Lineage (GTDB taxonomy): Bacteria > Bacteroidota > Bacteroidia > Cytophagales > Cyclobacteriaceae > Marinoscillum. Next base: position 16,032 of record JAUIAO010000013.1, on the reverse strand, counting down.
GGAATTGTTCACTCTCACATTCGGTATAATTGATATCAAATGACAAGGATGGTGTCGATTCTGCCACACAGCTATTGATCAAACGGAAATGCAAAATAGCTCCCGGATTCACCACACTATTGGTCAGATTATAACCAGATTCATCGGAAGTTTTTCCTTCCCCATCGGTGATGATATAAAAGGATTCTCCGTCAAGACTCACAGCAATATCTCGATAGCGATTCTGTGTGTAAAAATGATGCGACGTGTCTCCAATCAGTGATTTTCCACCTTCGTCAAGTTTCAATCTGTAAATTCTTCCACGTTTCAGGCTTGGGATTAGCAATGAATTTTCCCAACCGGCAATTGCTGCAGACTGATAAATCTCCAGACTGGAGGGAGCGATATTCGGTCTACACATCCATGAACTATTACAACTTTGCTCCAAGTCATAATCTGGTGGAAATATTGATAGTAGTGGACCTTGATAATTCTCTGATGTAAATCCAGTTTCGTTGTTGTGACAGCCGTCATTGTCAAACACCAAATTGTCTTTGTAACCCGCCACATATGGCCAGCCATAATTCTTTCCCGAATTGATTATATTAATTTCATCATCCGAGCTCGGCCCATGTTCACTGGAATATACCAACCCATCATCACTTACTGCCAGGCCCTGCGGATTTCTATGTCCAATAGAGTAAACATGACTTTTCACACCATTGAACTCTGGATTATCTGAGGGAATCGATCCATCCAGATTGATGCGGAGTACTTTTCCAGGATAATTTTTCCAGTTTTCCTGATCAATTTCGTTTTGTGTAGGAACAAACTGAGCTAGATTCTCATCGCAAACTCTAATGCCCTGATCGCCAATGGTGTAATACAACTTCTCATCAGTGCCAAAAATTAATCTTCCTGAATTATGATCATGGCTTGATGGTAAATTTTCGATAATAACCTCAGGATTTTTCAGAGAACCATCATTTTCACTGATCTCATAGGTATATCTAACGAGCTTTTGTTTTCTGACGCCTGACGAAAGATAGGAATGCGAAAGATAAACGAATGGAGCACCACTTTCGAAATCTTTGTGCAGAGCCATGCCCAGAAGTCCGTCCTGACCGGCATCTGAATAGCTTTCTGTTATTTTGATCAATAAATCACGCTCCGCAGTTTCTGGATTAATTCGCACGACCTGTCCTGTAGCTCGCTCTGTTACCCACAAATATCCATCTGGTGCCACTAGCAGATCCCAGGGGGTTTTGAGTAAATGATCACTTCCAATTTGACTCATTTCAAATTCAGGAGAATCAGTTGACTGTCCTGTAGTTTTTACCTGCAATAGGCATAGAATGAGTACGGTAAATAGTTTGATGAAGGTGGTTTTGCGCATGATTTAGTTATCGATGTTGATTTTCTACAATGGATACTTTGCCCGTGATTCCCGCGTCCAGCAATGATTCTCCTTCGAGCCAATAAGGCGCGGTTGTCCAGGTGAGTTGTTCTTCTTCGGGCAGGGTATGATCATATAGCAATCTGTTTCTCCACGTGTTGGTTAATTGGATTTCTAGGTGGTTTTCGCCTGGTTTCAAAGCTTTCGATAAATCGATTTGATAAGGTGCTGTCCAGATCACTCCGCAGTTTTGACCATTGAGAATTACTTCTGCAATGTCATGTAAACCAGTGATTTGGAGGTTTGGCCTGGTGAAACCTAAATCTTGAATATCAAAATCAACTTCATAGGTAGCAGTGCCAGAATAGTATTTAATCTGTGGATTTTCGAAGCTTGTCCAACTTGTAAGAGTATCTGTGAAAACAGGTTCTTTTGGTCCACCCTTGAGGGTGTCAAAGGTGAGTTTCCAGTTTCCTGTAATCTCAAATGGTTCATCTTTAAATTCCTGCTTAGATTGACCAATCAATTTGGACTCGTTTTCCAGTAGAATGAATAAAGATTGATTTGGGTAAAGTGATAAATGAACTTCTGTTTTAGAACTTGAAAGCTCGAAATTTTCTGCTGCATATCCTTCACCCGTCACCGGATCATAAATCTCTGGGAGTTTTCCGATTACACGCAGAGAAACTGTGATTGATCGTTTTTGATTTTGCTGATTGGAGATGAAATAAATTTCTCTCTTTTCTGACTTTCTATGTGACCATGCTATGTCTTTGGCAGGTTTATCATTTTCAAAAGCCTGGAAATCAGGCGCTAATTCTAAGAATGAAAAGTCATCCCAAAGAATTGGTGATTTGAAAACCACCCCTTTACCGATACTTTTATAAAAAAGCGTTTCTGTTTGATCCCAATTGCCTCCCCAGATTTTTTTGGCCAATTTTTGAATGGCTTTTTCATCCTTATCAATTCCCGGACTGAATTCGGGCTTTTGACTGATGACCACTTTAGCTCCATCCTCAATCAATTCGTAAAGTTTCTTCAGGGTTGCCAATGACATGTACTCTGGATTGGGATTCATTCTACGGACTCCAGGCAAAACCAGTACATCATAGCTAGCTCCTGTACTCAGGACAATTCTTCCATCGTTGACACTTGCTAGCCTGAGAAGAGCATCTTTATTAAAAGAATCGTATTTGTAACCATTCAATGGATCCAGCCAATTTTCAGGGTCAGCCATGTTTGCTGAGTGCTTTACGTCCTTGGGGATGCGTCGCTGGGGTTGGCCTTCATTTTGCATTCTGATACGTTCTGACTCAACCACCTCTTCGCCAAACACGCCAGGAAGTGTTTTTAACAGCCTGTCAGGCAAGATCGACCTTCTTGGAAGGCATTCACCTGTAAATACAGCAACGTCCGTCACAGGGCGTCCTTCTTGCAATAATTGCTGGCACCTTTCGATATAAGCTACAAAAGCTTTACCCGGTTTCCACCAGGTTTGATCTCGATTGAAAAATAGGCCTACAGTTCCCAATGTGATTCCCGGTGCCCGATCTAGCCAAGGATTGTGTGTCTGAACGTGAAAAAACAGTCTGTTTACTCCCAATGCAAAATTGCGATCGATCAGAGGCTTGAGCATAGCCGGATGCTCGTCCCACATCATTCTCAATTCCGTAAATCCTTCTGCCTGTACGATGTTCTTGCCATACACATGAGCACCAGAAATAGCGTCAAGCATGTCATTCGGTTTGTCATGTGTAGGGCTTCTCAGCCAAAACTCGCCCATCGGCAAATCCACGTCACTATAATGTCTCATGCCATCACTAACCATGGTTGGGGCTACACTTTCTGCACTAAACTGGACATTTTGCTCATGCGCCCTTTTGGCCATAATGCCGTAGAAATTATCGATTGTGAGCTCAGAAATAGTCTCTCGAACATCATGTAGAAACTGCTCGGAGGTTTTTGTATTGGAAATCGGGAATCCAGCCATGACTGGAAGGAACTGCACAGGATCATATCCTCTTCTTTTGATGAATTCTTCACGAAATACCGGTGACCAATTTTGACTGCCGCATTCCCAGCTATCTACATGAAATGCTTTTAGTGCTGATGTAAGATCACTGCCCATCTCCTGCACAATTCTTCCATACCAGCCGTCAAACTGAGTGTTGATCGCTTTTGGATTGAATTTATCGCACTCCAATCCCAGTCCACCGCCTCCAGTATAATTCGTGTGTCCTGTAGAAGTATGGCCCATTCGCAGAATGATCCAGTTTCCCTGCGGGACTTCCCAGTTAAGCACACCATTTTCATCCATCAGATCTGTCAGGTTGATCATATCGCTCGGATTGATGCACATCGTAGAGGGCAATTGTTCTTCGGTAGTTCTCGGGCTGATTCGCCATACGGCACCTGATTTTCCTTCGAATTGATGGATTTTTGGCTGACTGTTCAGTTCCAGACCGGCAATTTTCATTCTAGGGCTCCATTTGGCAGCATCCAAATCTTCTGCACCTGGTTCAGTGCCTTCCAGTTCCCATACAAATCGGAAATGCTTAGCAGTGGTTTTGGGTATTGAATATGTGGCTTGTTCATCAGTATCCTGCCATCCGTGGCGTGGGGGTGTCATTTGATAGACGAATTGAAAATCTTCTCCATCATCACTCGCTAAAACTTTCAGTCTGTGAGATTGGTAATTATTGCCTTTGGTAATCACCTGAATACTTTGGACGGTAAATGGCTCTGAAAAACTGTATTGAAACCAGCAATCTTCTTCACATCGAAACTGTTCCTTATTGCCATCTACAACTAAAAAATCAGCATTTTCACCTGTACTTGTGGTGATGGTTGGTTTAGTCTGGAAACTGGACTTTGGTGCTACCTTATTAGGAAAAGCAAAGACCGCAATGTCTTCATAGTAACCTTCATACGCTTCGGGTTGGCGAAGTGTATCTTCAAAGTGGCCACCTGTGAAATTAGTTACTGTCCAGACCACTTTTTGCATTGACAGCTCCGGTGTGATCCACGGTCCTCCCGCCAGAGCAAATCCATCACTTGCATGCAGTCCCAATTGAAAATCGAGTCGTTTTGCTTCCGAGAAGGCATGTCTGATCATTTCCCACCATTCCGGGGTAAGCTGAACAGCTGTTGGTTCATAGAGTGGATTTTCATCTGGTCCCTGAATGGGCATCAAATAAGCACCCCCGAGCCCGATTTCTTTCATTGCTTCCAGGTCTGCTGTGATACCTTCTTTGCTCACATAGCCCTTCATCCAATACCAAAATGTCCAGGGTTTGGACGGGTTGTCAAATTTGGTGGTTGATGCAATTTGTGTGTTTTGAGGTGTTGTACATCCCAGCAAAACAATGATCAACCAAATAATAGAAGCTTTTGAATGACGCATTTTTTAATCTTTGTTAAGATTAGTAAATCTTATTAAACCAACGGTATTTAAACAATGTCTGAGCTTGCTGTATGCCACTGGCTATTGGGTTGTATTTCGGATCTCCAACAAAACTCAACCCATTTGAACTAATTAAATAGTTATAAAGAAACCTTCTTTTAAATTAAAAAGGGCAGCCAGCAAAATGCCGAACTGCCCCTAACCTATGAAGAATCTTTATTTATATAATGGTCCGTAATTGGCGCAAGCCCTGTAGTCCGCACCTTCCGGATCCATGCCATAAGATGCCCAGTCTTTTGGTCGGAAAGGCTCATCTTCTACATTGTGCATGTTTACAGGGATGCGAAGCATTGAGCACATGGTGATAATATCTTTACCATAATGGCCGTAGCTAAATGCCCCATGGTTTGCTCCCCAGTTGGCCATGACCGAGTACACATCTTTGAAAGCACCAGCTCCAGTGAGTCTCGGCACAAACCAAGTGGTTGGCCAGGTAGGATCTGTTCTTTTGTCCAGTGCATCATGCACTTCTTTTGGAAGGTCAATGGTCCATCCTTCGGCGATTTGCATTACCGGACCAAGCCCTTTAACCAGGTTCAATCTACACATAGTCACAGGCATGCCACCTTTAGTGACAAAATGAGAAGAAAATCCACCGCCTGGGAAATAATCGATGGCCGGAGGCCAGTCAGTAGCGTCCAGACAAGCCTGATTTTCAGAATCTGAAATCTCCCAGAAAGGCTTCATGGCAGGTTTTCCGTCAATAGATTGCTCGCCACTTCCATCCAGAGCAGAAGAACCGGAGTTGATCAGGTGAATGAATCCATTCTCTGCTACACCTTCTACATCATATCCGGTGATACGCTTCACAGAAGCCGGACTCCAGTAGGTTCTCACATCTGAGAAAATCTGTGCCTGATTGGTCAATAGGTAACCAAAAAGCATCGAAACTCCATTCAGAGAATCGTTTTCTGTAGCCATGATGTGAGGCGGGCGTTTACCGTTCCAGTCAAATGAAGAATTGAGGATGGCTTCCATAAAATCCCCATTCGGTTGCCAGTCGGTCCATTGTCTTTGTCCCTGGAAACCCGCAGCTATGGCATTGAACCCAAGTGCTTCTTCACCAAATCCCTGCTCTTTTAGTTTTGGATTGCCGATCATCAAATCACGACAAATAATGGCCATTTTGACCACTACTTCCCATTGACGATCGAGTTCCTCACGCGATTTGTTATGTGGATTGAAGTTGAAGTTTTCCCGGCAATTGACCTTAGTCCAGGCCAATGCTTTCTCGAATTCTTCCTGATCAAAAATTCCTTTTTCGATCCTGCGGCTAAGCTCACTCATATCCACATATTCGTTGCGCATGCCCAGGTATTCCTGGAAGAAGTCTTCTTTCACCACCGACCCGGCGATTCCCATAGAAACAGCCCCAATGGATAAGTAGGATTTACCTTGCATGGTAGCCACAGCTATCCCCGCTTTCGCAAATTGCAACAATTTGTCTATTGCTTCCTGAGGTACGTCTTCTTCTACAGAATCCTGCACATCCTGACCGTAAATACTAAATGCCGGAATGCCTTTTTGTGTATGTCCGGCTAATGCAGCAGCCAAATAAACTGCTCCCGGACGAGCCGTTCCATTAAAGCCCCAAATGGCTTTCGGTCGGGTAGGGTGCATGTCTATGGTTTCTGTGCCATAGCACCAGCAAGGTGTCACGGTAATGCTCAGACCCACACCTTCCCTGGCGAATTTATCTTCACAAGCCGCTGCCTCTGCCACTCGGCCAATTGTGCTATCTGCTATTACGCACTGTACCGGTGTTCCATCAAAATACTTTAGGTTTTCCTCCAGAAGATCTGCTACTTTTTGAGCCTGTAGCATGCATTGGTCTTCCAGAGATTCGCGAATGCCACCGAGACGGCCATCGATTACAGGCCTGATCCCGATTTTTGGCAAACTGCCTATCAATTTATTGTAACTCATAATTAAATGAATGCTTTTTATAGTCTGAATACAATAATGATATCAGAAGTGCTCAAAACAGTCCTGTACTGTCGTTGGGGTTAGAAGTTCAAGGTTCGGGCTTTAAGGTTCTATTTCAATCTGCTTCAACCGCATCAAAATAAAGAGTCAATGAATAGGTACCACATTCAGGAATAGGTGAGTTGGTACAATCTTCTCCCAGATCTCTGATCCAAAGATGAATGACTGTTGAATTTAATAGGTCATTCATTCCCAGGTCTGCTGATAAACTTTGAAAATTTTGATCTACTATGTCGACTTTTACATTGTTTATCTCAGGAATCGAAAGATATAGCGTTCCACCTCTAAGTTCATTGGACAGAGGACCCTCAATCTGAAAGGAAAGTGAATCCTGAAAATCTTCGAATTTTAAATAATTTTCATCTTCGGTTGATAGTTGAAATGGGAAGATAAGTGAATATTGATAGTTGAGCCTCCAGCTGTTATTCAATAAAGCATCTTTCATTAATTCACTTTGTGAAGGAGACGTTTCTTCATTTTGACAGCCTGTCACAATGAAAACCAGCATGATTAAGAAGGATATGGAGCCTTTCATATTCAAAAATGAATTATGAAGTTACTTGTTAAAATATTTTACTCAAAGCCAATTTAATCTTCAAACTCTATCAGCCTGAGGTTTATTAATCAGGGTTGATTAGAAATTTAAACATTTGTGCAATCGATTACTCACAATCATTTCTTAAGTTTGCTTTGAGCCTCTTTGTCTGATGAAGGCAAATGGCAAAAGAAATTTGATACCCTAAACTATTTATTCATGAAGTCTTATATCGTTGCATTGTCGATTGCAATATTAGCAGCATGTAGTACCCCGCAAAAAGATCAGCCAGCAGTGCAGTCTGCTGATGATGGAATCTACGATCAGATAGAATTTGATATGCCAAGAGTGACTGAGCCAGTCATTCCGAACTATGAAGTCAGTTTATCAGATTTTGGTGGAGTAGGAGATGGCATTACTTTGAATTCTGATGCTTTTGCTAAAGCTATCAGTCACTTGTCTGAAAAGGGAGGTGGTAAATTGATTGTGCCAAGAGGTATTTGGCTTACGGGTCCCATCACGCTAAAGAGCAATCTGAATATTCATTTGGAATCAGGAGCGCTGATCCAATTCAGTGCTGATAAAGAATTGTATCCACTGATCGCCACCAGCTTTGAAGGCTTAGAAACGTATCGCTGTATTTCTCCGATCAATGGAATAAACCTCGAAAACATTTCCATAACAGGTCAGGGAACCATCGATGGTGCTGGTGATGCCTGGAGAGCAGTGAAGAAAAGCAAAATGTCTCCTTCGCAGTGGAATAAGCTGGTAAAGTCTGGTGGAATACTGAGCGAAGATGGTCGGATCTGGTATCCGTCTGAAGAGTATCGCCGTGGATCTGAAGGTACTGGTATGTTCAACGTACCGCAAGGCAGCAGCAAAGAGGAATTTGAAAAGATCAAGGACTTTTTAAGACCCGTAATGGTCAGCATAGTGAAGTCTAAAAATGTGATGCTGGATGGTCCTACTTTCCAGAACAGTCCTGCGTGGAACCTTCACCCTCTGATGTGTGAGAATGTCATCCTTAGAAATCTGAGCATTCGCAATCCCTGGTATTCTCAAAATGGCGATGGCCTGGATCTGGAATCTTGCAAGAATTCTTTGGTCTATAACAATGTTTTCGATGTGGGAGATGATGCGATCTGTATCAAATCAGGTAAAAATGAAGATGGTCGTAAAAGAGGAATGCCTACCGAAAATGCTATTATCAAAAACAACATTGTTTATCATGGACATGGTGGATTCGTAGTAGGCAGTGAAATGTCTGGCGGAGTGAAAAACATCCATGTAAGTAAATGTACTTTCATGGGAACAGATGTTGGATTGAGGTTTAAGAGTACACGAGGAAGAGGTGGAGTAGTGGAAAATATCTACATCTCAGATATAGACATGACCAATATCCCTACCGAACCTATCCGCTTCAATTTATTTTATGGCGGTCAGTCTCCGGTATTGGAAGAGGATCAGGAACAAGCACAACCCGATGAAGAAATGGTGCCAGTGACAGAAGAAACCCCTTCTTTCAAAGACATCTATATCAAAAACGTAACAGCGATCAATTCAGGAAGTGCCGGATATTTCCAGGGATTGCCGGAGATGAATCTGAAAAACATCAATATCGAAAATGTACTTTTGGATGGTAAGAAAGGTATCTCCATGATTGATGCAGATGGTGTGACTTTCAAAAATGTAAAAGTGACCGTACGAAAGGGAAATCCATTAGTAGCTTATAATGTCAAAAATGTGAAGGTGGAGAATTTCTCAGGGTCTTCAGAAAATACAGCAGAGCTTGTAAAAGTTCTGGGTACTAAAACTGCTGATGTGGATCTAAGTAGCGCTGGACTTGAAGCATCCGAAATCAAGATTGGTAGTGAAGTAGAAGCTTCAAAAGTCAAATTGTAATGTTTAGAGCAAGATTTTTTTTAGTGATCCTGAGCACTCTGTTGCTCAGTTTCACTTTGGTACCAAAAGGCGAAGTAACAGTTTATCTGGTTGGTGATTCTACCTGTGCTGATAAATCAGATAATGCTTTTCCCGAGACAGGTTGGGGGACTCCTTTCAAAACGTTTTTTGATGAATCAGTCACCATAGAAAACCGAGCTCGGAATGGCAGAAGCACTAAGTCTTTTATGGAAGAGGGTAGATGGGACAAAGTTCTGGAGACGCTTTCCAAAGGAGATTATGTTTTTATTCAGTTTGGTCACAATGATGAAGTGCCTTCCAAGGTGGGCAGATATACAACTCCGGAAGAATTTCAAACTAACCTGAAAAAGTATATTACCGACACCAGGGCAAAAAAGGCCAATCCAATATTGCTCACTCCTGTTACCAGAAGGTCATTTGAAAATGGAAAGCTGAAAGACACCCATTCGGAGTATGCCCAGCTGGTGAGAGATGTGGCAGCCGAGCTGGATGTGCCTTTGATCGATATGACCAAAAAGTCAATGGACCTGCTCAATGAATGGGGAGTGGCGAATTCTCAGTATCTATATCATCATTTGAAAGCTGGAGAACATCCGAATTACCCGAATGGGAGAGAGGATAATACACATTTCAATGAGCTGGGGGCTCGTAAGATGGCGCAATTGGTATTGGACGGAATGGAGGAATTAGACCTGGAGTTGCTGGATAAAATTGTAGTGGGTAAGCGATGAAGAAGCTTAATGCAATATTTCTTTTGATGTTGATGCTGTTGCTTAGCTGCCAGCAGACATCCAGAAAAGTCATCAAGATTTACCTGATCGGTGACTCCACTATGGCTGATTATGCAGATAATTACGACAAAGGAAAAGACTACTACAAAACGCGCTATCCGGTTACAGGGTGGGGACAGGTATTCCAGGAGTATTTTAATGATGCAGATCTTTCAAAATTCAAAGGACTGATTTCAGCAGATAGTGTCGATGTTGAAGATCGGGCAAGAGGCGGGAGAAGTACACGATCTTTTTTTCAAGAGGGTAGATGGAGGGCAGTTTATGATTCTTTGAAAGCCGGTGATCTGGTGCTTATGCAGTTTGGTCACAATGATGCCGCAGAAAACAAAACCGAGCGATATGTCAATATTGAAGGGTATAAGGAGTTTTTAAGGCTTTATGTATCACAATCTCTAGAGAAAGGAGCAATTCCAATCATACTCACTCCAGTATGCAGAAACTATCCCTGGAAGGAAGGACACCTGGAAAATGTACATGGTGAATATCCAACTGCTGCTATGGATATAGCCGAAGAAATGGGGGTGTTACTCATTGATTTGAATCAACTGAGCATGGAAGCTTTTTCGGAAAAGGGACGTGATTATGTGACTAAGAATTATTTTATGAATCTCGATTCGGGCGTATATGAAGCCTATCCAAATGGTCAAAATGACAATACACATTTTCAGCCAGAAGGAGCAAGGGCAGTGGCCGAATTGATTTTTGAAGCGATGATGAATCTTGAACAATGAAAATTTTAACGTTAATAATACTCCTTTTACCCTCAGTGCTGCGGGCCCAGGACTTTGATTTTGTGGTGGCTGCTGATGGTTCTGGAGATTTTACTGAAGTGCAAGCGGCCATCGACGCAGTACCACACCTCAGGAAAAACCGCACCAATATTCTGATCAAGGAAGGCACCTATAAGGAAAAGCTGATCGTTCCTTCTACGAAAACCAACATCACTTTCATTGGTGATGGAGCTGATAAGACGATTTTGACATTTGATGATTTTGCGAGTAGGAAAAACCAGTTTGGAGAAGAAATAGGAACTTCTGGTTCTTCTTCAGTTTATATCTATGGAGACGGTTTTGAAGCCTACGATATCACTTTCGAAAATTCGGCAGGAGAGGTAGGCCAGGCAGTGGCTATGAGAGTAGATGGAGACAAAGTAAAATTTGTCAATTGTCGATTCCTTGGCAATCAGGACACCTTATATCCGCATGGAAAGAATAGCAGGCAGTATTACGAAAATTGCTACATCGAAGGAACAGTTGATTTCATCTTTGGATGGAGTACTGTCTGGTTTGAAGGATGTGAGATTTATTGCAAGCGAAATGGATACATTACCGCTGCTTCTACCGAGGAGACTTCCGCTCATGGATTTGTCTTTAACAATTGTAAGATTGAAGGTTCTGCTGATAAAGGTTCCGTTTTTTTGGGAAGACCCTGGAGGCCTTATGCGCAGACCATATTCATGAATTGTGAACTTAGTGAGATCATTCACCCGGAAGGTTGGGATCCTTGGCGGTCTGAAGAAAAGAAAAAGACAGCTTTTTATGCAGAATTCAATAATTCCGGCAAAGGAGCCAAAACCAAATCCCGAGCAACCTGGACTCATCAACTAACCAAGGAAGAAGCGGATAAAATCACCATAGAGAACGTGTTAGGAGGTTGGATTCCTCATGATTAGAAGTCATGCTGGCATGAGTGAAGTGAACTATTCCTGTCAACGAATCCTTATTTGACTGTATAAGATTTAGTCGAGCAATACCGAGATTGTTTTAGTCATTCATTATTTAATGTAATCGATTACATACATTTGTATCAATATTTATTCTTATAATCCCTAAACTATGAGAAAGCTCTTTTTTATCAGTGCAATCCTATGCACTTTATTGAGTTTTGCACAAACACAAAACACCACACCTCCGGCATTTCCTGGTGCTGAAGGACACGGAAGATTCACTACAGGCGGACGTGGCGGAAAAGTCATTCATGTTACTAATTTAAACGATTCAGGTACGGGTAGCTTTCGGGCCGCGGTGCAAGCCAGTGGTTCCAGGATCATCGTATTTGATGTATCTGGATTGATCAGTCTCAACTCTGATTTGAAAATCTCTAATGGCAATGTGACCATAGCCGGGCAGACTGCTCCAGGTGACGGAATTTGTCTGAAAAATTACTCGCTCATAGTGAGTGCGGATAATGTGATCATTAGATATATCAGATCCAGAATGGGAGATGAAAAAGCCCACGAAGGAGATGCCATGGGAGGCAGACATCATAGAAACATTATCCTGGATCATTGTACCATGAGTTGGAGCACTGATGAGACGGGTTCGTTTTATGACAATGAAAATTTCACCATGCAATGGTGTACCCTTACGGAGAGTCTACGTATCTCTGTTCATGACAAAGGAACCCACGGCTATGGTGGAATCTGGGGAGGACAAAAAGCTTCATTTCATCACAACCTTTTCGCACATCATGACAGCAGAAATCCACGGATGTGTGGAAGTCGGTATACCGGTAAGCCAGAGCTGGAGCTGGTAGATTTTAGAAACAATGTCATTTTCAACTGGGGTGGCAATAGCGGATACGCCGGAGAGGGAGGAAGCTACAATTTTGTCAATAACTACTATAAATATGGTCCTGCTACTTCCTCAAGTGTAAGAGATAGAATCTTTGCTCCTAATAAAGACAATGGATCCAATTCAAATGTCGCGGGTGTTTATGGTAAATTCTATGTGGATGGAAACTATATGTATGGTAGCTCTACCGTGACCAGTAACAACTTTGCAGGGATTGATCCACAAGATGGGCTAACGGACAATGATGTGAAATCAGACAATGAATTCAGCAAAGGTCAGATCACTACTCACACTGCTGAAGATGCTTATGACAAAGTGCTGGCCTATGCCGGTACAAGTTTGAAAAGAGATAGTCATGATGCTCGAATCGTCAGTGAGATTAAAAGTGGTACCAATACCTATGTGGGTTCTGAAACGGGAACCAGCAAAGCAGGATTAATTGATACTCAATCTGATGTGGGAGGCTGGCCGACATATAACAGTACTGCTGCCCCGACTGACACGGATCAGGACGGAATGCCAGACGATTGGGAAGATGCCAATGGCCTGAATAAGAACAGTGCGAGCGATGGATCTGATTATGACCTGAGTAAGTTTTATACCAACGTGGAAGTGTATTTAAATAGCCTCGTGGAAGACATCACCAATGGACAGCTGGAGGATGGAAATGCTAATTATGTCGACGTAGAAAATTCTACTGGTGAAGATCCTGACATAGACGAATCATCCACCATCACATGGGCACATAATGATGCATCTGACCCTGTGGCTACATATTCCGGAAGCACCGGAGAGTATTACAAACAGGATTATGTTTCTCTCGGAAGCAACCTCAATTATAAAGGAGTAAGGACTAGTAATGGAGTTACATTTCGTACTTATAAGCCAACTGCCCAAACCGGATCAGGCACTGAGAATGCAGTGAATTTCAACATTTGGCCGGTTACAGGTCTGACCTTCAAACCTTCCAGTGTGTCATTCAAAGCTCAGAGATACGGTACGGACTCTGGCTTCATTGATGTTCTCTGGATTTCTTCAGATGGTACAGCTACAGTGTTGGGAACAGACATCAAACCTGAACGAGACAATTCTGGTGCATACACCGACGTGAGCTATGATGTCTCCGGATTACCAATCAATCCTTCTGATGGTGAATGTACATTACAAATTATCATTCATAGTCTGGGAGATACCAAAGAAGCCGGTTTGGCTGATGTGGTTTTAACAGGAAATGTATCGGGTACCATAGTAGAGGTGACTACTTATACTATGAATACTGCAATTTCTCCTGAGGGAGCAGGAACTATAGAATCCTTTCCAGTAGGAAATGAATTTGACGAAGGAACAGAAATTAAACTCACTGCCAATAAGAATTTTGGATATGAATTTTCACATTGGTCAGATGGATCAGGAAATCAGGTTTCCACCGAAAATCCTTACTCGTTTACTCTAAATGAAAATACAGATCTAACGGCTGTATTCAATTCGATACCAACTTATTCACTTTCAGTAAGTGCAGAAGGCGGAGCAAATGATTACATGATATCATTTGCCCCGGAAGGAGTGATGATAGACGATAACCGAATGTATGAAGATGGCACAAGTGTGACTGTCACTGCTAAGAGCAATCCTATTCTTTCGTTCTCTAACTGGAGCACGGGAGAAACCAGTGCCAATCTGGTGGTGAATATGAATGAAGATAAAAATATCACTGCCACCTACAGTGCAACTGATTATATCGTAGGCTGGGATTTTTACCTCCCGGGTAATCAGGGTCGTGTCGCGGATTTTTATGCAGATGATATCAACCAATCCTCTTCATTGATACTTACAGATGCAGCTGGCAATACTACCACATGGTTGGACAAGTCTACTGTAGCAGCAGGAGGATATGAAGCTGCAGAAGGGGCGGCCGTAGCCTGGACTCAGCTTGCAGATAAGTATTATTATCAGATCAGTTTTGTTGCTACAGATTACACAGACATTGAAGTAGCAGCCGATATGTTGTTTAATTACAACGCATATTCAGTACAGAAATGTGAGTACTCCCTTGATGGAAGTAGTTTCACCACATTGGGTTCCTATAATATGACTACAGCCAAAGTACTCAATCCGGGTTCTTTCTCTCTACCTGCTGAAGCCAATAATGCAGAGAAAGTCTATATCAGATGGATTCCTGACTATACTTCGGCAATTGTAGGTTCTACCTCCGAAAAAGACGGAACTACTATTTCTGCAATTTATGTGACGGGTACAGAAGAAATTGTTGATGATGGTACTGCTCCGGTTTTGGTAAGTTCAGTTCCTGAAGATGGAGCTACCGGAGCATCCGCTACAGGAAAAGTCGTATTATCATTTGACGAGAGAGTGAAAATTGCGGATGGCACTACAGCAACGCTTGACGGAAAAAACCTAAATCCAGAGATTTCTGGCCAGACCATTTCTTTTGCATATTCAGGATTGGATTACAATACGGCATACACATTTAGTTTGGCAGGAAATGTTGTTTCTGATTTGACTAACAATACGCTGACTGATGCGATATCCATCTCATTTACTACATTAGATCGTCCTTCTGTTTCTAAAAAAGCATATGATTTCATCGTTGGTGTGGATGGCGATGTAGCTGCAGCTTTTGCCGCTGCAAATGCCAATTCTTCTACAGGTCAGCGATTTGTAATATTCTTCCCGAACGGGGAGTATGATCTGGGAAATACTACAGGTGATGGAACTCAGCAAACCACTTTTGCAGCCCCTAATGTTTCTTTCATTGGCGAAAGCACAGAAGGAGTGATTCTATTTAATAATCCGGCTCCCGCCGATGAAGGAATAGGAACTACACCTACATTGAATTTGCTATCCAGTGCTGATAATATCTACATGCAAGACTTGACCATTCTGAATAAAATGGATTATCGAGTAGGTACATTTTATGGCAGAGCGGTAGCACTGAGAGACCAGGGTGATCGGAATATTTATAAAAATGTAAGACTCTTAAGTAATCAAGATACCTACTATACAGGTAAGGGGCGAGCTTTTTGGGAGACAGGTGAAATTCATGGTACGGTCGATTTTATTTTCGGAGATGGAGATGTTTTCTTTGATGAGACATTGATCTACCTGGAGGACCGCTCTGGTAACCATGTTACTGCAGCAGCCACTTCTACCAATTGGGGATATGTTTTCAACAATTGTACGATTGATGGATTTTCAAGCACAAATGGTAATTACAAGCTAGGAAGACCGTGGCAAAACAAACCAAAAGTTGTTTATCTCAATACTACAATGAAGCGACTTCCAGAAGCTGGAGGTTGGGGTGACCCAATGAATGTTAATCCAAATGTGTTTGCTGAATACAATAGCTTGACAGAAGGAGGAAGTCCGGT
>JAUIAO010000117.1 GCA_030425425.1 Bacteroidia bacterium | reverse complement strand
TCACCAATTACCAAGCTTAGTAAGAATGAAACATATTTTCGGGATATTGATCATCTGGATGACCATAAGCACTGCATGTGACCCATGTGACGAATGTGGTGAGCCTCTCATTTATGATCCGTACATCAAGATGGTTTTCTACAATCAAGATAGCGCCGTGAAAATTACCGCTGATCTTTCTATGGTCAACGACTCGATAAAAGAAATTGATAGCCTTTATAAATTAAGTGAAGACTCATTATCTGTTTTGAGCGACTCCCTGACTAAAATAGATGAGCTAGTGAGCAATGGTGATGACTCTTTTAGGGACCTTCAGACCTTGTTCAATCAATATATTGATAGCATAGCATCAGTACTGCAAAATCTGGATACTTTAGACAAATACATCAAGATTGATCGAACAGACCTCAATAAAATCCTCTCAGACATAGAGAGTGGTAAATTAAAACCCGAGTTGATCACTTTGTTGGAAAATGGCTCTACTCTGACTTATGAAGATAGTGCGGAGTTTTTTAATCTACCTATTTTATTGAATGATCAAAACCAAACTACTTATGAAATCATCATTGATGGAAATACATATGAGCTGGCCATTCAATACATCAAGTATGAAACCATAGACGGCTCCAGAAAAGTGTTTGTAGAAGTAGCAGAAACTGACACCATTTATCATACTTTTGACTCTTTGGAGTTTAATTGTAAAACCTCACAATGCATAAGCGATGAAGCGACTATTGCTGCTTATTTTTAATCTCATACTCTTTTCCGGAGTATTGCAGGCACAGTCTGATTCTTTAGGAATCGTATCAGATACTACGTTTGTTCCGGAAGATGAGGTAGAAGTAGTAAAAAAGCGATTCGTATCCCCTTCTTTTACATTCGATTATGGCAAAACCGCAATGTCTTTGGCAGGTTTTGAAGATAAAATAGAAATGGGCTTGTCATTCCTGTTTTATGAACAATTCTATATGACAGGAGAATATGGACATGCTGATTTAAGCCCTGAGAACGCCATTGAAAATGGCTATTACAGGTCAAATGGAACTTACTTTCGAGTAGGTGGAGGATATCTTACCAATCTAGACCAACTGAACAAAATTGGGCTTGGAGCGGCATACGGAGTGAGTAGCTTTTCGGATGTTTGGGGTTACTATGTCAACAGCAAAACCGGTGTACAATCTGACTTTAGCGAAGAATATGAAAGACCAAACCTGGACGCCAGGTGGGTAGAAATTCTGATTACCTCAGAATCAAGAATTCGATTAAAAAAGTCCGAGCCAGAATCTAAACTCAACAAACTATTCTCTGTAGGAATGTTTTTGCGACTTAGGTTGCTTTCCTATTATGATCAGCAGGATACTGCAGTAGATGTTTATGCAATCCCTGGCTATGGAAAAGTGATCAATGACCCTGTTCCTGCGATTAACCTTTACTTGAGATTTCATCCTTTCTGAATTGGGGTATAGCCAACAAAAATCTTACAATCATTGACTTTTTGATTTAATCCGAAGCAGATTTTCTTATATCTTAGTGCTCGCTGAAGCGATCAGCCATCTATCCACCTTAAGTCATTAGCTTACAATTCACATCGAAACATGATCAGTAGAATTACCAAGTTTTTTACCAACGAATGGATCATCATCAATGCCATTATGGTCAACTCCGTATTGTTGTTCCTGATGGGTTATGATAATTTCCACAACGATCCATATATCAGTATTCTAGACCATGGTTTCACGTTGTTCTTCGTTTTGGAGATGTCAGTCAAAATCGGCCTTTATGGCTGGAGAAATTATATAAAGGACGGCTGGAATAAATTTGACTTCATATTGGTAGCAATCTCGATACCGTCTTTATTCGAATTGTTCATCACCATTCCTGATGTATCTTTCTTGTTGGTATTCAGACTATTGAGAGTCTTGCGAATCCTCAGATTCATGAGGTTTATCCCGAATATCACCAAAATGTTTTCTGGTATAGCCAGAGCCATCAGGACCTCAGCTTTCATATTTGCAGTTTTGATTATCTATAATGTGCTCATAGCAGTACTTAGCAGTTATTTGTTCAAAAAAGATGCTCCAGAGTACTTTGGCAATCCATCGAT
>JAUIAO010000116.1 GCA_030425425.1 Bacteroidia bacterium | reverse complement strand
CAGCATTTTCATTGTACCTGTGATTTATTGCTGGAGAGAAGAACGTAAAATCCTAAAAGCACAATCATGAAAAAGTACATTATAATTACAGTCATCACTTTGGGGTTTTCCATTTTGGCAAATGCCCAATCTCTAGATGAATATTTCAAAATTGCTGCTGAAAACAATCCGGGATTACAGGCTAAATACAAGTCTTTTGAAGCAGCGATGGAGCGGGTTGCACAAGTGAGCAGCTTACCAGATCCAAATTTGTCTTTTGGCTATTTTATATCTCCAGTAGAAACTCGTGTAGGCCCTCAAAGGGCACGTTTTTCTTTGACACAAATGTTCCCATGGTTTGGTACACTAAAGGCTCAGGAAGATGTTGCTACACTAATGGCAGAAGCGAAGTATCAGGAGTTTTTAGATGCTCGAAACAAATTACTTTATCAGGTAGCTGCTGCATATTACCCCCTTTTTGAGTTGAAAAGACTTGTGGAGATTGAAAATGAAAACATCAGTATTCTAACGTCATACAAGGAAATTGCATCAGTAAAGTTCCAGAACGGAAAGGGTGCAATGGTCGATGTATTAAGGGTAGATATAATGCTCAAAGATGCAGCGACCAATTTGTCCATTTTGGAGCAAAAGAAAAAGCCACTTGAAACCCGTTTCAACACACTGCTGAATCGACAGGAAGACGAGACGATTATCGTTCAGGATTCCTTGTATGTAGAAAACTTGCCTTTAACATATCGAAGGGATTCTCTATTGACTTCCAATCCATTACTCGATGAGTTGGACTTAAAAATAAAGGCAAGTGAAGCTCAGGAATTAGCCGCAACCAAACAAGGTATGCCTAAAATCGGTGTAGGCTTAGATTATGTCATTGTTGGCCAACGAACAGATATGTCTGTTCCTGATAATGGTCAGGACGTATTGATGCCGATGGTGACTATGAGCCTCCCTATTTTCAGAGGTAAATACAAGGCAGCTCAGAAGGAAGCCCAACTGATGCAGGAATCTTATGCGCTACAAAAAGAAGATGCGGTAAACAGACTTACAAGCACTTATGAAATGATTTGGTTCGAAATTCAAAAGCAACTCGACCAAATCATACTTTATGAAGAACAGATCATGACATCTCAGCAGTCTTTGAATCTACTTTTTACCGCTTATGGCAATTCAGGAAAGAACTTTGAAGAGGTCCTCAGAATGCAACAACAAATTCTAAAGTATCAAAAAATGAAAGCTACTGCCTTGTCTGATTACAACATAGCAATAGCAGAACTCGATTATATCACAGCTAAAACGAAATAATCATGGAACATCAACATCATAATCATACGCACGAAAATCATAGTCATGGCCATGATCATCACAACCATGACCACCACTCTGGTCAACATCAGTCGCATAGTGACCATCACGGACATCATGAACACATGATTGAGGATTTCAAAAAACGATTTTGGATTTCTTTGATCATCACGCTACCCATCATTGTGCTAGCACCAATGATTCAAGAGTTATTGGGTTATCAACTTCGTTTCAACGGAGACAGATATGTACAGTTTATCCTTTCATCTGTCATCTTCTTTTATGGAGGCTGGCCGTTTTTGAAAGGATTGGCTGATGAAATAAAAAAGAAAGCTCCAGGAATGATGACGCTGATTGCTTTAGCTATATCAGTCGCCTATTTCTACAGCTCGGCAGTCGTTTTTGGTCTGGATGGAAAAATATTCTTTTGGGAATTGGCCAGCTTAATTGTCATTATGCTTCTGGGGCATTGGATAGAAATGAAATCCGTAATGGGAGCATCAAATGCCTTGCAGGAACTTGCCAAGATGATGCCCTCAACTGCTCGCAGAATCAAAGAAGGTGGTGAACATGAGGATGTGCCGATAGCCGATCTAAAAAGCAATGACATCATATTGGTACGTCCGGGAGAAAAAGTACCTGCAGATGGCATTGTTGTAGAAGGCGAAAGTCATGTCAATGAGTCTATGCTTACTGGAGAATCAAAGCCTGTCGCTAAGAAAAAGGACAATCAGGTCATCGGAGGTTCTGTCAACGACAATGGCACCTTAAAAATCAAAGTGAAGCATACGGGTGAAGATTCCTACTTGTCCAAGGTGATAGGAATGGTGAAGGAAGCTCAGGAAACGAAATCCAAAAC
>JAUIAO010000012.1 GCA_030425425.1 Bacteroidia bacterium | reverse complement strand
TACTATCGATCTCTGCATTCAGCAACTCGCAAGATACCATTGCCAAATTCAACAGAATCATAAACGAAATTCTGTAACTTGACAAAGTAGGATTAGGTATTTTTGTAAATCAACAGATATTTTTTTTACTGTCATATTACAACAAAAACGCGAAACTATGGATCTCAATCAGCATAAATCCGGTAAGCACATCATGGTAGTGGAAGATAACGAAGCAGACATATTCATTCTGCAAGAAATATTCAACGAAGTAGGACTGAACGAAAAACTAAGCATAGCCAGAAACGGAGAAGAGGCGATAGATATGGTTCTGAATGCCGAAGAGATGCCCGATATCATATTTCTGGACATCAACCTTCCCAAAAAAAATGGATTCGAGGTATTAGAAACATTAAAATCTCACCCAAAGAGCCAATGCATCCCTATCATTATGCTCACTACCTCTACGGCCAGGAGAGATATAGAGAAAGCATACCGTCTGCACGCCAATAGTTATTTATCCAAAGCCAATTCGGTAGACGAGCTTATTGATAAATTTAACAGATTCAAGAACTACTGGATAGACAATTGCCACTTACCCCTGGATTAGGTAAATCTCTGATTTTTAGTGATTAAAAGAAATACCTAAGAATATAACAAGCTCACTACTTTCTTTTGTGTATGGAAATATTATTTGAAGATATTACAAAAGAGAAGTGCCACGAAGTATGGATAGTAGATGACGACCCTATGATCCGGCTGATCATACATCATAAAATCAAAACCCACTTTCCGGATGTAATAGTGCGCCTTTTTAAAGACGCGTCGCAAGCATACCAAGCTTTAGACAATCAGTCCATGATGCCCCCTCCCGATCTCATTATTTTGGATGAAAACATGCCCGGCATGAATGGGCATGTATTCTGTGAGCTGGTAAGTAAATATCAACCTGCAAAGCCCAGTATTGTCCTCAATTCTTCGGAGGTGAACCAAGAGTTACTCCAACAATTTCAATTTGACTTTGTGATCGGGTATTTTGAGCAAAAAGGTCACCTTGCTCTTGTTGATGATTGCTTTTACCTGGGCTGGAATCCCATGCCTCGGCTATGTGGCTGAGCAGATAGTCAATAAGTCTGTTCTGAGACTAATCCGAGAAAATGAACCAATCATCGATTTTTTCAATATCAATTCAAGCGTTTAAAATAAAATTGTGGTCGATTTTCACAACATATTCACGTCATGTCGTCAACCAACAGCTCTGAAAACAACTTGCAAGCGCAAGCAGCCCCCATCCTCTTCACACTGACAGAAACCTATCTGGTATCCCACGTTTTGGGGGATCCGGATCACATTATCGGTATTAGTAAAAAGGAGACATTACAGCAGAACATATTGTCACTTATACCAGATAATATTTCCCAAAAATTTGCAGAATTGCTGGAGAATGCCCGGGCGACAGGGTATGCAAGCAGCAAGCTAAATCTGGCACTCAAAGATCATGAGTATAGCACCGTATGGCAATGTTTCTGGGACGAAGATTCCAGCAACTACACCCTTACGGGTAATAGAATCATGGAAGTTGATGAGAGAGAAGCAATTTTAAATTTGTTTTTCACGCAGAGTCCTTTGCCCAAAATCATTTACGATCACAACACCTTCGAGGTGAAAGAAGTGAATCACCAGGCCGAAAAAGTCTTCGGCATCTCCCGGGAGGACTTTCTGAAGAAAAACATGGCGGATATCAGGCCACCAGCTGAGGTCTCCTACCTGAAGGAAAGGCACAACAGCATAGAGCAAATAGACGGAGTAATCAAGTTTGGTAAATGCAATTTCATCAATTCTGCAGGAGACGAAATGGTGATGGATGTCACCGGTCACAAGGTAAAATATGACAACTGCTCCTGTGTAGTCACCATCTACCGGGACATTACCGAAGAAGAAAACACCACCCGAGAACAACTGGAAATCGGCGAGGAATACAAAAGCATCCTGAATTCTATGACGAATTACCTCGTCAAGGTCAGTGCAGAAGGATCGATCACATACGCTAATAATGGCTATCAAGCTAATTTTGCTCAAGAGGGAGAAACTGTGATAGGGCAATATGGCACGCATTCCGTATCTAATGATGCAGATATACTGAAGTTGCATGAAGTTTCGAGGCAATGCCTCGCCAACCCGGGTAAGATATACAAGGTAGAACTGGAAAAAACCAACAACAAAGGTGAGAAGGTATATACCTACTGGGAGCTATTGGGGGTATCGGACAGCTATGGCAACCCATTGGAAGTACAATGTATGGGTATGGATATATCTGACGTCTATCATACCCGTAAGGAATTGCAGCAAAGCAATGATAAATTCCAGCTACTCAATGATGCCTCCAAAGATGCCATATACGAATGGAATGCAAAGACCAATGACCTACAGTGGGGAGTGGGACTCAAGCGGAATTTTGGATATGACCAGCTGACATTTGACGAATGGCTCAATGCCATCCACACCGAAGATAGAGCCGAAATCAAAGAAAGTCTGGATGAATTTCTGAGAAAAGGCACTGACAAGCCCTGGCACAAGCATTATCGCCTGCTCACAGCTAAAGGAACCTATGCCCATGTGGAGGAGATTGGATTTTTGCAGAGAGATCCATTCAATGAGCCTGAGCGAATCGTCGGGGTACTGAGAAATATCACCGAGACCCGCATGCTGGAACGACTGCTGGATGACGTATCGAAGATTTCAAAATTGGGTGCATTTGAGTACTACCCTGATGAAGACAAGCATGTGTGGACACCTCTGGCGCGTCAGATATTTGGATTCTCTGAAGATGAAGAAATCAGCCTAGACAAGCTCCTGAGATTCGTTGGACGTAAGAGAAAAGAGGTGGTACAGGAAATACTACAAAAACTCACCATCAAACCTGACAAGGCAGAAGGAGAGCTGCTGATCTCTGCACCTGATGGCACAGAAAAATGGCTTTATCTCACCTTGCAGTCAGAAATCGTCGGTCATGACCGGATTCGTATGTTTGGTAGTTTTCAGGATATCACTGCGAGAAAAAACTCTGAGATAGCGCTAAAAAGTATCACAAATAATCTGCCAGGGGTGATCTTCCAATACCGGCTATTTCCCGATGGTCACGATGAGCTCAACTATGTGTCACCCAAGGCTTTAGATATATGGGGGCATACAGCAGACGAAGTGATGAAGGATACAAATCTGGTATGGGAGGGCATCAGGCGTGGTGGACACCTGCAAGAGGCTCAAGAAGCCGTCATGAAATCTGCAGAAAGCCTCAGAAATTTTGAATTAGTAATCCCTCACATTACTACCGACGGACAAAAACACTGGCACCACTACAGAGGTGTGCCACGTACACTTGCTGATGGCAGCACGCTATGGAATACACTATGTATGGATGTGTCTGGCGAATTCAAAGCGTGGAACATCGCCCAAAATGTGACAGACATAGCCAAGATAGGCTCATGGGAGGCCAAAATAAATGACGGTGAGATACAATCGATCTTTCAGGATCACATATCCAAAGCCCTATTGGAAACAGATAGTAAGGAAAGCCTGAGTGAGAAGGAACTGTATAGAATGGTAGACCGGAGAGATCTGACGATGGTGCAGGACTGGAGCGAAAAGCTATTAACAAAAGAATCCAGACATTCGGTCGAATTCAGAATTCGCACCTCATCTGGCAATACTAAATGGATCAGAACCATCGCAAAGAGTGAATTTCTGGACGGTCAATGTGTGAGAGTATCGGGATCTTTTCAGGATATCACTGAGCGAGTGGAGAGTTTTCAGCACTTAGAACAAAAAACCAGGTTTCTGAAGGCGCTGGCCACTATCAACAACAACTTGCTCGAGGTAGAGGAAATCTCCACCAGTATAGACAAATGCTTGAGTATAGCTGGCCAAACAGTGGACAGTGACAGGACCTATTACTTCGAAAACAGCATAGACCAGACCACTGGAGGATTACTATGCAGCCAGCGCTACGAATGGGCCAAAAACAGTGTAACACCACAGATAAACAATCCTGAGCTTCAGAATGTGCCTTATGAAGCCCTAGGTGAAACACTCATGAGTCTGCACAAAAACTTACCCTTCAAGGCTATCATCAAAGATCTGGAAGATGGCCCTACCAAGGAAATTCTGGCGAGTCAGGACATTCTCTCCATTCTGATCATACCCATCTTCATCGGGTCAAATTTTGTGGGATTCATAGGTTTTGACGACTGTACGCTCTCCCGGGAATGGACACAAGATGAGGAAGATTTTCTAAACAGTATAGCGGATACGCTGACAAATGCTTTAGTTCGGTACAATAGCAGTAAAGAGCTCAACGAAACGCTCAACGAAAAAGAAACAATCCTCGATAGTATCAAAGACGGTTTTTTTGCGCTGGATACAGATGATATGATCACCTCCTGGAATCCCAGGGCTACAGAAATATCCACCATAGACGCAGAGTATGCCATAGGCAATCACCTGTGGAAAGTGGTAGATCATGACATTTGGGAGGTTTTCGAATCCATGAAGCCAGCCGGAGTAACAACACCAGACAGGCTATCTTTTGAGTATTACCACGAGGCGTTAGATAAATATCTGGAAATAGATGTGTACAACTATGCTCAGGGGACCTCAGTATTCTTCAGGGATATTACTGCCCGAAAAGTCGCCGAAATAGCCATCATCAAAAGTGAGGAAAAATATCGGGCATTGATAGAAAGTTCTAATTCGGCCATTATGATGTTTGACAAAGCAGGCAGATTTGAATATACAAACGATGTGGCCAACAAATATCTGGACGCTCTAAAAATTACCGATAGATCAGACCTGAGTATAAGTGATGTATTGAACCCTGCGGAGGCCAAGCAAATATTAGGATATGTTCTGGAAGTATTTGAAAATGCAGATGGCAAGAGCATAGAGCAGCAGCTTACACTTGGTCAGCGGCAATTGTGGGTAAGAGGGAGTTTCCAGCCGGTATTCAAGGATCACAACGTAGTAGCTTCTGTGATGGTATCTGCCAATGATATTACTCCACAGAAAGAAGCACAAATACAAATAGCTGAAAGTGAGGAGCGATACCGCTACTTATTCGAGGCATCACCTTATGCACTCATGCTACTAGAGGGAGATAAGATTAAAGAAATCAATGATACTGCTCTGAGTTTATTTGAGTACCGAAAAGAAGAATTGATCAACCAATCGCCCACATTCATATCACCCCCTGTGCAACTAGACGGCACAAAGAGTTCAAGTCTCAGTGAAAAAATCAACAAGCACATGAAGGAAAATGATTCCATGGAGTTTGATTGGTTGCACCAGCGGAAAAACGGATCACTATTTGTGGCTCAAGTGAACCTGACTAAGAGCACTCTAGGTGACCGTGAGGTAATTTTTGCGATGCTGCAGGACCGCACTGATACCCTGGAAGCAGAAAACCAAATGATGCAGTTTAAGCAGATGGCCGAGCAAGCCAACTACGGCACTATTCTGGTAAGTAAAGGTGTGATCCGTTACTGCAATGATGCTTTTGCAAAAATGCATCAATTCAGTAAAGATGAACTGATAGGTTCGAATTTATTAGCCCTGGATGATCAGGAAGCTATGGGCAAAACAGTGACTCAGAAAATCCTGGAAAAAATTAAGACGACCGGGGAATTAAAAAATACTGAGATCATCCGGTTGAGAAAAGACGGGTCTTCGTTTCCCGTGCTGGTCAATTTAAAAGCAATCACCACCAACCACGGTGAAGAAATTTGGGCGCTTTCGGTAATAGATCTCACAGAAAATAAACGCATAGAGCAAGAAAACAAACAACTCAATCTGGCCATTGCTCAGAGCCCTACGGCAATGATCCTCACAGACCTCAATACCACCATAGAGTATGTGAGCCCTAGCTTCACCAGTATCACCGGCTACACTACCGATGAATCGATTGGGCAAAACATCACCATGCTGAAAGAGGATATGAGAAATGACCCGAACTACCAAACAATCTGGAATACAATCAGTTCGGGTGAATCCTGGCAGGGAGAAGTGATTAATCATAAAAAAGGTGGAGCAGAAATATGGGTAAAACTGAGTATAACGCCCATCTTTAATGACCTGGGTATACGTACCAATTACCTGATATTGATGAATGACATCACAGACTCCAAAAACTATGAAATCACTCTAAGTCAGGTCAACGAAAAACTGAGATACTCCAATAGTGAGCTGGAACAATTTGCGTACGTAGCATCACATGACTTGCAAGAACCTCTAGGCACGATCTCCACGTATCTCTCACTGTTAGAACGTAAGTATAAAGACTCTCTGGATGAAAAAGGTAACACTTTCATCAACTTCGCTGTGGAGGGTGCAGCCCGTATGCGAAAAATCATCAAGGACTTGTTGGAATTTTCCAGAGTGGGCAGGATCAACCAAGAGCTCGAAATACTGGATATGAATGAAATACTAGAGGAAGTTATTGCTTTTCAAAAGAATTTTATCGCAGAAAAAGGAGCCAAAATTCAGTACAAAAACCTCCCTGACAACTTATATAGTTACTATGTGCCATTGATGCAGATCATGAATAACCTGGTAAGCAATGCACTAAAATACAGCAAGACGGACGAACCACCGGTTATTTCCATCACACACAAAGAGCTTAAAGATCAATGGAGGTTTACTGTAGCAGATAATGGCAAAGGCATAGACCCAAACTATCATGATAAGATTTTTGAAGTATTCCAGAGACTGGAAGAAACACAAACAGTCAGCGGTACTGGTATGGGACTGGCTATTGTAAAAAAGCAGATCGAGCACCTCGGCGGCACGATCAAAGTAAAATCTGAAAAGGGAAAAGGCAGCTCCTTCATATTCACCATCAGAAAAATCAGAAATCACAAATAAATTTCCAGCTAGAATGTCATTGATTAAAGACCGACATCCATACAAAATACTCATAGTAGAAGACAATCCTGCAGACTACAGAACCATACAGTACGCGTTACTTGAAGAGATCAGGAAACCGCAACTCAACCATGCCAATACATTCAAAGAATGCAAAAGATTGCTGGGTGAGCAGGAGTATGATGCCATCTTATTGGACCTTTCGCTTCCAGATAAAAGTGGTGCAGAATTAGTTCAGCTCACTTTAGACATTGCTCCTAGTACACCTGTGATTATCCTCACAGGGTATGAAGACATGTCCTTTGCCGTGCGATCACTCAAAACAGGGGTTACAGATTATTTACTAAAGGACGGATTCAATCCTGCATTACTTTATAAGGCCATCATATATGGCATACAGAGAAATAAATATCTGCGTCAAATCAAAGAGTCTGAAAAACGATATGCGGATCTATTCCATTTTAGTCCCCTACCCATGTGGATATATCAAGAGGAGTCATCTCAGATTTTAGATGTCAACCAATCTGCTTGTATGCACTATGGATACTCCAGAGAAGAATTTCTAAAAATTTCGTTTTCTGATTTATTTGTTGGCAAATATGATTACCACTGCTTGCTCCAAAATGAAGCAAAACCAATCTGCAAACACCGCAAAAAAACGGGTGAAATAATATTGGTAGAGTTAGATTTCAGCCAAGTCATATTGGAAGACCAGCAGGTAAATATGATACTCGCCAAAGACATAACACGTGAGCGGCATTTACAGGAAGAGTTAATCAATATCACCCTGCAGGTAGAAGATGAGGAAAGAAGTAGAATTTCCTCAAGCCTTCACGATGGTCTTCAGCAAACTTTACTGTCGGCTTTCATGAGATTAGAAACCATAGAAAAGGAAGCAGAAAAAAATCTTTCTGAATTATACAGCCAGAGATACAAAGAAGTAATGAAAATCCTCAAAGAAGGAATCAGAGAGACCCGTAATATGGCTCATCAGATGATGCCAACGGCACTTTCTGAACTAGGTATTTCTGCAGCTATCGCTGAGGTAATACAGAGATATATAGATGAAATCGACTTTGATTACCAGGATAATCTGGAGTCTGGACGTCTTCCAGAAAACATAGAACTAGTGCTCTTCAGAATCTCCCAGGAATTGATCACCAACATCGTAAAGCATAGTGAAGCCACCTGTGCATCAGTCATCCTAAAAACCGATCAAGACGTTGTATACCTGAAAGTAACTGACAATGGTAAGGGAATGGACACGGATAAAAGCGCAATAATGAAAACATCTTTTGGTTTGAAGTCTATTATGTCAAGAGTAAAATCTCTAAAAGGAAACTTTAATATTGTCTCTGATAAAGGTCAGGGAACTACAGTCAGTGTTCAGATACCGATAGCCAGTACCGTAGAGCACCTGGAGCCTCCCCTTCAGCTGAAGAATCAATAACCTGTGTCTGCTGTACAATCCCAAAGTGTACTTTAAATCCTTTAACTACCCACAAATATTTAAGGTTCAGGAGTTTTGCATGCTGACCATAATGACCTTAGCGGCAATCATCAGGCTCACATAATACACCTTCCTTTGTTATCACATCTCGGAGGCTGACTACAAATTCTAATAAAACGCCAGGACAAATATTGGCCAGAAACAGATTCTATATGCGCACGTTTAGCAGGAAAGGATGCCCATCAGTGCGCAATTTAGCAGGAAGACTGGTTTAGACAGAACTGTATCTGTACCCAGATTATCAACATGAATAGACACTACAATCAAAACCTTGCTAATAAAAAAAATGATGGGGTGACCTGCATGAACACCCCATCGAAATATAATGAGACATTAGTCATCTACTCAATCTACTGATGCCTCAATAACAGTTTAGGTTTAGTAGGGTAAATATGGGCAATACACGGTGGTTTTTCATAGGTAAAAAACCTATAATTTGAAATTTAGAAAAAAACCTAAATGCAAACTAAAGACACTCGCTAGTCTGATATTCACCATATTTTAAGAAAAGAACTGCCGGGTTTCTGAGGGAAAAAAGAGAGGGGTACCAGCTAACCCCTCTCAGATATTGAGGCCTTTTTAGCTTACCAATAATCCAGGCCTCGTGGTTACTTTAGTTACTCCAGAAGAGTATTGTATTAAGTGCTTAACAACTCAAAGTTATGTGAATACATATCTGAGAGAAACGGTAATAATCGTATTTTTATCAAATAGGTAACACACCTAATTCTTGAACGCTACCACCGACCCAATAATCGAAAAGTACACAACTGGAATATTAAAGAGGATTAAAAAAAATGTGACTTAGCATTGGACCAAAAAATTAAGGGATGCACTGTGTCATCCCTTAAAGTAGCTTGAGATTGTTCGATGGTTTTCAATACTCCTGATTCTTAATCTATATATTGGCTGTCTTATAATAGAATGAAGTTCTTCAATATTGAACTAAATAAAAACGGCAAATAACCTATTATTCGTAAATGGGCTTTATACCCAAAACATACAGCGAACTATCAATAATGTATCTCATCCCAGCATTCTAAGGTGAGATCTAAAACATTTATCATAATTCAAGTAATAAAATTCTCCTTTGTATTATTCGATATTGAAAAACCTGAAACAGTGGAGTAAGGACCTTTAACCTATTTTAAATCAAATAGATGATTCACTTGTTCTACTATCAATATCTTGTCGGGATTCTGGGTTTTTTACAAAAAAGAAAGTGCCCAGTAAGGACACTTTCTACAGGTATGATTAAGATTACTCATTCTTCTATCACAAATGAGCAAACCTAATTCATTTATATAAGGTATATGGTATGGCATACAAACACAAAAGAACAACCAGAAGAAACGGCAAAGCACCTATTTGAGGCTTATCGGCATTTTGCCTAGATCATCAGTCGATTTGTTCTGTGTCGCTTGATGAGGATCTTGTAGTTTTTGATTACCAAATAAAAATAGAGGAATGATCAGCATGAACATTCCTCCTTTTCTACATAACCTCTTCAATCTTCCCGTAGGAAGATGTTAGTAAAATTACTAGCTGTACTTAGTTGGGAATCGCAAATATTGATCTTGATTCCTTGTTTTCATAGAGCAATTAGCCTATTAAAATAAAATAGGTATTTTACCTAAATAGTGTCGTTGATTGTTTCCAGATCACCATCAATCGGTCAATCCCTTTTCAACGGCAAAAAGTACCAGACCAGCTACGTTTTTTGCCCCTGTTTTTTCAAGTAGATTTCTTTTATGCGCATCGACCGTACGCACACTAATGAATAATTTTTGAGCAATCTCAGCATTGGTCATCTCTGCAACGATCAGCTTCAGCACCTCCTTTTCTCGATCAGATAGTGGAGTTTCGACAGTCAGCCTCTGTTTTGTCTTTATTTTTTTAGGAGAAAGCTCTTCGATTAAAATCTTCGTTACTTCGTCAGACACATACGTTTCGCCCTCCAACACCATCTGAACTGCTTTGATGACCTCCTCATTTCCAGAATCTTTCAGCAAATAACCATTTACCCCTAATTGCATAAGCTGCTTGATCAATCGGGATTCTCCAGCCATAGTAAGCGTGAGGATTGGTTGTTCGGGGTATAAGGTCCTAATGTTGCGGGTAAGTTCTACACCATCCATCACAGGCATTCTTACGTCTGTCAGCACGAGATCATAGTGATTATCCTTCATGATCTCAAGAGCTTGCTTACCATTGGAAGCTTCATCTGCTACAGCCACCAACTCTGAATCCTCAAAATATAACCTTAGACCA
Organism: Bacteroidia bacterium; assembly: GCA_030425425.1. Classification (GTDB taxonomy): domain Bacteria; phylum Bacteroidota; class Bacteroidia; order Cytophagales; family Cyclobacteriaceae; genus Marinoscillum. Next base: position 99,659 of record JAUIAO010000012.1, on the reverse strand, counting down.
TCTCTGATTAACTTGTGATCATCAACAATTAATATGCTGTTCATTCTTAAAATTGGTTAAGCGATTTTCCAAAAATAATAGGTGTCTTCTGATCCCGGCTAAATAATCGATTACTGGTATTTATTCATCGATTTTCAGTAAAACACCTAACCCATTAGTACAATCACCTAACCAAATGAAATAGGTAATAGACCCCAATCATCGGAATAGAGTTACCATTAATCGATTTGTTTTGGATACTGCTACCGGTAAAAAATAGATTTGAGTAAATTTTAATTTTGAAGAAGAACTGAAATGAAAGGTAAGTCCTTGATTACTTACAAAATCTTACTCGTAGAAGATAACCCGGGAGATATCTTCTTAGTGCAGGAGGCGCTGAAGGACGTTGATATAAAACACCGGCTGTACGTGGCTAAATCTGGTAAGGAGGCAATTGAAAAAATCATACAGGAACATATAAGGCCAGACCTCATTCTTCTGGACATTAACCTGCCATTCAATAATGGTTTGGAAGTATTGCACACTTTGAAAACTTCAGACAGACACTGCCATATTCCGGTGATAATGCTTACGACCTCCTCCTCACCTAGAGACATTAAACGCAGCTATCAGCTTCAAGCAAGTAGCTATCTCTGCAAACCAGACAGTATAGATGGCCTCACGGATTTATTGCAGAACACCTGTAACTACTACTTACAGCAAGCCATGCTACCAGTCTGATAATCAGAATATTTATGAATTTTATAAAATAGGTAATTTGCCAATGGAGAATAAAAAATGTTCAGATAATTTAGCCACATTGAATAACTAAAGCGAACGTATTCAGATTTACACTCAAAGTAATAATCAGAGTGGCGGCACACAAACAACTAGCAAATGAATCCAGTACATATCAAGGACACTTCAAAAGAATCACTAATAAGGAAAGGTAAACTTCTGAATGAAGTACTGATCACACTCAACAGAGAAGGTGAAGTGATCAGGAGTGTTGGTGACACTGGTTTATTGATGAACAAAGAGGAACCTATCATTGGCAAAATATTTCTAGATCTTTTTCCTGCAAAACTTTCACGTATGATCAGGAATCTCCTGAAGCAGGCAAAAGAAAACAATCTGTCAGAAATGCTAATGCAGTCGGCTAACCTATCCTCTGATATCTACTGGACTTGTCACTGGAGCCATCTCACAGAAGATTATGATCTGATCGGAGCAACCTATGAAGACCCATCTTCTGAGAAAGATCATATTGATCGATCACTTTTCAATAATAGTCCGCTACCCAACATCATCTACAACCTGAATACGTTCGATATCTGCTCAGTTAGCCAACAAGCCACTGACATATTTGGTTATTCAGAAGAGGAGCTCAATCAAATGAATATGGCTGCTCTGAGACCAAAAGAAGAGATTGCCACTCTAAAAGAAAAACATGCCGAACTAAGCGAAAGCACTGAAGTGATGTCATTTGGTGTTTGCACATTCATTAACAAGCAGAATGAGACCATGCGCATGGATGTAACCGGCATCAGGCTACAGTATGAAGGACAAGCCTGCATGCTCACCACCTACAAAGACATCACCGAAAATGAAAAGAAAGAACAGCAAGTAAGGATAAGTGAAGAAAGGCTAAGAGCACTTAACGATTCCCTAACCAACTATTTGATCAGAGTAGATCTGGAAGGCAAATACACTTATGCAAACAAAAAATTTCTGAGTGACTTCTCCAGAGAAGAGGATGATGTGATTGGGCACCCGGCTACTAATTTTATTATGAATTACCATTGGTCCAAGCTAGAGAGTGTGGTATCAAAATGCTTGAGAGATCCTGAAAATGTGTACAAAATAGAATTAGATAAACCGAATGCAAGGGGAGAGATCGTGGAAACAGCATGGGACTTCATCTGCCTGCTGGATGAAAACCAAAAACCAAGTGAAATACAATGCATCGGTCTGGACGTAACAGAACTTAATATTACCCGCAAAAAGCTCAAAAAAACACAGGAAAAATATGAGAGGATCAATGAAGTCACTAAAGATGCTATCTATGAATGGAACTGTATCAGTGATGACATAATCTGGGGTACAGGGATTACTAAAACCCTTGGTTACAATAATCTCTCGCGAAATGAATGGGAGAGTAAATTACATCCTGCAGAAAAAGAGATAATACTAAAAAGCCTGACTAACTTCCTGAAGGACCCACAGCAACTCACCTGGAAATGTGAATACAGGATTAAAAAACTAAATGGAGACTGGATCTCAGTAGAAGATATTGGTCTGGTAGAGAGAACTAACTATGGTATCCCCTCTACTATGATTGGGGTAATCCGCGATAACACCTCCAACAATGCATTAGAAGAGGGTTTGAAGAGCCTTTCCAAAATTTCTAAACTAGGAGTATTCGAAGAATATCCTCTGGAAGAAAAACGTACCTGGTCACAAATCGCCATGGACATTTATGGATTTCAGAATCATTTAGAAATCACCTGGAACAAGGTAATGAAAACTGTACTGCCGGAGTGGAGAAAAGTCTTAGAACAAAAGTTTGAATCACTTTCACAAAAAGTGAATAACATCGACATTGAATACCCCATTATTTCTTTGAAAGGTGAGGAAAAGTGGGTGCGTTTAATCGCACAGTCAGAAACGACCTCCAATGACAGATTACGCATAAATGGAAGCTTTCAGGACATCACAGATAAGAAGAATATTGAAGTCCGCCTGCAGAATTTAGCTGATAATGTGCCCGGTGTAATGTATCAGTACAGAAAAGGTGTCAGCGGAGAAGAAGATCTTTCATTGATTAGCAATAAGGCAGAAGAAATCTGGGGATACACCGCAGAAGAAGCTCTGGTCAATCCTGATTTGATCTGGGAAGGAGCAAAAAAAGGCGGTGACTATGAAATGTTAAAATCAGCCATAGAAGAATCAGCCACTTCACTGACTCCCGTAAATGTAAAATTTCGCTATGTCCATCCAGAAGGCCACATTGCCTGGCATGAAATACATGGACAGCCCAACAGAAGCAGTGATGGAAGCACCGTATGGAACTGCATTGTACTGGACATATCTTCAGAATATCAAGCTAAGATAATTGCAGAGAGTGCACAGAGAATTTCTCAGTTTGGTGTTTGGGAACTTTGCAATATTGGCCAATCTGACCAATCCCTCATTTTAGACGACACAGTATATGGCTTGCTGGAAACTAACCAGACAAAGATTTCACCAGCAAAAATACTGTCACTCATTGAAAATGGAGATCGCGCTATCTTACTATCCAAAATAAACACCTCAATGCAAACGGGTGAGGTAAAAAAGTTTGACTTTTCATTTACGAGTTTTCAGGATCGCACCCGGTATTGTCGAATTACCATTCAGGCGGATCTGGAAAAAGGAGAATGTGTGAAATTGTACGGTTCGGCCCAAGACATCACCGATATTAAAACCGCAGAAAATGAACTAAAAAAACAAAAAGAATTTATCGGTACGCTCACATACCTCTCCAATGTGCTTTTGCAAGCAACAGACATGAATGAAGCTATCAACATATGTTTGGAGTTTTCAGGAAATCGGGTAAACGCAGACCGGGTATATTATTTCGAAAATCACATAGAGCAAGAAACCGGCGACCTGCTCTGCAGCCAAAGATATGAATGGTTGAAAGACCATACATCATCACAAATAAATAACTCTGAACTACAAAATATACCTTACGATTCTATTGAATACATCTCAGCCTCGCTTCTGCAAAACCTCCCCTTCAAAGCTATTACTGATGAGCTACCTGAAGGTTTTACTAAAGAACTGTTAGCAAGTCAAGACATTAGATCTGTCATGATCATACCAATCTTCGCAGAAACGAAGTTTGTAGGATTCATTGGCTGTGACAATTGTACCATGAATTATGCATGGTCCTATGATGATGAATATTTTATCAGAAATGTAGGAGACAGACTGTACACATCCATCGAAAAAATGGATAGAGAACAAACTCTTCGACGTACCCTGCAAGAAAAAGATGAAATCCTCAGCAATATTTTTGATGGTTTTCTATTCACAGATAGTGATTTCACTATTCTGAAAGTCAACCCTAGTGCATTAAACATCCTGAATATTGATCAATCAAAACTAATTGGACATAATATACTAGAGATCTTAAACGATCAATCAGCAACTCAACTCCTCAATCAGGTCAATTCTAGAAAAGAACAAAAAATCATATCCTCCAACACTTACCTGCCGAGAATTGATAAATACATTGATGTCAATATTCAGATATCTAAAGACGGCTATTCCATATTTTTCAGGGATATCACAAATTCGAAAAAATTTGAAGAAAACCTGAAAATCAGCGAAGAGAAATACAGAATTCTGGTTGAGAACTCTGACAGCATTATTATGATGACGGACCTACAAGGAAAGTTTCGCTTTGTAAATGGAAAAGGAGCGCGCTCTATTGGCCTTTTACCTGATTTACTGATTGGCACCCATTATGGTGATCATTTTACAGAGCAGGAGACAAGGGAGTTTATGTCAGATCTGCAGGAGATCGTCCGAAACAAAAAACCTGTAAGTAGAGAATCGAAAGTAGTCTTGCTCGATAAGCCTATGTGGTTTCTCTCAACCGGACTGCCACTGATCGATAATAATAATGAAATCTATGCGGCTCTTTTTACCATATCAGATATCACAAACCAAAAACTGGCCGAAGAACAACTAAAAGAAGACCAGGAGAAGTACAGATTCTTGTTTCAGGAATCACCATATGCGCTGATGATGATTGAGGATATGAAAATTATCGAATCAAACAATACAGCACTCGAACTTTTTGGATATGAGCGAGATGAAATAATCAATGAATCTCCTGCACTACTATCTTCCGGCACTCAACTAGACATCAATTTAAGTAGACAAGCGTATATAGAGCACATCAACTCTGCGAATCTAAATGGGAATGCTACATTTGATTGGGTATGTGTCAAAAAAGACGGCACACAGTTCATTTCGGTCATTACGCTGAACAAAACCAAATTTCGGGGTAAAGACTCATTATTTGCCCTGATAAGAGACAAAACCGACATTGTTGAAGCTGAGTCTGAAATTCAGAAATTCAGAGAAATCTCAGACCAAGCCAACTACGGAACCGCAATTGTAAGTAATGGTAGCATACAGTATTGTAATGAATCATTTGCCCGGCTTCATGGGTTCAGTATTTCAGAAGTAATTGGTCAAAGCCTGTTTGATACGCAGACAGAACACGACGAAACTTACAAAGATCTGGAAAACATTATCAACGAAACGGGACAACTTACCAATCATGAAATACTCCGCACTCGCAAAGACGGCAGCACCTTCCCGGCATTAGTCAATCTGAAGATGATCGACACGGCTTTAGGTGAAAATTTTTGGTCTATATCATTGATAGATATCACAGATCGCAAGCGAATCGAACAGGAAAATATGCAACTCTCTCTGGCAATAGAGCAGAGTCCTACCGCCATGGCGGTAAGCAATATAGATGGTTATATTAGCTACTCCAGCCCAGCTTTCACCAAGATCACGGGGTATGATCAGAAAGAGATACTTGGTAAAAAAATAAGCTTTCTCGATTCGGGTAAAAACCCCGAAGGAATTTATGAAAAAATGTGGGAGACCATCACTAAAGGCGAGATATGGCAAGGAAAAGTACATAACCTCAGAAAAGATGACTCAGACTTGTGGACAATGATGACCATCTCCCCAATCCTGAATGCGGATGGCACTGTCATGAATTACCTCGCCCTGATGCAAGATGTCAGCGAAGAACAGAAGTATGAAACTTCACTCAAATCATTGAATCAAAATCTAGAGAAACAAGCTCAGGAATTAGAATTATCGAATAAAGAGTTGGAACAATTTGCCTACGTGGCATCCCATGACCTGCAAGAGCCCCTGAGAATGATCAGTAGCTTCATGGGTAGATTAGAATCGAAATATTCCGAGGCACTAGATGAAAAAGCCAAGCAATACATTTACTATGCCGTAGATGGGGCAAACAGAATGAAACGGATCATTATGGATTTATTAGATTATTCCAGAGTGGGACGAATGGAACAGGAACTTGAAGATATTAATATAAACTCTGTAGTTGAAGAAGTAGTGAGTCTCCATCAAAAGATTATCGAAGAAAAAAATGCTTGTATTCAATTTGAGGGATTACCTACCATTACATCTTACCTATCTCCCGTCAGGCAAGTATTTCAGAACCTGATCAGCAATGCCCTCAAGTATAACAAGCCGAATGTGCCTCCTCTAATAACTGTTACTTACAGTGATCTGGAGCACCACTGGCAATTTGAGGTTGGTGATAATGGGGTTGGGTTTGAAAAAGAATACTACGAAAAAATCTTTATCATATTTCAGCGAATACATAACACCCAAGAAACGCCAGGAACCGGAGTTGGCCTGGCGGTAGTAAAGAAACATATTCAAAATTTGCATGGAGATATTACTGTAGAATCCACACCGGGAAAAGGCACGACATTCACATTCACCATCAAAAAACCAACCACATAATCTGCAACGTATGACTCTAGCCAAAGACAGAAACGATTATAAGATTCTGATAGTGGAAGACAATCCTGGAGATTCCCTAATCATAACAGAATATCTTGAAGATGAAATCTCTAACCCGAACATAACCAATGCGAATAACTACGCTGCAGCAAAAAAGAAATTGGGTGAAGAACGATTCGATGTGATTCTTTTGGACCTCACTCTTCCTGATATGCGGGGGGAAGCTCTAGTAAAGGATATTTCGAATATTATTGTAGACATACCAATCATTATATTAACAGGCTACCAAGATGTAAGCTTTTCGGTAAGGTCTATGAGCTATGGAATTGCTGATTATCTAATCAAAGATTCTCTAAACTCAATGATCCTCTACAAAAGCATATTGTATAGCATAGAGCGTAATAAACAATTGTTGCAAATTAAAGAATCAAATAAACGATACTCAGATTTGTTCCAGTTTAGTCCTCAGCCTATGTGGGTTATGGATAGAGTGAATATGAAATTTTTAAATGTAAATGAAGCTGCATGTGAACACTATGGTTATACTTATGAGGAATTTATGAATCTCAGCCTTCTAGATATTAGACCAGAAGAGGACCATAAACATATCATTGATTACATAGAGCTAAACAATGACACCCTTCCCCACAAAGCGATATTTAGACACAAAAAAAAATCTGGAGAAATCATCTTAGTCGAGGTGTCAAGCAAAATACTGAATAAGGATAACCCGAATATCAGAATAGTCCTCTCAAAAGATATAACCTCAGAACACAATGCACAGGAAGATCTCCTGGACATCTCCATCAAAGCAGAGAACAGAGAAAGAGCGAGAATTGCTTCCAGCTTGCATGATGGTCTGCAGCAAACGCTTTTAGCTGCATACCTACACGTCCAAACATTTCAAAAGTATCCTCCTCAGCAGGTAGATAATAAGCATATGACAAGATATATGGATGGACTTAGTATTCTTCAGGAAAGCATCCAACAAACCAGAAGCCTTGCACACGAACTAATCCCTCCTCCTTTAGAAAATCTGGGAATAGGCGGTGCGATACAAGAAATCATTAAGAGATATGAAAACTCAGGAGGCCCCGTATCATTTGATTATCACGACAATCTTGAAGATCATAGCTTGCCTGAAAATGTGGAACTCTTAATATTCAGAATCATCCAGGAAATGATCAACAACATTATCAAGCATAGCGAAGCACAAGAAGCATCAATAGAAATAAACCTCAACACACAAGAAGTAAAAGCAATTATTTTGGATGATGGAGTTGGATTTGAATATGATCCGGAGGAAAATGATAATAGAGCTTTTGGGCTTCAATCTATTGCGACGAAGGTCCAATCACTGAAAGGTACATTTACATTAAAGTCTGTACCAGGTAAAGGAACCTCAGTGAAAATTTCTATCCCTCTAGGCTCATATACCAAGATACGAAAACCAAGCAACCGCTCAAATATGGAGCTGCCCGGTTGAAATATCACTATGATCACATGATTGCTATTAGAAATTCACACCTTGGCCATTTCTTCATTGTAGATCAATAATAGTATCGTTAATTTGTCATTCCGATTATCTTTAAATCTTAAATGACAGATAGCATACTTCCCACCAGTGAAATCAAGCGCCTGAGTGCACTTCATAATTACAACATTATGGAAAGTGTCGCTGAGATCGAGTTTGATGACATCACCGATTTGGCAGCTACTGTTACACAGTCAAAATTCGCCACTATCAGTCTGGTTTTTGAAGAACGCCTATGGTTCAAATCCAAAATAGGACTGACCATAGAAAGCATCCCCAGGGAAAATTCATTTGGTGAATATGTAGTGCACAATCCTAAGGAAGTACTGGTAGTCACAGATGCTGCCAATGATCCAAGGTTTATTAGTCATCCGCTGGTAAAAAGCGAACCACATATTCGTTTTTATGCCGGAGCGCCGCTAATAGATCGTGAGGGATTTGTTTTGGGCACATTGTGTGTATTCGATTCAGAACCTAAAAGCATTGATGAAAAGCAACTAAAAACGCTTAAGACCCTGGCAAACCAGGTAATGAAATTCATCGAACTGAAAAATGATTCGAGAGGTTATCAAAAATTCCTGAATCACACCAGTGATATCGTATTTGAGGTGGACATGAATGGGACCATCACTTTTACCAACCAGGCATGTGAGAAAGTAATGGGGTACACCCCTGATGAATTGATCGGGAGAAACTGCTGGGATTTTGTAGAGCCTGAGATAAGAGAGAAAGCTCGGGAGGAAATGCTCAGAACTATCAATAACTGTGAGGTTTCCTCTTATCATGAGTTTGCCATTGTTACCAAAACAGGGCAGCAAAAAATTCTGGGCCAATCGATCGACATGGAATTTGAAGGGGAGATCATGAAAAGAGCCTACATCGTATCCAAAGACATCACCGATACGGTGAAAATAAGAGAAGACCTCAAATCAAAAGAAGAGACGTACAGGCTACTTTCCGAAGCTTCCGGCGACATGGTTTGCCTGCACGATGCTGACGGTGTTTATCAATACGTATCGCCAGCATCCGGACATTTGCTGGGTATCTTCCCTGATGAATTGAAGGGCAAAGCACCTGGTGATTTTATCCATCCAGACGACCTGAAAAATATCAATGGCGGACCACAGGGTAAGATGCTCATGTTTGAGTTTCCTACTCAGACGGCCTTCAGGATGAAACACAAGAATGGGCAGTACATCTGGATGGAGATGCACATCAAACCGATTTTTAATGAAAATGGCAAAATCAAACTCATTCAGACGTCAACACGAGACATCAGTAAGCGAAAAAGCTATGAGCAGGAGCTGAAAAAAATCAATGAGCAACAGAGCAAGTATAAGGAAGGTATCCAGGCCCTCAATTCGATAGCAGTAGCCAGCCTTGAGCACGTAGAAAATCAGCTAAAGAAAACGCTGAAGGTAGCCAGAAAATATCTCGGCTTCTCCATTGCCGGAATCGGAAAAATCAACCTCGAGAATGATGCCCTGGAAATCATAGAGCTGGAACATGACAATTTTGAGCACGTGGGAGACATCCCTAATCTTATCCCATTGGAAGGGTCACTTTCCAATAAAATCCTTAAAATGGACTCCCCTTTTGGGGTTACTGATATTGCTAATTCCGATTTTGAAGACAATAACGTTCTTCATTCTCTCGGTATCAACAGCCTGTTGACCACCAGTTTCAAGGTAGATGGATCTGTCTTTGGAATAATAGGATTCTTTTCACCCCACAAGAGGGAAAATGATTTTACAGAATACGAAATAGAGTTTATCAATCTTTTTGGGCGCATCACCGGGGAACTGCTATTTCGCGATCAAAACAGAAACAACCTACTCGCAGAGCGACATATCCTACGATCCTTCGTATTTACAGCTCCGGCAGCTATAGCCATGCTAGACAAAGAGTTTAGATATATAGCGGCAAGTCGCAAGTGGTACAGTGCGTTTGAAATTAAAACCAATATCATAGGTAAATCTCACTATGAGGTATTTCCGGAAATCGGCGAAGACTGGAAACACAAACACCAGAGGTGTCTTCAGGGTGAGATCATCAAGAACGATGATGAAAAATTTGAGCGAAAAGATGGTAAAATTCAATGGCTCAGAGGAGAAATAAGACCCTGGTACAATTCTGAAAACAAAGTGGGCGGTATAGTGATCTACACTGATGATATCACCACCATTAAGCAGCAGGCAGAGGAATTGAAAAGAGCGAAAGAACTGGCAGAATCATCAGGACAAATCAAAGCTAATTTTTTGTCTACGATGAGTCATGAAATCCGTACGCCTTTGAATTCCATTATTGGAACGATCAAACTTCTTGGTATAGAAAAGCCTGCATTAGCTGAAAACGAAAGATTCCAGCTGCTTGAATTTAGCAGCAACAATCTCCTTTCACTGGTTAATGATGTTTTGGACTTCAACAAAATAGAATCCGGCAAATTGGAATTGGATCTGAGACCGGTTGACTTAAGTGAATTGATGCACAACATTGTGTCATCTTGGAAACCTTCTGCCAATCAAAAAGACCTTAAAATCAATTGCAACAAACCCGATATGCCTTTTGGGGTAATGGCCGATTCAGTAAGGATCACTCAGATCATGAATAACCTCCTCAGCAACGCTGTGAAATTTACCAGATCGGGTTCTATCACGGTTTCTCTAAAGGCCGAGCCTCTTATTGGATCCAGAACATTTTTTGATTTTGAAGTAAAAGACACGGGTATAGGCATTGCCAGAGATCAGCTCAATAACATTTTTGAGAGCTTTCATCAGGTGATCAATAAAGATACTGAAAACGTGAGTGGGACCGGATTGGGATTATCCATCACCAAGCGCCTTGTTGAACTCATGGGAGGCACTATAGAGGTGACTAGCAAAGAACAAGTAGGCACCTCTTTTCGCTTTAACTTAAAGCTGGAAAATGCCCGGCTGGAAAAAATCAAAAAGGTTTCGCCAGGATCTTCTTCTGAGTTTGCGGATGTGAAAGTGCTGGTAGTGGATGACAATCTAGCCAACCAGAGCATAGCAACGGGCTTTTTATCCAAATGGGGTGTGGCATCTGTAGTGGCCAATCACGGTGAAGAAGCGATTGAATTATTGGCCAAAGATCGTTTTGATATAGTGCTGATGGATCTAAGAATGCCGATTATGGATGGATATGAAGCCACTCAGCATATCAGACAGATGGATGGCAACCCTAACCAGAGCATCCCGATTATTGCGCTTTCGGCATCACCACTGCTGGATGTGAAAGACCAAATCATAGACTCTGGGATGAATGACTACATCAGCAAGCCTTTCAGCCCTGAGGTGCTCATGGAAAAAATCAACAAATTCAACCTGATTACGCACAAACCAGATGAGGAGAAAGATGTTGAACCAAAGCGGTGGCAATATCTCAGTGACTTGTTTGAGAACGATACAGAACGTATAAATGCTCTATTGAAAATCACTTTAGAGTCTCTCTCAGCCAGTTTCAAAAAACTGAATACGGCTATCGATTCTGAAAACAAATCAGAGGCCCGAGAGGCACTTCACTCTATCCGACCAAACCTCGCCCATCTAGACCTGCACAATCTGGCCAATGAAATTCCTTCGCATGAGTCTGACACCTTTTTTAGTGGAACGAAAACCTGGGCAAAGTCTACCGAGGAAAAAATTGAGACAATCCGGCAAGAGCTGAAATTGAATTAGTTTTTAGCATATCACCTAAAGTGGTATTAATTAATCCATTTGGCGTATTTGAAAACCGGAATACATAGAATTAACTGCCTATCCATTTAATGAAGTTATACTCAAAAAAACGTTATTATTTTATATATTTATGTTGCCTAATACTAACTGTCCGGCAGTTAAAAATTGGGATGACAATCAGCATGTATTAAACCATAGAACTGTTCTCTCTACATGACGGTTCATTGATTCTGCATATCTCTTGTTTTCTCAAGATTTAATCTACTTTTTGACATATTGTTTAGGTACAGGAATCGCTTGATCCTAGCTCAAGTGACGTGATGTGAATACCCTTACTGTATTACCATGTCAGAACAAACAATTAACTCAAGAGAAACACCCGTGCAAACCATCAGGACAGATGGGGTTGTATCGGAAATCATTTTTCAGCAGGATGCCATACCGAAAGCAACTTTTATCTCTGGAGACACAATCAGCATCTGGGGATTGAGCTCCGAAAACATTATGGAGCGCCAGGAGGAGATCACAGCTGGTTATGAAAAAGGAGGAGATTATCAATCTGTACTCAACCAACTTTTGAAACTCCAAGACAGTGGAGAACCTTTACTTTTTGAATTACCGTATATTCATCAAAATGGCAAGTTAAGCTGGCACAGAGTTATTGTATCACCTCTAGAGAAAGCTCCAAAAAGTCATCGTTGGCATATTTTTATTCAGGACCAAACCCATGAATACCAGACTGCAATAATGATGAGAGATATTTCTCCGGCCATGAAAATGGGTATGTGGGAAATCAAACTCGAAGAAAATGGAGAAGCCAGCATGTACCTCGATCAAAATTGCCAACAAATTGGCGAATTAGAGCCACTTCCGGTTTATAAAGCAAATGACGTACTGGGCCTGGTAGTACCAGAATATCTGGAAGACAAAAAGGCATATGTACGCGGATTAACAGAAAAAGAGACTTACGGAGAATTCGTTACCCAGATTCGGACTCATACCACAAAAGAACTGAAATGGTTGCGGGTGGTATCTAAGTCGAAGTTTCAAAATGGCAGATGCAATAGATTAATCGGCTCCATACAGGATATTACAGCCGACAAAAACAGAGAAAAAGAACTCCTTGACAAGACTCGGTTTCTCACAGGCCTGAATCAAATCTCGAATGAGATTATCAAACAATCCAGTATAGAAGATACTATTCAGAAAATACTGAAAATCGCCGGTGAAACATGTAAAATCCAACGTTGTTTCTATTTTGCAAATGAGGGTGCATTCGATGAATCACAAATAAATTTCAAAATTAGAAATGAATGGGTTCTGCCAGGGTTTCCGTCACTTTTGGGAAATAGTGACCTTGAGTCATTACCTCAAGAAGAATATCAAAAGTTTTTTGGGAGCCATAACACCCAGCATGCGATCTCAACTATCGTAAGTCAATTACCCAATGGCCCCCTCAAAACGTTCCTAACTGGATTTGACTTAAAATCCTTCCTGATCGTGCCTCTGATATCGGAAGAAAAAATAATAGGATTTATTGGGTTTGATGATTTTGAAACAGAAAGAATATGGACGGAGAGTGAAAAAGAGTTTCTGGAAAGCATTGCTAATGTGCTGTCAGAATTGATCATCAAAACCCAATATCTCAACCAATTGACATCTAGTAAATCGAGGTATAAGTTCATGTTCAAGGAGCTATTGGATGGAATAGCCATTATCCAGGACGGAAAATTTGTAGACTGTAATCCTGGGTTTGCTAAAATGATAGGGTATGAACGAAGGGAGATTATTGGCCAAACACCAGATGGAATATCCCCGGAATTTCAACTGGATGGTACTCTGAGCACTGAAGCTGCTCAGAAGTTTCTTCAAGAAGCATCGCAATCAGGAAATATCATTTTCGATTGGTTACATCAGCGAAAAGATGGAACCCAGTTCATAGGACAAGTAAGACTCAACAAAACAATTTTTCAGGGAAAAGAGGCTTTTTTCTCAGTCACAAGAGACATTACCGAGATCAACCTTGCACAGCATCAGATTCTTCAGCTCAGTGAAGCTGTAGAGCAAAGCCCTGTGGCTGTTATCATTTTTGATATCAATGGCAAAATCACGTATGCTAATAAAAAAGCTCTAGAAAATTCAGGTTTTAATTCCGAAGAAATCCTTACTCTTTATTCAAAAACACTGGAGAAAGCCAGGGAAGACCGTAAGCAATTTCCGGACCTTTGGGATAACCTACTGAATGGTGAAAACTGGACGGGAATAGTAGAGCAAAAAAATAAAAGCGGACTGACCTACTGGGAATCTGTATCGTACAGTCCGCTCATTGATGAAAATGGAGAAATCATCAAAATCATTTCCGTAAGAGAAGATATTTCCGAGCGAAAAGCCTATCAAAGCAGGCTGGAAGAAAATGAACAGATCATCAGAGAAGTGACAGAAAAAACCCAAACGGTGATTTGGGAGGTGGATTTGGAAGGAAAATACACCTATCTGAATTCGGTGGCAAGTGAAGTTTATGGGCATCCGGTAAGTGATATGGTCGGTAAAATACACTATTATGACTTGCAGCCTCCATCCGAAAAAGAAGCCTACAAGAATAGCACATTGCCCTTGTTAAAGGCCGAAAAGCTAATTACAGATTTTGAAACGGTGATTCTGAGTGGGGACGGAAAATACAAATGGATCAGAACGACAGGATATCCGTATTATGATGAAGATAAAACCTTAATCGGATATCGGGGTATAGATATTGACATTACAAATGAGAAAGAATCGACGCAAGAGCTAGAAAAATCCAAGGAACTGCTAGAAGAGCGAGCAAGTAAGCTACAAGCATCTAACAAAGAGCTGGAACAGTTTGCATACACCGTCTCCCATGATCTACAGGAGCCTATGAGAATGGTGATCAGTTTTATGGAACAGCTCCAAAGAAAATACAGTCACCAGCTAGATGACAAAGCTGAGCAATACATCGACTTTGCTGTGAACGGGGCTGTGAGGATGAGGCAGATCATCATGGAGCTACTTAATTACTCCAGAATAGGTCGTTCGGACGGAGAACCGGAGGTCATTGATCTTTCCAGACTCATTCAAAAAACAATGAATGATATCAAGGCTGATCAGGATTGTCCTAATGTAAATCTGAAACTGGATGAAATTCCAAATATCAAGTCCTTCACTCTACCAATTACCCAGATTTTTCTTTGCTTGCTGGATAATGCTGTAAAGTTTCGAAACCCAGACCTTGAATGTAACATAGAAGTTTCCTATCAGGACAAAAATGACTTTCATGAGTTTTGTGTGAATGATAATGGCATTGGTATTGATCCGTCTAATTTTGATGCAATTTTTACCATTTTCAGACAGCTACACACTCGAACTAAGTACGATGGACTGGGCATGGGATTGGCTTTAGTCAAAAAACAAGTAGAAAACCTCAAAGGAGAAATCTCTGTCAAATCTGCCAAAGGAGTAGGTAGTTCATTTTGTTTTACTATTAAAAAAATCTAGAAGGCATGAAAAGCCGAATGCTGATCGCTAAAGATAAATACCCATACCGGATCTTAGTCGTAGAGGATAACCTGGGTGATTTCATCCTGGTAGAAGACTACCTGGAGGAAACCATGTCATCTGTCTCTCTAGACAGATCAGAAACTTATGCCGAAGCGAGCGCAAGCCTACAAAACGGTAGATATGATGTAATCCTCCTTGACCTGACACTTCCCGACATGGAATTGTCAAATCTCATACAGCATTCGTTAAAAATAGCCGGTAATATTCCTATCATAGTACTGACAGGCTATCAGAACATGGACTTTACCACAGAGGCCCTGAAATCCGGGATTTCCGATTATATCCTAAAAGATGAAATCAACGCTACGCTTCTTTACAAAACAATCATTTACAGTATACAAAGGAGCAAATATCTTCGGGATCTAAAAGAATCTGAGAAACGGTATTTCGACCTTTTCCAACTGAGCCCTTCTCCAAAGTGGATTTTTGACCCTGAAACTTATGATATACTGGAAGTAAACCAAGCAACATCTGAGCTTTATGGTTTTAGCAATGAGGAATTTCGTAAGATGAATATGAACGACTTTATTCTGAGCGATGATCAGGATTACTTTGACAAGACTGCCAAGCACTACACTTTGGAAAAGAGTAGAGACAAACAGTTTCGCTTTAGGAAAAAAGATGGTAGCGTGGTAATCTCCCAAACTAACAGTACTGAAATCATTTACAATGGGAATCCAGCACGATTACTACTTACACTGGATATTACAGATCAGATCAACATGCAGAAGGAATTGTTAAACATCACCTATCAGATAGAAGATCAGGAAAGATCTCGGATATCCAGTGCTATTCATGATGGGATTCAGCAGGAGCTATTGGCTACCTACAAGACCTTGGAAAGTGTCTACAAACACTCGGAAAATTTACAATCAAAATATCATGATCGCTTCCAAACTGGATTAAAACTCCTTAATCAAACTCTTTTGAAAGCCCGCTCCCTGGCCCATGAGCTAATTCCCCCTTCACTAGAAAAGCTTGGATTTAAAGGTGCATTAAATGAAGTGATTGACAGATTTGAGAATATTGACTTCAATTATTACGAACAAACACATGGCATCCAGTTATCGATGGATACCCAGTTACTTTTATTTCGTGTTTCGCAAGAGCTCATCAATAATATTGTAAAGCACTCAGAAGCCAACGAAGCTTCCTTAGAACTGGAAGTCAAAAACAACACGATCTATCTGGTAGCACTAGATGATGGCATTGGGTTTGACATGAATAAAAACTTAGGACTCAAGTCTTTCGGGCTATCATCAATCAAGCAGCGAATAGAATCTCTAAAAGGATTTATGGATATTCATTCGCAGAAAGGAAAAGGCACGAAAGTAGTGATAAGAATACCATTAATCTAAGCTAACCAATAAACCACAGATGAAATGATGAATGTTTTACTAGTAGAAGACAATGAAGGTGATGTCATCCTGATGCAAGAGGCCTTCAATGAAAACCAAATAGAAGGACAATTATTGGTAGCGCGTTCTGACACAGAAGCCAAAGAAATGATCATTTCAAACCTACCAACACTCATTCTCACGGATATGAATATCCCTCAGGTGGGCGGACTCGAGGTGCTCAATTTTGTGAAAACCAATGATAAATACAGGCATATACCGGTTATAGTATTTTCTTCATTTCTACCTGATGAGCAGCTTTCCAGATGTTACAGCGAGGGAGCAAATGGTGTAATAATAAAAGAGAATGGGTATGAAAAACTCAAAAAAAATGTTGAAAATCTAATCAACTATTGGATCAAGACGGTGATACTCCCCTAAAAGAAAAAAGGCGCATCTTGTACATGCGCCTTTTAATATAACTGATTGAAAACCATCTAGCGAGAATGCTATGCCTTAAGTAGCTTATTCTCATCTAACAATCTAATTGCCTAAAGTCACCAATTCTCTTTAGGAGTTGAAAGCATCCTTCTAACACTTTTAACGTAACAAAAATGTGAGCTTTTCTCAAAATAAATGTCCGAATAATTACTAATCATCAAAATCAGTATTTTACCTATAAAGTTGTTGTTCACGCCACTGTGATGATGTTCAAGCCTCTGCACGCCTTTTCAATATTAGATAAAATAACTCTGATAGACCTTATGCTGTAAATTCGTTACTGGTTAACTTGGTTTATCAATATGACCTATTCCAGAAAAATATACCTGGATCACAATTCCACTACTCCGGTTGATCGAAGAGTGGTAGAGGCAATGCTCCCGTACTTTACCGAAATGTTCGGGAATGCTTCCAGCGTCAGTCATCCATTTGGCTGGGATGCCGAAGAAGCTGTGAATTATGCTCGCGAGAAAATAGCTGAATTAATTGGGGCAAAAAGCTCAGAGATTACATTTACTTCAGGTGCCACAGAAGCAATCAATCTTGCTCTGATTGGGGTCTGTGAAGCCAATACACAAAAAGGCAATCACATTATCACATGCAAGACCGAGCACAAAGCCGTATTAGACACTTGTGATTATCTGGAAACCAGGGGATTTGAGGTAACGCGACTTGATGTAGATGATAATGGTAATATTGACCTAAATGCCTTTAGAAAAGCGCTTAATCATAGAACAATCCTTGTATCAGTGATGCATTCCAATAACGAAACAGGGATCATTCATCCGCTTCAAAAAATAGCAGCGATGCTAAAAAACCATCAAGCGCTGCTAATGACTGATGCTACCCAGTCACTGGGCAAAATAGCATTGGATGTAGATCGAATGGGAATTGACATAGCTACATTTTCTGCACATAAAATGTACGGACCAAAAGGTGTTGGTGCTCTGTATTTAAAAAAACCAAAGGTGTCGTGCAAGACTATCTCCTTTGGTGGCAACCATGAAAAAGGACTAAGAGCAGGAACACTCAATGTACCGGGAATTGTAGGTTTTGGTAAGGCATGTGAAATCTGCCAAACAGAAATGGAAAGTGAAGCCGAGCGCCTGATGGATCTGAGAGATGCATTGGAGACAGAACTCAGTGACGTGGATGGCTTACTAGTGAATGGGCAAGACACGAATAGGCTTCCGCACATGACTAATATATCCATCCCAAATATTGACGGAAGCAGACTTCTTCGCACGCTTAAAAACCTTGCACTTTCTCAGGGATCGGCTTGTACCTCCGGATCCACAGAAGCCTCTCATGTACTAAAAAACATGGGACTCTCCGATGAGCTTGCTTATTCGTCGCTGCGTATTGGACTGGGACGACACACAACAATAGAGGAAATCTATCGAGCTGCAAAAGATATCAAATTGGTTGCTAGTATGTTAAAACTTTCGAAATGAGAGAAATAGAGGCGATCACAAAAGCATATGATCAGGCGTATCAGAACGGAGTAAACTGTGTACTGGCAACTGTGGTTCATGTGGAGGGTTCGTCGTACCGAAAGGCCGGAGCACGTATGCTGGTGGATGAATACGGGAATATGACAGGTGCGATAAGCGGCGGATGTCTGGAAGGCGATGCACTTAAAAAAGCACTTCACGCCTTACATCAGAAAAAAAACAAAATGGTGACCTACGACACCTCAGATGAAGAAGATGCCGTGATCGGAGCACAACTAGGATGTAATGGAATTATCAGAATTCTATTCGAGCCTATAGACCCCAACTTTGAACTAAACGCCATAGCTCTGCTAAAAAGAGCAACCGAATCAAATAATCGACTTGTGATTATCGCTGGGTTTTGTCTTGCTCAGCACAAGTCTCAACTTGGTACGATAGCACTGATGGAAGGCGACAACTTCCTAAGTGGTCAACCGATCGATCAAACCATATTAAATCAAATAAAAAGTGAGTCCGCTCTGGTTCTCCAATCCAATCAATCTCATTTTATACAATTCGAAACAGATTCAACAACAAATCAATACTTCCTTGAGTTATACAATCCTCCTCCACACCTCCTGATCATCGGTGCAGGAAATGACGCACAAATCCTGGCACAGATGGCTGAGTTGGTCGGTTGGAAAATCACCATTGCAGATGGTAGAAATACCCATGCAAACAAACAGCGATTTACACCAGCCTGTCAGGTTTTGGTAAGTAAACCTGAAAAAATTTTGGAACAAACCGAATTGTATGACAATACCTATGTAGTGTTGATGAGTCACAATTACCAGTATGATAAGGCGGTATTGCAGCTTATTCTTCATCATGAAGAAATCCCATACATCGGGTTACTGGGACCTAAATCGAAACTAGATCGAATGCTAGGTGATCTATCCTCAGAAATACCAAAAAGAAAAATCCATTCGCCTATTGGACTCGACTTAGGCACCGAGACGCCTGCAGAAATTGCACTTTCGATCGTTGCAGAAATTCAGTCTGTAATCAACCAAACCGATGTGATGTCACTAGCCGATAAAAACGGCTCTATTCATGATAAAAGGTTCCCGGAATTGAAAACCATAAGGGCATGAACCCGTCATTTAAAATAGGTATTATTTTATTGGCAGCAGGCAACTCCAGAAGGCTAGGCCAGCCCAAACAACTGGTGAATTATCAACAACAGCCTCTCCTACAACATGTGATGAACACTACCTATCCATTTTCATTCGGACGTAGAGTGCTTATTCTCGGTGCTCAGTCAGAGACTATTCTGAGTCAAATAGAGACTGATGAATACGACGTGATCATCAATGAAAACTGGAAGGAAGGCATTGCGTCTAGTATTCGAGTGGGATTGGAAACGTTGATGGAAAAGTCAGGAATCACAGAAGTACTCATCCTACTCTCGGACCAGCCTTATGTGACGCAGAAGATCATCAGTCGGCTTATTTCCAGTCATCAACCTGGACAAATTACCGCTTGTGAATATGGAGAAACAATTGGAGTTCCTGCCATTTTTTCTGATAGATATTTTCCCGAATTAAGGAATCTAAAAGGTGATCAAGGTGCTAAGAAAGTTATTCTTCGCCATATTCAAAGGGTTGCAGCTGTCCCATTTCCTTTAGGTGAAATAGACATTGACAAGCCGGAAGATCTGGAGAAATTAATAAAACCGGAAAGCCGTGAAAACAAATAAACTTCCCAGTAACATTGGCCAGTAAAGCAGCTTGACGATGCTCATTTTCTTCTTGTGAATTTCTTTATTGTAAAGGACTGCCGCCAACGAACAAATAATAATGGTGAAATACACATGAAAATAGAAATAATCCATGTACATGATGTAGTTGATCACCAGGTTGCTACGGAGATCAATGTGAGTAAGAATTGCTACGAATAAAAACGCCGCGCAAAGCTCCAGCAATCCAAATCCTGAAAAAAGGACTCCTTTCTTTTCGTCAGTTTTCTGAGTGGTGCTGATCAGCGCCAAAAACAGTAAAATCGTGATAGTAGCTAGTGGAATAATATTGGCCATCGTAGGCCAAAGGAATTTCCTCTTCAAAATCACATTGAATCCTAGATCATATTTATAATCATTATCGGCCGGCCCCAGCACTCCCAGATTGGTATTATAATTAGTCGATTCAAAAGCAAAACAAGACTGCTCACTATCCCATTCCGGAAGGATGATTTCAGGATCAATTCCTGGCAATTCTGAAGGGATCACCTTCTCGTAAGCCATCAGATCTGGCACCAGCTGTACATTCTTGCTTAAATCTGGATGTAGTAACCGCAGAGACACCCTTTCTCGGTCTATGGGATAAAGCCCGTAATGCATTTCTTCGCGTACTTCTACACGAAAATCCCAACCGACTAAAGTAGAACCATTTTGGTTTTTGCGATAAATCTCTTTGAAAACCTGTGCCTCCGCATCAGGTGCCGTGGTGATAAAAAACAAACCCGGCTTGATGCCAAGAGAATCTGCTACCTCGGAATATTTCTGCCAGATAATACCGCTTAGGCGCACATTATGTGATCCATCAAATTCGATATGCTTCAGAAAAACCCCGGTTGGAATAGTAACAAGCGCTTGCTCATGATAAAACGATCTCAGACTATCCTGATCAGAAAGGAATTTTTGCAATCCCGTCTGCTCTACGACTGGGTAGCTTCCCTTCTGCTGAAAAATATTATACGGTTGGAAAATTTTTGAAAACCATATTGCTCCGATGGCTACCAAAAAAACGATGACCATCATGGGTACCAGACGCTTCATAGCACGCCCCTGAAAATCAAAACGATAGAGGTAAAATAAAAACATCAGCATGAACATAGCCACCACAGAGCTGGTGAGCGAAATGATCACCTGATTGATGTAATCGCTATCTGTTTTAAAAGCATCTTCTACGAACACAGCACCTAACCGCCAACCACTCTGTTTGATTTTTGTGAAAAACACTCGAGAGGCTGCACCACTTTTCTTATTAATGGCCTGCACATAAGGCTTACCTCTCACTTGCATACTATCAAACAAATCACGAATCTGAGCAGCCTGCCATTCATCAATGAAATCATCCAGCGTCTTTTGGGAAACCACATTTTCTTTCCTAGGGTGCGCGACCATTACTCCTCCTTCAGAAAGGATAAAACCATATCCCGACTTGCCAAGATCAATTGCAGAAACTGTATTGGTAATTTCTTCCAATGAATAATCCAGAAACACTATTCCGATTGGCTCCCTACGCCCATCTGGAGTCGTTCTATAAAATGGCACGCTGTATTCTGCCATCATCGTCTGAGCTACTTCGCCATAGTATGGAGGCTCAAACCATGCCGCACCTTCTCTCAGAGGACGCGCATACCATTCTCTGGTAGTATAATCATAGGAGTTTTCTATAAACTGTAATTGAAGATCTCCGCCAGGACGAATATAAAATGGACTAAAAAGCCTCCTGTCTTCAGAATAGGTATAAGGCTCATATCCGACTCCCAACCCAAAAATTTCTGGATGCAGCTGCATTTGTCTTTCCAGTTCGTCAATAATAGCTGCTGAGTCTAATTTCTGGGCGGTGAGATCCTCGGCAATATTGTCAGCAAGTAGCATTAGTTCGTGTAGTTTGGCACTGAACT
This sequence comes from Bacteroidia bacterium, assembly GCA_030425425.1. GTDB lineage: Bacteria > Bacteroidota > Bacteroidia > Cytophagales > Cyclobacteriaceae > Marinoscillum. Next base: position 77,335 of record JAUIAO010000012.1, on the reverse strand, counting down.
TCTGCTCGGCCACAGTAAGTTGTTGTGTGACCTGTGCAACTGCTTTCTCCTCATCTTCAGAAAACTTGTTGATGAATGAGTAGAGCTGAATTGCAAAAAATACAAAGACTATAGCCGCCGAATAGGCAAAAAGTTGGTGGATGCTGCGAATCATGAGTTAAAACTCCTAAAAAAATAATAGGAATGAAATACCCAATTAGTGGTATTTCACTCCATATGAGATCAAAACAGTCAATATCTACGATAATAAACGCGAATTTTACTAATTACCTGATCATATAATGGTGCAGTAAACTCTTCAAACATTCTCTGTGGACTCGGAATAGGCAAATCTGTGAGTTCGCAAAGTTCACGCTCATCTTTGGTCAGCGCGCGCTCATCACCCTGGTAGGAAGCCCATTGAATAGACCAAATATATTCACTTGGAAATTTCTCTTGCGTCACTACTTTATTCAGTCCATTATCGAAAATCTTAAAGTCCAGGACTCCTCCCCCTGTAATAGACTTGGTATGAATAGTCAATTTAGCTTTTGCCGTACCGTAATATGGTTCTTTCCCTTTGTCGGCAAGGTTCACACTATCTCTGCTTACTTCTCTGGTATCTTTCTCACTGAAGACATTGCCCAATGTGAAATGATCAAATTCCATTCTGATGACATGATCCACAAATTCCAGCTTTTCTGCCTTTACTTCTTGCGGAGTGTAGAACCTCACATAATCGTTGAAATTGTCGCGATGTAATCGCTCATTAATCTTATTCACAAAAAAATCATGGCTTACTTTCAGTGCTTTGAATGGACTGGGAATCGGCTCAACTACCACTTTTAAAGTGGCGAAAAACATAGCTTCCGAAAGCTTGTCCTCCACATCCTTATAACGAGGCACGTAAGACTGTACTTTCATAAAGTGCTGATGTGCTTCTATTGCTTTATCACGATTTCTTTTCATTGCTAAAGCTTCCACCCCTAAATCATAGCGTGCAGCAGCCGCATTTCTATTGGCCATTTCCAGCTCAGCATCATATCGTATCGGATTTGGCACTACTTCTCTACATGCCGGACATCTCACTATTTCATTGTACATATAATTGACCCGCTGATAGTTAGCCGCAACAGACTCCCATTTTAGCACGTCGTTCGATTGTTTTGCCTGATTGATGTTAGACAGATATATCTCTGTAGCATATTTGTATGCTTTACTCAATGTAGCCCTGGCTTTTTTATGATCATCGTTAGATCTCAGTTTGTTGATTGCCTGCGAAACAGCCTTGCTATAATCTCCCTTTTGAAGTGCCTTTTTTCCACTAGCACATCCCCCAAAAAAAATAGCAACAATGAGGAGTAATATTATTGAAGTAGCGTTTTTCATATCAAAAGAAGTTTGGTTACGAATATAGCCATACCAGAAATAATGCCAATGAAATGAAGCCATTCTGAGCGAATTGAAGGATTTAAAGAAAAATTTTAATATTTTGGGTTATTATTCATTTTTAACCCGTCTGAATATGTCTTTAAAAGCAAAAGATTTTGTGCCCGAAAAAACGAAGGGCGGAATGTTCAAATCTGGAAAAATCCAGACTTTTCAGGAAACTTTGGAAGCAGCCAATACCTGGATTGCTGAAAACAGTCAATTCAAAGTGCTAAATGTAGAAACTGTTGTGCTCCCAAATATTCACGAAAGTGATGAAGAGGGCAGCCAGGATACTGAGTTGTGGACCGGAGGAGAATCCAGCTCGCACTGGTATCAGCTAGTTAGAGTTTGGTACAAGGATTAATATCAAGATTCATTACGCAATACTGCTAATGGGCTCTGGCGAACAACTTCTCTACTATTGAGTAGTCCGATGATTACGGTGGTGAATGTGATCGCCAGAGCTATAATACCCATCCCCGCAAAGTCTGGCACATAGGCCATTTCAAACACAAACCGCCCCAACAATACGCTGGATACCACTGCGATAATGATCCCCGAAAAGGCTCCTAGCAAACCCAAAAAGAAGTATTCTGCAAAAATAATCTTCCACAGTTTGACGCTCGTTGCACCAAGTGTACGAAGCAAAACATTTTCCTGAATACGCTGAAACCGACTCAGCACTATTGATCCTATGAGCATAATGAATCCAGTGCCGATACTGAAAAAGGCCATGAACCGAATGACAAATGCAATTTTCCCGAGAATTTCTTCGAGCGTATCTAGTATCAATTCGAGATCAATGATTGACACATTAGGAAACTGACGCACAATGGATTGCTGAAACATCGCTGAAAGTTCCGTTTCATCTATTTTGGTGATCAGTACATGAAACTGTGGAGCACGTTCCAATACACCCTCTGGAAATACCACCAGAAAATTGGTCTGCACCCTGCGCCAATCTACCTCACGAAAGCTTCCGATGTAAGTTTTCAAGAGAGCTCCCTGTACATTGAAGAGCATTTCGTCACCAATCTCCAGGCCCCATCGCTCTGCAATACCACTGGAAATAGAAATGAAAATACTGTCTCCCGGATTGACTTTCCCAATCCACTGTCCTTCTACGATCTTCTCCGAGGCAATAAGGCTATCCCTAAAGGTCACACGGTATTCTCTATTATAAGCCCAATCAGAGCGGTGATTAGAAGTGTCTGCCTCCGCTTCTGTTTTAGATATCCCATTGATTTCTACCAATCGCATAGTCACTATGGGCACTTCCTGCATTACCGGAAGATCATAGTCAATAACCAATTGTTTTACATCTTCTTTTTGAGGAGTCTGTATATCAAAAAGGATTGTATTTGGTCGCTCACCTGACCCGGCAATGGTCACCCGATCTACCAGCAAATCCTGCATAAATAGCAATGTGGCAATAAATGCTGTACCAAGACCAAGTGTGGTAATCAATAAGGAGGTCTGATTGTGAGGTCTGTATAAATTGGATAAGCCTTGCCTCCATACATAAGGAATGCTCTGTGGCATTAGTTTTCGAATCAGCCATGCAAACCCTTTTCCGGAAAGCGCTAAAACCCCAACAATAGCTGAAAGGCTTACTGTAAAAATCAAAGAGTCCATCCATGATTTGATCTGCAAAAAGATTAACAGATAAAAGAAAAGGACGATGATCAACCCAATCAATATTTGCAAAGGGTCAACTTTCGAACTAGTTGGTTGAATTCCTGACCTGATGGCCTGAAGTGGGCTAATTCTCCGAAGAGAAACCAATGACAACAGCGCAAACAAAACCGATACTACTACTCCGATAGCCACCCCGCTAAATACTGAAGACCATGACATGACAGGAATAATATCAACCGGAATAAAATCCTGTACTAATACCGGCAAGTATTGATGCAATGCCACACCAAACAATGATCCAATGAGCGATCCGATGAATCCGAAAATTCCCACCTGAACTAAAAAAATACTAATGGCCTGACCTGACTTCATACCCAGGCAGCGCAATGTTGCAACTATAGCGATTTTTTCCCTGGAGTACACAAACATGGCACTCGCTACACCAATAGCTCCCAGCAATAACGCCGCAAAAGCCACAAGCTCGAGGAAATTGGTCAGATCATTGAAAGCCTCTCCTGTTTCTTGTTTTCGTTCTTCAATGTCATCAACTCGAAAGCCCGCCTCATCTACCTGATCTATAAGCGCTGACCACTTACCAGTGGTATCAACCTGATTATTGAATTGAAAATAATTCACATAGTTGACCCTGCTTCCTTTTTTCACCAGATCAGTATGATCAAGGTAATTGAAAGGGATATAAACCACTGGTGCAGCAATCGCCCCGACGCTGGTTTGACCTGGAATACCCCTAAGTTTCCCTAATACCTCAAAAGTCTGGCTGCCCACTTTCACCTTGTCTCCAATCTCCACATTGTATTGGAGCATGAGTTTTTCGTCTACCAGAGCATATTGACCAGACTGAAACTTACCGGCCGCTTCCACAGGAAATGTTTCTATTTTGCCGTAATAAGGATACTTTCCTGATAATGCCCTGACCTGTGCGAGACGCGTACCATCACTCTGAGGAAAATAAACCATAGAGGCAAAATAGGTTTCCCGCGACATTTCTGGGGCTAATTCAAAAAGGGGGAGCATCAAGCTATCTGGCAATGGCTGATTTCCTTTAATTTCGATATCAGCCCCTAGCAACTCTTTTGCCTGATCATTGATCTCGACCATGAGGTTTTCACGAAAGGAAGAAATACCGACCTGTGCAGCTATGCCCAACGAAATGGCGAGTACAAAAAGTAGAAGCTTGCCTTTACTTTTCCGGCTATCTCGCCACGCCATTTTCAGTGTCCATAGCGGCAGATTTTTCGATTTTGATGGAGTGGTTTTTCTATCCAAAGTGTGGTTTTTGATCAAAGATTGAATGATATCCATACATATACACCAATATGAGGGAGAATGTTTCTGAGATATCGACCAAATACCGCAATCCTACAAAAACAGCCTTTCGTTTGTCTGAACACCACAATCGGAATCACAGTATTTAGAGAGGCTTTTTCAAAAATTTCAACCAAAAAACTGTAACAAAATCGGTGAAGTCATATCTAAGCTCACAAAAACACTGATATGAAAAAATTAATCACACTATTCACATTGCTCACTTTAGGATCGATAGCATATTCACAGACTTCAGCTTTCGAAGTGAAAGTTTCTGGCAAGGGACAGCCAATCTTATTTTTGCCAGGATTTACCACACCCGGAGAGGTTTGGGATGAGACCATTGCCCATCTAAACAAGAATTATGAGACTCACCAGTTCACCTATGCTGGTTTCGGTGACGTTCCGCCAATCGAATTTCCATGGTATGAGAATATTTCTGGTGAACTGATCCAATATATGAAAAAACAAAAGCTTAAAAAAGTGATCCTCGTCGGGCACAGCATGGGTGGCATGCTGGCGATAGATCTGGCAGCTGCGTACCCAAAATTGATTCAAAAAACAGTTCTTGTTGATGCGTTGCCTTGTATTCGTGAGATCATCATGCCACAAGTACCAGTAGATCAAATTGCTTATGAAAGCCCATATAACCTACAAATAATCAATGCTACTGACTCGGCACTGAAAGTCACTGCCGGATATATGGCCATGGGAATGTCTAATCAACCAGACGTCCAGCCAAAACTCGTGAAGTGGATTATGAATTCGGACAGGGAAACCTATGTTTATGGATATACGGATTTGCTAAAACTAGACTTGAGAAACAAGCTGGCAAACATTGAAAGCGAAACACTCATTTTGGGTGCAGATTTCCCCAGTAAAGAAGCTGTTATTCCCAATTTTGAATCACAATTTGCCAACTTGAAGAACAAACAAATTACGATAGCCGAAAACAGCAAGCACTTTATCATGCTGGATCAACCATCATGGTTTTATGATCAGGTCAACCAGTTTCTAAAATAAGAAATGTCCTTAGAAGTCACATTTGAGCAATATTACCATCAGTATCAAGACATGGTGTACGCGTTGTGTCTTGGTTTCTCGAAAGGTGATCAGCAAATAGCAAATGATCTGGCGCAGGAAACATTCATCAAAGTCTGGGCTGGGCTTCCAAAGTTTGAAGGGCGTTCCTCTGCTAAAACGTGGATTTACAGAATATGCATGAATACTTGTTTGCTCCAAGTAAAAAAAGATCAACGTAGAGAAACGCAAACCATTTCAGATCGGCATGAAGCAATCAGTTCAGAGCCCGAAACCGACAAATCCCACCCAGAACTTTACCATGCCATAGGGATGCTAAACGAGCTGGACAGGATCATCATCATGCTCGTATTGGAAGGAATTCCTTATGATGAAATGAGTGAAATCACGGGACTGACCGAAGGAAACCTGAGAGTGAAAGTTTCCAGAATCAAACAAAAACTAAATAAAATACTAAGTCATGAATGACACTTTCGATAACCTACAAAATCAATGGAAAGAAGCACAGAAAACTAATGGCATTAATGCCGATAGCTCCTCTATGCTGAACACTGTGAAACGATCACAGAAGAAAATAACCAATCAATACATAGGAAATATTTTAGTCCTGTTGGCGACTGTAATTGTGCTCACTGCTTTTTTCCTATTCGTTGCTCCAATGCAGGATTTATTGAGCAGAATTGGGATTTTCCTAATGTTGGGTGGTCTTGTTACTCGCGTCATCATTGAGTGGATCAGCCACCAAAAATGGCAAGACATTGACTATAGTCAGGCAGGAAAGTATTCAGTAATTCGAGCTCAAAAGTTCTATGATTATCGAAAAAAGATTTTTGGGCCGGTAACGATAATCATCTTCGTGGGATATTCAATAGGGTTTTATCTACTCACACCAGAATTCCTCCTTTACCTGCCAAAAAACATGGTTTGGATAATGGATCTGAGTTATATCCCAATAGCTGCAGCCCTCATTTACATCATCCGCAAATCTTATAGAGATGAGTCCAGAATGCTCTCTGAGATGAAAAACCTAATGGAGAGTTTTGAGAACTAATTCTCAACTTTTGAATATGATGAATTAATAATATCCTGCTATTGTTTATACTAGACTATAAGAAAACTAATTGAAAACATGGAAGTATCACAGAGTAACAAAAGGTTAAAAATATTAATGGTGAGTTTTCTGAGTTTATTGCTCATTCCTCTCATTGCGATGCAGTTTTCAACAGAAGTAAATTGGTCTCCTTTTGACTTTGCTGTAATGGGAATTATGCTATCAACTTTGGGGATTGCGTTAGAGGTTATTCTCAGAATATTCCCAAAAAAGTCTCAGCGAATTTGGTTGATAGCAATAATTTTCCTCTTCTTTTTATTGGTCTGGGCTGAGCTGGCAGTAGGCGTATTTGGAACAATATTGTCAGGAAATTGAGCGATTTTAAAGGCTGATAACAACCCGAAAAAATGTGATAATACTCAAAAGATTTCAAACTATCTAAATTAGACGTTTTGTCCATTTTGCACAAATTGGATAAATTTGGATATATTCAAAAGATAAAATCACCATGCAATACGTTACCGCTACAGAAGCAAAACAAAAATTAGCGGCCATGCTGGACACGGCTCAATCTGAACCTGTTACTATCAGAAAGCAAAATCGAGATGTAGCTGTAGTAATGTCTTCTAAAGAATACAATCGCCTCAGAGGCTTAAACGTAGAAGAACTTGAAGCATTTTGTGATCGAATGAGTGATAAGGCAAAAAAATCTGGTCTAACAGAAGCTAAATTAAATGAAATCTTAGCTTCCGAAGATTAACGAATTGTGAGAATCATTTTTGACACTAACACCCTTGTAAGCAAGCTACTATTTACTAAGAGTGTACCAGGAAAGGCTTTCAGTAGTGGCTTGCGCCTCGGGCAGATTCTAATGTCGAATGATACATTTGAAGAATTATCAGTAGTACTCAGTAGGCCAAAATTTAATAAATATGTCACTCTAGAGGATCGTCAACAATTCCTACGTTTATTATCAAGAGTCGTAGAAATAATCCCTATCATTAAGGTTGTACAGCAGTGTAGAGACCCTGAAGATGATAAGTTATTAGAATTAGCTATCAATGGAAGTGCTGATTATTTGATCACAGGAGATGAGGATTTGCTAGTGTTGAAGCAATTTGGTGACACTAAAATCCTAACCGCTGCTCAATTTATCAATTCGATTCAATAAAGAACGATTTAAAGTCTATAAGTCATTTGGAGATATAAAACATTTTCAAGACTAACATAATTCTCAAATTGGCAACAACTCAAACAAACCTAAAAATAAGAAATCAATGATTAACCTTCATGGAAAAACGGCATTCATTACTGGCTCCAGCCGTGGCATAGGACAGCAAATAGCCATAGGATTGGCTCAGCAAGGATGCAACATCATTGTACATGGCAGATCTCTGGAAAGTTGTGCAAAAACATTGGACTTACTCCAGAATTTTCCAGTCAGCAAATACCATGTGTATGGAGAACTTTCTGATCAGGAGCAAGTACGAGACTTAATCAAACAAGTAAAAGCGCTTCCTGATCAAGTAGATGTTTTATATAACAATGCGGCTATCATGTCTCCATATAGAAAGGACATTTGGAGCCATACATGGGAAGACTGGAGCAGATCGTTTGAAGTAAATGTCTTTGCGATGTATGAGTTGTGTAAGGCTTTTCTACCAGCAATGATCGATCGAAAATTTGGACGAGTGATCAACCTGACCTCTGGAATCACACATGAACCTGAGCTTGCCCCGTATGGTGCCACTAAGTGGGCGGTGAATAAGCTGACTGACGATATCTCGTCTAAGCTCGAAGGAACAGGTGTCCGAATTAACACCTTGGATCCGGGTTGGCTTAGAACTGACCTTGGGGGAGAGTATGCTTCCAATCCGGTAGAAGCCGTGCTACCTGGTGCACTGGAACCAGCCCTGGTAGAAGATGATGGAGCAAATGGACAGCTTTTTTCAGCTCTGAGATGATTTTTCGATCTATGTCAGCCTAATCACTAACTGCCACCGAAAAGCCCACTTCCACATCAACTGATAGTTAGTGATTCCGGCTTGCTTCAGGATTGATTTCAACTCCTTTTTCTTAAATCCTCTGGCCACAGATACCGCCGCATCATTCTTGACCATGTATGATCGGGAAAACCATGCTGTGAGCCATTTGATGGAATGATAAGCCAGAAAGTGTCGATGCAAATCATTGACGACAATTGCTATTCGGGCTTGCCTCCGAAAAGACTGGAAAAGTCCTACCAGTTCATCCTCGGTAAAGTGATGTAAGAACAAACAGCAGTGGATTACATCATATTGCTCTTGCTGGAATTTTTTGCTGAAAATGTTCTGCTGCTCTACACTGATATTCGGCCAATCCTGTACATGCTGATTCGCGTAAGTCACAATATTTCGATTGGCATCTATTCCTTTGAAATCAATCTTTTGCTGATTTCGCTGAGCGATCCTGGCCATTCTCTTTAGAATATCTGCACTTCCGCATCCCAGATCGACCACTGAATGTACTTCGGTGGTCTTAAGAATTTTCGTGAAAGCAGAGAGGCTAATAGCATTTCCACCCAGTAATTGATTGATTCTATCAAGCTCTCGAAGGGTTTTATCAATCACTTCCCCTTCGATCTCAAGGTCGTCCATGATTTCAGCTTCCGTGGATCTTGTTTTTAAATTCATGGCATAGAAATTTGGAAAAGCATACTCTCCATGGTGAGGCCCGGACCAAATGCGAAACTGAGTACTTTATGCTCCTGACCCGATTGCTCTAAGCTATTCATCAACTTTTTCAGTACAAACAAAACTGTCACGGACGAAAGATTTCCATAGTCCTGAAGCACCTCATAAGCCATTTGATTTTGGTTTTTAGAAATACCCAATTGCTCTTCAATCACTTGTAAAATCCTCTTACCGCCTGGGTGGATCGCGTAGTAATTGATATCATCAATTCTTAATTTGAGCTGATCCAAAAGTCGAGTGGTGAGTCTGGCAATTCCCTGCTTAATAATATTGGGTACATCTGCCGAAAGCTTCATTTCAAAACCAAAATCACCTATGTGCCATGCCATTTCGTCTTTGGCGTCCAATGCCAAATCAGCATGAGTAGCTGCTATTCCCAGTTGAGGTTTATTTTGCTGACTTTCGATGAGCACTGCCGCTGCTCCATCTCCAAATAGTGCATTGGCCAAAAGGCTATCATCATCTGTTTTTTTGAGCATGTGAATGGTGCAAAGCTCCACACTCACTAACAATACTTTGTTTTTAGGGTTGCTATTTAGAATGTGATTTGCAGCCTTCAGCCCATTGAATGCCCCATAGCAACCCATAAAATTGATAGCAGTTCGCTCCACATTCGTATTCAGACCTAATCGTTCCACCAGCTCAATATCGATTCCCGGCGCATACATTCCTGTACAGCTTACGGTAATCAGGTGCGTGATTTCTTTTTTATTGGTTTCGATCAAACAATCCTCAGAAGCTTTTGCACAAAGGTCCAATGCATTTTGCTTATATAGCGTCATCCTTTGACTCACCGATGGAAATGGCTCGAGGCCTTCAGAAGGAGGGAAAAATTGAAAATCTCGGGGCTCACTGAGGAAATCCGGAATGACCGAATATCGCTGTTGAATACCGCTGGCACGGTAAACAATAGCCAGTTTTTGGTGTTCTTCTTCACTCAGCGGTAGATGCCTGAGCATGAATTGAGCAATCTCAGACTGCTTGTAGCAATGCTCGGGAGTGGATGTACCAATGGACGAAATGAATGCATGCATATCTTAAAATTATGTTTTGACCCAATGGCAATTGCAGACCATAAGCATTTTAAGTTATTGAATATCAGAATAAAAAAATGTTAACAAACTGAGACATTCAACTCTAGTTGATAACTATCTTTCGGCAATAGGTTCACAAAAAATGATAAAAAAGTCTACTTTTCTCCACCTCAGATTTCCATTTTCCTTTTTTCTGCTTCCCGTATTTCTGTTTGCAGTTGCCATTGATCAACCGGAGTTTGGTTTACAATTTTGGTTGGTGTTTTTCATCCTTCATTTTTTACTTTATCCAGCTAGCAATGGCTACAATAGCTATTTTGACAAAGACGAACAAAGCATTGGAGGACTGAAAAACCCTCCAAAAGTCAGCCACGAACTCTACTATATTTCATGGGGTATGGATCTACTGGCAATTGTACTTGGTTTATGGATTAGTTGGGAGTTTGCCATGATGCTTTTTATCTATGGGTTAGTGTCCAAGGCCTACAGCCATCCCAAAATCAGACTGAAAAAGATGCCGATTGTTGGTTGGTTAGCTGCAGGAATTTTTCAAGGATATTTCACTTTCTTGATGGTCATTGTTGGATTGGAAGGTGGAATGAATGGCGTATGGCAATGGCCTGTTCAATTTCCCGCCATGTTAACCACCATGTTGCTTTTTGGATCATATCCCATGACGCAGATTTACCAACATGAAGAAGACTCCAGGCGCGGCGACCGTACTATGAGCTTGATCCTTGGCATTATGGGCACTTTTCATTTTACAGCGGCTTTTTTCACGGTAAGTGTAGGAATGTATTGCTGGTATTTTATCAGTTTTTACGAGCCATCTATAGCTATGTATTTTCTGGCAGCATTGAGTCCGGTATTATTGTTTTTCGGATGGTGGTATCTTCAATCCAGAAAGAATCTGAATCATGTCAATTTTCAAAACACCATGCGGCTTAATCTGCTTTCTTCTTTGTGTTTGAACTTGTTTTTCCTTTACCTAAGCTTTAGCTGAAAGGCGATCCATGGGTTTGGCGGATAAGCGCATCAGTCAATGGCTTCAAATATTTTCCTGTGAACACTGCCGTGGATGAAGCCCAATTATTTCCAAATAGCGAGTCCTGGATTTTTAATCCAGCCCAAAGCCGAGTCCCAAACTGCTTTGTCCAGGTTTTCTCATAAGCATTACCCAACGCCTCGAGGTTCAAATCACCGCTTTTCCATTGATCAATGATAAATGAGGAAAGAATTTTTGCACTATGAATGGCCATGGCCATGCCATTGCCACAGAGAGGTGTAATCATACCGGCAGCATCTCCGCACATAAATAGCGAGCCATTTATCGGTTCGCGTTTATCGAAAGAGATTTCATTGATTACCAAAGGTTTTTCGAATAGTTTATCACTATTTCGAAATAGTGACTCAAGATGCGGATTGCGGTACATGATGTTTTCCTCAAAAGCTTCGATACTTCCATGCTCGCGTATGCCATCACGATGCGTCAGATAGCAAACATTGTATTTACCATCTTCTACCCTACTCACTCCACAGTAGCCTCCTTCGAAATTATGAAGCGCAATCTGATCATCTGGAAGATTCGTTTTGACATGGTATTTTACCCCAACATATGGTGAGTGTTTTTGAAGAAAAGAACGATTGAGTGATTGATCCAGTTTGGCACGCTTACCATGTGCCCCAATCACGAGTTTTGATGTAAACACCTCATCATTTTGGGTTGACAATTCAAAAAAAACAGTCGATTTTCGAACTTCTTTAATTGTCGTATTTTGATAGACCTGTACACCTGCGGCTTCTGCTTTCAATGATAGCCAATGATCAAATGCAAACCGACTGATACCAAAACCGCCCAGGTCCAGGGTGGAAGAAAAGGATTTTCCTCTGACAGATGAGATTAGAAGTTCGCTGATATTGGGTGGGGCAAACTCCAAAGGAAACAGGTCGTGATTTTCCAGGAAAGGAATAACTTCATTAGAAATATATTCCCCACAAACCCGATGAAAAGGATACTGATTTTTTTCAAATAAAACCACCTTCAAACCAGCTCTGCTTAGTAGAATGCTATTGACCAAACCTGCCAAACCTCCTCCTATGATTGCTATATCAAACACGTTGAATAAACTGGAAAATTGATAGAAAGTTAAGTCTTTGTAACAATGCTAATTGAAAATATTGGTTAGAGGATGGAATATCAGGAATGATCAATCTCCCCAACACCAGAAATAATTTTCAAATATCTCTTTAGGTTTGATTTACAGCGATATTTGTATGGTTAGATTAATCATCCATTTATGAGCACAAACCTGATATGTCCTCATTGTCATGCTGTCATTGACCCAGCGAAGGTAAATGTCGCCACAGATTTGGCTCAATGCGCAAGCTGCAACTCCATCCATCAACTCAGCAAACTGATGGAAGCCCGTTCGATAAGTAGTTTGGATGACATCACTGACCCGCCTCGCGGATCCCGAATCATTTTTCGGAAATCTGGTGATAAAATGGAAATCCAGCTTCCGAAGAAAGGTTTTCAGCCGGCACAACTCGGACTCATTCTTTTTGCAACTTTCTGGCTAGGGTTCATCTCATTCTGGACTTGGGGCGCTGCTCAGGGAAGTGTGTTTTTCGCACTTTTCTCCATTCCTTTTTGGGTTGTTGGAGTTTTTATGGTGATTGGCATTATCAACAACATGTATGAAGAACAGCAAATAATTATTGGAAGAAACAGCATTCTACTGGAAAAGAAATCGATCGAGAAAACTACCAGTACAGAGTATGAGATGGAAGAGATATATTCAGTAGAAAGGCAGTCACAAAAGCTCAATTCATTCAATAAAAACACTTTTCGATTTACATTTAACTCCAACAATTATTCCCAGAAAGGAATTATGTTGCCCGCAATAACCACTGGTAGCGAAACGGAATTCTTTTTCGAGAATGCCAGCAGTGCTGAGCAAGAGTGGATTGTGAAATTCCTCAGTGCGTGGGTGAAACGGTATCAGAAGAGTTAAGATTTTTGGATAGTGAAAAATAACATGACCCTTCAAAACACACCTTAAAATATAAGATTACCTTTTACCAAGTAACTTTTCCCCACGGTTGTGTCCTCACAGCACAATGGTGGTTTCAACTAGTGTGGACACTAATCGAGGCAAACAAAGTAGAGACTATCCCTTACACCAACTTCCCACCCTTCAGTCTAATCACCTGATCAGTCTTAGCTGCCAGATCATTGTCATGCGTTACAATGACTAGTGTAGTGTTTTGCTCTTTGTTGATCTCAAAAATCAGGTTTTCGATGGATTGACTAGTATCTTCATCCAGATTTCCAGTTGGCTCGTCTGCAAAAAGGATTTTGGGTTTGTTAGCAAATGCTCTGGCAATAGCTACCCGCTGCTGTTCACCGCCCGAAAGCTGAGTAGGATAATGATCCAGTCGATCCCCCAGACCTACTCGAGAAAGCAAGTCTTTAGCCACCGCCAATGCTGATTGATCTCCTCTTAGCTCCAATGGCACCATCACGTTTTCCAGCGCAGTAAGAGTGGGGATGAGCTGGAAATTTTGAAAGATAAATCCGATCTCTTGATTGCGCAGTTCTGCCAGTTCGTCTTCTGACAAGGAATTGAGCAACATGCCATCCACTGTAATTCGTCCGTCCGTCACACGATCCAAGCCGGCACAAAGCCCCAGCAGCGTCGTTTTACCACTCCCGCTCGGCCCTACAATCGACATACTCTGACCAGCATTTAGTGAAAAACTCACTTCATCCAGCACTCGAATTGGTTTTGCTCCGCTTTTATATTCTTTGATGATCGACTCTACTTCCAGTATTCCTGCCATTTATAGATTATTTAAAGTCCTTAAAACGATTTCAACCTGCACTTGTTCAAATGTGTACAAATTGTGATGATTCCGCGCCTCAAGTTGTTTGAAGAGTTAATCGTGCCTAATTTCGAAGATTCCAGGAATTCTAGCAAAATGAACCTAAAAATCATCAGTCTCATCTTTCTAGTATCAGTAGCGGCTTGTTCTGCTCCAGATAAGAAAAAAGAGCAAAAATCTCAACAACAAGCAGTGAACGAGCAGCGGAATATAGATCAAAAGAAAATCCTCATGTTTTTTGGGAATAGCATTACTGCAGGATACGGTATTGCGCTGGAAGAATCCTTCCCTTCAGTCATTCAGAATTGGATAGATTCTTTGGATTATCCCTATCAGGTGGTAAATGCGGGACTCAGTGGAGAAACGACTGCCGGAGGTCTCAACCGAATAGATTGGGTACTACAAACTGTACCTGATGTGTTTGTGCTAGAGCTTGGTGCAAATGATGGCCTTCGTGGCTTAGATTTAGAGGAAAGTGAAAAAAACCTGATCGCGATTGTAAACAAGGTCAAAAAAGTGAATCCGGTTGCTTTGATCTTTATCGCAAGCATGGAGGTGCCTCCTAACCTGGGAGTAGATTACACCAGCAAGTTTAGAAGTATATTTCCGGCAGCAGCCAATGCCACTGAGGCACAGCTAATCCCTTTCATCTTGGACGGTGTAGGTGGCAATCCCGAACTCAATCAAGACGATGGAATACATCCTACTGCCAAAGGCGCAAAAGTAGTTGCCAAAAATGTATGGGAGTACTTGGAACCTCATTTAAAAAAATAACATCCCAAAATTATCTACTAAAAATTATCCACTTTTTGTATCTTATCTTTGCCTAATGACAAACTCAGAAAAAATATTGTCATCCATAAAACGAAAAATAAATGCTGTTGCACCGGATGCAACGGTGATTTTATATGGCTCATATGCCAGAGGCGAACAAAACGAGCATTCTGATATTGATGTATTGATTTTATTGGAAAAATCAAAAATCACTGCTCAGGATAAAGTGGAGGTCAGTTACCCTCTGTACGATATTGAATTTGAAACAGGTTTGCTGATCAGCCCTCTTGTACTTGCAAAGAAAGATTGGGAAACCAGGCATCGTATTACACCTTTTTATGAAAATGTGATGAAGGACGGGGTAAGGTTATGAATTATCAGGAACGAACAGAAATGGTCATTTATAGAATAAATAGAGCAAAAGAAACGCTCAAAGAAGTTAGTATCCTGATTGAAAATGAATTGTGGACAACGGCTATCAATAGAATTTATTATGCCTGCTATTATGCGGTTTCAGGCTTATTACTTCATTACCGAATAAATAGTCAGACACATTCAGGCACTAGACAAATGTTTGGATTACATTTTGTGAAAACAGGAATTGTTTCTAAAGAGCTTGGTAAATTCTATTCTAACATTTTCAATCTCAGACACACTGGAGATTACGATGATTTTGTTGAATTCGATAAAAATGAAGTAATCATTAATCTTAAACCCGCTAATAACCTCATCGATTCTATTGAACAGATAATTAACACAGAAGGAAAAGTCCAAACTAATGGATAATTTCATCATCAATGCCGCCAATTTTATTTGGGGCACTCCTTTATTGATCTTGCTTTTAGGTGGTGGACTATTCTTCATGATCTATTCAGGTTTTTTGCCTTTCCGATTCTTTAGGCACGCTATTGATGTGCTTCGGGGAAAATATGACAACCAGAATGATCCAGGTGATATCAATCATTTTCAGGCGCTTTCCGGTGCGCTGGCAGCCACTATCGGTATGGGAAATATTTCGGGAGTTGCTGTAGCCATCGCTATGGGAGGTCCGGGAGCTATCTTCTGGATGTGGGTCAGTGCATTTCTGGGCATGGCCACCAAGTTTTTCACCGCAACCCTGGCAGTGATGTATCGAGGTAAAGATTCTGAAGGAAAAATCCAGGGTGGACCGATGTATTACATCCGTGAAGGTCTTGGGGAAAAATGGAAGCCATTAGCGATGTTCTTTGCTGCAGCAGGATTTTTTGGGGCTACGCCTATTTTCCAAACGAACCAAATTATCCAAGCCATCAAGGATATCCTCTTCACAGATCTCACAACATCCGAAAGCATGAATTTTGATTTGGGGATGGGCATTACGATTGCCATATTAGTAGCTTTGGTAATCTTCGGCGGAATCAGACGGATTGGGGAAGTAGCTGGAAAGCTGGTGCCGTCTATGGTAGTTATATATGTTTTGAGTGTGTTGGTTATTCTAATCGTAAACATTCAAAGCCTTGGCAATTCATTCCTATTAATTCTTACCGATGCTTTTACTGCTGAATCCGCAATGGGAGGAGCTGTAGGTGCATTGATCATTGCTGGAGCAAGGCGAGCGGCTTTCTCGAATGAAGCAGGAATTGGAACAGCTCCGATGATGCATGGTGCTGCAAAAACAAAAGAACCTGTCAGAGAGGGTTTGGTCGCCATGTTGGGACCTGCTATAGATACCTTAGTCATTTGTACAATGACCGGTTTGGCCATATTAGTAACCGATGTTTGGAAAACTTCAGATCTCAATGGCATTTCGCTCACGGCAAAAGCTTTTGGAGATAGTATACCCGTGGTAGGTCCGTATATTCTCACTATGTGCGTTTTGATTTTTGCCTTTACTACGCTTTTTGGATTTGCCTATTATGGTCAGAAATGCTTATCATTTCTCATAGGGGTGAAATATGCTCACCTTTTCAATTTTTGGTACATCGGATTAGTGATCGTGGGTTCCGTGTCCACACTGCAAGTGGTAGTTTCTTTCATTGACCTTGCTTATGGTCTAATGGCCTTTCCTACGATGATTGGAGCGATATTATTGGCACCAAAAGCAAAACAGGCTGCACTGGATTATTTTCGGAATCTTAAATAAATATCAGTAACTATCGACTATTCTTCCCGTCTGACCGAATAAGAAGATAGAGATAACATGCTCATAAAGCATAACATGTATATTTGCCCCCCTAGAAAGGAAATGTTATGAGAATCATCATTGCCGGAGCTGGAGATCTTGGATTTCACCTTGCCAAATTATTGGCATATGAGGAACAGGACATCATCCTCATAGATCAGGATAGCACCGTATTAGAACACGCCTCAGCGCACCTGGACGTGGGCACTATCAGAGGCAGTAGCACTTCTGTCCGCATACTGGAAGAAGCCAATGTTGCCAAAGCAGATCTTTTGATCGCCGTTACATCCATTGAAGACACCAATCTCACCACTGCGATTATTGGTAAAAAATTAGGAGCAAAAAGAACAGTCGCACGTATTTCGAATATCGAGTTGCTACATCAGCGAGAAAAGTTAGATCTGAAGTCAATCGGTATTGATGAAATCATCTCTCCTGAATCTCTGGCTGCAAAAGAGATCAAGCGACTTGTCAAGCAATCTGCACTCACAGACACTTTTGAGTTTGAGAAAGGTATGCTTTCGCTAATTGGCATTACGGTAGACGAAAACTGTGAGCTGAAGGACAAAACATTGACAGAAACAGCCTATCTCAATCCAGATCATAATTTCACCACAGTAGCAATTCTACGAGATAAAGAAACGATCATTCCCCACGGGAATAATTGCTTCATGCTCAATGATCATGCATATTTCATTACCGAGCCGAATGGTATAGACCGGGTGATGAACCTTGCCGGAAAAGAGCGTATCGAAATCAGAAATATCCTCATTCTGGGAGGTAGTAAAGTAGGGATCAATACTGCTCGACAACTAAGTAAAAAGTACAATATCAAGCTGATCGAAAAAGACAAGGAAAAGTGCTTCTTCCTGGCAGACGAACTCCCAGACACCATGATCATCAATGGAGACGGACGAGACATAGACCTGTTGAAAGAGGAAGGCATAGATCATATGGATGCTGTGATAGCGGTAACAGGCAACTCTGAAACCAACATCATGTCTTGCCTGGTAGCAAAAAATAATGGCGTAAGAAAAACCATAGCGGCGGTAGAAAATATGGATTATATCCACCTTTCTCAAAACATAGGTGTGGATACTTTGATCAATAAAAAGCTGATTGCAGCGAATTTTATTTTCAGATACATCAGAAAAGGACAAGTACTGAATTTGACCAGTATTCATGGTGTGGATGCGGAGATCCTGGAATTTGAAATCCAGCCTGATTCTAAAATCCTAACAAAAGAGCTTCGACATATCGATTTTCCAAAAACAGCGATCATCGGTGGTGTGATCAGGAAAGGAGTTGGATATACTGTACGTGGCAACTTCCAGTTTCAACCCAAAGATCGCGTGGTAGTACTTTCCAAATCTGAGTGTATTCACAAAGTAGAAGGATTCTTCAAATAACTATGAGCTTCAACTTCAGAGTGATCATAAGAATATTAGGCATCCTGTTGGTGATGAATGGGGCATTTATGCTGACCAGTATTCCATTTAGTTTGTATTACGGAGAGGGAGATTTCTGGGCTATCATCGTATCTGCCATGATCACAGCAGTATCTGGGATCATCATGTGGGTATTCACTCGAAACAGTAATCAAGGAAACGCAAACAACGAATTAAAAAAGCGTGATGGGTACCTGATTGTGACTTTTGGATGGTTATCCATGTCATTTTTTGGGTCACTACCCTATTTATTAAGTGGTGCGATACCAAATCTCACGGATGCATTTTTCGAAACACTGAGCGGTTTCTCTACAACCGGAGCCACTATACTGACGGATATTGAATCTATTGACAAGGGAATTCTTTTTTGGAGAAGCCTTACGCAGTGGATCGGTGGAATGGGAATTATTGTACTTACAGTAGCTATTTTACCTATTTTGGGAATTG
Source organism: Bacteroidia bacterium (assembly GCA_030425425.1). Taxonomy (GTDB): domain Bacteria; phylum Bacteroidota; class Bacteroidia; order Cytophagales; family Cyclobacteriaceae; genus Marinoscillum. The sequence continues at coordinate 58,388 of JAUIAO010000012.1, read as the reverse complement.
GAGGAATGCAGCTATTTGTAGCTGAAGCACCCGGAATCTCTCCGGACAAACTACAACCAAGAATCAAAGAAACTGCAAAGCGTCTTTGGATGATCTACCTTGGCCTTACTTTGGCTGAAACTGCCTTGCTATGGCTGGGAGGAATGAATTTTTATGACGCCATTAACCATGCGCTTACAACCATGGCAACTGGAGGATTTTCTACTAAGAATGCCAGCATTGCATATTTCACTTCACCATTCATACAATATGTGATCATCATCTTTATGTTCCTCGCAGGTACAAACTTTACCATGACGTACTTCGCTCTTCACAAAAACTTCAAAAAAGTACTTGATAATGAAGAATTCCGGGTTTATTCTGGATTAGTCATCGTCACGAGTATCGTTGTTGGGCTGGTAATATTCAATGTAACCGATGATGGTTTTGAGAAGTCAATCAGAGATGGCTTATTTCAGGTAGTCTCGGTGGTGACCACCACAGGCTACATCACAGAAGATTACACAGCTTGGGCACCCTTTGTCACTGTTTTGTTTGTGGTGCTTATGTTTATTGGGGCATCTGCTGGATCTACGGCAGGAGGTGTAAAGGTGATTAGACATAGCATTTTGATCAAAAACAGCTTCATGGAACTCAAGCGACAGCTACACCCAAAAGCTGTAATCCCCGTCAGGCTTAATGGAAAAGCTGTTTCTCAGGACATCACTTTCAATATTCTGGCATTCATTATGATCTACATTGCCATCTTTGCGGCTGGGTCTATGGTCATGGGAATGTTCGGAGCAGACTTTGACACGGCCATTGGATCTGTAGCTACCTGCCTTGGAAACATCGGTCCTGGGATAGGAGAAGTAGGACCTGTGGATAACTTTGCAGGAATTTCTGCACCCGGCAAGTGGTTACTTGCGTTCTTAATGCTTCTGGGAAGGCTGGAACTATTCACAGTACTCATGCTTTTCACACCTTATTTCTGGAAATCACACTAAATTAAAATGGACTTTATCCTAAGTTTTCTTATCTGGAGCCCTGATCCCGATATGCTTGTTATTCCCATAGTTGACCATCCAGTCCGTTGGTATGGTTTGCTTTTTGCCGGTGGGTTTATCATCTCTCAGCAAATCATGTTTTGGATTTTCAAGCAAGAAGGAAGGCCTGAAAAAGATGTAGAAAAACTAACTGTCTACATGGTTGCAGCCACTATAATAGGTGCGCGCTTAGGACATTGTCTTTTTTATAACCCAGCTCATTACCTTAGTAATCCTTTAGAAATACTGAAAGTTTGGGAAGGAGGACTAGCTAGTCACGGAGGAGGACTGGGTATATTTGTGAGCTTATTTCTTTTCACCCGCAAATACACTCAATACAATTTTTGGTGGTTAGTGGACAGATTGGTGATCGTCACGGCACTCACAGGAGCACTCATCCGTACAGGAAATTTCTTTAATTCTGAAATGGAAGGCACCATGACCAACGGTGACTGGGGAGTGGTTTATGCTTATCACACAGAGCAGCTATTACACTATGATGATAAGAACATAGAGGATGTGTCTTTTGAAAAAGGAGGTGATATGGTCAGCAATGAACCAGGAAAATATCCAATAACTGCCAAAATCATCTATCGAAGAGGAGTGGAACTGGGTGTAAGCGATAAACACTTTTTTGAAAATCGTCTAAGAAATGCTCTACTTTCTTATGACGAGGTAGTTCAGCATATCGACTTCAGAAAAGATCAACCTTTAGCTTATAAGTTTTACGAAGAAGATGGTCATGCCGTAGCTGAAATTTATGGCCTGGGAATTACCAGACACGCTGCACAGCTTTATGAAGCTTTATTTACCTTGTTGCTGGCAATGCTAACTTTTTGGGTCTGGAAGGCTAAGCGATTCACTTTACCGGCAGGGTTCAATTTCGCCTTGTTTATGACGCTGCTTTGGATTGAAAGATTCGTAGATGAGTTTTTCAAAATGAACCAGGAATCTTTCGAAGAAGGCATGGCTCTCAATATGGGTCAAATTCTCAGTATCCCAATGGCTCTCGCTGGTATAGCCATGTTGTTCTACTTCTCCACGAGAGGAACAAAGAATATGGTCGGGGAAGAGCTGAAAAGAGATTAAAAATTCAACCCTCCGAAATGTTGCCATTTCGGAGGGTTGTCATTCTTAAAAGCTCACTTCCACAGTATCCCTCAGCACCTTCCCACCAGTACTTTTGTACTCGAAATAGAATTCATAGTCGCCAGACAAGTTTTGTCTAATGCTGTCTGGTAAATAAATTCCTTGTCCAAACTTCATTAGAAATTTGTCAGGGATTGCGTTATATTCAGCCAAAGGAATTAATCTGTCGTTTTTTCTATACTCATCTTGATATCCTGAAAAAATGAAATCTTTATAAGAAAAATAATTGATCAAGAATAATTCATTAATATCTTCATCCAATACCCGATTCTTTGATATTATATCTCCGTCTGAATAAACATTTAATTCTGCTATTGTATCCGTAATACAAATATCTCCCTCTTGGTCATACCAAGCGGTATCTCCGTAAGATTCAGCAAGTTGGTTAAACTCCAAATCAGGAAACGGCCCAAATGAATAACTATTAGCTCCATATAGGGACATAATAAAGAATGTTGAATCGTTTGTATCACTATATCCGTTAGTAAGTTTTATTACATTAAGAGCATCCGGAACTACATATTTATAGATGAAATTGGGATTATCAGGTGCTTCACAACAACCTTCATCTTTTTCATTCATACACGATGATAATTGGAAAAAGACGAATAGAAAATATAATATTTGTACTCTTTTCATCAGTATTTCGGTTTGATGTTAGTCCATATTCTTAGGTTGAATTGGTAATTCCATGATGTCCCCTCATACTTCACTCTTCCACCAGACAGTGAAGAATCTACTAAATTATTGGTATCAAAAACACCTGGAACGTACCAAGCATTGTCACTACCACTCCAACCTAAATTACAGTGTACATAATCCTTATATTGATAATTATAATATGTTGAGGTTGAGATGATGTTGCCTTCACAATCTTTAAGTTCAATCGTTTTGATTTCTTGCCTTTTTCTTTTTCGATAACCATCTATTATAAAGTAGTGGCCTTCTGAATGATCCCACCACCTGATAGGCCATACTCCTTTTCGCTCTCGAATTGCATTGCCACCTATTAAAACAGGTCGTTGATTCGTTTTTATTTCATCTAGAACAGTGCCGTTGCTATAATCAACAGGACCGGAAACTGTATAACCAAGCTCATCAATACCATCATCAATATTTTTATCATACGTAGTGGTGGATGTGCCCTTACTACAATCATCCCATTCAGCACCAATACTCTGCCCTACAACATGGCATAGTTGGCTAATCTCAAACTCTTCAATCGCGAGAGGTCTTGCTCCAGCCTTGACTGTATTTATTGCATTAGTAATTTTCGTCCAGTCATAAATATCATATCCATAGGCTGGTGGAAACTGGTAATAAGTAAATATCTGTGAAACCGCAGTGGGACCACAACCCAATTTGACTCTTTTCCCATCACAAAACTCATTTACAAGGTCATTGTATGGAGATTCTTGCCCCCACATGGCCTCAATAAACGGACCTACTTGCTCGGCGGTGCTCCAGCTTCCATAAGAGCTGGACGTATAAACAAAACAAGCTACTTCAGGCTCTTCATCACCACCATCCTTTGGAAGAATAAATCTTCCTGATTGTGATTCCTCCACACTGTCAGAACCGGCATCAGTGGTATAACCCAATTTAGATAGTGCTACCAAAACCAAAGAATCGTATTTTGCATTAAAGCTTTCGATTTCTCTCTGTACATATCCCTCTAGATTTCCGAAGAATATTATCAAACCAGGGTCAGTGAGCGTATCCCCTACTTCCCCCTCCATTGATGCTGTAAATATTCCTGGCACACGTTCATCGGCAGAAATCACTGTGTAGCCTGCGGGATTAGAAGCTTCATCAGTAAAGTTGACTATATAATACAATGTTGCAGAATCTTCTTCCACCCTTGCGTTGCTACTACTTGTGCTTGCCCGAGTTATTCTCTTGAAATTGGGGGTTAAGCTCTGAATAGTTCTGCCATTTTGACTTCCGATAACACTGAATTCATCCATCACTTCCTGAGCTTGACGTTCAATTTCTTCAAAAGGTATTTCGTGGTTCTCATTGAGAAGCATCAGGCTTGTCACCTCCTCATTGCTCAGGTTTATTTCTGCTTGAGGTTCCTGAATGGGCTTTACAGCTATTTCACCTGTATCACAACTGGAGATTGTTCCCAAGAGCAATACGACCCAAATGATGAAATAGGGGGGGGTAAGTACTAATTTTTTATTGTTTTCCATAGTTTAAAAATGTTTAATGATTAAATAGTTCTATGCTATATTATATCATGCAGACCAATAATACAAGTAGTACCGTTATGTTTTTTGTCATTTTGGTGGATAATGGATCAAGATCAGTCAACAACCTCAATCCGAATGTCCTGATTGACGATTCGTGAGAGTTCTTTGAGGTCATTTTTCATATAAATTCGAGGAATCTCACGAAGAGGTGTGCCGACTGGCACTTCATAATTGATATAATCCTGGGTGATAATTTCGCCGGCATTTCCTCTGTTGAATGCTTTTCTGAATCTCACACCACCACCATCTGAATGATAATTGTAAGCCAAATAATCCATGAGATAGGAATCTTGATGAAACCAATACCGAAACTCATCCTCAAAGTCTTCGCCTCCTCCGGCTTGGTCAAAAGTTACTTGTATCACATGATATGGTTCTGTTTTGATCACTTCTTCACCTTCATAAATCAAGTTTGCAGCAGGGTCTCGGAGTAAATAAGGAAGCTGAAAAAAGTATAATACTGAATTGATCGAGCTGGCATATTTGACCGCCATACTATCAGCGACAGTAACCTGCTGACCATTCACAATTCGTGAAAAATCCTGACTATTCACCAATTTGTCGGCAATGACAGAGGTATCGTTCTCTTGCCAGGTTCGGGTATAGGTGTAAGAATCGTCGGTGCGAGTAGCAGTATACCTTCTATCTCTAAAAGCAAAGCTGACTTCCGCATTCATGAGTGCATCAAGATTATGTGCCTTTATAGATTGATTGACAATATATACTGGATCATTCACCGCATTTTGCTTACAAGCAGTTACATAAATCAGCATTAACAATATCAAACTAAAATGTCTCACAGGGCTCATATTCTTGGTTGATTTAAAATTCGATTGTCGATCATACTTTGAAAAGCCACTAATTTCGGAAAGAATTCAATCATGTGATTGATATTAGTTGTGATTGACTTAGTAAATTTTTTATTTCACAGGCTAACTCTCCAGCATGAAAAAACTTTTCCTTCTAACCACACTGATTGTTGCCTTTTGGGGATGTCAACCCCCAATACGAAATAAAGAGGTAAAAGTTGAATCACTGGAAACTCCCCCATCCTACCTCGGTTTTAGAATCAATCTTCCTGTAAGCGAACTACAAGATGGAATTAACAAAGTATTACCAGGAATATTAGTGGATGACAAAATTCCTCTGAAAGGGAAAGACACCTTATTTCTAAAAATAAAAAGATCAGACAAGCTCAACCTGGCAGTGAGAAAAAGGACTGTTTATCTTTCCATCTCTCTGGAAGTAGAAGCCGCAGTGAAGAAAAGAGTATTGGGAGTAACCATCAGCAATCTGGATAATCCGCTGCAGTTTTCCGGCACTTTAAAAAGCTCCACAGACATATCATTACAAGAAGATTGGCAAATGGGAACTCAGTGTAAATATTTAGGTTTCGATCTGGAAGAAGCACGTGATGTCTCGATTCTGGGTTTGAAAATCAATATTGATAAATCAATCAACAAGCTGCTGGACAATCACGAAGAGGAGCTTTCTGATGTGATTTGTATGGCCATGGATCAGGCATTTGACCTGAAGCGTAGCTTGAACAAAATTTGGTACGACTTGCAAGACCCAATCAGAATCGCCAAAAATCCCAAGAAACTCTTCCTAAACGCCACCCCTACTCAACTCAATGCCGAGCTAATACCAAAGTCAAAAGACACGCTTTCTGTGCATGTGGAGTATAAGGGACTGATCGAAATCACCCCAGAATTTATATCCAAATCAAAAAAAATCACCCTTCCGAATCTGGACAAACCATTTAACAAGAAACCTGCGCTAGTGGCATACCCAAAAGTCATAGTGCCATACGAGGAACTATCATCACAACTCCAAAAAGAATTAGCCAATCAGCAGTTTGAATACGAAGGGTATCGAATCAAAATTGAAGGTGTAAAAGTAAAGCGCAGCAATCAGGGGCTGACATTTGAAATCTCCACAAAAGGTGACATCAACGGCACCATCCTGGCGAGTGGACTCCCTGGACTAAATGACGATCAGGAATTGATCTTTACCGATTTCAAATATGACATTGATTCTGATGATGACTGGATCAAGATGGCGGATTGGACGGTGCACCAGTTTGCAGAAGAATACCTGGAAAAAAAGATCAAAATGGACATCAGACCATTTTTCGAAGACCTACATATCAAAATTATGGATGGACTAAGCAAATCCCGGTTGAAGGATAAACTTGGAGTAAACATTGAATTCGTCCAGATAGAAAGCTATCAAATGGGACTCACCGATACAGCTATTGAATGGATATTCTATATGGAAGGAAAAGCCACACTCACGCTTAAAAGCGGACTCTTCAAAAAGAAGAAATAACCTACTTTTTCTCCTCCAGGCAATTGATTGCCACTGGTATAATAGCTCCGGAAGGAATACTCTGACAAGTCCCGATTCCGTCTTCAGCGTATTGATAGCCAAATAGAAAAGTGACTCCAATTGTATATTTGCCTGGATCTGGTTTTTCCAGATCGACTTCTGTGCTATTGCGGATTGGTTGGAACCAGACATTCTCACCTGTGCTAAGGCTATCTTCCAAACTAAACCATTGGTTACTCCAGATTCCCTGCCCACATGCTGTCCCTACAAATGATGCATTGTAAAAACAATCATCGCTCTGCGTCATAGACCGAAGTTCCAAGGGTAAATCTATTGGTCGATTATTACTGGCATTAATCATTGTGATATCCAGATTACTCACATCAAAATCAAAAATCCCAGTCATTTCTAACTCCACAGTATCTCTTATCAGCGCCTCACACATGTCTCCATTTGAATTGTGAAATAAGTAAAACTGGATAGCATTATTATAAATAGAATTGTCTGACCATGTAAGGAAGTCATGATCTTCGCAGCCTCCTGCATATTGAACGACCACTTTCCAGATATCCTCCACTGGTATAATGCCAATAATTTTATATTCGTCATTCGCATAGATGCCCGGATCCTGAGAATCGTCCAGATAATTGAGACTCGCATCAGAATTTTTGTCAGTAGCATCCAGTGCCGAGTCATAACAACTCGAAAAAATCAATGCTATAGTGAGATATATTAAATTTTTCATGTTTCGCTTTACACCTAGACACGCAAATCTATCCGATGGTTCAAAGAAGAATAACTTGTTTTTAATAAAAAGGAAACATTTGGATTGGATATATTAGTTTTTCAGATCAATGAATACTTCTAAAACGACTGCAACGAATTACGACTACATCATCATAGGGAGTGGTTTTGGTGGATCAGTGAGCGCACTGAGACTTTCTGAGAAAGGCTACAAAGTACTCGTCATAGAAAAGGGTAAATGGTACCATCAAAATGATTTTGCCAAAACCAATTGGAACCTTCGAAAATGGCTTTGGATTCCTATTCTGAGATGTTTTGGCATCATGAAAGTGACTGTATTTCGGCACATCAATGTGCTTTCGGGCACGGGTGTGGGGGGTGGCTCATTGGTGTACGCGAATACCCTCCCAGTTCCAAAAAAAGAATTTTACAAGTCCGGCAGTTGGGCCAAATTGAGAGATTGGGAAAATGAACTCAGACCATTTTACGATCTGGCTTTGAAAATGCTCGGTGCCACTCCTAATCCAAAATTATTTGATGGTGACAAAGAATTAGTCACTTTGGCTAAAGAACTGGGAAGGGCAGATCAGTTTGAAAAACCCAATGTTGCGATTTATTTTGGAGATTCTGGTGTGGAAAAAGAGGATCCTTTTTTCGACGGGAAAGGACCCAAAAGGACAGGGTGTATATTTTGTGGAGGTTGCATGACAGGATGCCGTCACAATGCAAAAAACACACTCGATAAAAATTACCTGTACCTGGCACAGCAATTAGGCGCTGAAATTCTAGCCGAACATGAGGTGTATGATGTAAAAGAAATTGACGGTGAAGGCTACAAAATCTTCACAAAAAAAAGCACCTCATTCATTAAAAAAAGTCGTTCCTTCAAAGCCAAAGGAGTCATTTTTTCAGGTGGAGTATTAGGCACGATCAAGCTGTTGCTCAAGCTGAAGATAGGTTCACTACCCAAAATTTCTGACAGAATAGGTCAAGACATCAGAACCAATAATGAAACGCTAATCAGTGTTTCCACCACCGAAAAAGGGAAAGATCTCTCCAAAGGAATTGCAATTGGTAGCTTGCTACATACTGATGACAACAGCCACCTGGAAATTGTTCGCTATTCTAAAGGATCAGATTTTTGGAAACTGTCCCATTTTCCATATTCCACAGGTAATCACTTTTTCTCCAGGTTTTTCGGAATGATCAGGTCGGTATTGTCTGCACCTCTTCAATATTTAAAAATATATTCTCGGGCATGGGCCAGCAATACAGTAGTCTTACTATTCATGCAAAGTCTGGACTCTACCATTCGATTCAAAAAGAACATTTTTGGAGGGATATCCTCACACAAAGGAAAAGGCAATCTACCTACTATCAACCTGCCGGAATCTATTGAATTGACTAAGAAATATGCTAAAATCATCAAAGGTAAGCCTACTTCATTTGCATTAGAATCTATTGCAGGGATACCATCCACAGCACATATTTTGGGAGGAGCAGTCATGGGCAAAAATGAATCTGAGGGGGTAATCAATGATCATAATCAAGTCTTTGGATATGAAAATATGTATGTCATTGATGGCTCAATGATATCTGCAAATCCGGGTGTAAATCCTTCATTATCCATTACCGCAATTGCAGAAAGAGCCATGTCGTTTATACCAAATGCTGAGAACGCTACTTGATACAAAATCATTGATACATCATTAGACATTAATAACAATCATTACTGGAATGTTCTATTTCATACCCCAAAAGAGGTATTTTAACGTAAAGAACGATTCATATCTTCACATACTGCTTCTACTTTTTTAACTTCATGCTTTCAACCAACTTACCTGATAGATTTGAGAAAGATTTTTGCAATACTCTGCATCACATTTTTATCTGCGGAGGTTTCTGCACAGACATGGGCTGAGCTGTACCAGCAGTCGGTAGAATACTACAATAACTACCAGTCTCAAGAAGCGAAGATCGCCGCATCTCGTGCTTTAGCCCTTATCAAAGCAGAACAGTCCGAACCTTCAAAAAATCAGTCTGTGATTTTGCGACAGCTGTCCATGGTTTGTTTCGATCTTCAGGAAGATGCTGCAGCTATCAATTATGCGAAAGAAGAAATCGAAATGCTAGATGGCCTTGGCATGAATCAGGATCTGAACTTTGCCACTGCACTGCAAAATCTGGCCATTATGCGCACCTCGCGGAGTGAATACGAAGCTGCAGAGCCTCTACTTATTAAAGCACTGGAAATCACACGGAATTTTGAAAGTGATGGATCATACGACTTAGCGATCCTGGAAGGTAATTTGGCAGTTGCCAAATTTCAATTGAAAAATGATGAGGAAGCACAAGCGCTTTTCAAAAAATCACTCGATGCATTGACTACATATGAGCAGGTAGGTGATAATTATTACAGCATTATTTACAACTACAGCTTGTATCTCATTGAAAATGGAAAGTACCAGGAGGCGATCTCCTACTTAAATGAGCTGGAAGACTATTATGCATATGATGCTCCAAACCTTGAATATGGTGGTATTCTGGTAAAAAGTGGAGATGTGCTGGACCTTCTTGGGAAATTTCAAGAGGCAGTTCAGAAATATCAAGTTGCCATCGAGAATTATCAACAGCTAGGGGAAACAGCATCAGAAGATTTATCTATTGCCCAAAATAATCTGAGTATCGAACTACAAAAAACTGGCGATTTTAATGGTGCAACAGAACTACTGGCCAGTCTTATAGGTGATAATGAATCTCTGAAAGAGGAGAAACCAGAAGCTTTTACCAAGATGGCAACCAACTATGCCAATCTACTTTTGAGGAAAGGTGAAAAATCAGAAGCTAAAGAAAAGTTTGAAGAAGTAACCAAGATTTATGAAGGTGAAAATATCTCTGAAGACGCCACGTTGACCATCGCACAAGAGGGACTAAGTAATATTTACTTATCTGAAGGTGATCTGACTAGTGCTACAGAAATCATCGACAAAGCAATAGTGCTCGCAGAAAATGAGCAAATGAACAACCGTTTGTATGCCTTACACAATCAAAAAGCAAAAGTGCTGAGTACTGACGCTCGTTTCGAAGAAGCCCGCAAAATTTCAGAAAAAGCGCTTGATCAGGCGTTGGATCAATTTGGTGGAGTAGCCATACAAACTGCATTTGTGCGAAACACACTAGCTGATGTTTACGCCCAATTGGGGAAATATCAGGAAGCAGAAAAACTTTACCTGGATATTCTGCCGGTTTTCAGGAGCGTATACGGTGAAAATCACCCTGAGTATGCTACTGTAGCATCTAATTATTCTAACCTTTTACAGCTTCAAGGAAACTATTACACGGCAGAGTATTATCTCAAGATCGCGGAGGATATCAAAAGGAAACAATTCGGTGCAGACAACAAAGACTATCTGACCACTTACGAAAATCTTGCTTTACTGTATCTAAATACCGCCCGATATACTGAAGCAGAAAGAGTACTGCTGGAAATCCGGCAAATAAAGGAAAGCAGCTTTCCTGAGGAAAAAGCCTCGATTGCTTATACACTTTCCAATCTTGCAGCGGTGAAAAAACAAATTGCCGAGTATGTAGAAGCTGAGAAATTATACAAGGAAGCTAAGTCTGTATATGAAAACGAATACGGCACGGATCACATTTTTTACGCTGCAGTAATCAACAACATGGCGCTGCTTTATCAGAAAATGGGCAACATCGAAGTGGCAAGACCACTATTCGTTGATGCCATGCGCATTTACGAAAGTCAGATAGGCAAATACAACCCTGATTATGCTACAGCATTGGAAAACCTCGCTACACTCTACTTGATGGAAGATAATTATGCCAAAGCGAAAGAGCTATTAGAAGAGGCATTGGTAATCGACGAGGAGATTCTGGGGAAAAATCACCCGCTCTATTCTAAAACTCTCCACAATCTTGCTTCCATCTACGAAGAAGAAGAACAATATGATCGCGCTCGAGAATTGTACAATTCTGCATTAGAAATCGAGCGTGAGGTTTATGGAGAAAATCATCCTTCTTACGCAAGCACACTCTATAATCTGGGCACATTGGAGCAGGAAATGGAGAACTACGAAGAAGCTCTGGTTCATTTCCAAAAAGTAGTGGATATCCGTAAAAACCTCCTTGGAGAAAACCACCCTGACTATGCATTTTCATTGTACGGTTTGGCATCAATCAAGCACAAAACCGGGGATTTTGAAGGAGCGCGCCCAATCTATCAGGAGGTGATCAATAAATATTTGCAAACTATCCGAGATTATTTCCCGGCACTCAGTGAAAGCGAAAAAAGTGCATTTTACTCCAGGATCAAGCCGGTTTTTGATAGCTACATGGATTATGTCATTGATTTTAATCTACTGAATAAAGGTACGGCCGAAGATCGTCAGGTGCTGCTAGGAAGCATTTATGATTTACAGCTAGCTACCAAGGCGCTTTTGCTAAATGCCTCGAACAAAGTCAAAAACAGAATACTTTCCAGTGGCGATCAGGAACTTGTAGACCTTTTCCGTAGCTGGACTACTCTGAAGGAAAACATTGTGAAGGCTTACGCAATGACCAAAGAAGAACTGGAAAGAAGTGGCCTAAACATACAACAGCTGGAATCGGAAGCGAATGATTTGGAAAAGCAACTCTCATTGAAATCCACAGCATTTGCTGGTGAATTTGAAAAACAAGAAATCAATTGGCAGGATGTAAAATCCAAGCTCGGTCCGAACGAAACGGCATTGGAAATGATTCGGGTGAAGAAGAAAATGAAAACCGATTCAGTACTATACGTTGCCTTGTTGCTAAGCCCTGAGATGGAAAAACCAGAAATGGTGGTCAACCCAAATGGTTTAAGAATGGAAAGCAAGGGTTTTAAGACTTATAAAAACCTGATTGTCTACAAGCTGGAAGATGCCAAGTCGTACCCACTTTTTTGGAAATTGATAGACGAAGCTATCCCTGACAACACTGAAACACTTTACCTGTCCTCTGATGGAGTGATCAATAAAGTGAATGTATCTACTCTTTTCGATGCGAACCAGAAAAAGTATATGGTGGATAAATACAAGGTACGTTTGCTAAGTAATACCCGAGAGCTTGTAGAAGACGAACCTAAGCAGCAAGAAAACAACAATGCTGAAATGTTTGGATTTCCGGCATTTGATATGGATGCACAACCCAAAAAAGAAGGTGGGTCCTTATTTGATGAAAATGATATGAGAGCTGGATTTGGTGGAGATATTTCTGAGCTGCCAGGTACTTTGGAAGAAGTGAACAACATTGAGCAAATCCTACAGGGTGGTAGCTGGAAAGTGAATAAATATACCATGCAAAACGCTTCTGAAGATCAGGTTAAAAAACTGGTAAACCCTAAAATTCTACATGTTGCAACTCATGGATTTTTTCTGGAAGACCTTAAATCAGAAAATGATGAAGTGGGAATAGATAGCAGAAATGGCCGCTTCAATCCATTGTTCAGGTCTGGTCTGCTACTCGCAGGAGCACAAAACACCATAAAAGGCGAAGAAATATCTGGTGACGAAGATGGTATTTTGACTGCTTATGAAGCCATGAATTTAAATTTGGATGAGACAGACCTGGTGGTGATGTCTGCCTGCGAAACGGGACTGGGTGAAGTTAAAAATGGAGAAGGGGTCTATGGCCTTCAAAGATCTTTTTTGGTAGCCGGAGCTGGAAATCTGATCATGAGTTTGTGGAAAGTGAATGACGCCACCACACAGATGCTCATGAGTAATTTTTATAAAAATTGGTTTGATGGCATGAATCGACTTGATGCCTTCAACGAGGCTATTGCCAAAGTACGAAGTGAGTTTAAAGACCCATACTATTGGGGTGCTTTTGTAATGCTCGGTAAATAAAACGACTATTTAAAGACATGCTGAAAATGAAGAATTTTCTCTGGACGTTTTTTCTAATTATGTCCTTCGCCGTTAACGCACAATTTGCAGTAGTAGAAGGCACCACAGATACTTTAAGGACATACGGTGATACTATACGCTATTACCGATCTACTGCCAAGGCCATTCCTGAGTTAAACAGCCCTAAAGTCGAATACGCACCATCAATCTCAGCAGATGGTCGTACCATGATTCTGGAATCTAACAGACGGGGAAGATACGAGCTATTTGACAGCCGTCTGGTAAACGGAAAATGGACCGAACCTACACCAATAGATGCCATCAACAACTTTGGCGATAGTACTGACCTGATCGGGGGACCAAGCATTACATTTGACGGAAATACTCTTTTCTTTTTTGCATCTTTCACAGGTGGCCTTGGTAGTGAAGACATTTATTACAGTGTGAGGGATGGTGAAAGCTGGACCGACCCGGTAAACCTTGGAGAACCCATCAATTCCAGAGGTTATGAGGGATTCCCATCAATCTCTGCTGATGGGAAAACACTCTATTTCGTTAGACAGAAAATGGGCGAACTTCAGGATAAGGATCTTGCAAAAATGTGGGAAAACAAAGCATGTTTTAGCATTTACATGGCCAGGAAACAATCAGATGGAACCTGGGGAATCCCAGAAAAGCTGCCATATCCGATCAATCAGGATTGCGAAAAAGCTCCGAGGATCATGGCCGATAATAAGACTTTGATTTTTGCTTCTAACAGACTTGGTGGTCAAGGAGATTTTGATCTTTATCAAACACAACTAACAGAAATCGGTGATTGGAAATCTCCCGTAGCGCTTGAGTTTGTAAACACGGATAAAGCTGATCAATTTTCGTCAATTTCGGCACAGGGAGACTTGCTTTACTATGTATATGATGCCAGTGAAATCTATTCTGTAGAAATTCCTCCTCAGCTCAGGCAGTTCAGCAATGTGGTCATACAAGGTTACATCACAGATGGTAATTCCAATGATGGAATTGCTGCTGACATTGTAGTTTCAGATGCTTTCACGTCTGGTGAGATTATGAGCATCTCCAACAACCCAAATGATGGTAGATATACTGTGGTATTGGCCGTAGGTGGCAATTATAACATCGAAATCAAAAAAGATGGATACACCTCTAAATCGCTGTTTTTCGATCTTAGTAATGAGAAAGAATACAAAGAAATAGAACAGGATATTCAGCTATATAATGTAGCCAATCTCAATCTGAATATTTATGACGGTGATTTGTTTGAACCTATTGCGGCGAGTATAAAGGTCAAAGAGAGTGGCGGAACGACATTCTTGCAGCAATTGGAAAATAATGCCACTGGGAGGATTACCCTAAATCTTCCACTCGGAAAAGTGTATGAAATCATTGTGGATAAAGAACATTTTGACAGCAAGGTATTTACTCTGGATGTAACGGGACTTGTAGTCTATCCGGAGTTTATAAGAGATGTGGAAATGCTCCCCCACAAGCGTGACTTACAGATCAATGTAGAGGACCTGGTAAACAATGGTAAAGTGAGGTCCAGAGTGAGGATTCGCAATCGAAATCGTGACGAAGTAATAGAAGTAAGTGGCAATGAAACTGTAGCTCTTAGAGTAGGTGACCGATATGAAATAGAAGCTACCAGTGACCAGGGATATGCGTTTAACAGTACAGTCATTGATGTACAAGCAGAGGAAACCATCATTACCTCAGCCGATGCTACTAACCAAATGGGTGGAGTATCTGTCTCTGCAGATAGTGGCACTCCCAACCTGGATATGAAATTGCAACCTCTTTTAATCGGGGCAAATCTTACCTTGAAAGAAATACTATTCGAATCTAATTCCGATCAACTCAATGAGATTTCATTTGCTGAGCTTCAGCGCGTAGTAGGACTGCTAAAGCAAAACGAAAGTCTGAAGGTAGAGATAGCAGCACATACAGATGATGTGGGCTCTGCCGCTTACAATGTGGCACTTTCAAATCGAAGAGCCGAGAGCGTTGAGAAATTTCTGATCGAACAAAAAATACCAGCCAATCGCTTTACAGCGAAAGGGTATGGTGAAAGTCAGCCGATTGTTCCCAACGATACGGAGGAAAACAAGGCCCTGAACAGACGTGTAGTTCTTAAAATATTGGATATCTAAATATTGATCTCATGAAGAAATTACTTTTCATCATCGTTTTGGTAAGTATTTCCTTACAGTCCTTCTCACAGAAACTGGAGAAATATGAAGATGTCTTACCAAGCATATTAGCATTACCACAAAGTGGTGCACTGTCTCAGCTGAGACTATACCTCTATGAAGACCCTGAAAATGGTAGCATCTACCTTCAGATGGCTGTGATCTATCAAGAAAGATTTGAAAATAGTGATCCGATCAAAGATTACGCTTATAAACTTGGGAATGCAAAAAAAGCTCTGGAAGGTCTCAATCTGGCAGAAAAATTCATTGATGAGCGGGATGTAAGAAAAAATGAAGAACACTATTTCAACTTTGGAACCAAAGATGATAAAGGTCGCCTGGAAGTAGAGTTTGATACTATCAGTAGTTTCATTGCATCTAGCAAGGTAATGCTCAATGACTATATAGAACACATGCCTTTGATTTATGAAAAGTTTACGCAAAGCTTTAGTCATTATGATCGTGCTCACAAACTCTTCATGGAAGTACTGGGCACCTATCCTACTTATAAAGACTTGTACTTGCTATATGACAATGCCGTAGATCAAAAATTTACAGAAATCGATAAAGAGTATCAGTTATGCCTGCAATATTGGGACGAATACTTGTCTGCAAAAGATAGTCTCGATATTGGCTATAGTCAGAAAATTGTCGTGCAGCCAGTAAAAGTCTACAGACTGGATGGAATGGAATCCAAGATTAATTTCTTACAGAATGAAATCACCTTATGGGATTATACCTCGTGGGTCACAGAAACCCGAAGTACCATCAATGCTGAAATTGACAAGCTGCGTCGTGATCTGGCTGCCGAAAACATAAGACTTAATAAACGCATTGAACAGGCCATTCCGGATTTTATTCGGGAAGATTTTGAGCCGCTCAAAGTCTCCAAAGAAATTCTTTTTAACCTGCGCAAATACGACCTAAACTCAGTAATAGAGCCGATATTTCTTTACAAGGAGAAAAAACATGACCTAATTTATCAAGGACAATTGAGTCAAACTCTGGACACTGCTACTGTGGTAGATGTAGACCGGAAATTATATCTCTACGGAGAAATGATTAATCATATTAAAGATGCTGATAGTGTGCTGGCTGATGTGAGCAGAAGAAACCAGCAAGACTCAATGGATAAGTATGCTGAATTCATTAATACGCATTACGGCGGACTGAGCGGAATTACACAAATGGTCAATAAAGAACGCCAAAACAATTCTGAGGATGCAGTCACTTATGTGGATAACATTCAATCTATCTTACTTAATAAGCTTTTACCCGACAGTCTGACGGAGACATTTACATACAATAAGATGGAGTTCCCGATGATGGCAAATCCTGGAGCAATGTCTGATTCGTTAGTCTCACCGGTCAGTTTGTTTCAAATTGAAAACTTTGATGGGTCACAATTTATAGGAGGTGTATATCCCAATGAAGAGAAAGGTTTGCTACAAGCCTATGTGGCTGGCATCACCAATGAAAAGAATGTTGGCTGGTTCAATGAATATTTGCTACAACCAGATAGCTCAGTTGAATCCTTTATCAAAACTCAAGTTGGTGCCATACAGGCAATCTCAGGAGGCTTAGCTGTGATATTGAACGGAACAGATAGCATGGATGTACATATCAATCATCTGTTATTACTGGATGAAAAAGGGCAGATTACGCACAGTCGCAGGCTGATGCTCAATCAATACCCCAGGAGCATGACTTATAACGAAAGAACAAATACTTTATTAGTCACCTATAAAGGAGATGATTTCGTCAATGATTTTACTGCCTCTACAGAATTGATCATGGCCAACTATAGTGTGTATGGAGATCTGCTTTGGCAGAAGAGAGTTCCCTACAAGGGCGATCTGACTGGCGTGGTGAAAATAGAAAGTGGATATATCATCATGGGTAATTATAACGAAATCAAAGGAATGGATGGCAGGATCAATAGAGCGGGCCTTAGTAATTCTGACTCTAAATTATTCGCCATGAAAATCGATCATGCAGGAAACATTACCGACTTTAAAACTTTTGATTTTGGAAGCTCTTATTACTCTAGTATCGCTTATCGGGTTAGTGATGACTGCATCAATATCTTCGGTTCAACAATTCCTGGCCTACAAACTTTAGATGAAAATGAAGAATCTAGAGTACACTTCATTGTGAATAAGGATATGGAGGTACTATCTAACAGCATGAATTAATTGATAGGTGCTAGAACTCAATAGCACCTACAATCGTCATCAATTTTTTATTCTTCGACAGGATGTAATACATTTGTAATACAATGCGATGAAGCTATGAAAAAGAAAATGCTCAATGTGCGGCTGGATGATGATACCGAATCCAAATTATTGAAATATGCAGAAGATCATGAGATGTCAAAATCGAGTGTAGTTAGTGAAGCACTGTCGGTATATCTTAGCAAGAAAGATTTAGATCAATCACCTTTCGCGTTGGGTGAAGACCTCTTCGGAGCTGATGCAAGTAACCAGACCAATAGTTCACAATCTTACAAATCGAAATTAAAGCATAAGCTGAATGAGAAACACACTCATTGACGCTGGTCCTTTGATCGCACTTTTCGATAGGTCAGATCAATACCACCTAGCCGCCATTAGATTCATGGAAGACTATCGTGGATATTTATGGACCACATGGCCTGTGATCACAGAAGCGAGTCATATGCTGGATTTTAGTATAAAAAGCCAACTTGCTCTTTTGACATGGCTGAGTAGAGGTGGCCTACAGTTATTTGAGCTGGACGCATCCCACATCAGTAGGTTGATCACATTGACGGATAAATATGATGATGTGCCAATGGATCTGGCAGATGCATCATTAATTGTACTTTCAGAACAAAAAGGAATTCGAGAAATCGCCACCATAGATGGAGATTTTTATATCTATCATGATATTAGAAATCATTATTTGCAAAATGTTTTCTTGAACCAATAAAAGAAATTAACTCGAAAATCTTCACTGGATAATTTCGAATCAGCCGTACTCTATTTTAATATCTCTCATTAAACACTAACCAAACTATGGTGAAAAATTTTCCTATCCGTCTTCATCACTTATATGGTCTTTTGACCCTTATAATCTTATCCTACTCATGCAATCATGGAAAAGACAAACGATTTGAAGAGGAGAAATTGGATGAATCCATTTTTGAATCACAAACAATAATCGGAACAATAACTGACAAGAAGCTTGATGAGGTGTCAGGCCTTATTGCCTCTGTGAAAAATCCGGGTTATTATTGGACACATAACGATAGCGGTGGAAAACCTTGGATATACTTAATAGATACTGCCGGCACAATTCACTTCACAGTCAAGCTGGAAGCTATTAAAAACAGAGACTGGGAAGATATTACCATGGATAAAGGAAATATTTATATTGGAGAAATTGGTGACAATGACGCAAAGCGAAAAGTCTATCGTATCTACCAAATAGTAGAACCTAAAATGGACTCTACCTCAACCTATACGGTACCTAGAGACTCAATAAATAAAATGAAATTCATGTATGAAAATGGTCCAAGAGATGCCGAAACGCTCATATATGACTATTCAAACGATGAATTAGTGATTATTACAAAGCGGGATAAAGATGCATTCGTATATAGTTTTCCTTTTAAGCCGGGGAAGGAACTGCAAACAATTGCTCCCTCCGGCACAATCCCTTTTACGAGATTTACAGCCGGAAACTCAAAGCCAAACGGTGAATTTGTCATCAAGAATTATGACTACATAGTGTATTGGAAAGGATCAAACAAATCCATCCTCACTCGACTAATGAATGAATCCCCGGTAAGAATTCCATACAACAGTGAGCCACAAGGTGAGGCAATTACATTTACATTGGATGGTGATTTGATAACGGCTACCGAAAAAGTAGAAGGGTTTGATCAGAATATTTTGAGGTTTAGAAGAAAATAAAAAAGCACGAACAGTTAAAAACGTCCGTGCTTTTTAAAGTGCCCCGACCTAAAAGGCCGGGGATATATATTTGATTGATTTAGACTTATTTGCTAGCCAAGTCCACACTTCTATTGATGAAGTCTGTCAGACTCTTTCCTGTTAGCATTCCTTGTGATAGTAGTGCCCAGTCATAAGCCTGCTTCGCCAATTCTATTTGCTGCTCTTCTGATTCAGCCTCCACTATTTTCTTAGTGTAAGAGTGGTTTGCATTTACGGCTACAGAGAGGGTCATTGGCATTTCACCAAACATCATTGGGCCACCGCCTCCTTGCGCCTGCATGTCCTGCATACGTCTGATAAATTCAGGAAGAGTAATCGTAACTGGCATGTCGTCAGTTGCCATTGGCTCTACTGCCACGGAGTTTTTATCATCTGCTATGGCTTTTTTGAATGCCTCGGTTACCTTGTTTTTCTCATCCTCAGAAAGTACAGATTCTTTCTTTTCATCCTTATCGATCAGCTTATCGATCACATCAGCATCTACACGCTTCAGTGTCACACCTTCATATTTCTGCTCTATGTGATTCACAAAATGACTGTCGATAGGGCCATCGAGAATGATTACATCATAGCTCCGCTTTTTAGCAGATTCTATGTATCCGTGCTGTTTTTCCTGATCAGTTGTGTATAGGAAAACTACACTTTTGTCTTTGTTCGTTTGAGTAGGCTCAACTTGCTTTTTGTATTCTTCGATGTTGAAGAATTTTCCATCGATGTTTTTCACCAAAGCAAATTCTTTGGCTTTCTCTTCGAATTTATCTTCAGAGATCAGACCGTATTTCACAAAAACGCCAATATCACTCCACTTCTGCTCATAAGCTGCACGGTCTTTCTTGAACAGTTCTCCTAGCTTATCAGCCACCTTTTTCGTGATATAGCCATTGATTTTCTTTACGTTGCTGTCTGACTGCAAGTAGCTTCTGGATACATTCAATGGAATATCCGGAGAGTCTATAACACCGTGCAGCAACTGTAAGAAATCAGGAACAATATCTTTTACCTCATCAGTGATGAACACCTGACGAGAGTATAATTGAATCTTGTTTTTCTGAACTTCAAAGTCATTCTTCAGTTTAGGGAAGTAAAGAATTCCAGTGAGGTTGAAAGGATAATCCACATTGAGATGAATCCAGAAAAGTGGATCTTCAGAAAATGGATAAAGTTCTTTGTAAAATTGGAGATAATCCTCATCCTTCAGATCTGAAGGTGCTTTGGTCCAGAGCGGAGCTGTATTGTTGATAATGTTATCAACTTTTACAGTCTTCCATTTTTTCTTACCTTCTTTATCTTCACCATCTTCTACAGATTCGTCTTTTTGTCCGAATCGAACGGTTACTGGAAGGAATTTAGAATACTTATCAAGGATGCCCTGAATTCGGCTTTCTTCCAAAAACTCTTCAGAGTCTTCTGCTATGTGAAGCGTAATTTCAGTACCTCTTTCTTTCCTGGAACCAGGTTTGATTTCGAACTCAGTGTCGCCTTCTCCTACCCAGATAGCAGGCTCCGACCCTTCTACATGAGAAAGCGTGTGAATTTCTACCTTCTTTGCTACCATAAAAGAAGAATAGAATCCAAGACCAAAGTTTCCGATGATCTGGTGCTCCTCACCTTTGTCTTTATATTTTTCCAGGAATTCTGTAGCTCCAGAAAACGCAATCTGGTTGATGTATTTTTTCAGATCATCGGCAGTCATACCGATACCCCTGTCAGAAATGGTGATGGTTTTCTTATCCTTATCAACCTTTACATCTACGATCAGCTCGCCCAGCTCACCATTGTACTCGCCCAATGAAGCGAGTCTTTTTAATTTCTGGCTGGCATCTACAGCATTAGAAACCAACTCTCTTAAGAAGATTTCATGGTCAGAATAAAGAAACTTCTTAATAATCGGGAAGATATTCTCGGTGTTAATCGAAATAGTACCTTTCTCTTGCATATCCTTGTTTGTTTTTAAATATCAATACAACGATTGCCGGAAACTCAAATACTATTCCAGACAAGCAACTCTGCCAACTTGTCAGAATTCTATCATCAAAAATGTCACAATAGATTTTTTAACCTGACTATCTTATCCTATCAGCACTCTTTACCAATCGATCGTCACGTCGGATGAACCTATTAGCCAATGAATTGAAAAGCAAAGCTGCCGCAATGATGTAAAACCCAATCTGGAATTGACCAATTGTTTCTGGTTTTACTAATTGATCCCCTACTGTAGAATAATAATATGAAAAGCCCAATGAACCTGCCATAACCAAAGAATTAAGTGCTCCCAATTTCATTTGAAGAAGTCTGTTCTTGAACTGAAAAATCGAGAAAAGCGCCACGCCCGCAGCAATTATCGCCAATACAGAAATCCAATAAGTGGGTTTAGATGCCATGATCGTCTCAGAGCCATCAGTTGCCAGTTGTACATGATTGAGATTGAATGCATTGAGCTTTACAGCTTCCATTGTCTCCAGATCGATTTTATTCCAAAATGGCAAAAAAAGTATTGCCACCATAATGACAGCTACTAACAATAAAAATACGGATTGAATTCTCTGGATCATGATCTTCTAAAATTTGGGCAAAAGTGAAGAGTTCATACCTAAAAGCCAAAACCAAATAGCTAAAACCAAAATACTTCTACTTTTGCGGCCATGCGCTACTTCATCGACTTGTCTTATAGAGGAACAGCTTTTCATGGTTGGCAGGTTCAGCCAAATGCCCATACAGTGCAGGCTGAGATGCAGCAAGCTCTAAGTACGGTATTACAAGCTGGCACTGAAGTAGTAGGTAGCGGCAGGACGGACACTGGCGTGCATGCTTTTCAGCAAATTGCCCATTTTGATGTAGATGAGGAATTGGACTGTGATAAAATAGCATTCCGTTTGAATGGATTGCTACCCGAAACTGTAGGAATCAAACAAATACTCCCGGTCTACCCTACTGCCCACGCCCGCTTCGATGCTGTATCGAGAACTTACCATTATCACATTCACAAACAGAAAAACCCATTCAAAGAAGGACTCTCCTATTTCTATTCTCGAAAGCTCAACATTGACAAAATCGATGAAGCAATTGAATTAATCAAAAATTGGAAAAACTTTCAGGCATTCAGTAAGGTTCATACGGATGTGGCTCATTTTGATTGTGATATCTTCGCTGCGGAATGGAAAGAAACCAACGAAGGGCATTTGTTTTCCGTAAGTGCCAATAGATTTTTGAGGGGAATGGTCAGGGCAATTGTTGGCACCCTACTGGATGTTGGTCTGGAAAAAATTTCAAATGGAGATTTACAAGAGATACTTGAGAGCGGAAACCGTAGCAATGCTGGTAGGGCTGTGCCTCCACAGGGTCTTTATCTTCAAGAGGTGAAATATCCAAAATCAATTTATTTAGACAGCTAGCAGCCTATAAATCAACGGCTTAAAACGATAAAACTTGGAAAAGGAAAAAGCAATTAGTGGAAATATAGTCGATATCAGCGTGCTGAAACGCCTGTTTGTGTTTGCTCAGCCGTATATCAAGCAGTTTTGGCTGGTCACTTTCCTTACCATCTCGCTTGCCATTCTGACACCTATCAGACCGTGGCTCATCCAGCGGGTGATCGACAACCATGTAGCATATGGAGATTACCAAGGCTTAGTTTTTTGGACTCTTGTATTGGTTTCATTGTTGGTGATACAAGCTGTAGTGCAATACTACCACACATATATGTCCAACTGGCTCGGCCAATTCATCATCAAGGACATTAGAATCAAATTGTTCAGACACCTTGAGCATTTGAGATTGAAGTTTTTTGACAATACGCCTATTGGAAGATTGGTCACCAGAAACGTATCTGATATAGAAACACTTTCTGAGGTTTTTAGCACGGGTATAGCAGGAATCATTGCCGATATCCTTCAATTACTGGTCATCTTGGGGTTTATGCTTTATCAAAGCTGGGAACTGACCCTGGTGAGTCTGTCACTTCTTCCTGTTCTACTTTTCGCTACATACATTTTCAAAGAAAAAGTTAAGGTCTCTTTCAATCAAGTCAGAGCGGCAGTTTCTAATCTCAATTCCTTTGTACAAGAGCATATTACCGGGATGAACATTGTACAAATTTTCAATGCAGAAAAGCGAGAATACGAAAAGTTCAAAGAAATCAATAAAGAACACCTCAATGCCAATGTAAAAGCAGTATTCTATTATGCCACATATTTCCCTGTGGCAGAAATCATTCAGGCCGCAGGTATAGGACTGATCGTCTGGTATGGAGCCGGTGAGGTGATTCAGGAGCAGTTGACTTTCGGAGTATTGATTGCTTTCATTATGTATATCCAGATGTTTTTCCGTCCGATCAGGATGATTGCAGACAGGTTCAATACACTTCAAATGGGAATAGTAGCGTCAAACAGAATTTTGGATTTGATGGATAGTGAAGAACATATCGTAGACAATGGAAGTATTGATCCGGAAACGATCAAAGGAGAGGTGAAATTTGAAAATGTCTGGTTTGCTTACAATGGAGAAGACTGGGTGCTTAAGGATATCAATTTCGACGTGAAGCATGGCGGTTCACTCGCTCTTGTAGGTGCCACCGGCGCAGGGAAATCTTCAATCATCAACCTGCTCAACCGCTTTTATGAAATCAATAAAGGCTCAATCAAAGTAGACGGCATAAGTGTCAGGGATTATGAACTGGCCAATCTAAGAAAACACATCGCGGTGGTTCTGCAAGACGTATTTCTTTTCTCAGATTCGATTTATAACAACATCACACTCAGAAACCCGGACATCAGCCGCGCTAAAGTCGTTGAAGCTGCAGAGCTCGTAGGAGCCAAAACATTCATTGAACGGTTACCAGGAGGATTTGATTACAATGTGATGGAGCGTGGTTCTACCCTTTCTGTCGGTCAGCGGCAGTTAATCTCTTTTGTACGTGCTATGGTTTATGATCCAAAGATCATCGTTTTGGATGAGGCTACCAGCTCAGTAGATACTGAGA
The DNA here is from genome assembly GCA_030425425.1 of Bacteroidia bacterium. Taxonomy (GTDB): domain Bacteria; phylum Bacteroidota; class Bacteroidia; order Cytophagales; family Cyclobacteriaceae; genus Marinoscillum. Next base: position 33,840 of record JAUIAO010000012.1, on the reverse strand, counting down.
CCGAAGAATTGATCCAGGAAGCCATTCAAAAATTGATGAAAGGACGTACCTCCATTGTCATTGCACACAGACTTTCCACTATTCAGAATGCAGACAAAATTTTAGTTTTGGATAAAGGAGAAATTGTGGAGGAAGGAACCCACAATCAATTACTTGAACGAGAAGGATATTATGCGCAACTTCACCAGATGCAATTCAAGGAAGTAGTGTCATGAACCTAAATCAATCCAAAATTTTATACCTGTCTCTGATTATTATTTTCGGGGCAATTATTGTCACTTCAGTTTTTTACTTACTCGGAGGTTTCAAGGAAGTTTCAGTTCAGAAAGAAGGATCTACAGAATACACGCTTGTTGGTAAGCAGTTTGTTTCACATTATACCAGCAAGGATTGGATAACTTTTGGTCAGCAATGCAAAGTGCTTCTGGACGAAGAAAAAATCAATGGAAACCTGACAGTCATTACATATCATACGGACAGTCTCAAAGAAGACGAGATTTCGAAATTCGTAGGGATTCTTTTGAAAGACGACATGGCCGAAATCCCACAAGGTTTTAACGTCAAGCAAATGAATTCAGAAAATCGGTATTCAGTAATGCTGGATATGCATGTGCTCGTACAGCCACGCCCTCAAAAAATTGAAGGAATGATCATCAATGCAGCACAAACGGATAAGAAAGACCTGAAGGATTTTTTTGTGGAAATTCGATACCCAAATGGTGACCTTCAGGTAGAAGGGTGGGCAAAGTAATTATAAGCTATTCTCTTTCAACTTTTCGGATATAAAAACCTTGATAACACTCTGCCGCGTTACTCCTAGTCGCCTTGCAACCATATCCAATTGAGAGACCATCCATTGTGGAAAATCAACACTGACTCGTCGTTGCTCCACTCCGGGTCTTTTAGCTGAATCGATATCCAGATACTTGATTATGTCCTCTCCCTCATCAAATTTATGTTCAAATTCACTTGCCGAAATAGATTGCTTCTTCATTTTTTCTTGATCTTCTAACTGAAATAATTCTTATATTCTCTTCTCTTATGGTAAAAACTGCAGACCAGACTTTATCCGCCAGCATTCCAATTAACAAATATCTTGATTCATCAACATATTTAGTCGGAATTATTACCCTGTTTGAATCAGACCATAATAGTGTAGCTTCTTGAAAACTAATTCCATGTTTCTTCTTATTAGAGTCACTTTTATCGGAATCAAACTCAAACATAAGCGTAAAAATAGATTATAAATTAAGTAAAATTTAAGTAAAAAATAAGTTCTGCGCTAGAGTGGAATTTTCTTCACAGTTCAAACCAACAAATTGGTGTGCTATTCTACTACCTCACTCTCCCCTAGTAACTGCTTATCATGAAGTTCTTTATAAGCTCCTTCAGATTTCATAAGCTCATCATGAGTGCCACTTTCGATTACTTTACCATCATCTAGCATAATGACTTTATCCGCCAATTTCGCTGAGGAAACTCTGTGAGAGATAATCACAGAAGTACGCCCTTTCATGATCTTGGCCATGGCATTGAGAATGGCATTTTCAGTTTTTGTATCTACTGCCGATAATGCATCATCGAGGATAAGTATTTTTGGCTGACGCGCGATGGCTCTGGCTATAGAAACCCGCTGCTTCTGTCCACCAGAAAGGGTGATGCCTCGCTCTCCTACTCGTGTTTCAAAGCCGTTAGAAAATCTTGAGATATTCTCTAGCAAATCAGCGTCTTCTGCTGCTCGCTCAATTTCGTCAGGAGACATTTGATCAGCTCCAAAAGCAATATTCTCACCGATCGTTTCAGAAAATAAAAATACATCCTGAGGTACATACCCGATCTGACTCCTCACTGTGTCAATCTCATATTTTTGGATGTTCTCATTATCAATCTTCACCGAACCATCCGCGACATCATACAACCTGCAAATCAAGTTGGCAATGGTGCTCTTGCCTGATCCAGTAGTACCAATGATGGCCAGAGATTCACCAGGCTGCACATCAAAAGACACATTCTGGAGTGCCTTAATCCCAGAGTCCGGATAAACGAAACTCACATCATCAAACGCTATTGAGCCTTCAATATCCCTTTTCAGATTTTCTTCAGAGATGATATCAGTTTTGGTATGTAGGAATTCATTGATACGCTTCTGAGAAGCTGCGGCACGCTGAATAATACTAGTGATCCATCCCAGTGATGTCACCGGCCAGGTCAGCATATTCACATAAATGATGAATTCAGCAATTACCCCTGTAGTAATCGTCCCATTAAAAACTTCTGTAGAACCTATATATACCGTGAGGATCACGCTCAAACCTATAAGGCCCATTATTAGCGGAAAAAATAACGCCTGCACAAACGCCAATCGCAAAGACTTATGCTTATAGTCTTCACTGGCTTTATCAAACTCATGGTCAAAATCGTCTTCCCTCACAAATGCCTTGATCACCCTGATGCCTGAAAAAGCTTCCTGAACAAATGTGGAAAGACCAGACAGACTTCTTTGAATTTCCTCAGAACGTTTATTGATAATGTTGTTGACGAAATAGATACTTATAGATAGTATCGGCAGAGGAATCAACGAATACAAAGTCAGTCTTGCATTGATCGATAACATAAACGGAATCACCATTACAAAAAGAGTAAACATATTGATCCCATACATGATCGCAGGCCCTACATACATTCTCACTTTGCTCACATCTTCGGATATTCTGGCCATCAAATCGCCAGTATTATTTTTTCGATAAAAGCTTAGCGGCAAAGTCTGATAATGCTCATAAATCTCATTTTTTAGATCATATTCTATATGACGAGACATAACAATGATTGTCTGACGCATGAAAAACATGAAGATTCCTTTGAGCAATGCAGAAATTAGAATGGTAGAAGCAAGAATCAAAATACTCTTGGCAAACACGCTATAAGTCTCACTTTGGAGATCAAAACCACTAAATGCCGAAAAAATATCCAGGCTGCGCTGTAGCAGGTCAAACGAATATCTTACCACCACAGCCGGCACAATGCCAAAGAAATTGGAAACAATGATGAAAATTGTCCCAAGAATCAAATGCCATTTGTACTTGAGGAAGTATTTATTGAGGTGTGCTAAGTCTTTCACTTGGAATAAAACGCTGAGATGGTCAAATGGTTATTTATTTAAAAACAACTAATTTTGTAGCCCTTTTGATAGGACCCAGATCTTTGAAAGTGAACAAAATTAGCTAAAACAACAACAATGATAGATACCCAGCCCCAAGTAAAGCAAACTGAGATCTTCAGTGCTATGTCAGAGTTGGAACACGAGCAGCTCGTGTTTTGCAGAGACGAAGCTACCGGCCTCAAGGCCATAATCGCTGTTCATAATACCATGCTCGGCCCGGCAATGGGAGGTACACGAATGTGGAACTACCAATCTGAAGAAGAAGCGATAAAAGATGCACTGCGATTATCGCGTGGAATGACTTTCAAAAATGCCATAGCAGGATTGAATATAGGAGGTGGCAAAGCCGTGATTATTGGAGATGCCCGCACACAGAAAAATGAAGCTTTAATGCGTCGCTTTGGCAAGTTTGTTCATAGCCTTAATGGAAAATACTGGACTGCTGAAGATGTAAATATGAGCTCCAGAGATATGGAATATGTGAGAATGGAAACTCCATTCGTCACTGGTATTCCTGAAAGCATGGGAGGAGCAGGTGATCCGAGTCCGGTGACTGCCTATGGAGTTTATATGGGTATGAAAGCCAGCGCCAAAAAAGTATACGGCAATGACAGCTTACATGGCAAGAGAATAGTCGTGCAAGGAGCAGGGCATGTAGGGACTTATCTGATTGAGTACCTGATCAAAGAAAATGCGGATGTTTTTGTTTCCGACATTTTTGAGGATAAGCTACAGAATGTTACTGATCAATTTGATGTAAAAGTGGCTGATCCGAAAGATTTATATGCCATGGATATGGACATTTATGCTCCATGTGCTCTGGGTGCTACCTTGAATGATGAAACAATTCCGGAATTAAAGTGTGCCATAGTAGCCGGTGCTGCCAATAACCAATTGGATATTGAAGACAAGCACGCTGAGATGCTGCGAGACAGAGGCATCTTGTATGCTCCGGATTTTCTGATTAACTCAGGAGGCATTACCAATGTATATTCCGAACAGCAAGGAAATTACAATAGAGATAGAGTTTACCAGCAGACCGAAAGAATTTATGAAGTTTGTACTGAGGTAATCAATTACGCTGAAAAAAACGAAACCACCACACACCGAGCGGCTTTGCAATTAGCACTGAACCGTATCAATGACGTGGGTAAGGTAAAACTTGGATATTAAAACCGTCAATAACTTAAATTATGCTCAATAGAAGGATTCTCCGTGTAAAAGCCATGCAAGCTTTGTATAGTTATTATACTACCAGAGAGTCATTAAAAGATGTGATCCGTGAACAATTGGAAAAGAAGTTCTATCCGGATCCTGCCAAAGATGATTTCACGCTCGCCGATGAATTCACTGTAAGAAGAAAACTTGCTTCTAGATTATATCTGCAGCATCTACAAAGCCGAGAGGTGCAAAATAGTGAGGAAGCAGATGATGAAATCATTAGTGAGGTAAATTTAGCAATTGCTAAATATCACACTGAACTTCAAAAAGAAGTAAGAGCCATCAGAAACCTTATGACAGGAGATGTAGAAGGAATCAACAGGCTATACTTAAAACTATTGAGTCTTCCCATGGAATTTGCTCACATCGAAAAGATGGACAAAGACAAGCGGGACAAAGCCTACATCAAGAAAAATACTCATTGGAACTGGCATTTGATCAATAATCCAGTGATCAATGATCTGACGAAATTCGAACCTTTGACCAAGGCACTAATTAATGAAAAAATTAGCTGGGCAGAGGAATTGGATCAGTTAAAAACCTGGTACAAAGAAATTCTCAGAAAGGATGAGGAATTTCAAACTTATCAATCCAATCTGGAACCGGGACGGGAAGATCACACACAAATTCTTTTACACTTGTTCAAAAAGATCATTTTTAAGAATGAATCGGTGAACGAATATTTGTCAGAATCTGATCTTCATTGGACTGAAAACAGAAATATCTTAAAAAGCCTCGTGGTTAAAACTTTTCAGGATTATGAGCCTGATTTGGACCCTCCGTTTGAGCTAAAAGAAGTGAGCAAAAACGGCACTGATGATCTGGAGTTTTTTCAAGTGCTTTTTGATGAAACTTTGAAGAAGGATAAAGAACTAGATGATCTTATTGAGAAAAAAGTTCAGAATTGGGATATTTCGAGGGTAGCACTTACTGATAGAATTATTTTGAAAATGGCTATAACAGAAATGACCAATTTTCACAGTATTCCGGTAAAAGTGACTATTAATGAGTTTATAGAAGTCTCTAAAAACTACAGCACACCGAAGAGTAAACAATTCGTTAATGGGATTTTGGATGTATTAGCAAACGAATTAACTTCGGATGGAGTTATTAGAAAGAGCGGAAGAGGGCTCATTGATAATAAATAAAAACACTAGCAATTATGAGTAGTAGAGGAAATTCATTTTTCGCCTTTTTGTTTGGGATCATGACAGGAGGATTATTAGGAATCCTTTTTGCACCAGACAAAGGCACAAGTACAAGAGATAAACTGACATACAGACTGGATAAATACAAAAACAGGCTGGAAGACATCATAGATGACATGATGGAAGGTGTGGAGCTTACTGAAAATGAAGCTAAATCAGAGGGTGAAAAACTCGTAAAGGATGCCAAAGTGAAAGCTGAAAAACTTCTGGATGATGTCAATGGTTTGATCGATCAAATCAAGTCTAATTAATCTCGTGTTCAGAGTTTTAACATTTCATTAAGAATTGAAATTGATAAGAATCCGTTTAGTTGTCTAAATTTGCAGGATTATACAGATTCTTATTAAACAAAACTATACTTATCATGAATAGACAAGTGAAGTACTTATTTCTGATTGTAGTAATCGGCACACTTACCTTTTCTTGCACCAATAAAGAATTGGAATCCAGAGTGGCTGAGTTAGAAGGAAAAGTTGCTGCTTTGGAAGGTACCAAAAAGCCAACACCAGTTACTAAACCAACTCCAGTAAAAGAACCGGAGACAAAACCTGATGGTCCACTACCCACTATAGAATTCACAGAAGAACTCCATGATTTCGGTAAAATCAATGAAGGTGATGTAGTGGAGCACACCTTTGTATTCAAAAACACTGGTGAAGCGCCGTTGATTATTTCCAATGCAAGAGCGTCTTGCGGCTGTACTGTACCGCAGTGGCCAAAAGAACCAATTGCCGTGGGTGAAGAAGGAGAAATCAAAGTGCGTTTCAATAGTAACAAAAAACCTGGTATGCAGAACAAAACAGTCACCGTTACTGCTAATACCTGGCCTACTAGAAATACAGTTCGAATCAAAGCGGATGTAAAGAAAAAAGAAGATCCTGCATAAATACAATTTTTGAAAATATGATAAATACACTTTTACTTCAGGCAGGTGCCGGAGGTGCTAATTACACACAGTTCATCATGCTTGCTGGTATGGTGGCTATTTTTTACTTTTTCTTTATTCGTCCGCAGCAGAAAAAGCAGAAGGATCAGAAGAAATTTGTAGAAGCTATCCAAAAAGGAAACAAGGTAGTTACCATGGGCGGTATCCACGGCAAAGTGGTCAGCGTAGATGGAGATCAAGTAGTACTGGATGTAGATAAAGGAAATAAGCTCACAGTTGAGAAAAGTTCCATTTCTATGGAATCCAGTAAAAAAGTGTCTGAGTAAAATATAAATTTCACATATTGTGAAGAAGGGATTTAACAATTGGAAGGTAGTGGTGCTATCCGTAATCGGAGCCACTACCTTTTGGTTTTTTAACGCCCTCAACAAGGATTATAATGCCAGAATCAGCTATCCTGTAGATTTTGAATTCGATCGGGACAGTGTAATAATCATGCAGCCTTTACCTTCTACTCTGGAAATAGATGTAAGTAGTGGAGGATGGAACTTGCTAAGAAAGACTTTTTGGTTTAATGTAGATCCAATTCTCATTTCTCTGGAAAATCCCACAGAAATAGGCTTTTACACTAGAAACTCTCTGCTTCCTGTGGTCACGGATCAATTGAAAGAACTCAAAATAAATGAGTTGATCACTGACACGGTTTTCATTGATATTGAGACTAAAAGAACTAAGAAAGTCGCGTTAACGCTTGATTCACTCGGAATAGATTTGGCCGAGAATCATAGAATCACCTCTGCAATCTCACTTTCTCCAGACTCTGCATTATTAGTAATTCCACAAAGCTTTTATGATACTCTGGATAGTTCTTACCCTATACAGTTGGAGAGCAAAGGAATCTCAAGCGATTACAATAGGGAAGTTGATATAGAAATGCCTGGGGGTAAACTAACTCGCGCTATTCCTGAAAATATCAGGGTAAAATTTGGAGTAGATAAATTTGAAAGACGAAGTATAGAAATTAAAGTCGAAAAAGAGAATTTCCCTGAAGACTCTTCTATTTATCTTCTTCAGGATAAAATACAGGTTTTTTATACTGTAAATGAATCTCTCGACACTGATTTTTCTGATGACGATTTTGTCATTACCACTGACCTTAACCTTCTTGAAGCCAAGGACTCCACTGTCATGGCGATCCTGGTTTATCACCCGGAAGAAGCCATCGAAATCGAAGTGATACCGGAACATATCAAAGTTGCTTTTAAAGATGAGTAGCACCAGCCTGCCTGTTGCTGTAGGCATTACCGGAGGCATTGGAGCTGGAAAGAGCACAATCGCAAGGATATTCTCGATTTTAGGAATCCCCATTTATGAAGCAGATTCCAGAGCTAAATGGTTAATATCCAACAGTCAATCATTAAAATCACAGATCATCAGTCATTTTGGCGAGCAATCCTTCCAAGATGGCTCGCTCAACCGAAGTTACCTTGCCCGGAAAGTGTTTTCTGACCAACAACAAACTGAACTTCTGAATAGTCTGGTTCACCCGGAAGTCGCTAAAGATTTTGATCATTGGATGAATATACAGAAGAGTGCTTATGTCTTGAAAGAAGCCGCTCTGCTTTATGAGACAGGATCGTACAATAACCTGTACAAAACTATTTTGGTAAGTGCTTCAGATCAGATAAGGATCAACAGGGTCTTAAAGAGAGATCCACATAGAACAGAAGCTGACATCAAAAACATCATCTCGCGTCAGTGGTCCGAAGAACGTAAAGCTGCACTGTGTGAATTTACGATTCAAAACAATGGAACGGAATTGACCATCCCACAAGTACTCGCTATACACAACCAATTAATGAGTGAGATCAACAGGTAATTTTACCTGATCCGCATAAAACTGCATGCGCTTCGATTTGGTATCCAGTATTTCAATTCTATCCACGCGATCCTCGGCATGATTATAAAATACCTCAATCAATAAACTTTCAAGTTCATACAAATTGATTTTGTGTTTGTAATACCGAATAGAAGTAACCATATGACCATTGAAATAAAGCCAGCGTGCTTTCTCAGAAAATGATAATTCTTGAAACTGCTTATTGGTCATTTCTTCAATTTACGATTATTATTGATCACAATAAATTCGCTCATATTCATCTGGCCTAAAAGCTTGTGAACGAATATTATTCCCCTGAACATCAAAATAAGTCACCACATAAAAATCGGCGGTTTTAAGCACCTGTTCTGCAAAGAAAACCGGCTGTTCATCGTTCCCAAGGTTAACTATTTCATTATACTTGGCCTCTACAAGCACCCCTTTTTCAGCACTAAGCAAGCCCATACCATCTTCAGACATGAAAGTGTAAATCATGTTACCTCGATACTCGAACCACGGAGCAACGGATCGAATTTCACTCATGATCACTTCCATATCTATGGATTGCAACCTCCAGTATCCATTTTGGTTTACCCACATGCTAGTGTCATTCCACGCTAAAATATCTTCATATTCAGCGTCGAAAACAAACTGATTAAGACTATCCACCAATCCGAAACTTCCATCTGATTTGACTTTATAATAAGAAGCAATTTTCTCGATTTTCGATTCATATGAAGCTGGAATAGAGATGTTATTTTGAATGTCGAAAGTCCCAATTTCCCCGTCTTTAAGTGTAAATATGAGAGCATCCTCCATATTGACCGCATCATATTCTACGTCCAGCACCTTTTGCCCTTTGCCGTTTATCAATCCACTTTTCTGGTTGTTTTTGATTCTAAAAAGGGAATCTGTCAACAATGAAATCTCATCACATGCTTCTGTGAAAAGTAAGTTCCCATATTGATCGAAAACCCGATGTTCGCCATCTCCATAAACATCCAAAAACCTTAATTCAGAATCATATGAGGCAACTATTTTTAAGTTTTGTGATTCTAACAATTCCTCCGTATTACCATTTTTCCACATTATAAATAGACCCTCATCGTTTGTTCCTGCAACAAAATCTACGGACAAACTAATTAGGGAATCACAACTAAAGACCGAATCCAGTTGATTTGATCTAATAATCCATTCCGAATCAGGTTTGAGCGCTAGCCATCCATCATCAATATTTAATTCCTTGAAATAGCGCTTCTCCGTACCTGCATTGGGTGGCCATACGAACTGGTAACCAAGTGAATCTCTCGTGTAGATAAACCCATTTTTAGGATAAATCTCATGATTTCCCATAGAAACCAACTCATCCAAATGATTGTCGAGGAGAGCCTCTTCTGACTGATTAAAAACCTGGATGAGAGAATCCCCAATTAATTCATAATCATCATAAATCACCGGTGGTAGCTTAGAAGAAATTAGGTCCTCAGCATTGGTAACACCATAATTGCCATCTTGCTCCAAAATCAAAAATGAACCACCGCTGACTATTGAAGTATATTCTGGAGAAAGAATTACCTGTCCAGTCAACGTTACGATTCCCCATAGGTAGTCGGTCTGAAAAGCAATCCACCCATTTTCCAATTCCTGAGCATCTGAAACCTTAAGTTCGGAAACCTGGAATCCGGAGGTATGATAGAGCAACTCTTGATCTTCAACTAACCAAACACTTTCACTAATTTTATCTGCTCCTGAGGCATCTTTTAGAATAGTCTGACCATTTCTATTAACAATTAAAGATTTGCTCATCTCATCGCGAACTTCCAGCCAATCTGTTTGAACATTACCACAGTTGTAGTCTTTTGACACATCACTGAATCGTAGATCTATTTGTAAAGATCCGGAAGTCGTCATGAACCCCAGTTTCTCCTCTTTCAGCACAGGTAGAATCACCTCTAGTTGCTTCGAATGTAGCCGTTTCAATGAATCTGCTCTCGGATGAATTGAAAACAGTCTGGTCAGCTGTTTTTGATCATATTTGAGATAATGATATAATATATCCCCAGCTCTATTAGCATACCGACTATTAGGATACTTCTGAATAAAACCAAAATACTTTCGAGTAGAATTGTCCAGGTTGCTTTTCTTGAAAATGATCGCCTCTACTTCCTTACGATATGGAGTCTGTGGAAATTGATTTAAAAAGTCCATGTAGCTTTCAAGACTTCCATCTCTGGTCATATCAATATAGATCAGCTCGTTATATCTTTCCTTTGCATTGCCGACCTGATCAGCATCTGGATAAGTTTGATAAAACTCTTGATAAGACTGCCAGGTATTCTGGCTTTTAGCATGAGCAAAAGCGATACTATCACGCTTTTTTAATGCCTGACTTACCTTATCAGACTCTGGGTAAGTCTGTATGAATTGCTCCAATATCTCAATTCTCAGAGAATCCAGAGCCTTGCTATAGGCATGATCTGTTATCTCAATGTGGTGACTTTGCAATGTTCCGGCATCTACGTTTGCTTCAGCCAATTCATTCAGTATTTCCTTTGATGCCAACTTAAAATCAGACTCTGCCTCACGTATATAAGCTATCGAAGAATCAATGTTGAAAATACTATAGTTTGGCTCAAAAAACAGGACGGACAAATAATACTTGGCTCCTGGGTTTACAGTATCCTTTTCTAGAGACTTTCTGGCCAACTTCTCTACTTTTTCAAAATCCCCCTTGTCAAGAAACTTTTGCATACGGTCAAAAATCCCAGCAGTAACTAAAAAAATTACACCAAACAGGAGAATAAACGTTATTTGTCCCTTTTTGAGCATCGCCAAATAATTAAGTCACAAAGTAACAAGAAATCCTCTGCATCACCTGAACATAAATAAATGGATTCATTTGTGCTTCAAAAATTCCCGCTTATCCAATTAAATCTTTGTTCACCTCACAGGTTTAGTTTGATCCAAATGCTAGGATTAAGTTTACATTATTAATTCGCAAAGGCGAGTAAATTTTAGGCGGTGATTTGATTTGGCGAAAGCCGAATCTTTAAGATTAGAACCCAACCAGATATGGGTCTATCTTAAAAAAATTGGGGGCAATAGCCCCCTTTTTTATGTCCAAAATTTATTATTCCGCTATTAGTAATAAATAGACGAACATAAAAAAAGACAGCTATAAAACTGTCTTTTGTGGGCGCTGAGGGATTCGAACCCCCGACCCCCTCGGTGTAAACGAGGTGCTCTGAACCAACTGAGCTAAGCGCCCTTTTTGCTTGTTTTTGAATATCTCTCTCAAAAACGGAATGCAAATTTAGCAGTAAGATTTATTAATCCAAATCCATTTCAAGTTTTTTACTAAAAATTGATCAAATTAATTTTCCAATCACTACTCTGAAATTCCATCTTTGAAATTATTATACACAAAAGTCAATCCCAGTACAAATACACCTGCTGCTACTCCCGTGATGGCATTGATAAAAGGAGGTGCAGAAAGAGACAATCTGATCAGAACCGTAGCAAATGCAAATGATGAGTATCTGAACAAGTTGGTATACTGCGAATGATATCTCAATGAATATAGAAGAATCAAAATATCTGCGAAAATCAAAATGGTGTAAAATGCATTGAATGAAGGATCATAATGGCCTGATGTTACAAGTTCTTTAATGTCGCCTGCTCCGATCATAAGAAATGAAATTAGTAGTAACAATGATATGACCTTTTTGAACTGAATAAACCTACTTTGTTCCCTGACAGATTTGGTGATTCGGCTGTGCTTTTGTATTCTATAGTAATAACCGATGATAGCGAAAATAATCAGTGCTCCTATAGCGTCTGACAGCATAGGCAATAGTAAACTGAATTCGAAGTGCTGGCCCACTAATAGGCTTGAAATATGGCCAAACTCCTTGAAAGTAGCACGAAGAAGAATAATTGATAGAATTTCGAACTGCTTGCCTACAGAATCCGCGACCGAACGTGGTAATACGAAAATTAATCCTAGAATTTCAAAAATCAGAAGAGCTGTAAATGATGCATCAACAGCTAAAAAATAATTATCTGTATGTTCAAATCTTAAAGAAAAAATATTCAAGTGATTCAAAGCTACAGCTCCCAACACAACCGCAAAAATGATGATTAGAATATTGCTTAAAAGTCTTGCTGTAATCTGATGAGACCAGATAGAATTCAGCTTGTCAAAAAGAAAAACTAAAGTTTTCATTTGATTAAGCTAAATCATCACTTCACCAAGCTCAGTAACAAATGTTACTGATTGCATTTTGACAGGTCAAAAACTAATGCATAAAAAAGACCGCTGGCGGAAAGCCAGCGGTCTTAATCATATCAATTTCTATAAAACTTATGACGTTTTGTCAAAAACAAGTTTGAATGTACCTACTCCTGATACTCTGGCGGCTTGTGTGGCGAATGATACAGTTATTTTGTCCAATGCGTCATTGATTGATACTGACACATCTCCATCAAGAGTTATTTCATTACTTCCTAAAGTTGCTCCTGAAGGTACCATTACCCCTGCTTCAGACACAGAATAGCTTATTTGGCTTACATAGTCACTTAACGTACCATCGGTGATCGAAACACCGGCAGAAGACACAGTAACAGTTGCGGTTGGTGTCTCAGTCAAATTAGCAAAATCAGATTCTGAAGTATTCAAAGTCCAGCTACCTGTAAGGGCTTCCTCTACCAATTCTTTATCGGATTTCGGATCATCCCCTCCACCGTCACCACAGCTACTCATTACACTCACTGCTATTACGGCAGCAAACAACATCATTAATTTTAGATTACGCATTTAATTCAGATTTAATTAGTGATTAGATTTTATTGATTCTTTGATATGTCTGACATTCATAGACGCACTATCAACGCGACATGCATCTTTTTATTATTGAATATCTGATTTTGAATCTATTTTTTTATTAAATCGACATCCCAGTCTGGTATTTCAACTAGAAAACAGGATCACTCCCTAATTTTATCAAACTCAAATTCATCCAGGAAATGCTTTGCTTGATCCGTATTCTGGAATTCAAACACCTCAGTTTTTCCATTAGTCCCATGAATCTCAATTTTGATGGCGTGAATATCAGGCATATCAACATGTGCCTTATGCGCTACCATAGCATCCTTGTCCATGTGTTTGTTTAGCGTTTGGTTCTTTCGCTTGATTCTTCCACAATATGAACACTCAAATTCTTTTTCTATTTCACCATCAGCAATTTCTGTTGGTTCTGCAATGACCGTTTCTTTTACTAGTCGTAAGGTTTGGAACCCACATCTATCACATTCAAAAGCCGTCAAATGACCTTGATACTTTTCAATGTGAGTTTCCTGAGTTTCCTCATCAATCCAAACATCATAATCTACTGAGAAAGCATTTTCTTCCGCCTGCATTCCTTCATCCAAATAGGCATCCTCTTCAGATTCACTTAACAATTTCATAGCATTACCGGTGCTAGGATTGATTCTTGGAGCATATCTTAGTTTCTTAAGCTTTTTCTGTAATGGCCCTGGGTAGTAATATTTAAAAATCAGATACGCTATGTAGATATGCAGTGTAGCTATACACATTGAAACAAACATTCTGATCCCAAACCAGATTGGGCTAAGAACGACTGTCTCATCATAAACTGTGTTGAGCAATAAGAAAATTCCTACGGCCAGTACATAATTGGCATTCAAATAGGTTTTGGTTTCTTTGACACTGGCAATATCAAATTTTTCTTTATATGACTTTGCTCCACTGTATTTGATCATGTAAAAGATCACCATGAGTACCGATACTGCTACAGCAGCTAAAAACAAATACCACATGGCCAAGTGCCATATCTCCAAAAAAGATCTGTACGATTCGTTTACTTCCATAATTTTTAATTGTAAGACGGCTAAAACTAAATGTAAATGATTGAACCGGAAATTTATATGTTCATTATAACATAATGAACTACCTCTCCGATTAATAACCGACAATAGTAGAAAATATTCTACGCATTACAGAAAATCCTAATGGCATTTTTAGTTGGAATAGGACATAAACTCCACGGAAGGCTGAATCAATAACGAAATGGTAGTGATTTGCGGTTGGATTGTCTCTTTTACTACCCTGCCAAATTCAAGTAAATAAGCGAGAAAGCAGATAATGATTAGAAGCGTTATGATCTTTTGCTTTTTCATTTAATAGAATGATGCCATTTTGGCTCTCAAGGTTGCACATCCTTATAAATTACTTAAGGTTATGATCAGAGTTACTTGCTGGCGGTAAAAAATTTGGCATAAATAATTGTTCACCAAACAATTGTACTTAGATTAGATTTGTACAATTGATCTGCCCCCTAACACAGATATTTTTATGAAAAGACTAACCAAATCCACAACCTCTCAGAACTATCTCATTGAAATAGCATGGGAGGTACTCAACCAAGTTGGAGGAATTTACACCGTAATCAGATCGAAGGTGCCTACAGTAATACCCAAATGGGGGAACAGCTACTGTCTGGTGGGTCCGTATATGCATGCTAATGTTTCGGCAGAATTTGAACCAGAAGAACTTCCCAACAGTGCAATTGGTCGTGCTGTTCAAAACATGAGGGATCAGGGGTATGGTGTTCACTACGGCAGCTGGTTGGTATCTGGAAGGCCCAAAGCCGTGCTGTTTGACTTGGGAACCATGATGCACAGGCTCGGAGAAATAAAATACCTTCTGTGGGAACATCACGGAATCTCTACACCCAGTGATGATTTTCTTCTCAATGATGTACTGGCTTTCGGTGAATTAGTGAAGGTTTTTCTCTCAGAACTGTCAGAAGAGGTAAAGGATAAAAAGCAAATCATCGCGCACTTTCATGAATGGATGGCTGCATCGGGTTTGCCCGAATTGAAAAGAGATCAGGTCAAAGTAAAAACTATCTTCACCACTCATGCCACACTTCTAGGCAGATATCTGGCAATGAATGATCCACAATTCTACGATCATCTTCCTTTTATGGACTGGCAAAAGGAGGCGCAGCATTTCAACATAGAATCCAATGTGATGATCGAAAGAGCAGCAGCGCATGGTGCTCATGTCTTTACCACGGTCAGTGAAGTAACGGCAGCTGAATGTCGACAACTCCTTGGGCGAAATCCAGACATCATTCTTCCTAATGGAATTAACAACGAGCGCTTTGAAGCTCTGCATGAGTTTCAAAACTTGCACAAACATTATAAAGACAAAATCCACCAATTTACAGTATCACATTTCTTTTCGAGCTATACTTTTGATCTAGACAAGACTCTTTATTTCTTCACCTCAGGGAGATATGAATATCTGAACAAAGGGTATGATCTTACTCTGGAGGCGTTGGCCAGGCTAAACCACAGGTTACAGACCGAGAAATCTGATATGACCGTAGTGATGTTTTTTATCACGAAAAGACCATATCATAGTATCAACCCGGAGATTCTTGAAAGTCGCGCACAATTAGAAGAATTTAAATACACGATAGATCGAATAAAAAATCAGATTGGAGAAAAGCTGCTATTTGATGCAGTAAGAAGAAAGGATGCCAAACTTCCAGAGCTGAGAGATTATGTAGATGATTATTGGAGATTGAGGTACAGAAGAACACTACAAAGTTGGAAATCCGATTCTCTACCACCAGTCGTGACCCATAACCTCCATGATGATGCATCAGATGATATTTTAAACTTTCTGAGACATTCCAATCTGGTAAACAATGATCATGATCGGGTAAAAGTGGTTTATCACCCTGATTTCATTAATTATACCAACCCACTATTCTCTATGGAATATGGGCAGTTTGTTCGTGGATGTCACTTGGGAGTATTCCCGAGTTATTATGAGCCTTGGGGATACACTCCATTAGAGTGTATTGCTTCTGGGGTACCTACTGTCACCAGCGATCTGGCTGGATTTGGTGATTACGTGCAGGAACAAGTGAATGATCACGATAAGCGTGGAATTTATATTGTAAAAAGAAACCAAAAATCTTTTGATGAAGCTGCTGGTGTGCTTGCCAACAAAATGTACAATTACGTGAGACTCACCAGAAGAAATCGAATCGAACTGAGAAACAGAACTGAAAGTTCAGCCGTACTATTTGACTGGTCTAACCTAATCAAATATTACGAACAAGCATATCTGGAGGCATTAAATATGGATTTTTAAGATTTAATCAACCTCTCGCCACCAGGTGGTCATCGGCGTAACCTCCGGAAACATAAATGACTGACCGATTTCCGGAGTGACCAATTGAAGACCATTTTGATCTGCTGCAGCCTTGACACGCTCAGCAGGATCGGTCCATGCATGTGGAGCCAGAGTAAAGGCTCCCCAGTGGATAGGCATCATGCTTTTGGCATTCAAATCTAAACTCGCCTGTACGGTTTCCTCTGGCATCATATGAATCTGATTCCATAATTCGTTGTACTGACCGCACTCCATCATTGCAAATTCAAACGGACCGAGCCGCTTACCAATTTCTTTGAAATGTGAACCATAACCTCCATCACCACTGAAATACAGATTGTGCTCCGGTGAATTAATTACCCATGAAGCCCACAGCGTTTTATTGGAATCATTGATGCTTCTCCCGGAAAAATGCCTGGCGGGAGCAGCTGTAAAAGTTAAATCACCTAAAGTTGCCGATTGCCACCAATCAAGCTCAGTAATTTTATTTGCCGGGACTCCCCAGCTTTTTAAATGAGCACCTAATCCTAACGGCACGAAAAAATGACCTACTTGCTCATGAATGGCCTTTACCGTTGGATAATCCAAATGATCATAGTGATCATGTGAGAAGATTACCGCATCAAGTTTGCCCACAGATTCTATTTCAATGGCCGGCTCATTTTGAAATCGCTGACCAAAAAACGGAACAGGCGCTGCATAATCTCCCAGCATAGGATCCAGGAAAATTCTTTTCCCAGTAAACTCCAGCAAAATAGCCGAATGACCATACCAGGTCACTCGAATAGAGCTATCGGAGACAGCTGGTTTTTGCTGATCAAATTTTGTATTGATGGCAGACTTAGGAGCGGTATTTTTTGCCTTGTTGTATGCTTTCATCACTTTGACAGAATTGGAGAAGCTGTATTCGAGAATGGTTTCCTGAATGTTCACAAACTTATCTTTTAGATAATTGGGTGACTTTTTGATCTCTGCCAAATGCTGACCTGAAGGAGCCGCACCAAACTGAGGAGCAGTTTTGATAAAAATAAAGACTCCTATTGCTACAATAAATATGAGCGCTAAGAGCCCAAGAAGAGACTTCAGGAAGAATGACTTAATCATGAGTTGGGTTTTTTCCAATAAAAAGGTCGCCAAAAGACGACCTTGCAATAACGGAAATTCTGAGCGGAATGTTGCTAAGAACGTCACTCAGTCCAACTCATTGGATAGTCCTTATCCACATATTTGAGACCTGCCTCAGTCACATAAAGTGGCCCAAAAGTATCCAGCATTACAGCAATCTCCTCCGTTTCTTTAGCTCCGATACTTTTCTCAACCGTTCCTGGATGTGGCCCATGTGGTAAACCACCCGGATGAACCGTAAACGACCCACGATCAATTCCCTTTCGGCTCATAAAATCACCCTCCACATAGTATAGCACCTCATCACTATCAATATTCGAATGATTGTATGGAGCAGGGATAGCCTGTGGATGATAGTCAAACAGTCGCGGGACAAATGAGCAGATAACATATCCATGCGCCTGAAAAGTCTGATGAACCGGAGGCGGCTGATGAATACGGCCCGTGATCGGCTCAAAATCATGAATGGAGAGTGCATATGGAAACAAATATCCATCCCAGCCGATCACATCGAAAGGAGAATGGTCATAGTGGTATTGATGCAGTTTCCCTCCTTTTTTGATCTGAACGAGATATTCTCCTTTATCTCGTTCGGTGATCAGCTCATGAGGTGGCCGAATGTCTCTTTCACAATACGGCGAATGTTCTTCTAGTTGACCCAATTCGTTGCGATACCTCTTTACAGTTTCCACCGGGTGTGCAGATTCAATAATCAATAATCGCAAAGGTCCTTCCTCCCATTCAAATTTATAGATCGTGGTACGAGGTATCACCACGTAATCTCCTTTCCTTAATCGCAGTTTACCGAACTGGGAGTACAACCAGCCCTCACCATCATGTATGAAAACCACTTCGTCTCCCTCTGCATTTTTATAATAGTAATCCATCTTTCTTTTTCGAGGATTACAAAGTGCCATACTCACATCCTTATTCTTTAACAGCACTTCACGAGCATCCAGATAATCATCTCCCGTGTCAGCAACTTTGCTAGTATTCAGGTGAGTTTGAAGAAGACCATATTCTTTCGCGATATTTTCATCGTATGGTTTTGGCGTTCCAACTCCCTTTATCCTCGTTGGGGGTGAGAGGTGATAAAGGTTGGAGTATATGCCAGAAAATCCTTTGGAAGAAACTAACTCCTCCGCATACAGGCTTCCATCCGGTTGCCTGAATTGGATATGTCGTTTAGGAGGAATTTCTCCTAATCTGTGATAATAGGTCATGTTGTTTGGGGTGTTTTGGGTTTATTGTATGCTTAGTTTTTCTGCTTCATCAAATAAGGTTAAGGCTTTGAGGTATATTTCGTCTCCCTGGTTAAAAATCGGGTAAAACCCTTCATTCTTCCAGATGTTTCGAGCGATAAAAGCTTTGGCGTAAAGTCGCAAAGATTCTTTTGATCTGTAGTAACCATCCTTATCGAATTTTACTCCATTTTCTTCCGCCACACTGATCAATTGCTGCATTACTTCATCTTTCACTTCAAAATTTTCCTGATAATCCTGATAATTCATTTTTTCCAATTTAGATCTGTTTTCATCTGCATATGACAAACTAAATTCAGCCATAGAGTTGCTATTGAAAACACGAGTCAGGTACCGGCTGTTGGCTGCAGTATCCAGAGCCACAAAGTAATCAGGGATGATCCCTCCTCCTCCATAAACTTTACGTCCATTATCCGTGGTGTAAACCAAAGAATCATTCACTTTGATGCTGTCTTTGGAATAAATCTCACCATTCTGAAAGCGGTCAAAGTATTCCATATGGTAGTCTTCCAAAGATTCACCATATGGCTTTTGGATGCACCTTCCGCTAGGCGTATAATATCTGGAAATAGTCAGACGAATGGCAGAGCCATCATTCAATTCTATGGGCATTTGTACCAGTCCTTTGCCAAACGATCTTCTACCAACTATCAGCGCTCTATCATGATCCTGAAGTGCTCCTGACACAATTTCTGAAGCTGAAGCTGACCCTTCATCTACCAAAACAATCACCGGTCCATATTCAAAATCACCCTTAGTATGTGAAAAGTGCTCGGCGTTGTAGCGGATGTCTTTTCCTTTAGTGTAAACGATCATTTGCTGTCCGCTGAGTAACTCATCGGCCATTTTGATTGCAGGATCCATGTAGCCACCAGGATTTCCAGTCAGGTCAATCATCAATTTTTTCATTCCGGCTCTTTGAAGTTTCTCCAGCGCCTCTTTGAACTCCATGAACGTGGTAGCAGCAAATCGGCTCACTTTGATATAGCCAATTTCATCATCTACCATGTAAGAAACATCCACAGAAAACTGAGGAATCACGTCTCTGGTAATTTCATAATCGATCAGTTCCTTTTCTCCTTTTCTTAAAATACCAACAGTGACTTTTGAGCCTCTTTCTCCTCTTAGCTTATCTACAACTTCACGATTGGTAATGCCAATTCCTGCTACATTTTCCCCTTCAACAGTTATTATCTTATCTCCTGGGCGAATTCCAAGTGCTTCTGACGGGCCTCCACTCAATGGTGAAACAACATTGATCGTATCTTTGAATACATTGAATTCGATCCCGATTCCTTCAAAATTTCCTTCCAATGGAGAATTCGTGATTTCAAGATCTTTTGCCGGGATATACACAGAATGCGGATCAAGCTTTGTGAGCATTTCTACAATCGCTGTTTCAGAGAGTTCTGAAGCATCAACATCGTCTACATAATCATTCTGAATGTGTGTGAGTACCTGTCTGAATTTATAGACGCTCTTATACAGACTGTCAGTAGTACCACTATCACCACCAGCCATATTGGCACCAATAAAAACACCAATTGCAATGGCAATACTGATGTATAGAGGTAATCTGATTGCACTTTTGCTATTTTTTCTGCTCTCCACGTTTATCCTATTTTAATCCATCGTTAAAATTACAAGTCTTTGGGCTGAATTGTTTGCTTGGATACGTGTTTTTGAGTGGGAGGTTGGATGAAGGGGTGGTGATCGGTTTATTTTAATGAAAAGTGGGTAGTAAGTAGTTACCACTGAATATTGCTTATAGCATATTATTAGCGTGCGGCAATCGGTGGTCGGTTTTCGGTGATCAGTATGATGCTTTTAGTAATTGGTTAAATAGCGAGTAGTGAATAGTTGCGTACTTGATTTGAATTGGTAAGAAGCGGAAAGCAAATAACCAATTCGAAAATCAAAGCTTGGCACCATAGCTCAAATCACCCGCATCACCTAATCCGGGAACGATGTAAAAATCATCATTGAGGATTTCATCTACTGAACAGGTGAATACATGCGTTTCTACTCCATCAAAATCTGTTTGCTCCAACAGTTCGATACCAGCAGGAGTGGCTATTAAAGAACAGATAAATATTTTCTTCGGCTTACCATATTTCAAAGCAGTACTGATCGCTCTTACCATGGAATTTCCAGTGGCAAGCATGGGGTCGATCATCACTAATACCTTGTCCTCCACAGAAGATGCTGCTACATAATCAAGATTGACCTCCACACCAGCTTTGGATTCACTAGCCCGATAAGCACCTATAAAAATGGAATCCGCAGATTCAAACAGATCTAAAAAACCTTGATAAAACGGCAAAGAAGCTCTTAAAATACAAGCAAGTACTAAGTCGAATTTAGGAACCAAAACATCTTTAGTTCCTAAAACTGTAGGCACTGAATGATTGATATATTCCAGTTCTTTAGACATCTCGTAAGCCAAAAGTGTCCCACACTTTTCCATATTCTGGCGAAAGAGGGCACGGTTCTGCTGAAAATCTTTATCTCTGATCTGTCGGAGCAATTCATTGGCAATGGATGCCTGATGGTCTAGAACTGTAGTTTTCATGAAGGGTATTTTTCAAATGCCAATTTAAAGAAGAACTCTATTGGTTAAAAGAATTGTATGATCAATAAATATCTGATTGGTAAACTGATAAACTACTTCGAGGCAGAGCTATAGAGATATTTGATGGGGTTTATATTGCAGACATAATGTCTCCCGATCCCTCGGGTCCGTGAATAAAACTCACTTGGGGTATTCAATTTTTTTGAGGGATAGTAAAACAAAAGCTGGATCCTCTGCCCACTTCACTTTCAACCCAAATGTGTCCACCATGTTTACCTACGAATTCCTTGCATAATTTGAGACCAAGTCCACTCCCCGACTCTCCATTGGTGCCTCGTCTTGAGTAAAGTTCTCCACTTTCAAATACCTTTTCTGCCACTTCTGAGGACATTCCTATACCTTCATCCTTAATTGTTATACGTTTCTGATTACCTTCTGATTCTGCAAAAACTTCAACAACCCCCTCCTCATGTGAAAATTTCAAAGCATTCGATATTAGATTTCTCAAGACGACCATCATCATATTTTTATCTGCGAAAACTGTGGTGTCCATAGGTACATTATTTACAATGTTTATCTGCTTTTCGGGGCTCAACTGCGATAATAAGTCCTTTATACTTTGCACCATTTGATCTAATGCCAGTTGCTCTGGATTATACACGATCTCATTCTGTTGAGATCGAGCCCAGCTCAATAAGTTTTCAAGCAAAACATAGGTAGAGCTTGCCGACTTATGCATCATTTTCAAATAGACAGATAATTCTTTTGTATCTGTTAAATCAAAATCACCGATCATTATATCCAGTAGCGATTCCAAATTACCAACTGGCCCTTTTAAATCATGAGCAATGACGGATAATAATCTATTCTTATTCACATTGAGCTCAGAAAGAGAATTATTGGCAGTTTCAAGTTGAATCTTTTGGTCCTTCAATGATGACAACAGAGAAGTTAATTTGATGTTGTGTTTTTTACGTTGATTCGAGATCACTATGAATAGAACAACTAAAACTATTGCCATAAATAATACTGAAACAATGAATAACGTAAGTAAACGCTGATTTTTAATTACATTTTCTTTTCTAAATGCTTCTTCTTTTAGCAGTGCATTCTCTTTTTCTTTCAGTTGTAAATCAAAATTGCTTTGTAGACTGGCAATTTGTTTTTCAACTTCTGAATTAGCAATCGCATCTTTCAATCGGATGTATTTCTGATAATTGTCAAAAGCAGATCTAAACTCTCCACTGGCTGAATCTACCTTTGCTTTCAACTGATAAGCTCTCATCGAATAATCATTCATACCTGCAGACTCGGTATAAAACAAGGCAGTATTCAAATGCTCGCGGGATAAGTTATATTTTTGCTTGTCAAATAGAATTTGTGCGAATTGATAATTAGAGATTGCGAGCCCCTTTTTAGAATCTATTTTTTTACTTTGAGAAATCGCTTCCAAACCATATCTCTTAGCTTCATCCCAATTATTTTCTTTACTAAAAACCAAAGAAAAAATAGAATTAGTCAATGACAACTGCAGTATATTATTATCTGCCAATGCATATTCCCGGGAAATTTGTAAGAAATATTTAGCAGAGTCGAAACTGCTCATTTCATAATAAATCTTGCCAATGTTAGCAGCAGTCAGGGCAATTTCTCTTGGATCAATTTCTTTAAGATATTGATGATATGCTCTTTTATAATATTGAAGTGCCTGATCTTTATCATTGATGTGCTCATATACTGCACCGATATTATTTAAAGTCCTTCCTTTCAAAATTATTTTTTCAATTTCTTGAGCGAACTCTAAACCTTTTAGAAAGCTATTTAAAGCAGCATCATAATACGCCTGATACGCATATGTATAACCAATCGAATTCCAGGTATTTGCAATCCCAAGTGTATCATGAACTTGCTCAAAATGAAGTAAAGCTTCTGTTAAATACCCTCTGGCACTGTCATAATAGTCACGATTTTTAAGTTCATTCCCAATAGCGAGATTAATAGCAGCGATAATCTGTACATTTTCAGCACTTTGGGCATATTTCAATGCTGAATCGAAATATTGAGATCTGAGATAAACATCATTATCTGCAAGCGAAATCAGCTCCAGATATGTAATAGCTTTCGCGCTATCATTGCTGGTTTGGTTAATGATGTTAAGTAAACTGTCTACCGGCTGGGAACTGGCCTGAGCGACAGAAGAAAACAAGAAAAATATGAAAAGTGATTTACTCATTTTTGATCAAAAAGAAATAAGAAAACCCCTATTTGTAATAGCTGTTTTTGTTTGTTGGAATCGAATAATTAATGATTGAAATTAATGAAAAACACTCATTATAAAATGTCGCGAAGTATCAAATCATTATTCAAACATCCCGTAACAATAACTGCCAATTAAGATTTAAATTCTTCTTGATTTGATTGATAGAGCCTACCTTCTTTTCACCATCAAAATGTAGATTAAATGTGAAAAATGGCTATATGCAGAACGCAATATTTTTGGGATGAGGTCTAAGTTTTATCTCAATCTAGATGAAGAACTAGATGAAATAATTGAATTGATTTCTCAGAAAATAGAAAACCAATAAAATCAAATTAGCACAGAAGTTTTCAGTTCGATTCTAAAAATCGCTGTTGCGCATTCCTCCAATCATTTAAGGAATAATTATCTTTGAAGGTGATGCGTGTATTTAACCTCACTATCGGTTCGCTTGTTGATGAGAATTACATCTACGCCCGTGCTTTGAGCTATCTCGGTGTGGATTTCTATGACCATCATGACAGAAAGCTTTTGGAAATCTGTGAAGAGATGAACATCACTAAAGATCAGGTATTGAAAGCCTTTTACCTTTTTGATCAATCTCATCGCTTTTCATTTAAGGAGCTCAACAAGCTCCCTCTACAGATCGTAATCGAATATCTGAAACACGCTCACCAACAATTTATAAAAGACAAGCTTCCCTACATAGCCAGACTCATTGCCAGGCATCAAGATCTTGATGATTTAAAGTTGATTTTCCCTGAGTTTGTTGATGAATTTGTCAATCACATATACGAAGAAGAAGACACTCTATTTCACTATCTGGATACACTGATCAAGATTGATAAAGGACAACATGCTAATCCACTAGCAGCACTTTGGAAACATCGGAGCATGCGCCTAAAAGATGTTTTCGAAGATCATCAGGAAGTTGACGAACTGGCCGGAATTCGGAACCTGGCAGAAGAGTATCAGGATCAAGACATTTTAGCCAGAGTGATTCTTCAGGAAATCAAAGCGTTTGATCGTGAAATGTGGTATCACGCAGAAATTGAGAATAAAATCCTTTTTCCAAAAGCCATTGAGCTGGAAGGGCAGATTTGGAAAAGACTTACAAAACTTACCCGACTAAATTAATGGCCAGAATTCTTGCCCTGGACTATGGTGCAAAACGTACAGGAATGGCTGTAACCGACCCTCTCGGCATGATTGCTTCTCCACTTGACACCATTCCTTCTCACACGCTTTTTGACTTTTTGAAAGATTATTTTGAAAAAGAGGATGTTTCGGAAGTAGTCATAGGGATGCCAAAAAATACGGATGGCTCTGATACCAATGCCACGCAGATCGTTCAGGCAGCGGTGAATAGATTCCGTAAACTATTTCCAAACAAGAAACTATTTTTGCACGACGAACGGTTTACTTCCAAAATGGCCCTGGACGCCATGATTGCCGGTGGCAGTAAGAAGAAAGACCGAATCAAGAATAAAGGAAATATAGACAAGGTAAGTGCTGCAATCATTTTGCAGTCCTATTTAGAAGCAAATTCATGATATATCCAATCGTACTTTACGGAGACCCGGTATTGAAAAAGTTAGCTGAAGACATTCCGGAAGGCACAGACATTAAAGAATTGGTTGCCGACATGTTTGAAACTATGTATGCAGCATCCGGCGTAGGTCTTGCAGCTCCACAGATAGGCAAATCAATCCGACTTTTTGTGATCGATGACACTCCAATGATGGAAAATGAAGAAGAGGGAGTGAAAAAGGCTTTCATCAATCCTGAAATCATCGAAGAAGATGGAGATGACTGGGCGTTTGAAGAGGGATGCCTCAGCATACCTGGAATCAGAGCGGATGTGGATAGGCCAGAAATCCTCAGAATTCGCTACTATGACGAAGACTGGAACCTGCATGAAGAGGAATATGATGATATCCATGCGCGGGTGATTCAGCATGAATATGACCACATAGAAGGCATTCTTTTCACCGATCACATTTCTGCACTTAAAAGAAGACTCATCAAAGGGAAGCTCGCCAATATCAGCAAAGGAAAAGTGGATGCAGACTATCGAGTAAGAATTCCATCCAAAAGATGATGGACGACCTGAAAGTTTCCATAATACAATCTGACCTACACTGGGAAAATACAGAGGCTAATCTGGCTATGTTTGAAGAGAAAATCTGGCAGATTGAGAGTCACCCGGATATAATTGTACTTCCGGAAACTTTCACTACTGGTTTCTCCATGAAGCCAAAAGAGCTGGCAGAACCTGCCAGAACAAAAACCTTTAAATGGATGCAGCAGCAAGCTGCGCAGACCAAAGCCGTGATAGCGGGAAGCTACATCGTCCAGGAAAATGGTCAATTCTTTAATCGTTTATATGCAGTTTACCCAGATGGCGGAGCCTATTATTATGACAAGAAACATCTGTTTACTCTAGTAGGAGAAGACGAAGGATTCACTGCAGGCAAAAGTAGAATAACTCTAAAAATCAAAGGCTGGAATATCATGCCATTGATATGTTATGATTTGAGATTTCCAGTTTGGTCTCGGTCCCGTAGATCTGCAGAAAATAACTACGAGTATGATTGTCTACTATACATCGCAAACTGGCCTAAACCGAGAATCCATGCATGGGACACTCTTTTAGCCGCCCGTGCCATTGAAAACACGTCTTATTGTATTGGTGTAAACAGAACGGGTAAGGACGGTGTAGGGGCAAATTATGTAGGTCACTCAGCCATTTATGATTATACAGGAGAAAAAATAGCATTTTCTGAATCTGAAGAAATCATCGAAAGCTCGTTAAATTACCGTGAAATGGAGCTATTCAGAAACCGGTTCCCTTTCCAGAAAGATGGAGATGAGTTTGAGCTATGAAGACCCAAACCCGTCCATCCGTTTCCGATTTACAAAAATTTAATTCACTACTACTTCTTTGAAATATTGCTCAAAGATCTCTTTGGCTTTATCTAACTGGTCTTTGGTGTTTACAGGAGTTCCTTTCAATGGATAATCCATTCCCAGATGCTCCCATTTGTGCTCACCAAGTGTATGATATGGCTGAATCTCCAGCTTTTCGACATTCTTAAAATCTTTGAAATATTCCCCCAACTCATGCAAATGTTCCGGCTTGTCTGTCAACCCAGGCACTAAAACATAGCGCAACCATGTTGGCTTTTCGATCTCTCTGAGGTAATTGGCAAACTCTAATGTTTTGTGATTGCTCTTTCCAGTCACAATTTCATGCATGGAATCATTGATGTGTTTCACATCCAAAAGCACCAAATCCGTCAGCTCAAGAAGATTTTTTACATATTGATTCATCACATGACCATTGGTATCTAGTGCCGTGTGAATGCCTTCAATTTTTAGCTGCTCAAACAATGAAATCAGCTTCTTCGCCTGACAGCATGGCTCTCCTCCTGAGACGGTCACACCACCGCCATTCGTGTAGTATGACTTCATGTTCATGGCCTCTTTCACCACATCCGCTATGCGATACTCCTTACCATCTTCAAATTTCATGGTGTCAGGATTAGCACAATAAAGACATTTGAACGGACATCCTTGTAGGAACAACACGTAACGAATGCCTGGCCCATCAAATGTCCCAAATGATTCGATCGAGTGGATATTGAGCAGATCTCTCTTGACCTCTTTCTCTGAAAAGAGGAGTGTTTTTACATTACTCATTGATGCCCTCTTTTAAAATTTATCAAAGAAACTTCTTGACAATACTTCCATCTGCTGATCACGAGAGAGTCTCACGAAATTTACCGCATATCCTGACACCCTAATTGTCAGCTGTGGATACTTTTCAGGATGATCCATTGCATCCATGAGCAATTCACGATTTAGTACGTTTACGTTCAGGTGGTGTGCTCCTCTATTGAAATAACCATCCAAAATCGCTACAAGGTTTCTCATTCGGCTATTTTCGTCGTTGCCCAAGGTCTTCGGAATCAAAGACATGGTGTTTGAAATCCCATCGAGCGCATCCTCGTAATTCAGCTTTGCCACGGAGTTTAATGAAGCAATTGCCCCATGTGTATCGCGTCCATGCATTGGGTTGGCTCCAGGTGCAAATGCAATACCTCTTGCTCTTCCATCTGGTGTTGCTCCTGTTTTTCTACCGTATGATACATTAGAAGTAATGGTCAGGATTGACATGGTAGGCTCAGCATTTTTGTATGTTTCGTAAGCAGACAGTTGTTTGTTGAAATGTGAAGTAACATCCACTGCCAGCAGATCCACGCTATCATTGTCATTGCCATAGAATGGAAATTCACCATCAATCTTGAAGTCTACTGCTAATCCGTCCTCATTTCTGACTGCAGTTACTTTTGCGTGCTTAATCGCAGAAAGTGAGTCAGCCACAATTGAAAGACCTGCTATACCATAAGCCACATTGACCTTTGGGTCTGTATCCACAAAAGCCATCTGAGCTCTTTCGTAGTAATATTTATCATGCATAAAGTGGATGATATTCATCGACTCCACATATACACGGGCTACTTCCTTCATCGCGATTTTGAAGTTGGCCATCACCTCGTCAAAATCAAGCACGTCACTTTTCAAAGCTGGCACACCATTGATCACCTGAGCTCCGGTGTTTTCGCATCGGCCAGAGTTGATCGCCAAAAGCAAAGTTTTTGCAAGATTGGTACGTGCACCAAAAAACTGGATGTGTTTCCCGATTTCCTGGAATGAAACGCAACATGCGATACCATAGTCATCGGCATTTCGTGTGCAGCGCATCAAATCATCATTTTCATATTGAATAGATGAAGTGTCCACAGAAACCTTGGCACAAAATTCTTTGAAGCCTTTTGGCAGAGAAGAAGACCAAAGTACGGTCATATTCGGCTCAGGAGAAGGGCCCAGGTTGTACAAAGTCTGCAAAAATCTGAAAGAGTTTTTGGTCACTTTGTGACCGCCAGCAAGGCTCAAACCTCCAATGGCTTCTGTTACCCAGGTAGGATCACCAGCGAAAATCTCATTGTATGCTTCCATGCGAAGATGACGTACCATTCTCAGTTTCATCACCAATTGGTCGATCATTTCCTGAGCTTCCTCCTCTGTGATCAAACCTTCTTGCAAATCTCTTTCAATATAAATATCAAGGAAAGAAGAAACATTTCCTAGAGACATAGCCGCTCCATCCTGTTCTTTCACGGCAGCCAGATACGCCATGTAAACCCACTGAACAGCCTCTTTAGCATTTTCAGCTGGTCTACTCAAATCCAGTCCATATCGTGAACCGAGGGCTTTGATTTCCTTGAG
The DNA here is from genome assembly GCA_030425425.1 of Bacteroidia bacterium. GTDB lineage: Bacteria > Bacteroidota > Bacteroidia > Cytophagales > Cyclobacteriaceae > Marinoscillum. The sequence continues at coordinate 4,766 of JAUIAO010000012.1, read as the reverse complement.
CGCTTTGATCTGCTCGTTTACTTCTTCTCGTAATCTGATTCTGGCATCCGTCATTGGACCAGTCAGATTTTGTAGATCCTGCTCCTTCTGTGTGATTAATCTATCTGCACCATAGAGTGCCAACCTTCTATAGTCACCAATGATTCTACCACGAGCGTAATTGTCTGGCAAACCAGTCAGGAATCCAAGTGAACGGAAAGTTCTGATTTCATCTGTGTAAGCATCAAACACACCATCATTATGTGATTTGATGTAATTGGCGAACATCTCCTTTACTTGAGGATTAAGCTGAATGCCATGTTCGCTACAAGCCTTTTCCACTACACGTGCACCACCGTATGGCTTGATGGCACGTTTCAGCAATTCGTCGGTCTGCAGACCAACGATCACTTCATGTTCTTTGGAAATATACCCAGCCGCATGCGAGTTGATTCGGGAGATCACATCAGGGTCTATGGATCTCACGCCATTGTTGGCCAGTTCTTCCTGCACGGCTTTCATGCAGATATCAAATAGGATTTCAGTGTTGTCGGTAGGTCCACACAAAAAATCACCATTCCCTTCATAAGGGGTGATGTTTAGTTGTACGAAGTTGCGTACATCGATTTCCTCTTTCCAGATTCCATCGACAAATTGTTTGGTTTGTGTTACTACGTTCGACATGATACTTATTTGTTAAGGTGATTGAAACTCAATGCAAAATTACACTGACAAAATACCCTGATAAACTGAACAAGATCAGCCAAAAAAATGATTGGAATCATGGCTTTCGCAGTAAAGATAAAATCCAGAAGACAAGCAAAAAAATGTGTTTAGAGCTTGCAATCGATGTTTTTGAGCGTGAAGGGGGTTGCAATCCTTTGCAAAGCAAAGAACGGTTGTGAGTTGTGGGTGAAAGATGAATTTGATCATTAAAATCTCTGATCGGCATCATGGCTTACGGCAAACCAATGAATGTGCTTTGCAGTCTAAATCGATTCAAAACATCATGGACAAAATCAAAAACAGATGGTTCATCGCTGCTTCTGCAGTAGGCATTCATATTTCAATTGGCGCTGTTTATGCTTATAGCGTGCTGAAGAAACCTCTTCTCAACAGTGTTGGCTGGGAGTATAAAGAGACCGCCTGGGCTTTCAGTATTGCCATTTTGTTTTTAGGGCTTTCTGCTGCATTTCTTGGGCGCAAAATCGAAAGCATCGGCCCAAAGAAAAGTGGAATGATCGCAGCTGGATTTTATGGCTTGGGGTTGATTATAGCCGGATTGGCTATCCAACTGCAGAGTTTATACTTATTCTATGTTGGCTATGGTGTCATTAGCGGAATTGGTCTGGGAGTCGGATATCTGGCTCCAGTATCTACATTGATGAAGTGGTTTCCGGACAAGCGGGGATTAGCAACTGGCCTGGCAATTATGGGCTTTGGGTTTGGTGCGTTGCTGGCGAGCAGTATCATTCAGTTCCTGATAGATGCCGTTGGTATTTCTTCTACGTTTTACATCCTGGGTGTTGCATATTTTACCGTGATAATGAGCTCAGCACAATATCTGGCTACTCCTCCGAATGGTTGGGCTCCTGCAGGATTCGAAAAAAATACTGAAAGTAAGAAAATCAAAACCGATCTGGAAGAGCTGACCACCAAAGAAGCTTTTTCTACCGCTCGGTTTTACTATTTATGGCTGATGTTGTTCTTGAATGTGACCTGCGGCATTGCGGTCATTTCGATAGCCTCACCTTTATCTCAGGAGATCGCCGGACTTACTCCTGTGGCAGCAGCAGCGATGGTAGGTACGATGGGGCTTTTTAATGGCTTAGGTAGAATCGGCTGGGCTAGTTTCTCTGATTGGATTGGCAGACCAATGACTTATACAGCCTTTTTTGTAATTCAGATTGTCGCTTTCTTTCTCTTACCACAAACCACTAATTCCATTGTATTTCAGGCATTAGTTTTCATCATCATTTCATGCTATGGTGGGGGATTTTCCACGGTTGCCGCATACATTGGTGACATTTTTGGGACAAAAAACCTGAGCGGAATCTATGGAAATATCCTCACAGCCTGGGCTGCTGCTGGACTCGTTGGGCCACAGCTGGCAGATTATGTAAAGTCAACTACAGGCAGCTACGCCCAAACCCTGTACATTTTTGCAGGTCTATTTGTGGTTGCATTAGTCCTTTCAATTGTGATTCAGTTCAATATTAAAGCCATCATATCCAGGAAGGAAACTTATTCGGTCGAATTGTCCTAAATTTTTAAGGTCTTGGTAATTCGAATATTGAGAAGCCAAACCATTATACTTGAGATTTTATTTGTCCTATTAAATACCTCGACCCTGAGGGTAAGGATAAAACCAATTGTGGTATCAAAAACCCACTAGAAACCACATTTCTTTTCAAGCAGATGGTGACAAGTTTCACAATCTTTGGTTACTCATATCTCAGGTTCATTGCCGGGTTTGATTTGGCTACCTTATTGGTTTGCCAAATGATGAAAATAAAACCAATGAAAAACAAAAAAAGCGCGCTTATCACAACCTCAACAAATCCCAATCCAAGCCCATATCGAATTAGAAAATACAGAAAGAGTTTATCATAAAAGACGTAAGAAAGTGGCACCGCCAAAAGCACCGAAAAGCCAATCATCTTAATAAAATCCTTAGACAGCAAGTAATACAGTCCTGTTTCTGATGCACACATGATCTTCCGAATGGCAATTTTGAAATAATTCTGAAACATGGCCATCGAGTTATTTGAATAATAAGGTGAGTAGGATGAGGCTCTCTTACGCTTTTTCAGTGCATAGGAAAAACAACTAGTGAGAACCTGATAGGAATAAATCCAGCGGGCTTTGAATGCTCCTTTTTCCTGATAATTGAATTGAAAAACTTCTTCAAGGTCGTCATGTAAATCTTCGATATTGGCACTTCTCGAGCACCAATTCCCTTTCGGGAATAATTCATTTTATTTCACCAATCCCGGACATATCAAATCCTATGAATTGCATGAGGCGCGGGAGTCATATCTCATTTCATTTACTGAGAAATTTTTGACAGAAATGGTTCTCCAGGAAGTATTTGGGGAGTTTCCTTTTTTGCTGGCTGAGATTGTCCCTCCTCAAGAGCTCTCTGAGAATGATATGAGAGAATTCGATGCGCTATACCAGCAAATGTTCGGGGAGTTTAAATCTGAATCGAAATACAAAAACAAGATCCTTGGGAATCTCTTCCTCATAATTCTGCTGAAAATCAAAGAGAAATTTTGGTGTGGTTATGACCCATTAGAAGAGGGAAATAATAGCTCTCAGATTGTGAAGGCATTCAAACAGCTACTCGAAAATGCTTTCAAAGACATCATGATTCGAGAAACTTCAGGTACGAGAGTACAGGCACAAGATCTGGCAGAACAGCTCAACATCCATCCAAATTATTTGAACTCTGTCATCAAAAGTAAAACTGGCAAAACGGTGAATGACTGGATTTCCAGTCGTACGCTTTCAACTGCCAAGACGATGCTGACCGGGACTAATCTATCCGCAAAGGAAATCTCCTACAAACTGGGATTCAGTGAGCCTACCCATTTTAATCGCTTTTTTAAAAATCAAATTGGACTATCACCAGGAGCCTTTCGAAAATCGAATCAACATAATTCTTGACCAATCTTTGAAATTGGTCATTTCTTCTTTGATAGTGGTTATATTCCGAATGATTGATTTCTTCATCTTTGTGATACAAACCATAAACACTCAATTAAATGAAACGACACACCACTCTGGGAAACAGCTCACTCAATATCAACCGCATAGGACTTGGCTGCATGGGCATGTCAGAATTTTATGGCTCATTCAATGAAACTGAATCTATCAACACGCTACACAAAGCGATCGATCTTGGAGTCAACTTCTTCGACACAGCGGATATGTATGGATGGGGAGCGAATGAAGAATTACTTGCAAAAGCATTTAAAGAAAAGTGGAAAGATATCACGCTTGCCACCAAGTTCGCCGTAATGCGCGGACCAAATGGTGAATTTCTGGGAATCAATGGAAAACCAGAATATGTCCAAGAATCATGTGAAAAAAGCCTCCAAAGATTGGGGACAGAAGTCATAGATCTCTACTATATGCACAGACCAGACCCAAAGGTGGAGATTGAGGAAAGTGTGGGAGCGATGGCTGAGCTGGTGAAACAAGGAAAAGTGAAGTACCTCGGACTGTCAGAAGTGGATGCTGAGACACTTAGACGTGCGCATGCGGTACATCCTATCACCGCTTTGCAGACAGAATATTCGCTCTGGAGCAGAGAACCAGAGGATGAAATTTTTGAAGTATGTAAGGAGCTAGGGATCACCTTTGTAGCTTATAGCCCTCTGGGTCGTGGATTTTTAACAGGAGCAATCAAAAGCAGGGAAGATCTGGAAGCGGGAGATTTCAGATTAAATAATCCACGATTCACCGATGAAGCGATCAAAGAAAACCTCAAATTTGTTGAAGTAATTGAAGGCATAGCACAGGACAAAGGTGTAACCAAAGCACAACTAGCACTCGCATGGATTCTCAGCCAAAATGATGAAATCACCACGATTCCGGGCACCAGAAAAATCCATCGATTAGAGGAGAACATAGGAGCTTATGAGGTAGAGCTGGCCAAAGAGGATCTGGCTGAAATCGAGAAACACATTCCTAAATCGACTGTGGGGAGCCGATATTAAAAAATGGTTTAAAGCTTTCAATTCCTTAGATGAATTCTTGAACCAATAAAGTACCCCGAGGCA
>JAUIAO010000086.1 GCA_030425425.1 Bacteroidia bacterium | reverse complement strand
TGCTGCAGTAGGTGCTGATATATCTATCCTTACTGGTCTGGCTACAGGTACTTACACAGTATATGTCAACAGAACAGGGGCTGCTCCTAACTCAGGTTGTAGCAACATCGCTACTTTCACTATCGATAATAAGCAACCTGTTACATCCATAATGGACTCAGACATTCTTGTAAAAGCAGATTTCAATTGCACACCTGGAAATGGCATCATTCGAATCGATACAATTCGTGAAAATGAAACCATCTACCCAATGAGTACAAATGAAGGGAACTATACTTTCAGCTGGACTGGACCAAATGGATATATAGCAGGTAATACCAGAATAGTAAAAGACTTGCAAGAAGGTGAATACACAGTAAACATCACTAATAATACAACTGGGTGTCCAAGCACAGCTATCAATAGAAAAATTACAATTGATAGTGAAAGCAAGTCCCCTATCGTAACCATCACTAATCGAACACCAGACACCTATTGTGACAATAGTGACAATGATGGTGATGGAACGCTCACGATTAATATTGACGATGGAGGTAAGAAAGCAACACTTTCTGAATTCAGCGTGACATGGTACAGAGGGTCAACAGTACCTGCGGGAGGTACTTCTTCTGATGACTTCATCGCTGACTATCTGGGCAATACTGCAGGTGCAAATGCAGGCACAGCTCAGTTAGATGGAAGCGTGCTCAAGCTCAAAGGACTTCAGGATGGCAAATACACTGTAGTAGTTGAAAAGCTAACAGGAACACCGAACCTTGGATGTACCAGAACGACAACTTTAGAAGTGAAATCAGACCATGCGAATCTGACCATTAATGGTAGTACTGATGTGACATTCGATGATAACTACAACTGCGACAACCCTATTGGATACATCCAGATTGACAGTGTGAGAGAAGATAACATCACGCTATACAATGTAGATGACTACACATTCACATGGTTCAAAGATGGAGTGGCATTTGTAAATGGAACGGATGGCATTATATCTTCAGTAAAAGGCACAAACGATAGGATCGATAGCCTTGCCGCTGGCACATACACAGCTTTAGCAACAAATGATATCACTGGATGTGCTACGGAGACTGAGGTTGAAATCATCATTGAGGATAATCCAATAAATCCTGAAATCAACTTTATCGCTAAAACACCATCTACTCATTGTGATACAAGTGGAAACAAAGGGGACGGAACGCTCGAAGTTTCATTATCAGAAGAAGGTAATCCAGCGAATATGAATGATTACAGCTTAATCTGGTATAGAGGAAAATCTGCTACAGCAGCGAATGAAATGTTCCCTAATGATGGAGGATTGAGAGGAACAGCCTCAGATGCGAGCACTGATTTGACTAAACTGTCTGGACTCGCGAATGGATTCTACACATTGGTGATCCAGAAAAGCAACGCGGTATCCCCTAATGCTGGATGTTTGGATCAAAGAACCTTCGAAATCACAACAGATTTGCAATATCCAATTGTGAAAGTACCTGAAGCCCAGATTACTCCGAATACACTCTGTAGTATTCCTGGAAATGGTGCAATCACAATTGACGATAATGACATCTCATTCAGAGGAGCGGCAAGTACAGTTGATGCATATAATTGGACAGTAAGTTCGGCAATTGGACAAGCCGGATTCCCTCAAACATTCAATGCACCGACTGACATAAGTCTAAGTAATCTTACCACTGATACGATTACATTTAGTGCAGAAAACATCATTACAGGATGTACTTCTGATTTCAATGTAATCATCAGAGATGAACACATCAATCCTCGCATTGATTCACTGGTAATGACTCCTAATGATAACTGTGGTGGTACGGCTGCTGTAGGAATTATTGACATCAGAAGAATTGATGGAATTATTCCAAATGCAGGAGACTATTCATTCCAGTGGTATGATGGTAAGAATACATTGAATACTGTTTCTAGTATTTACACCACGGTTAAAGATGACACTATAAACATCGAAGGACTAGCTGATGGCTATTACACTGTTGAAATTACAAATACGGTAACATCTTGTAGTTCGACTCAAACGATCGAAGTGACAAATGATCCTGATTATCCGGTAATCATGAACTATGAAGTCAATAAGAACCTGATATGCTTCCCTACAGGAAATGGAGCATTCACACTAAGCCAAGCGAAGCATGAAGGTCAGGTTTACAAAATGAGTAGTACAACAGATTCATTATATCTCGTTGACAATTTCAAACTGGTTCTTTATGGTCCGGATGGAACAACAGAACTTGCGGATGGTGATCCTTCAACGGTCATGAAACTGGATAGTCTGACAGAAGGCACATATTATGCAGCGTTGAGAAAGAACGACTCTCAATGTGAATCTGAATTGGTTGAGTTTGAGTTGATCAAAGATCCTTTCTATCCATCTATACAAATCGTTCAGGTTGAAGCTGACTCTACATGTTCAGAGGTGGGTACAACGCCAAACGGAACACTTCTGGCCATCGCGGATAATGCGAATGACCCTGCAAAAATTGATGCGGTTTATGAATTCACCTGGTATGAAGTAAATCCTTCAGATGACAGTAGAATTTCTGGTGTATTGAGTACTAATGATACACTTTCAGGTCAATATACAGGAAGATTCGAAGTGGAAGTTTACAGTAGAACTGTCGGATGTACATCAAATGCCTTCATGAATTTAACTCATGAGCCAGAAGAGTTGCGTATTCTTGAATTTGATACACTGAGTCCTTCAACTTGTAATCCATCTGATGGTAAATACGCGGTACTTGACATCAACCGTGGACAACTAACAGATTATACGTATTACTTCTTCAATGGAGATCCTAATGGAATATTAGGAAATGCAAATGATTCTCTGGTTTATCAAGGAGATAGTCCTGAATTGTCTTACAGCGCTGCAAATGGATACAATATTGTCCCTGGTGATTATTACATGTATGCAGTTTCTAAGATCACAGGATGTATTACTCCTACATATAGGGTGACTTTAGAGGACAATACTACTCCTCCATCGGTATTCCTACTTGATTTTGATTTGCAAACAAGTTGTAATGACCTAACGCCAAATGGATCATTGACTGTAAGTAATACAAACTCTGAATCGACCATTGATACCCTGGCCCATACTTATGTTTGGACAGATGCCATGGGTAATATAGTTTCAGAAAGACATGTGGCAAGTAACTTACCGGAAGGAGATTATTTCGTCACAGTGACTGATACATTATCTGGTTGCTCAACCACAGAATCGTACTTTATTTATAATGACCCACCACAGCCATTAGAAATATCCGTGACATCTGAGGGCAATACCAACTGTGTGGATTACAATGGTAAACTGGCGGTTTACATCAGAAATCTACCAGAAGGAAAATCGCGAGGAGAGTTTAGAATCTATTGGTTCAATGGAGATTGGTCTTCAGGTCTTCCAAACTTGGAGGATGCGGATCTGATTACGAATTATGGAGAAACAGCATCTTATGCTAACCTTAATTCAGGGCCATATTCCATATTCGTTGTAGATACGCTTGACTTGTGTACATCAGAAATCATTGTTAAAAATGTTGAGGACCACACACTCACACCTACTTTAGACATCAATGTATTGTCAGATAACACCATTTGTTACCCTGACTTCAAAGACGGAAGAGCTGAGGTATCAGAAGTGTACGGTAGAGATGATGAATTATGGAAATATCAATTCAATTGGTATAGTGGAGCACTTCTCGACACAGTGGGTATTGATCCGATCAATATCGGTTATAAAATAGACTCAATTGATGTAGGAGTTTATACAGTATTTGCAATTGATTTGACCACTGGTTGTGTAGGATCTCAGCAATTCATCATCAATGATGCGACTGTTCCAGCACCTACTCCATCGGTAAACAAAATCAATGATCGTACAAACTGTCAGATAACAGATGGTGCGGCGTTTACCAGAGTAAATGGATCGGTAGATGGCTACATCTTCAATTGGTATGCTGAAGGAAACAACCAGACTCCAGCCTTTACTGGAAGTGAGATATACGAGCTAGATTCGATCACTTACATGGTGGAAGCAATTGATATAGCTACTGGTTGTCCGTCTGATCGAAAACCTATTGAGATACTCAATGGTATAGAAGATCCTGAGTTTGTTATCAACTCAACTAACTCACTTTGCTTGAGTCAATTAGGAACTTCTACCACTCCTTTCAATGGAACAGCTGAAGTAGATTTTGCGGTATTCCACTCAATTGATTCTATTATCTGGTATGATCCAAGAGGAGAAGAAGCATCCTATGATTTAAAATTAGTAGATGCTGAGCCTGGAATCTGGAATGTTTGGTTCAGAGCGGATAATGGTTGTGATTACAGTGCGGAATTTGAAATCACTACTTCACTTAAAGTGTATAATGGTGTATCCGCAAACGGTGACGGAAATAATGACTTCCTTGTGATCGATTGTGTTGATCCATACTACCCGAATAATAGAGTGAGTATCTACAACCGGGATGGAACCTTGGTTTGGGAAGGAGAGCATTACGATAACCGTGAAGTAAGATTTGAGGGTTATAGCAATATTGGTCGAAAAGGACTTCAATTACCAGTAGGAACATACTTCTACTTTATAGATAAAGGAGATGGTTCTGAAGTCATCAATGGATATTTAGAATTAGTTCGTTAATTTTATGATAATGGGCAAAAAGAAAATTTTAATTGCATTTGTATTCTTAACGGTTAGCATGCTCGCATCTGCTCAGATGCGGGCATTGACCTCTACATATCCATTCAATGGGTTGTTACTCAATCCGGCATATGCGGGAAGTTTGAACATGCTTTCTGTAATTGCTGTTCACAGAGAACAATGGATCAATGTCGAGGGTGCTCCGGTATATCAGGCACTCACAGCACATACTTCTTTCAATGATAATCGAATAGGCACAGGTCTTCAGATTACCCGGGACAGAGTTGGTGTTCACGACAATGTGTCATTATATGGAAGCTATGCCTATAAAATAAAAACAAGTGCCGGTATTTTATCAATGGGATTGCAGGCTGGGATGGATACAAGAAGGTCAGATTATTCGAGCATTGAAGTGATTTCGCAGGATGACCCTATATTTACGAATGATGTGACTAAAACATCTCCAAACTTCGGCACGGGTCTTTATTTTGCAAACCCTAACATGTATGTTGGTGTCTCTATCCCCTATTTATTGGAAAACAAAACCTATGTTTTATCTGAAACAAGCGAATTAGGCAATAACTCCAGGGAAAGTAGATATTATTACATGACAGGTGGATTCGTGTTTCATTTAACAGAACAAGTCAAATTATCTCCGTCAGTTCTCCTGAGAGCACAGGAGCAAAGCAGATTGGCATATGATATATCTGGTTTGGTAATCTTTGATGAGATTGCCTATGTAGGTATCAGTTATCGAAACTCTAAGGATATTACATTCATTGGTCAATTGATCTTGAATGAAAACTTTAGAGTAGGATATGCTTATGATGCCACCACAAGTGAAATAACTACTGAAACCACTGGATCACATGAAATACTTCTCAACTATAGAATAAAATTGAGAAACTACAAAAAAGACCCGCAGTGCCCGGTTTATTTCTAAAAATATTATGGACGTTTGTTTCCGCTCAGATCCGTTAAAAGAGCATTGACAATAGTTAAAAGGATACTGAATAACAACGCCCACCAAAAACCATCAACATAAAAACCCGGCACAATTGAATCAGCCATTAAAACAATGATGGCATTGATGACCAACAAAAACAGGCCCAAAGTAAATATTGTAAGCGGGATAGTAAGTACCACTAAAATTGGTTTCACTATAACATTGAGAATAGACAACAAAACGGCCACTATCACAGCGGCCAGAAATCCATCTACAATTACGCCTGGCAACAAATAAGAAACAATGACCACCGCCAGTCCGGATAGGAGAATTCGTACTAAAAAGTTCATAATCAACTATTATATGTCATATCTCTCTTTGAGAATATTAATGTGATGACCCAGATGACCGGCTATGATATATGTAAGAGCCCGCACAGAGAAAAAAACATCATTTGCCTTCCCGGTATTCATACTTTGCGTTTCAGAAAAATTATAGATCATTTCCAGATTAGCCATTCTTAAACCATCAAATTCACGTATAAATGTATTTTTTGGTCTGTTTGCAAAATCTCCATTATCAACATAAAAATGATCATTGAAACCTGGAATTACAGTTTTATCATATCGCGAGAAACGAAACGCTCTGTACCCCATTACTCTCTCTACGTCATTTACATGTCCCAGTACCTCGGCTATTGTCCATTTATCTTCTGCATAGGCATAAGTCATTTTGTCATCAGGAATACTCTTTAACAATTCGAGATACTCTCGATGCTGTGAAGTCAATACCTCCACTATATCCTGATCTCCGAACATATCTATGTACCCTCTAAAAAAATTCGCATATTCCTCAGGTTGTGGTTTTCCTATTTTACTCATCCTTAAACCAATTAGCGTATTTAATATAATTATTTGCTATGCGTAAAAGCATTTCTTTATTCTTTCCTTCTACTTGCTTGACTTTCTTCGCCGGTACACCAGCATAGATTGTGTTTTCTTCAACAATTGTTCCTTCTAAAACCACTGCCCCTGCAGCAACTATGGCTCCTGATTTCACCACCGCTCCATCCATGACCATAGCACCCATTCCGATCAAAACTCCATCTTCTAAAGTACAACCATGCACTATTGCATTGTGCCCGATTGAAACATCACTACCGATAGTCGTTGGTGCCTTTTCATAAGTACCATGTATAGTCACATTATCTTGAATGTTGGTACGATCTCCTATGTGAATGTAATTAACATCTCCGCGTATCACTGCATTGAACCACACAGTACATTGATCACCAATCACAACATCTCCTACTACCGTAGCATTTTCCGCCAGCCAACAGTCTTTTCCAAATTTAGGAGAAGAGCCTCTTACATCTTTAATTAATGCCATAGTTTAGATTATATGGTACTCATTAAATTACGCTTTTGTAACCTGAACACAATTTAGATTTGGCATGTTAAGGTAATGTTTTTCATATTAATCTTTCAATAACTCACAAAATGAGCATAAAGAATCAAAAGCTTATTTCTACATCACGAAGGAAAATCATTGACAGTAAACTTTCACTTACACAATTCTGAAATCTAGGTAAATAACAACTATTCAAATGAAAATACTGCAATTCGCAATGATTGTTTTCACAACATTGATGCTAACACACTGCAAAAATAAACAACCAGAGAATGCAATTGACTCTGTCTCAGAAAAAGAAATAAAACTCATACCAGATTCGGCGATCTGGTCATCAATTGACACGTCCATGTCCGTTGCAACATGGATAGGTAGCAAGCCCAGTGGGAAGCACAATGGAATTATTCCTGTGACTGATGGAAGAATCGCTCATTTATCGGATTCATTATTTGGTGGTGAATTCACCCTAAATATTTCTGGCATACAAGTGATGGACATGCCAGATGAACCTGATAGACAGCAAAAGTTGAAAGACCATTTGTTGGGAGAGGATTTTTTTGAAGCTGATAGTTTTCCAACAGCACACTTTGAAATCACCAATATCAGTGTTTACGATTCTTCAATGTTACCCACTCAGAAAGAGGAGTTTGATTCTCAGTTCAAACCTGCAACACTCAGTAGCTTCATTGTCAAAAATCCAAATTATTGGATATCTGGCAACCTCTCCATTAAATCAATCACAAGAAACATTTCATTTCCGGCTAGAATAGATTTTCAATCAAAGTTCAAAGCTGAGGCTAAATTCAATATTGACAGAACAGAATGGAATATCAACTACCATGACGAAGGTAGTGTTTTGGACAAGCTAAAAGATAGATTCATATATAATACGGTGAATGTTGGCATTTACTTGGAGTCAGACTTGGAATCTGGCAACTTAAAAGACTGACATTATGTCACATTTAGATCCAGTTCATATAACTTTGCAAATTCATTATAAACTTTAGAAATCGATTATGACTCAATTAATTGAGGATCTTGATATTTTGAAAAATAACGATACTGAAGCGGAAAACTGCGAGGTAAAGGTATCGAAAGAGGGAAAAAACACGTCTGCCAGAAAATTATATATCGAAAGCTATGGCTGCCAGATGAATTTTTCAGATAGTGAAATTGTCACTTCAATACTTCAGAAAGAGGGTTTCGACACTACGTCCAACTTTGAAAAAGCTGACGTAATCCTTTTAAATACTTGCTCTATACGAGAGAAAGCAGAGCAAACTGTCAGAAAAAGACTTGCTCAATTCAATAAAATAAAATCTAGTAAACCTGAAATCACAATAGGTGTACTGGGATGCATGGCCGAAAGACTCAAAGCCAAACTTCTCGAAGAAGAAAAGATTGTTGATTTAGTGGTCGGTCCAGATGCTTATCGAGACCTCCCAAATTTGGTATTGAAAGCTGAGGAAGGAGAAAAAGGCGTTAACACATTCCTTTCAAGGGAAGAAACCTATGCTGATATTTCACCTGTGCGACTGAACTCAAACGGTGTAACTGCATTCATCTCTATTATGAGGGGGTGTGACAACATGTGCTCTTTCTGCGTAGTTCCTTTCACCAGAGGACGAGAACGCTCAAGAGATCCTCATAGCATTGTAAACGAAGCAAGAGATCTCTTCAACAAAGGTTATCGTGAAGTCACCCTATTGGGCCAGAATGTAGATTCTTATAAATGGTCTCCTGAAGAAAACAACAAAGCGAAACTCGAAAAACAGAAAGTTGACGAAGTAGTGAATTTTGCCAACTTGTTAGAAATGGTGGCTCAGGTACATCCGGATCTTAGAGTTCGTTTTTCCACCTCTCACCCAAAAGACATTACAGATGAAGTGCTTCACACTATGAAGCAATATGAAAACATCTGCAAATACATTCACCTCCCAGCCCAAAGTGGAAATAGCCGCGTTCTGGAGATAATGAATCGAACATACGATCGTGAATGGTACATCAATAGAGTGGATGCTATCAGGAGTATTCTAGGTGAAGAATGTGGAATTAGCTCAGATATGATAGCCGGTTTTTGTACAGAAACAGAAGAAGAGCACCAGGATACACTGAGTCTGATGGACTATGTGAAGTATGATTTCTCTTATATGTTTTTCTACTCTGAAAGACCTGGAACCTTAGCAGCAAAAAAGTACGAGGATGATATTCCTTTAGAGATCAAAAAAAGAAGACTTCAGGAGATTATCAACAAACAGCAAGCGCTTTCATTGGAAAGAAATAAGCTGGATATCGGAAAAACCTTCAAAGTACTAATAGAAGGAACGAGTAAAAAATCTGATGATGACTTACAAGGTAGAAACAGCGCGAACAAAGTAGTCATTTTTGAAAATAAAGGATATAAAAAAGGTGAATATGTGAATGTAAAAGTACATGATTGTACAGCAGCAACGCTTTTTGGAAAGGTGATAGGATGATGGATTATCGAATAGACTCAGAAATACAATCCGTTAAGCAGCGGTTTGAAATAATTGGAAATTCACCGAAACTTAATAATGCCATTCGGATAGCGATGCAGGTAGCACCTACTGACATGAGCGTGTTGATACAAGGTGAAAGTGGGGTTGGTAAAGAATCATTTTCCAAAATAATTCATACACTTTCGCAAAGAAAGCATGGACAGTTTATTGCTATAAACTGTGGAGCAATTCCGGAGGGAACAATCGATTCAGAATTATTTGGTCATGAAAAGGGGTCATTTACAGGTGCTCATGAAGCCAGAAAAGGATACTTTGAAGTAACCAATGGAGGAACGATTTTTCTAGACGAAATAGGTGAAATGCCTGTAAGTACACAAGCAAGACTTCTACGCGTTTTAGAAAATGGAGAGTTTATTAAAGTGGGCTCATCCAAAGTTCAAAAAACAAATGTCAGAGTAATAGCAGCCACAAATGTGGATTTACATGAGGCAATTGCTGAAAATAAATTTAGAGAAGACTTATACTACAGGCTCAATACTGTACCAATACAAGTACCATCTCTCAGAGAACGTGGAGAGGACGTATTGCTATTATTCAGAAAATTCGCCACAGATTTCTCAGAAACGTATCGGACCAAACCTGCATATTTAACTGAAAACGCAAAACAGGTTCTGCTCAAATTTAGGTTCCCTGGCAACATCAGACAACTCAAAAATCTTGTTGAACAAATAAGTGTTCTTGAGCTGGAAAGAGAAATTGATGCTGATACGCTAATAAAATATCTACCCAAGACTGACTCATATTTGCCGGCTCTGGTCGGAAAGTCAGATAGTAAAGAACAATTCTCAGAAAGAGACATTCTCTATAAAGTACTTTTCGACATGAAAAGGGACATGTCTGAAATGAAAACGCTTATTCATCAGATTCTTTCAGAAGAAAGTGGGTCTAGAAGTGAAATCTTATCCAAACATGAACGTTTGTTCAATGAGATCGAAGATTTTCCGGAATCTAACACTGAGAAATTTGAAGCTCCTTCTGTAAAATCCACCAATCCCCTACTGTTGGAGTCAACAGTAGATCATGAGGAATACGGTGAGGACAATAGCTATGAGGTGGAAGACATTGCTCATGAGACGGAAGACAGTGAAGACCTCTCTTTGGAGAAAAAAGAAAAGGAAATGATTATCATGGCGCTTAGAAAAAATAACAATAAGCGAAAGTATGCAGCGCAGGATCTCGGAATATCTGAAAGAACACTATACAGAAAGATTAAGCAATATGAAATTGAAAGTCTTTAGCCAACTCATAATTATTACACTTATTAGTGGATGCGGAATTTACAGCTTCACAGGAGCCTCCATCTCTCCTACAGTAAAAACAATTAGCATTCAGACATTTTTCAATAATGCGTCTTTAGGGCCTTCCAACATGAGTGTACTCTTCACTGAAACCATTAAAGATTACTATCAGCAAAACACGTCCCTGACACTTGTAGATGACAATGGGGATTTGCAGATAGAGGGGTACATTGACAATTACACCATTACTCCGGTTTCTGCATCTTCATCTGGAAACAATCAGGAGGCGGATTTTTCTACAGTTTCCAGGATCACAATTACGGTCTTTGCGAGTTATGTGAATACGCAAGACGATGAATTTGATTTTGAAAAAAAGTTCTCCTTTTTTGTTGATGTACCGGAATCTGAAGACATCTCTTCTAATGAACAACAGTACGTAGAAGAAATTTTTGACCAAATTATCCTCGATATATTCAATGCGTCTGTGGCAAATTGGTAATTTTTCTTAATTTAGATGTTTACCAATATCGCCTGCCCAAGTGAACAAACATAAATTCGTAAAATATCTCAGGTCACCAAAAGATTTAGATCGTGGTGCACTTCTTGAATTAGAGTCAGTAGTTGAAGAATATCCCTACTTCCAAAGTGCCCGAACGTTGCTGGCCAAGGCAGGTAAAAACCTCAAATCAAAAAAGACGAAACTATATGTTTCAAGTGCGGCAGTCTATGCCACTGATCGTGCGCTCCTTAAAAGATATATCAATGACGAATTGATTTTTCTTAATCCACTTACAGTTCATGAATCTCATGAAGCAGAATTAGAAAGAGATCTAACCAAAGCCGTCAAATCAAATAAATTAGCTACCTCTAGAAACAAAAAAACCCAGGAACCCGCTAAACCAAAATCTAAAAATCTTAGAATTAGCAATCGTCCTAAAAAAGCAAAAGAAGGCTATCTAACAATGGATGACCTGAAAAGCGAATCATCATCGGATTTAGATGAAATGATCGCTGAGCTTTACAAGGATATGGAAGAGCTAAAAATCAATAGAGAAAAACTAAAAATTATTGAAGATCAGCTCGAGGAAGAGGAAGCAGTAGATGAGGCTTTGAAAAAAGTAGCTTCTAA
This sequence comes from Bacteroidia bacterium, assembly GCA_030425425.1. Classification (GTDB taxonomy): domain Bacteria; phylum Bacteroidota; class Bacteroidia; order Cytophagales; family Cyclobacteriaceae; genus Marinoscillum. The sequence continues at coordinate 3,252 of JAUIAO010000086.1, read as the reverse complement.
GACTGAAGAAGAAAGCATTTCAGATATCTCGAATGATTCCACCTCCGAGAAAGGTGAAGAATTATCTGATTTGAAGACTGAGGTAAAAACAGATGATTCAGAAGAAAAATCGAGCAACGAAAACGATGACAAAAGCGAAAACTCTGAGGATAACACCTTTCATCATCGCGAAAAAGTACCAATCAAAAAGGCATCTGAATCCAGGTCTGCTAGAATTTCACCGATAAATAAGGAAGTTGAAATCTCAAGAAGTCTTACCGGTGGTTCACGAAAATCCGATATAAATGAAGATTCTGATGATGAAGAAGACTCGCAACCAAAAAGTGAGAACTCACCTCTAGAAGAGTCAAAAGATACCGATGAAACAAATGCATTAGAGGTAAAAAGTACTACAGACTCAAAGGATTCTTCAAGAAAAGAAATAGAATCTGATACAGAAGAGGAGAAAAAATCAAAAACTGAACAACATCAGATCATTGATGAGTTTATCAAAAATAACCCATCGATTTCTCCAAAATCTCCTGACACTAAAACTACAGACCAGTCAGATCTCTCGTGGAATAGTAATGACTTACATCCTGATATAGCTTCGGAATATTTGGCTGAGATATATTTGGAGCAAGGTCACAAGGATCGTGCGCTGCAAATATTAGAAGCACTGATAGTGAGATTTCCTGAAAAATCATTTTACTTTGCGGACATTATTAAGAAAATAAACGAAAAGGAGTAGAATGTACGCACTGATTATAAGCATCATCATTTTAGTAGCATTTTTATTAATTCTTGTTGTGCTTGCACAAAACCCTAAAGGTGGAGGGCTTTCAAGCCAGTTTGGAGGCTCAGGAACACAGCAAATTATGGGTGTGAAGAAAACGGGAGATTTTCTTGAAAAAACTACATGGGGATTAGCAATCGCGTTGATGGTATTGACCATCTCAACTAAGTTTTTCATCCCTAAAGACGAACCAACTCTTACTTCACCAAATATTGAAAGCGCACAGGAAAATGTGCTGCCATCACAAAACCTTCAACCTCTTGATGGAGGTGATGCCATCGATGATTTAGGTCTCGAAGAAGAAGATTCTTTATAAAGGAAAGATACATTATTTAGAGCAAAGCCTCTTTGATTGATCTTACAGTCACTCAAAGAGGCTTTTTCATATCTAGTGAATATAGCTAAGATGGTCGCTTATAGAAGATGTCAAATTTATCAATAACACTTAAGACTGAATAAGAAATCCTCCTTAGCTCATCTAAATGTTACTTACAATTTCCAACAAGCTAATCGATGCTACTTGATCCTTCCCTAAGAACAAACCAGTAATACAAAACGCTAACAGTCAAATTGACTCACAACTAAGTAACAACCCCTCATTTTTGGAATGCAGCATTCTGATGCGTTCTAGCTATCAAATAAATCCAGACATTAATTCTCTGTTGAAACAACGTCAAAACACCAGGATTAAACTGATAATCAGCCAAGAGTGATGCGATCACTAATCGCCTAAGAAACGCTTATTAAATAAAAACCATGTTTGATTGAATGATAAAAAATTCAAGTTTTAAGTCCTGTGATAGCCATCCCTAAATGAGCATAATTAATTTACCAAAGTTTTCTAGTTCGGAACATCATGAGCTTATTAGTAACAAAAACAAGAGTTAGCTCATGTTTGGTATTTATTAAGTCATTAAAATCACCAAAACTGTAATTGAAATTATATCCTACTTGCATTTCTGGTATAATAAAGACCAATCCAGCAGAAGCACTTTGATTTGATCTATAAGCGAGATTTACCCAAACAGCATCTTGAAAACCAATTAACGTTCCCACATCATAGATATAACTTGCATCAGGTTGATATTTGAAAAGAGCATAATTCCCAAATTTCACCTGAGCGTTATCGTCCGTCTCATTATAAACATACTTTGCATAAGCAGTAAAGTTTGAGCTAAATGATTCTTTACCTCGTAATAAATAGGGCAAGTATGCACTTACCTGTAAACCACGGAAATTATACAAAACTCCCGCACCGACTGTGACAAGTGTGCGATCGATGGCACTACTTCCTTCACCAAACAGTACTTGATCCCCTCTATCTACCCACTGAGAATAATCTGAAGATGTTTGAACCAATCTTTCACGATACAAACCCGGTGCTAAAGCGAATGATAGAAAATGATTATTATCCAACTGCGCCTTATAAGCTAATGAAATGTCAACGCTAGAGTAATCGACATTCCCTAGTTGCTGCGAATTCAACCTGATCCCAGAAGCCAATCCGGCGCCCAGGTTATAATAACCACCAAAACTGATATAATCAATACCCTTTCCTGATTGACTACCTGTATATTTATTGGCCTGGAATGAAAGAAAAAGCTCGTCTCCAACTCCACTATATGCAGGGTTGATAGAAAATCCATTCATGTAATAACTAGATGTACTCAAGTAATCCTGAGAATAGGCAACCTCTATGAAAAGGAATGCCGACAACATTATTATATATTTTTTCATAGGTGTGGCGATTAGTTTTTAACGATTGTTACAGTTCCTTGATATAAGATGTCTCCATCTGTGAATTTATAGTAGTAAACACCCGGATCGAGTTCTTTACCTGAGTTACTTACACCATTCCATTCATTGTTATAATTTTCCTTTTTATAAACCATCACTCCATTACCATTGTAAATAGTCAGTGTAAAGCCTACATAGAGCTCTATGTTTCTAATTTCGAAATAATCATTGTGTCCATCTCCATTCGGTGTGATTACTTCGTTCACAGGCAAGACACCTACTTCTACAACATCATCAACATTTATTTTCAGTAAAGCTTCAGAAACCAATCCAGCAGCATCAGTCACTTGAATACTATATATGAAATATTCATTTGCTTCATAATCCAAAGAATCTGGATTATTTACATAAACCCGACCGGTGGACGATTCAATTCCAAAAGCCAGGCCTTGTACATCAAAGAAAGGATCTGTAATGACGAACGAGTAACTTAATACATCACCATCATCGACATCAGTCCCTTGAATCGTTCCAACTTCTAGTCCTACTACACTGTTTTCTGGAACTGAAAATTCAAAATCTTCCATTTCTGGGGCTTCATTTACGGAGATGACTGTAATAACAAATGACTCAGTATAAGTTCCGCCCGCCAGGTCAGTAACAGTAACCTCAATATTGTACAAACCTTGTCCTTCAGCATCTAAAGATGATTTCGTTTGAAGCTGATCTCCAATTATTTG
>JAUIAO010000011.1 GCA_030425425.1 Bacteroidia bacterium | reverse complement strand
GGCTGATAAGGCCCCCTCTATCAAAGACTCCAACTCAGATGAAGAACTCTCTTTTGTATTAGCCAACAAGCAACCAGAGGTATCCAGCAAGGAAGTGACTTTCTACTTTGAATACCGCCCCTTATCCGAGGAGGAAAAGAAGAAGGTAAAGAGCAACAAGAAACAAGACAGCCTGGATGAGCTGGCTTTTGAGTTTCTACAAAAAGAGTTTGGTAAGAATCCTTCCTTTGCCAACCTCTGGAAACCAGTAGCTACCGATGAAGACAGTAAGCCACTACTGCTCACCAAACTTCAGCACTACACCCGTAAAAACAAGCATGACTTTTTCATTCACAAAAATCTGAAGAGTTTTCTATCCAGAGAGTTGGACTACTACATTAAGAGCGAACTGATCAGTGTAGATGACCTCTACGTAACAGATACAGACGCACACTTTGACCGCCTGAAGCACAGCTTCAAAACCATCAAGGTTTTCAAATCTATTGCCGACACCATCATTGATTTTGTCAGCCAGATAGAAGACTTTCAGAAAAAGCTCTGGGAGAAAAAGAAATTTGTACTTAGCACTGAATGGGTGATTACCGTAGACCGACTGATTGAATACATTGGAGAAGAAGCTGCTAAACCGATCCTTGAAGAAGCAATCAAAAACGACGACCAGAAAACTGAATGGAAAAAACTGTTCGGGGAAAAAGCAATTCCAAAAAATGCAGATGATTTCAAAGCTGACTTACATACCTGGAGAAAGTTGCCAATTGACACAAAACACTTTCTAACAGAGTTTAAATCCAATATTCTCAATACACTTTCATCTCATATTGACATAATCGATAAAACAGATGGCACAATAATTCACTCTGATAATTTTCATGGTATTAGAGCCTTAAACCAGCAGTATGAAAACAGTATTAATAGCGTATACATTGATCCTCCCTACAATACAAGTGCATCAGAAATCATTTACAAGAACAACTTCAAACATTCTTCTTGGATTACAATGCTTGAAAACAGGTTTAAGGAAGCTATCCCTTTAATTGAAAAGCGAGGAATCCTTTGTTGTACCATTGACGACTTTGAATATAAAAATCTTATTGGATTGATGGATGGCTTATTCAAAGAGGTCTTGGGAACTGTTTCAATTAGAATCAAACCATCTGGAAGACCAATACCCAGTGGTTTCGCCATATCTCATGAGTACGCAATTTTTGCAAGTAATAATTATGAAATTCAAATTAAGCGATTACCCAGAAATGATGACCAACTAGCCAGGTACAAAGAAAAAGATGAGTTTGGGTCGTTCTTTTGGGAGATGCTACGGAAAGCAGGCTCAAATTCTACTAGCAGAGATAGACCCACAATGTATTACCCGCTTGTTGTTAATGAATCTCTCAAAGTAAGGATACCTAAGCTTGAGTATATTTCTGAATCTAAGAATTATTTGATAAAAGATAAATTAGGGGATGGTGAAACCTTAGTATATCCGACAAAGGATTCTGGTGATGAAGGTTGCTGGTATTTCGGTTATGATAACATCCTCAATCATTCTGGTCACTTAAAAGCAGAAAGACAGCCGAACGGAAACATCTTCGTATATTATAAAAGAAGACCCAATGATGGTGTCCAACCAACAACTATTTGGACAGATGCCAAACACTCAGCCACCGAACATGGTACAGCTCTACTAAAGAAACTATTCTCCGAACATAATGTCTTTTCATACCCTAAATCTGTACACGCAGTTCATGATTGCCTCCAACTCACATCCTCTAACGCAAATGATATAATTTTAGATTATTTTCCAGGGTCTGGAACTACTTTTCACGCTACACAGATATTGAATAGATCGGATAAAGGAAATAGGAAATGCCTTATGATAGAGCAAGGGGGATACATTTACACCGTTATTATCCCCCGAATCAAGAAAATCGCTTACACATTTGACTGGAAAGATGGTCAGCCGAAAGACGGCAGCATGAACGGTCTTGGAGTTTTCTTTAAGTACCAGCGTCTGGAGCAATATGAAGAAGCCTTGGAAAACATTGCCTTCAATGCCTCAGAAGATGCTGTACAAAAGGCACTGACCTTTGATCAGTACATTCCTAAGTACTTCCTGGAATTTGAGACCAAGAGCAGCCAAACACTGGTCAATACAGCAGCCATGCAAGATCCGTGGGATTATAAGCTCAAAGTTTGGGATGGCTTTACCTATGACAAGGAGCAGGCAGTAGATCTGGTTGAAACCTTCAACTACCTCATCGGCTTACACATGCAAAAGTTAATCACTAAAGAGATCAATGGCCACAAGTATCAATTCGTGTATGGTCATAACAATGCCAAGAAAAACATTCTAGCTGTTTGGCGATCTGTCAAAGGTTGGGAAATGACCGATTATGAGAAAGATGCATTGGCCTTGAAAGAAGAGCTTCAAGCCTTTGACTATAACCTACTCTACATCAATGATCAGGCAAATCTGGAAGGCTATCAGCCCATCGAAGAAGTATTCAAAAACAAAATGCTTTCATAATGAAGTTGGAAAAACAACTGATCCTTTTCAGGTACATTTTACACCAGCTGGGTTATAAAGCGTTTGAAGACTTAAGAGATGAGTTTAGCACTAAGATGCCCGGCACTACCTCCACTGGCTATACACTCTTTGCCAGTTCACTCATGGCCAATTCAGCCAAAAAAATTGAGGACAGAGCCATCCGCCAATATGATGAAGCCATACAGGGCTATGAAAAGAAACTTAGAGACAATAGAGCTGAGCCTTTTCTCACCTTCAAATATTACCAATGGTTCTCTTTGCTCTTTACTGAGTACTTCTTTGATCAATACAGCAATAACCAATCGGATCTTATAAATGACCTCAATCAATATTTACGGGCAAATGATGATTTCGAGTCCCTGGAGTCCTATCAAGAAGAAGATCTGAAAAAGTTAGCCTACTGGATGGCTACAGGTAGTGGTAAAACCCTCCTGATGCATTGCAACTATTGGCAGATTACCAAGTACTTCACCGAATGGGAAAACATCATATTGATTACTCCTAATGAAGGGCTGAGTAAGCAGCATTATGAAGAATGCCTAAAAAGTGGCATTGATGCCAAGCTCTACACTGGTAGTGAAGAAAGTCTAAAAACAAGAGACGGTGAAATTCTGATTCTTGAAATCACCAAGTTGGTTAAAGACAAAGAAGGCGATGGTGTCACTGTGGATGTAGATTACTTCTCTGAGTCCAGAAACCTGGTATTTATTGACGAGGGCCACAAGGGGAGTAAATCAGAAGAACAAAAATGGAAAAAGCTTAGAGAACATCTGGTCCGTGGTGTTGGCTCATTTACGTTTGAGTATTCGGCCACTTTTGGTCAGGTCATCACCAATACCAATAAGTTTCTTTTCAATGAATACGCCAAATCCATCATTTTTGATTAATCCTACCGACACTTTTATACGGATGGATACGGCAAAAACTTTAGTGTATTCAACCTCGATACTCGGAATGAATACAGCGAAGAGCAAAACAAACTCTTACTTACCGCAAGCCTCTTAGGCTATTACGAGCAGCTAGTTCTGTTCGAGCAGTACGAGACCGAAATGCGCCAGCACAATATCGAAAAACCACTGTGGGTATTTGTGGGAAGTAAAGTTCAAGGCTCAGTTAATCAGTCTGATGTCTCTCAGGTAGTCAACTTTTTCAGATATGCGCTTTCAACACCAGCTCAGTTACAGATCAGCTTTGATAAAATACTAAAAGAGAACTCTGGTCTAAAAGATGCGGATGGTAATGATATTTTCAAAGATCACTTTCAGCACTTGAAGCAAAACTTGCCATCAGCCAATCAGGTACTCACTAAAGTATTTCATGGCGTTGGCAATATGGAAGCCTTTCAGGTAAAACAAGCAGATGGGGAGCTCGCCCTAAAGAGCAAAACCAGTGATCAATACTTTGCAGTGATCAATATTGGTGATGTACCAAAATATGCCAAGTCATTAGAAGCCGAGACTGATGGAGAAATAACTACACAGGATGATAGCTTCACCAAATCGTTATTTCAAGCCATTTCAGAGTCAGACTCCACGATCAATATTCTAATCGGCTCAAAGAAATTCATCGAAGGTTGGAACTCCTGGAGGGTATCCAGCATGGGGTTAATGAACATGGGTAAAAGTGAAGGAGCTCAAATTATACAATTGTTTGGAAGAGGAGTTCGACTAAAAGGAAAGGGGTATTCACTCAAGCGAGAAGAAGCCAATACTCCCTATCACATTCGAGCACTGCAGACCATCTCGATCATGGGACTGAATGCGTCCTACATGAACAATTTCCTGAAAGAGATTGAGAAAGAGGTGCCAGACTACTCCGAGTATACGATTGAAATAAAGCTCAATCATGAAAGCGAGTGGAACGGCAGGATAATGACGTTCCGCAAGCAAAATGAAAAGTCCTTTAGAGATGAAATCATAAATCTTGAATATCAAACTGGTGTTGCCAAAAGAGTCACCATTGACTTGAGAAACAAAGTCAGTATCGCATCTGGTGGCTTTAATAGTCAGGTTGCGGATCAGCCAACAGTATACTTCGACAACTTCCTAAAAACTTATATTGATTTCATTAACCTCAATGAATTGATAATTGAGGCCAACCGATACAAGCTTCTCAAGGGATATCATAATTTGATTATTGATAGCTCAGTTGTCAAAAAGCTGATTGATGAAGGAGCATATAACTTGTATAGCCACCATAACCAATTTGGTATTAATGAAGCCATTTCTGGTAAGATTCAAAATGTTGCTATCAGCTTAGTTAAAGACTACATTAACAAGTTTTATGCTGATCAAGAAAAAGCTTTTCTTTCCCAATATTTGACTTATGACATGTTGGATCATACTACACACTCCACCATGTTTCCTGCCTCTCATACGCTCATTGTAAGAGTACCAGCAAAGTACAAACGGAAAGGCTATCTAGACGAGCTTAAGGAAGCTGTGAAGGAGATGCACCAGGCTGACGATAAACATACTTTACCCTCTATACACTTCGACCGTCACCTATACTCCCCCATTGCGTCGGTAGAGCATGGTAAAAAGTTCAAGGAAATCAAGACAGTCCCTGTAAGGCTCAACGAAGGAGAGCGTGATTTTATCAAGCATTTGAGAGAATATGTAAAGGAGTCAAGCCTCTTTGAGAGTAAGCAGCTTTTTGTTCTCAGAAACCTTTCAGTAAAAGGAATAGGCTTTTTTATGGAAAGCTCTTCCTTCTACCCTGACTTTATATTATGGGTCATAGATGGAGATAAACAGCATGTTTACTTCTTAGATCCAAAAGGAATTTTACAGGGTGACACCAACTTCAACAATCCTAAAATACTATGGTGTAAAGACCAGGTTCCAGTACTTGAATCTAAAATCAACAAAGACTTGAAAGCAGATGGAAAAAGTACCTCTGTACAAATCGAAGCTTTCATTTTGTCTGTAACACCATTTGCTAAGCTGCAAACTGTATGGGGCGAAGGGTCAGGCACTACCAAACAAGAATTTGGAGATAATAAGGTCTTGTTTCTTGAAGAGAACAAGGACTACTTAAGTCAATTATTTGGAAACCTTTCTAGCTAAATCAATGCTGTGTATCAATGAGTTAAACACATTAATTTGTTTTATAAATGAAACAAAAAGTAAATATATTTTGTATTTATAATAAAAATTTAAGCACTTTGCAGCTATAAACACCCTAACAACTATGGCAATAGCTATTAAAAGTATACCTACTCTAGAGAATGAAACAGCACAAGCTTTTGTTAAAAAAGCAGATAGTGCAGTTAAGAATAGAGCTACGGTCGATTTTAGCAAGCAAGTCAAAATAGCACGTGCCATTCTTAAAAAGGCGAATCTAAAATAATCCCAATTCATAGTGGGATTTTTAATAGAGCATTGTTCATTTTCCGTCCTTTCGCAAGAACATCTTTCCAATTGCAATCCCTTTGATTGTGGTCACAAAGATTTAAATGACTTCTTCGCAAATGATTCTCACAATTATTCAAGAGAATTATTAGGCAAATCATATTGCTTCTTACTAGATGACGATCCTGCACAAATAGTTTGCGCTTTTACCATCGCAAATGATAGTATTAAAACCAACTTCCTCCCAAACAACAGAAAAAAGAAGGTAAATAAAGACATTCCTAGAGTAAAGCAATTCAGAAGTTACCCGGCTGTGCTGATTGGTCGATTAGGAGTCAGTACCCATTTTAAACGAAAAGGTATCGGTTATGAGCTAATGGATTTCATTAAGTCTTGGTTCATTGACCCTGAAAACAAAACCGGTTGTCGTTTCGTAGTTGTTGATTCATACAATGAAGAAATACCATTGGCTTTTTACTCTAGCAATGGGTTTGAGTTTTTATTCTCCACGGAAGAGCAGGAAAAACAGTATATGGGACTCCCCACCGATTATGAACTAAAAACTCGATTAATGTATTTCGACTTGATTGTGTTAGCAGAATAATCCCCCGATTTCCTCAACATCCTCACCATCCTTATTTACTCAAATCCCATTTTGTGGAAAACTTCTTTCACTTACTTAGTTATTTCTGACATTTCACATTTGTGATATTCAGATAATAATCCATATTTGTCTTTAACCATCTTATTGCAAACCATCAACCTAAGTATGCATTAACATTATGTAAAACAAGCATTACATACTTATGGCAAGTACGTCCGTTGCAAAACTGAAACTCAACATTCTCACCTTTGTTCACCCAAAGGAGCAGTACACCTTTTACTTCACAGACAAAGAAGACAAAAATCATTCAAGGGTATTTCACACCCTCGTTCCTGATGAAGTAATCAATCATTTTGGAGAGCAGGAACATTACTACACCTCATTCGATCAGCCAGAGCAGAATTATTTACCTGTCACAAAAAACAGCAACCCAACCTTCAAAAGAGAATGGGACGATTCTGGCAGAGAAAAAAGGGTTTTGGTTCATAATGTCAGCTTTACCAGATCTATCCTCAAAAGATATTACAACAAACAAATCAAGGAGCATTTCGAGAAGAAAGGAATTCTGGTAAAACCGAATTTTGTCAGCGACATAGAAATTTGGATTCCTGCTACCAAAAAAGATCCACAGTATAACTTATTTGAAAAATACACACTGCGTGTACAGATTGCCAGAATCACTGATCAACCAGAGCTGTTATTGACTTATGCAGGCATTTCCAAGGTCTTCAAGTCAAGTGTAGCAGAACTGCTTTCCGAAGTTTCAACAGAGGCTTTCAATTGGCTGATATATGAAAACAAACTCTTCAAATTCGAGGAAGCACCCGAAGAAGTAAGAGCCAATTATGACAATGCCTATCCAGTTTGGAACTTCATGTTAAGAGACGAATTAGGTCAGAGCACAGAGGCTCCGGACAAAGGAAATAAGTATCTGAAGTTTGCAGAGAAAATTAATGGCTTCATGAAAACCCATATTTTCCAGAAAGACTTCACGGCTATCATCCCTATCGATACCAAAAAATTCATCACTGCACCTACTGTTGGTTCAGTTACAGAAAACAGCAATCAACTCCTATTCGGGAAAAAGTATGGCAAGCATCAGACGGGCATCGTTCCATATTACGGAATAAAAAATAATGGCCCTTTTGCAATAAGTCCACATAAAAAAATTCAGTTCTTCTATATCATGCATCAGGAAGATGAAGATGCAGCTAAAAAAATCGAACAGTTCTTTCGTGGAAAGAAAACCGGATTTGGTGGACTACAATCATTTGCCAAAACATATTATGGCAGACAGTCTGGTTTCTCTATCTTTTTCGAAAACAAATCCAACCCAGTATCTGAGATTTCAAAAGGTCTGGAAACCCTGGACTTCCAACAAGACACTAGATACATTGGAATATACATTAGCCCTATCAACAAATACGATACAGACAAAACAAAACGCGAGGTTTATTATAAGGTCAAAGAACTACTGCTAAAATACCGGGTTACCTCACAAGTCATTGAAGCTGAAAAAGTAAGAACGAAAGAAGATTACCATTTCAGCATGCCAAACATTGCCATAGCAGTTTTATCCAAACTGGACGGACTCCCATGGCAATTGGACACTACCCTTACTCGAGAATTGATTGTTGGTATTGGGGCATTCAAACACCGTGATACCAATGTACAGTATGTAGGTAGTGCTTTCAGTTTTCAGAACAATGGAAAATTCAATCGCTTTGAATGCTTCAGAAAAAAGCAAACAGATGAATTGGCGGGATCAATCATTCGTGCGGTAAATGACTATGCCTCCACCACCGACAAAATCAATCGTCTGGTCATCCATTTCTACAAAAGCATGAGCAAAACAGAACTGGAGCCAATCGAAACAGCAATTAGAGAACTGAAATATGATTTTCCTATCTTCATCGTCTCCATCAACAAAACAGAATCTTCAGACCTTATTGCTTTTGATGATCAATGGCCACAGCTCATGCCAAAGAGTGGCACTTTCGTGAAATACGGTTACAATAGATACTTACTATTCAACAACACCAGATACGAAAACTCAGACTCCTTCAAAGCGCGAGAGGGATTCCCATTTCCTATTAAGCTATCAATTGACTGCAGTGACCCTGAGGAAGTTAAGGATTCTAAGGTTATTAAGCAATTGATCAACCAAGTGTATCAATTCAGCAGGATGTATTGGAAATCCGTCAGCCAGCAAAACTTACCAGTCACCATCAAATACCCCGAAATGGTAGCAGAGATGTTTCCCCATTTCACTGGTGACGAAATACCTGATTTCGGAAAAGATAATTTATGGTTTTTGTAAGTTTGGTGCTGATATTAACAGATAATCTAAAAGAAGAAAATTTCAACATTGACCAGCTCGATAAGCAAATAAAAGTCATTGGTTTTACACTATCTGGTTAATCGTATTGGCTCGTGTACCCACAAATCCTCCACCATCACTGACCACCCTCCACAAGTTCCGGGAGGCAACTGATGGCACCCACAGCAAGAGTGCTCAGGTATCCCAAGTAACAAACCTCAGCAGATACCTCAGCACCCTCGCCTTTTCCAACCCACACACTCAAATTTCACTTTTCGTAAAATTTTCAGTGTCCCTAAGTGCTGCATTCATAGGTTGTTTTGAATATAAATTTCATCCTCTTCGGGCTCCTATTTCTAAACTTTATTTCACTATCCAACTACCAATAGTTATTCTCCTTAGGATAAATTTAATAAATCAATGTTTGTATTGCATGTCCGGGAATAAACAACTTCGCTTCTTGATCCATGAAATAAATTGAGAATTCTATCGGTTTATTTGTTTCATTCATGACGATAGTCACATATTCACCTGCTGTATTTAAGAATGTGGTACTCAGTATATCTGTATGACTAGTAGTGGTACTAACTCTGACCGATCCTGGGGGTAAAAACTTAGAAAAATGCCCAATATAAAAATAGGTTGGGGTATATATCAGTTCTTTGGTCTTGAGATCAGCATGGACCGGAGCAAAACAAAAATTCCCCACATGATTCGGACCACCCTCCTCATTCAGTAAAATATTCCAGTCAGTCCATCCAACGGTACCTCGATTAAAATCATTAATCATAGACCGACCATATCTTTCTGCATTAGGCCAAAACTCATATTTCGTTGGATCAAAAGCTTCATTGCACCCTTCTGTAAACAGTAGATTTTTCTCCGGATATGATTCTCGTATATTGCTCAAGTTTTCAAATTTTGGATCTCCACCAGCCCATGTTTCATACCAATGAAACCCAATTCCCCATGCATATTTGGAAGCATCAGGGTCATTAAAAATTACATTGGCTCTGTCACTCATCAAATCCCTATTGTGATCCCATACAACTATTTTTTTATCTCCGTAACCAGCGGCTTTCATAGTAGGCCCTAAAAAATTTTTCAAAAAGTCTCGTTCTTCCTCAGCAGTATAAATACAAGATTCCCATCGCTGTTTCGCCATAGGTTCATTTTGGATAGTAACGCCCCAGATTGACAAGCCCTGTCTCTCATATGATTCAATAAACTTGGCGTAATAACTTGCCCAGGATGCATAATATTTAGAAAGCAATTTCCCGCCCTGCAGCATATTATTATTCGTTTTCATAAATGCAGGAGGACTCCATGGGCTGGCATAAAGTAAGAGGTTTCTGCCAGCTGTTTCATTCGCTTTCTTGATAAGTGGAATTCGATATTTGAGATCATGGTCGATCGAAAATGAAGATAAAGACGAATCACCTTCATCAACATAGGTATATGATTCTGTCCCAAAATCAGCACTGTGTATAGTTGTGCGGATCAAACTATAATTAATACCCTCTTCGGTATAATAAGCCTTTAATAATTCTTCTTGCTTGGCAAGAGGCATTTCCGCAAAAACCTCCGCAGATGCGTCAGTAATAGCTCCACCAATACCAATCAAAGACTGAAAGGTCTTTTGAGGATTGACAAAAATAGACCGCTCATTCTCTAAAGCCTGCTTTCTTTTTTCAAAATATACAGATTCAATTTCATCCAGTCGATTTTCCGATTTTTCAGCAGTTTCGAATATCCTAATGCTGGTCCTTCTTAAATCTCCTGATTGACTTTGTAATTGACCTAAAGATGAACCTCCTTCATCAACCTTTGAACATGAAAATCCTAATAATAAAATGATCAAATAGACACTGATATGATCTTTCTTGGCATTATATAACATATTATATTCTTATTGCTTAATTAATTTCTGGGTGGTAACATTCCCGTTTTTCATACCTCTTACACTCACAAAATATATCCCTGACTGTAAATCTCTTACATCAATAGTTGCTTCCATAGGAGCAAATCCTTCCCGGAGCACCCTTCCTGAAGCATTAAGTATTGAATACATAAAATGATCTACTCCACGTATATGAAAATAATCGGAGGTTGGATTTGGATATAAAAACAAATTAGATCCGGTAGATTCTGGAATATTCATAACAATCTCTTTGAAGCTGAACCAATTGATATTAAACTCTGGCTGAAGTACTTTGATTCTAAGCGTATAAGCACCACCAGGTAATTCGATTATACCAGTAATGGTTTGCCACTGTTGCCACCCCCCGGTTATTGGAATACTAAATTCTCCCAGCATCACCTCTTCGTTTCCATTCACTACACGATATACTCCCAATACTCCACTGCGGTTTTGTGCGGCAATTCGCAAAGACATTTCATAGTGTGCATCTTCTCGAGCAAACACCATGTAATCAGCATAATCTCCGGTATTGGAATAACCAAGATTCAGGCCTCCTCCCAGATCCGAAGTTTCTTCTGTTCCAAATCCTAGCTGTGTATCGAAAGTCTCAGCCTGTATAACACTTGGTAGTTGAACCCTGACTGGTAGTTTATTGATCACTTCCACTTTTTCAAAAGATACAAGCTCAGCACCTTCCACAGATTCTAACCCAGCAGCCCCTGAATAGCTTATGCTAACCTTATCAAGATAGTATATATAGGAAGTTAATTTTATATTAATAGAGTATAATGAGATTTGTGTAATATCATCAACTGATACTGGTTGATTATTCACAAACACCTCAAATTCTTCTCTGTTTTCACTAAAAATAATTTCTTTAAGTGGATAATTGAACGTAAGAATGATTGACTTTTCGTCTTTGCCCGCCTCTGCGGTTAATGCACGAAAATCTAACTCTTCACTCGACCCTGTTTTCTCAAAGGTAATGCCGGATATATTCACAGATCCATCATCAAAATACAATGTCAATACATGGATGCCTTCCTCCAGCAATATATTATTCACCACCTTATATTCGTAAGACTGCCATCCTCCTGTACCAGATATAGGAATCACAGGAGTAATACTCCTACCATCTATACCCAGATGCAGGTTGGCTTGATCAGATGCTGTGGCTATACGAAATCTGGCATTGTAAACCCCGCTTTCTTTCACCTCAACAGTATAATTAATCCATTCTCCCTTCTCAGTAAAACCTACATTATAGCCATTGCTTTCTGGATCATCATTTGATTCAATATCAACCCCATCATTTCTATATTCCCATCCTGAATTCCATGCTTGAAAGCTTCCGGTTGACAAATTGTAATCAGCTGCATGTGTATCAAAATACGCAATGCCATTCTTACCTAAATCAAAATCAGAGGTATTAATCCTTCCGGGAATAACCTGAGAATGATAAGGAATCGTTTCATCAGTATGGGGTTGCCGGATTAGTGCGTCTGGCACATCCTTCCGATATAGACTATGCTCAACTTTCAAATTTTCCACAAGATTCATCATGGCATTATATGCTTCCTCCTCTGTTGGTTTAGGGCCCTCTCCCTTCCAGTAATCAATTACTTTCTGATATCCCGGGTTGATTTCTATAGCATAGGGACTATCTATATCTCCTATTTTCCTCATGGTCCACCAGGCCCACCCAATGTTATTTCTTTCAAATAAACTTACCGCATCTGTAAACCAAGTATTAGAATTCTCACCAGACTCTCCCATCCATAGTGGCACATTATGTTGTTCTCTCAGTGGCAATACCCAATCCAGATCATTTGGAGAATTATAGCTCCAATATTTATGAAAGCTATAAACCATATTGTCATCCCAGGGAGGGGTGAGTCCTGTGAAGTCGTTCGCGTACCAATTACCTTCAATAAAAAGAATATGATTAGTGTCAACTGTTCGTATGGCGGCTGTAATCTCTTCATATAAGGCTCGCAAGGCTGTACCTTCCGGCAAATTCCAATGAGGTTCATTAATGAGATCATACCCCCCAATCCATTCCTCATCTTTATACCGATCAGCAATTCTCTGCCAAAGCGCAACAGTCTTATCCTTGTTAGCCTGACTCTCCCATAGAGATGGCTTATCCGGATCATAATCATTGATTTCAGAACCTGCTCCTTGTCCTCCGGGTGCTGCATGCAGATCTAGAATAACATAAATATTATGAGGCTTACTCCACCTCAAAACACTATCAATTAATTGAAAGCCAGTTTCAATCCAAGTGTTCTCGCCAGGAATTGGCTCTGCTTCAATTGGTAGCGTAAACAGGTTATAATGCATGGGAATTCTTATGCTGTTAAAGCCCCAGGAGGCCAATGAATCAACATCTTGTTGGGTAAAATGCCATTGCCTCCATGACTTGAAAAATGACTCTGTCTTTTCCGTTCCCATCAGATCTATTAGTTTTTCCTTGATCTCATGCTGAGATCCCGCCACTCCCGATGTTTGCATCATGTATCCTTCCATAACCTGCCAGCCACCAGGTCCAACTCCTCTGAGCAGCACTTCCTCACCATACTTATTGACTATCTTCTTGCCGTCTGTGACCAATCCTTGTGCGTTCAAAGCAAAACACCCAAAAATGACAAACTGAACTATTAAAACTTTTATAACTCTTTTAACCATTTTTACTCTGATCTAATTAAATGTTACCATTACTTGCTCCGATATAAAATCTTCCGAATGCTTTCCTACCATTATTTCAAATGCACCATTTTCTGCATAAAAAGTGAAATCAGGATGATAAAAACCAAAATCCTTTTCGTCCAAAATGAATTCAACTGTAACTTGCTCTCCTGGCTTTAATCTCACTTGTTTAAAATCGACAAGCTTTTTGATAGGTTGCGCAACAGTGGCCACAGGGTCTCTGACATACACTTGCACGGTTTCCAAACCTTCGATTTGACCTATATTTTTCACGTTGATTTTGACCTCAACCATACCTTCCTTTACCCGATTAGATAAGTTGGAATATTCAAATTCTGTATAGCTCAAACCGTATCCAAAAGGATACAATGCTTGATTTGGAGAGTCAGTGTAATGGGACCAAAAAACAACTGAAGGATTCCAGGGATTCGCACCAGGTCGACCTGTGTTGGTTCTGTCATAATGTAAAGGCTCCTGTCCTGTATAATATGGAAAAGAAACTGGCAGCCTCCCCGAAGGATTATAATTGCCAAACAAAATGTCTGCCGTCGCATTTCCTGCCTCAGTTCCTCCATACCATACCTGCAAAATAGATGGTGCTATCGCTGCTACTTCAGGTATAGCTACTGGCCTACCAGTCATTAATACTACTACCAACTGATCATTTATTTCGGCAATGCGTTTTAATAATTCAACTTGATTTCCCTTTAATCTGGTATCAGTCTGACTTCTCCCTTCTCCGGTTTGAAAACAGTCCTCACCCATAGCCATTACTACCATGTCACTTTCTCTGGCAAACGTTAATGCCTCTTGAAACCCTGTAGTGTCATCTGGAGCTAATGTCAATTCAAAAACAAAATTCCGTTCTCCTTTCGATAATCGATACCCTTCTGAATATGATACTTCAATGTCTTTTGCAGCGTTCTTTATTCCTTCAAGCAATGACACACCCGAGTCTGTTATGGCTTGAGCACGCCAGTTTCCCAGCGGTACATCTTTGCTTGATGCCATTTGGCCAATTACAGCAATAGATTTAACTTGTTCTTTTATTGGCAATAAATCATTTTCATTTTTGAGCAGCACTGCAGTTTTACGTGCCACTTCTCTGGAAATCTCGCGATGCTCAGGTTTAAAGATTTGTTCCGCCTCTCGAGATTCATCACAATACTTATACGGATCATCAAACAATCCCAATTGAAATTTGACTCGAAGTATTCGGCGCACTGCGTCATTGAGCAAAGTCTCATCTATCTCACCGGACTTAATGAGCTCTGCCAGATGTTCTTCATATACTCTCCCCTCCATATCCATATCACTCCCGGCAAGCATGGCCAGTCTTCCAGCATCCTGACGATCAATAGCAAATCCGTGTGAAACCATCTCCACTATTGACCACCAGTCAGACACTACAAAACCCTCAAAACCCCAAACTCCTTTAAGTATATCTCGCTGAAGATGAGAATGACCCGTAGCAGGAACTCCATCCACTAGATTAAAAGCGTTCATAAATGTTGCTGCTCCTGCATCTACGGCAGCTTTAAAGGGTGGTAGAGCAACATTATATAAGGTATTTCTAGAAATATCCGCAGTGTTGTATTCCCTGCCGGCCTCCACAAACCCATAGGCAGCAAAATGCTTTGCACAAGCAGCAATCGTGTACTCATCTGAAAGGTCACTCCCCTGATAGCCTTTTATCCATGCTTCAGTCATCACTGAAGTGAGATAAGGATCCTCACCAGCACCTTCCATAATTCTACCAAATCTACCGTCTCTACACACATCAATCATTGGAGCAAAGGTCCAATGAAGTCCTGATGAAGCCGTTTCCACAGCACTTATTCTAGCAGAAACTTCTGCAACTTGTCGATCCCAACTAGCCGCCTGGGCAAGAGGAACGGGCAGCATGGTTTTGTAACCATGAATCACATCGTAACCAAAGAGCATAGGAATACCCAACCTTGAATTTTCTACAGCCAGTTTTTGTGCAGCTCGAATTTCTTTTACACTGAGTGTGTTCAACATACCTCCAACTAATCCACTCTTTATGTTTTCAATTTTGCTCTTGTTATCTTCATTTTCAATAGTCGGTCCGGTAAATTCCATAAACCCATTATACATGTTAGTTTGACCGATTTTCTCTTGTATTGTCATCAGATGTAGTACACTATCAACTTTTTTGTCAAGCAAGTTGGTGGATAGTACCTGTGCACCCGAGTATATAACCAGAAAATTTAGATTTAAATAGAATATGACCCTGTTCATGCAGTATCTTGGAGTTGTTTTAATACCATTTTGATGTAGTAATAAGCTTATTTTCTTTATATTATGTTATACACTTATATATCAATCAAGGATGAGTCAGAAAAATTCTGACTCATCAATTGAAACTAACCCTAAACAGTATGAAGAAAACTCATTTTTAAAGCTTTACAAAAGATAAATTATCGATACTGATACCGTCAGTACCATACTGAGCGCCCCCTGTTCTAAACAATAAATAATAGGTGCCAGCAGAAGATACTTCTATTTGTCCTGGCGTTTCACTGGTATCACATCCAATCGCAGTTGCTTTGCCTTCGAAAGTTTTTGCATCTCCACAATCCCAGGCATTATAGACCTTCAACACAAGTTCCGCTCCCTGATCAGTACCATAGTCACTGCCAGCTGCGGGTTCGTTTGATCCAAGGTAAACCTCACCCCAGACATCATTGATATCTGCATACTTCACATCCATCTCGAACTGATAAGTTCCAGCCTCCAACGTTACTTCCTGATATATTCCCATATGTTTCCAGTCAGTATTCGTTGTTTCTTCAAACAATGCAACACCATTAGCGATAGATACCGAACCATTAAGGTTAGTCTCCTCATAGTGATTAATGATTGTCCAATGGCTATCATCATCAAAAGATCCGTTCATTATAGCATTAGGATCGGCCAAGGTCACTTCCTTCATTGCAGAATGCTCACCGCCTTCATTTGTGACTGTGAGTTCTACAGTATAGGTACCATATGTTGCATACTCATAAGTTGGATTTGCCTGATCTGAAGTACCAACTCCATCACCAAAATCCCACGCATAAGTCATATCTGCTTCTGATGTGGAAGTGGAAGTGAAGTTTACACTCATAACATTAGCATCGCTAAAACTATAGTCAAAGCCTGCCACAGGTGGATTAATAGTCACCACCGCATCTTCCTCGGAATCGCCGCAGCTGGTTATAAATAAGATAGAGAAGAACATAGTAATCCCCATCAACTTTTTAAAATAGTTGTACATCTTCATGTTTGTTAAATTGAAATTGAAATTGTTTTATTTATTGAAATTAACCTGATGGTATATAAGATTTTGACCTAATCTACTCCGAGCGCATTTCCACATTATCAATACTGATACCGTCTGCACCAAAACTATTACCCCCTCCTCGTATCACCAGATAAATTGTGCCAGATTCACTGAAAGTAACTGAACCATCTCCACCATTACAACTCAAATCTGTAATTAGACCATCAAATGGACTATCACCACATCCACTCCATGTATTAAGACCAAGGAGCATGCCCCCATCCGAATAATCAACTCCTTGCTGAGGCTCTACTTTTCCAGCATATATCTCAAACCATGAATCTGTGGCTCCACTCCCTGAAATATTCATTTCTACCTGATATTCAACCCCTGCCTCTACTTCCACAGCCTGATAAATACCAGCATGTCCTCCGCTTCCGCCCATCCATGTAGCCTTTCCTTCAGCTATCGAAATATCCATTCCTGGGCTGATTTGGAGAATATCCCAATACTCATCTGAACTAAAAGTACCATTTTTGACAATGTTTTTTTCATCAACATAATTATTGGCGATAACTATTGTCTGTGTAGAATCCGCATATCCTCCTTCCGTGAAAATTCGGAATCTTACATCATAATTTCCTTGATCAAAGTAAGTCTTGGTAGCCTCATAACCTTCGGCTCCTGTGCCATCTCCGAAATTCCAATGAGTATACCAGGTATCGACTAACGGAGTAGCTGAAAAATGAATCACATTTGGATTGCCCGCATCTATTGAGTAATTGAAAGCCGCATCTGCTGATGTTGGTAATATGTGCTCTTGACCTTCCTCCTTGCAGGACACCAAACATACAATGAGCAAGAATGCTGCTGGAATAATTGAATTATAATTTCTCATATTACTAAATTTTTGAATCAATTGTAACCTGGATTCTCAATTAACTTTGGATTATTATTTCTTCGATCCTGTCCAATTGGCAGATAATAATGCCTTTCATCAAACTGCATCTGATTAGTCTCTGCATCGAATACCTCATAGGTAAATGTTTCTTCACCTTGCGGCGATACATGTCTTAGAGATCGGATTCCCTCGATTTGAACACTGAAATCTGTAGTGGCAGTGCGCCATCTTCTGCAGTCCCAATAGCGCTGATCTTCAAATGCCAGTTCAATTTTGCGCTCATTTCTGATCCTGTCCCGTAAGGATTGACCAGACAAATGCTCTAATCTTAGGTTTTGAATAAGTCCTGCTCTGGTTCGGATAGGTTCAACGTAATCGTGTGCCTTTCCTTCATTTCCTATTTCTATGGCAGCCTCAGCAGCATTAAGGTAAATTTCCCCTAGCCTAAAAATGATTCCATCCTGACCTGAATAATACTGTTGGATATAAAGTGGACTGGAGGCATCATTAAGATACTTCCTAACATAAGCGCCGGTTTTAGTAGCATCAGGATGTATTCCCATCCCGTCCTTACCTATTCCGGTATCTTGCTCTGTATCCACAACACCGTTACGTTCAGTACCATACCAGCACTCAATTGCAGATCCCTGAAACACATCCCCATTAGTCAGTAACGTTCCCTTAAACCTAGGATCGCGACCCTCAAAGGGATTAGCCGGATCATATCCCGAACCTAACTCTGTTGGCAACATTCCTGTGGATAACATTTCATAACTGTCCATTAATTGCTTTGAAGGTGACATACTAGAGCCCCAGTCAACTCGATAGCTGTAAGGTGTATTGTGCAAATCATATGAATGCCCCTTCTCATAAGGCAACCATATTTTAACAAATATTGACTCATCATCAGTTTCATCTAAAAACAAATGAAAGTAGTTCTCAGACTTGTCAGGATATTGATTAAATAATTCATATCCTCCATGATTAATGATCTCCTCAGATGCAGCCAAAGAAATCTCAAAATAAGATAGAGCATCTTCTGACGGTATCCCAACCAGACCTTCCAATTCCAATGATCCATATTTCGCTATACTGCCGGCATAAAGTGCAGCTCTGGATTCCAAAGCTTTAGCAGCCCACCTCGGAGCTCGCCCCTTTTCTGATGACCATCTATGGGGTAACAGTTCAAATGCCATCCGAGAATCAGATATGACAAGATCATATACAGCTTGCTCTTTATCTCGTTCCGGAAACAATTCTTCCGCTGGTGTACTATTCGGGTCTTGTGCATCTAGTATGATTGGCACTCCCCCATAGCGCTTTACCATTTCAAAATAACAATAGGCGCGAAGAAAGTACATTTCGCCTAATCGATGATTGTATTCATCTTCTGTCAAAACACCCTCTTCAAGATTCTGCAGATTTGCAATGGAATAATTGATTTTCCATAAATTGTAATATCCCCACCAATCCAATGGCCAGTAATTGGTAGAAGTACCCCAATTTCCCGCACGAATAGAATTATTTGCTGGGGTCCATGAATAGGTGCTCATTGCCAAATCAGATAACACATCTCGCTGCGCTCCCCATCCAGCTCCACCGCCGAAATCACTTAAATAATCCCACGGCATATTTTCGTAGATTTGAAAAAAATAAGCATCCATTAGGGCTTTATCACTCCAAACAGCACTCTCTGTAAGTCTATCCAAAGGTGGCTGATTTAAAAACTCCTCTTCACAACTCATCAGAAGAAGCCCAAGTAATATTATAAGTGTTTGTTTTAGGTTCATTTTGATTGAATTTTATAGCGATACATTGATACCAAAAGTGACTGATTTGTTTTGCGGATAATACCATCCGGTACCTGATGACATTTGTGGATCAAACTCCTCCTCAAAAGATTTAAGAACAAAAAGATTATACGCTGATACAAAAAGCCGTACTTCTTCAAACTGAGATAAAACAATCCCTCTTGTGGGTAAGGCATAACTTAAATTGATATTTTTCACTCTTAAATGAAGGCCATCTCGCATCCAAAAATCTGAGTATCTATAATTATTATCATTGAATCCACCATTTGTTATCCTGGGATAAGCTGAGTCTGTATTTTCTGGTGTCCAATAATCCAATTGATAGGTATATCCATTGAATCCATTTCTCAAAGGACTCTGTGCCTCTCCATCAAGATAAATGTCATATCCTGCAGCTCCTGTTAATAAAACTGTTAAGTTGAAGCGTTTGTAATCTGTCCCTAAATTCAATGAAAAATTAGATGATGGTTTATCTCCATTTCCAAATACCTTTTGATCCTTTACATCAATTACTCCATCGCCATTGAGATCTTTGAATCTCACATCACCAGGCCGAATAGTTTTATTTCCGTTATTATCCTGAATAGCATGATTGGAAATCTCTTCATCTGTCTGAAACAATCCATCCGAGATGTAACCTCTCCTCAAACCGGTATATTCACCAGTAATAGTGAGGTTTTTCCTCATAAAGTCATCTTCAATAAACGCTTCATCAATGAACACGGCCTTTTCTCGAGCCCATGAATAATTGAGCCCTGCAAAGACTTTCAAATCCTGACTGATCGACTTGTTGTAATTAACTGAAAATTCAAAACCACTATTCGAATAACTGTGTAAATTTTGAGCGGCAAGCCCTACTCCCAGTGTACTGGGAACACTTGCTGATGCACCAGCGAGTACATCAATTTTGTCACGGTGGAAAAAATCAATAGAGAAGGATAAATCCTCCTTAAACGTCACCAAATCCAAACCAACATCATACGTCGTTAAGGTTTCCCATGTCAAATCCTTATTGGGCAAGACTGAATTATCTATTGTCGGAATGGCTGTTTCGTTGATGGCATAGAAGAAATTATAGGTAAATCCTGACAACCATTGATAAGCTGCTGTACCATCGCTCCCTGCAGTTCCTATAGAAGCCCTTATTTTAAGCCCTTGAATGACGGGCTTTACTGCCGTAAAAAAGGGCTCTTCTGATATCCTCCAACCAGCTGAAACGGAAGGGAAAAAACCCCACTCTCTCCCTGGTGCAAACTTGGAACTCCCATCTAGCCTAAATGATGTTTCTAATAAGTATTTGGTTTTATAATCGTAGGAGAAGCGCCCTATTAATCCCAATCTTGATTCATTAAACTGCCCACCGCTCGCACCTTGATTCTCTATGGACCCTGCAAATAACTGATCAATGTAAGTAGATTGAAAGTCTTGTCTTCTACCAAAAAAATCCTGTCCAGCACGATACTGTAGCTCTCCCAAAATCAAACCAGAGAATGTATGATTACCTAAAATATTCTCATAGTTCAGTGAATTCTGAAGTACATAGTGATTGTCAAATGCATTATTCAGAGTAAGGATGGTCTCACTAAATGTACCTTCAGGTGTTGCAGTATATGTCAAATAATCTCCTGTGTTCCTATTTAAAGTGTATAAATCATAACTTTTGTTCCACTCTTTCCTGAAGTAATTGTTAAACACCATGGAGCCATATGACTTAAAAGACAGGCCTTCAACCGGGGTAAACCATTCCAATGTCAATTTAGCATCAACATTATTATTGCGAGCCTTGTAGTATCCCGCGTTGAAATCCCTTAGTCCCTCAACTATATGATTAGGGCTAAATGCCGGTTTGGCTGGAGTCCCATCAGGATAATACGCTAGACTGGTTGGTAATGCACGACTTAATTCCCTAAAAATATTATACGCTGAGTACGCCGGTGCATTGTTTATTCTACGTCTTCCCGCCAATTTCAAGTTAATGCTCAACGACTCATTGATGTCTGCATCAATATTTGCCCTTAAATTGAATTGATTATAACCGAGCACATCCGAGGTGTAGTTTGACGACTGATCAACAAAACCAGCTGACATAAAATACCTGACATTATCCGTTCCGCCATTTAGATTCAGATTATGTCTTTGTTGAAAACCATAATTTCTAAAAACCAATGATCGCCAATCCTCATCTGGATAATTAACAGGGTCTGATCCATCTCCGAACTTCTGAATCTGCTGCGCTGTATAGAAAGAATCGAGACCAGCATTCACTAGACCCTCATTCAGAACGGTTGCGTATTGTGCCGCATTCAAAAACTCTGGATATGAAGTGAATTGATTAAATGTAAATTGATTTGAGTAAGTCAAAGTTGGCTTTCCAACATCACCTTTTCTGGTTCTGATAACTATCACTCCATTACCTCCCTGTACACCATAAACTGCCGCTGCTGCAGCATCCTTCAATACAGAGATACTTTTAATTTCATTGGGATCTAAATCATCAATGCTGCCGGGGGAGCCATCAATAATAACCAAAGCGCTACCGAAGTTTCGTATTTCAAAAGATGACGAACTAAATCCAGGTTCGCCACTAGATTGCCGCACGAATAGACCTGAGGCCAAACCTTCTAATCCATTACTAACAACAGGTACAGGTAGCTTTTTCAATTGTTTAGTATCAACCGTAGAAATCGATGAAGTAACTTTTACTTTGGACTGTGTCCCATACCCCACTACAACAACCTCGTTTAGTTCATCAATTTGAACTTCCATTTGCACATCAATTTGCGTACGATTACCGACCTGATATCTCACGGTAGCAAAACCTATTGACGAGAAAATCAACATGGAGGTAGAATCTTTAACCAATAACTTAAAATTGCCATCAACGTCAGTTATCGATCCATTAGTTGTGCCTTCCTCCAAAACAGTTACTCCCGGTAGGCCTACCCGATCTTCAGCAGAAACCACCCTTCCAGAAACGCTTCGCTGAGCTGAAAGTATAACTGAGACGATCATCAAGAAAAGGTAAATTGCAAATTTGAAGTGTTGAATATTGTGTGTCATTTCACTTTAATTATTGAGAAATCAATTTTAGACATATAATCCTCATTCGGACTCTATTCTAGCTCTACAACACCTCACCATTAAGAATAAACACTTTCACAATACCTCTCAACACAAACTAATAATCACTGTTTAAACTGATTGAATACACTTTTTAATATATTAGTGACTGCACATTATCTTAGAAAGCTATTCACATACCAAATCACTGGAAATGTCAAAGTTTAGGTCTTTTCTGCTTTTATTATGTTTGATAAGTTTCGCCTCTTATGGCCAAAAAAATCACATAGGATTGCCCAAAATCGAACAATACACCCCAGATGATTACGGCGCTGGAATTTTAAACTTTGAAATTTCACAGAGTGCTTCCGGATTACTGCTGATTGCCAACAATAGAGGGCTCATAGAATATGACGGAACCACATGGAGAAAGTATCAATTGCCAGTGAGCAATATGATCAGATCCTTCGCAGTTGATAAATCAGGTAACATCTTTCTCGGGTCTCAAAATGAAATTGGTTATTTCTCTCCAAATGAAACAGGAGATTACACATATAATTCACTAAAAAATAAACTCCCCGAAGAATACAACCAGTTTGACGATGTATGGAAAGTAGTGGTAACTGACAATAATGTGGTTTTTTTTACCGTGGATGGTTTATTGATTTATGAAAACGATGTTTTTCGTTTCATACCTTTCTTGAAGCAAAACATCTTCTCTTTCTATTTTGAAAATCAGTTGTATCATAGAGTACCAGATCTCGGATTACACTTTTTTAATGGTTCAAATTGGGAAATGTGTAGTTATGGTAATTGGTTTAGTGATAAAGAAGTGACCGGATTTTGTCAAATAGGTAACGACAAAAATCTCATATCAACATATCAACATGGAATTTTTATAACTCATGGAAATCAGTTAAAAGAATGGTCAGCTCAATTGGCCAATATTTGGAAAAATGAAAAAATCCTTTCATTTATTCAAACATCTAAAGGTCAATACCTGATCGGCACTGAATCCAATGGACTCTATCTAATCACAGAAAATGGAGAACTTTTATTACACCTTTCAATGAAAAGTGGACTTAAATCCAATAAAATATTATGTATTTATGAGGATAGCTTCGGAAATGTTTGGGTTGGTCACAGCAATGGAATCTCAAAAATCGAACTTAGCTCACCGTTTACTTATGTCGACAGTAATATGGGAATGAATGGCACCGGATATTGTGCGTTAGCTACTGAAAAGCACATTTACTATGGAACCAATAACGGTCTTTACGTCCAGCCAAAAAATCAAAAAGCACTTTCCGATCTCGAGAAAATAGAGGAAATAACAGGACAGGTCTATGGCCTTAGTGAATTGGATGGAGATGTATTGGTAGGATGTCACCTGGGCCTCTATCAAATCTCAGGAAGTGAAATACACAATATTTCCGAAGGTGTTGGATGGTGGACCTTTGCAAGAACTTCTCGACCTGATTTGGTGATAGCCGGAGGATATTCTGGATTATTCCTACTTCGCAAACGACAGGGAAAATATTGGGAAGTGGAACAGCACTATAATGGTTTCAATGAATCAAGCAGAGTTCTCCAATTTGAAAATGACAGTATTCTTTGGATGAGTCATGGGTATAAAGGGGTTTTCAAATTCGAGTTTTCTGAGGATTATCAGGAAATAGAAAACATTTCATTTTACAATCAGCAAAATGGATTCCCTTCAAACTATCTCATCAATGTTTTCAAAATCAACAATCTTAATCTATTCGCTGCAGAAAATGATATATACGAATTTAATTACTCAAACAATAGATTTGAAAGATCGGAGGTTTTTCAGCATATAATCGACAAATCAGCGCATATTCGACATATGATAGATGACAATTCTGACAACATTATTTACATGACAAATGACTACACTAGAATTCTGAAAAAAAACCACGACAATAAATATCAATATTACCCATTTACTCTTGCTAAAGTGCATCATCTATTTAATGACGATCTTGAAAATATCGAAAACATTGATAATCAACACATTCAATTCGCTGCACGTGATGGGTTTATCATCTTTGATAAATCCTTCTTAAGTAGATCTCCACCGAGTCATCAAGTCTTTATCAGAAAAGTAACCACTGTGCTGGATTCGGTAATTTTTGGGGGCACATTTAAACAAAACGGGGAGATTGTTTACGAGCAACCTGATCATGCTATACCTGTATTGAGCTCTGACCAAAATTCTGTTAAGATAATATTCTCAGCATTGGATTTTGATGCCAAAAACCCGGACTACCAGTTTCGCCTCAAACCTTTCGAAGAAGAATGGTCTGGATGGAGTAATTTGGATTTCAAAGAATACACAAATCTATCAGAGTCCAACTACACTTTTGAAGTGAGGTCTCGCAATAACTTCGGAATAATATCAGAACCTACTCAATACAAATTCCAGATTCTTCCGCCTTGGTATCTTACCGTTTATATGAAAGTCCTTTACTTATCTATTTTAGGGATATTCACTGTTAGCCTTTTTTACATGCGTGTGGCAAATAAAAACATCATTGACAGCCAACAAAAGACGCTTGTCTCACAGGGAAAAGTATTGGAAGAAATATCTCTAAAATCAAAGGAAGAAATAAGTAAGCTGAAAAGTGAAAAACTCGCAAATGAAATTAGATTGAAGAAAAACCAACTGGCAAGTACTACAATGAACCTTATCAATCGAAATGAATACATCCTTAATCTGAAAAAAAACATTCAAACGGCATTATTGGAGCCCTCCAATCAAAAAACTAAATCAATCCTAAGAAAATTGATAACTGATATTGAAAAGAATGAGAATCAAGAAGACGATTGGACACAATTTGCACAACACTTTGATGAAGTTCATAATAACTTCACGTCAAAATTAATAGAAAAACACCCTATTCTAACTCCTCAGGAAATTAAGCTTTCAGTTTATTTGAAGATGAACCTATCTACTAAAGAGATTGCCAACCTAAACCATGTTACAACTAGAGCCGTGGAAATGGCTCGTCATAGGCTTAGGAAAAAACTAAACCTAAGCAAAGAAGAAAACCTGGTAGATTTTTTACTCAAAGTAACTTTGTAAATCAATAGTCAATCTTTTGCAAACTGTAATATAGTTTACGGAAATTCTTAGATAGCACGGTCAACTGATAAGAGATTGTACCATATCACGATAATTATTTTGAATACTTTCTGTGACTTTAGTCTTGTCTTGATCAAATCCAGCTTCAGCTATTGCATACATTTTTTCGTTTTGAGCTCTCAAGTTTTTATCACTCCACAAAATAATTTCTGTAATGATAGGAGCTAATTCTATTCCCTTCTCTGATAACAAATAGATGTTTTCCTTTTGATTGTTGGGCAATTTCTGTTTCGTAATTAGCTCATTTTCTTCCAGCCACTTCAATCTTGAAGATAAAATTCCTGGCGCAATTCCTTCAGGAGATATCGAAAAATCCTTAAATGTCTTCTTTCCTTGAATTAACATATCTCTTACTATAAGTAATGACCATTTGTCCCCTACAATATCTAAAGTAGAAGCAACGGGACAACCTGACCTAAAATTATTTTTCATTTTTTACTACTGTTTTAGAAGTAATAAATTATTTTAACTACTTTTGCTACTGTTTTAATAGCAAAAATAATATTTTTAAATGAAACAATCGAAACAAATCGTGCTTATAACGGGCGGAAGCTCAGGAATTGGACTTGCACTTGCCGAAAAGTTTAAGGAAAACGACAATACCGTAATAATCACAGGTCGTAATCTATCCAAATTGGAAACTGTACAAAAGGACTTTCCCAAAATCCAAATATTCCAAAGTGATGTTACGAATGACGCAGACGTTAGAATGCTTGCAGATGACATTCAAGAAAAGTTTGGAGGCATTGACATTTTAATCAATAATGCAGGTATAATGAATTTGGTTGATGCAGGAAACGGAGGCAATGATTTGCAAAAACAAATGCAAGAAATTGAAATCAACTATAATTCGCCCATTAGACTGTTGCATTACTTTTTGCCACAACTTAAAAAAAGCAAGAGTGCCGTTTTAGTGAATGTTTCTTCGGGTTTGGCTTATGTGCCATTTGCACAAGCACCAACTTATTCAGGAACAAAATCGGCTATACACTTTTGGACGAAAGGTATTAGACTACAACTAAAACCACACAATATAAAAGTGGTAGAGCTTCTTCCGCCAGTTGTAGATACTCCATTGGCACACGGAGCAGATATTGCCGAAGACGATAACTTGAAACCAATGCCACCCGAAAAGTTAGCCGACATTTTTTGGAAGGATTTCATTAAGGGAAAAGAAGAAATCACGCCAGGGATTTCTAAACAACTAAAATTAATGGGCAGACTTGCTCCAAAATTCATATTCAATCAACTGAATAAAAAACCCATTCCAAACTACAATTAATCACAAAAAAAATAACAAAATGGACAATTTTACAATTCTCAACTTACAAGCCTTAACAGGCACAGTAGCAATTATTTTAGCTTTTAAATGGTGGATAAAACCAAGACTTGCCAACCTATCCATACACGATGCACTATTGCCTTTTGTATTCTATAACACCTTTCGATATTTGGGCTTAACGTTTATGGCAAAGGAGCAGTTTTATGACGGTTTTCCAACTGAATTTTTAACTACAGTCGGACTACTCGATTTTACAACAGCTATTTTAGCTATCATAACCGCAATTGCTCTAAAAAACAAATGGAGTTTTGCAATTCCTTTGGTTTGGATTTTCAATATCGTAGGTTTTGGAGATTTACTGATTGCTTTTCCTCAATTCTTCGGCTTAGAGCTTTACAATCATAACCTTGGTATAATATGGTTGTTTTTTATAACCTATGGTTTAGGTTCATCCTTAAGTCATATCTACATATTTATCAGACTTTTCAAAAACCTTAAAAAGAAATAAGATGCCCAAAAAAATAATCAATATTGTACTTTTCGTATTCTGTATTTTTTACTTTCAGCTTGTAAATGCTCAAGACGTATATGCAGGAAAAAACACAAAAGCTGAAAAAGATATTTCTGCAGAATTCCCTTTCGAGTCTATATTCATAAATCTAGGAACGGACACCGTCCACTA
This sequence comes from Bacteroidia bacterium, assembly GCA_030425425.1. GTDB lineage: Bacteria > Bacteroidota > Bacteroidia > Cytophagales > Cyclobacteriaceae > Marinoscillum. Next base: position 83,265 of record JAUIAO010000011.1, on the reverse strand, counting down.
TGTTGAATCGGGTGAAGGCGACCCAATATTATTACTTCACGGATTACCTGCAAATGCTTATCTATGGCGAAATATTATTCCAAACATAGACGATAATAAAAAAGTAATTGCACTCGATTTTTTAGGTTTTGGCAAGTCAAGTTTTCCAAAAGACAGAAACGTATCTATCGAGGCTCAATACAAAATGTTGGTAGATTTTATTGAAGCGAAGCAACTCAAAAATGTCACCCTATTTATTCAAGACATAGGGTCACTCGTTGGAATGCTGTATGCCACTCGAGAACCACAAAATGTGAAAGGAATCGCACTCTTCGAAGCACCATTTATGCCTTCCGAATTTTTTTACGATCAATTACCGTTCAGCTTTAAAGCATTTATGAAGCTTACAAGGTCAAAAAAAGGAAATGAAAAGTTGATGGTGAAAAAGAATTTTGCGGGTAAAAAACTAGCCGTAAACTTCTTCACAGGTAGAAAATTGCCTAAAAAAGCTTACAAGTTTTATTCAGAACCTTGGGATGAAAAAGAGAGACGCTATGCCATAACCAATGGGCCAGATCCTGCTGTTTTATCTTACACAAAAGGAAAAGGAGAGAGTGATTTTGCAACATTGTTAGGTAATATATCAAACGGTATGAAAGAAACACAAATCCCAATTTTGTATTTCTATGCAAAAAAAGGATTGGTAAACCGAAGAAAAGCAGTTGAATACGCCAAAGAAAACTTCAAAAATGCAACCTATGTTTATTTAGGAATAGGAAAGCACTTTTTAACCGAAAGCCATCCAAAGCAAATGAGCCAGAAGTTTAACGAATGGTTTGAAAAGTTGAAGTAGAAAAAGCAAAACTCACGCCTTGGTTCGTTTCCTCACGAAACAAGAATAATATCCTACAACCCTCCACAAGTTCCCGGAGGCAACTAATGGCATCCACAGCAAGAGTGCTAAGGTATCCCTCACATCACACCTCAGCTGATACCTCAGCACTCTTGCCTTTTCTTATTTTACATAAGCAATTCCGATTCCCAAAGACTCTTTTTTGCGGCGCATTCCTTCGTTCAACAACACAGTCTCCCTCCGGTTTAGCGGTGTGCTGTCCAGCCAGAGCTGCATAGATTGTGCCATACCAGCCAGAGAGCACTTCGTGCACACTGTCTACCTATAGGTCCCCGCCTGCCCTGAGCCTAGTCGCAGGGGAGTATGTCACACACTATGCATTGCTTCTGTCTGGCCATCACGGCAGTTCTCTCTGTTCTGGCAGCAGGACTTTTGGCCTATCCTGCAGGCAGCATTGTAGCAATTCCCTACCCTCAATCTTTTGCTCATTGCTTCAATCCCTGCCTTATCCAATCGCCCGTCCAGCTACCAGCCCAGCCACTGCCTATAGTTTGTGCGGGCCTGCGGCCACCACCAGTACCGTATGTGTCTGTGATGATCTCCCTAAACCTTCAATTCGGTATCACAGACTCCACGCACTGCCAGCCATTTCCTTCGGTCATTATCTCCTGTCAGGCTGGTGGCGGCACCCGCATTGGCCCGCGGACGGCTAGTCGCCACTCAATCCCAACGCTAGCTGAAGGCTCTTTTACCTGCAAAATCCAGTCTTAATAGATATATTCACCAATGGAGATTTCTAAAGGGTATATTACAGAGGATTATAATAAGCTTGACCTATCCAACCACCAATCAACTGACTGGAATACTGCCACCAAAATTTTCATAAATCGAATGGAGCCTCGCTATCTGGTACCTATTCGCCTAATGATGAAGGAAGATGCCAAAATAATAAACATTCGTGAACGAAAATTCGGATTCGCAATAACTGCTTTAATATGTCTTTTAATTGAAACTCTTCATTGCTTTAGAAATGGAATAATTGACAACAGAGGTCAGGCGAGTCATACTTTTGAGGTTTTCTTAACTACATCAAAAAGCTTCAGTAATCATTTTGATAATACAACAGCTCGTGTTTTTTATGACCACATCAGAAACGGAATACTCCATCAAGCCGAAACTAAAGAAGGTTCTCGTATACGCGATATTGGTCCAGTTATCAGAAAATTATCGAATGGCATTGCTATAAATAGATCTCTTCTCTTTGAATTGCTTGAAGAAGAATTCCATTATTATGTAGATGAGATTTCAGATCCAAGCAATACAGCATTACGTAATTCATTCAAAACTAAAATGGATCATATCTGTCAATAGATTGATTTCAAATTTCAAAAAAACAAATCAAATCTAGGAGGCTCCCCTACTGCCTCCCCTTTTCATCCAGTCAAGGAACTACGGCATAAACACTAGGCTTCCCGCATCCCTTCATTTATTCCGTTCCTCCTTGCCTGGCTGCCACCGCCTCCTGAGAAAAACAGCTTTCTTTTTTCTCTTTTTTTCTTTTCAGAAATAGTTGCGCGAAGCGCACGGTTCGGCGATCCGACGGAGCATAATTCTAAATCTCGAATTATGTTCAATTTTCAAATCAAAACGTACCGTGAAGGCCTTAACCCTTCAAAACCTCATTTCTACATTCTATCCAGGGGTAACAACACCGGCAAACCATTAGAAACGCCATGCACCAATTGCTTCCTGGTTGAAACAGAAACGGAGGAAGCCAGAAACTTCCATTACTGGCTTTCTTATGCCCTTTGGCAAACTGACTACTTTAGGCCCTACCTGATTGGTTCTGTTATTCCTTTTATCCACACCAAAACAATGAGAAACATTCTTCAAGCAGCTACCAATAAAGCTCTAAAAGATCGTAGAGCATACCTCGAAGGACTTGCGCTAATACAGGATTTTGAAAAGAAAGCTCAAATTCTAAAGAAGCAAACTGAATTGATCCAGCAAGTGAAGAAGGCTATATTTTACAAAATACTCCTTGAATAGGAGTATTGATCAAAGCAAAGAAATGCAGACAAAAGCTAATAAAGCAGAGGTATAAGTAACAATCGCATTCATTTCGTACAATTGTATCAAGGATTTGCTCGTAATAAGTCCGTATCAAGTCCGAGTTTCATTTACACACCATTAATTCAAAATAACATGGGAGTTATTAATCAAGGAATTTTAGGAGGCTTTTCCGGCAAGGTTGGAAATGTCATTGGTGGCAACTGGAAAGGTATTGATTACATGAGAATCAAACCAGCAAGTGTTGCCAACCCGCGAACAGAAGGCCAGGTAAACCAGAGAACTAAGTTTACCACTGCACTTCAATTCCTTCAGCCAATGAAGGATTTCATCAAAGTAGGCTACAAAGGATTTGCGTCCAAGAAGACTGAGTTCAACAGCGCAATGTCTTATATCCTAAAAAATGCAATTACAGGAGAAGCTCCAGACTTTGTTGTTGACTATGCTGCTGCTCTCGTAAGCAGAGGAGCGCTTACAGGCGCTTTAAATGGATCAATAGATGTGAGTGTTGCAGGAACAGCTTCATTCGCCTGGGACGACAACAGCGGCTCTGGTTCAGCTCTCGCAACTGATAAATCAATGTTGCTATTGTTTAACGAATCAAAAGGTGAAGTAATCTTTTCAACCGCTAGTGCTCAAAGAAGTGCTGAAGGTCAAGATATTGTTTTACCTGATGATTATGCCAACGATACTGTGATTGCTTATTTGGCATTCATCAGTGCTGATGGAGCACAGGTATCAAACAGTCTTTACTTAGGTGCTCTTAAAATACCAGGATTGATTGAAAACTAATCCTGTTAAAATAGACAAAATAGCCATTCTCTTCAGAATGGCTATTTTTTTGTATCTTATTGTTTGTCAGATACATACACCAATTTCAAATACTTGTGATTGTATGTATTCTGTATGTATCTAAAATAAAAAAGCACTTACAATTTCTCGTAAGTGCCTGATTATCAAGAGCCCCCAGTCGGATTCGAACCAACGACCTACTGATTACAAGTCAGTTGCTCTGGCCAGCTGAGCTATGGAGGCTTGACTCGCCGTTTTACCGGCTTTGTCTTTGTGCTTTGCTTAAAAGCGAGTGCAAAAATAAAAGTATCAAATTAGTATGCAAACATTCGATACTTATTTTTTCAAATTTGATTCAACAACTTCAGTTGTTTCTTCAATTCTCTGATTTCTTTCTCTGTTGATGCAATCTGATTTTCCACATCCGCCCTCAATTTATCTGCAGTTTTAGAGTTCGCAAAGAAGTCCATATTGCGATTGAGTGTAGCTATATCTCCTTCCAGTGAAGATATTTTTCTCCTGATCGCCATTTCCTTCCTATTGATCTTCTGCGAGCTGTGAGGACTATTCTTCAGTTTGCTGATCTGAACCTGAGTTTGAAGTTCTGATCTCTGACTCTCAGACAAATCTTCAAGATTCAATAGTTTATCTGTTACTTCATCAAATCTTGCATGACTGCTCTTAATGGCATTTCTCGGCACAAACCCAATATCAGAATACCGATCCAGTAGGTTATACACCTCTTCCAGTTCGATGGTATCAGAATTCAGGTAGGCTTCTAGCATACTGCAGATCTCCTCTTTCTTTTTTAGATTCTCTACAAACTCCGCATTTTTCGCATCTCCCTGTGCTCTTTTTCTATCAAAGAATTGATCACATGCCGCTTTGAATTGCTCATAGACTACATTTCTAAACTTCTCAGGAACAGGACCTATTTCTCTCCACTGATTTTGTAAGGCTTTTAATTCCTTAGCAGCTCTATCCCACTCAGAGCTCTCTTTCAATTCTTCGGCTTTAGCAAGTAATTCTTGTTTTTTCTTAAGATTCTCTTCTCGCTGGCCTTCTAAGGTCTTGAAGAAATTACTCTTGTTATTAAAGAATTGCTTGAAACCAGACCAGAAGTGTTTATTGATTTCTTTTGCCTTATCTCTTGGTAGGCCTCCTATTGCTTCCCATTGTTTTTGCAGTTCCAGTAAATCTTTCGTCTTTTTATTCCACTCAGTAATTCGATCACTGTTAAACGAGAGAAACTCCTGCACCTTATCACCAAGAGCCATTTTCTTCTCCGCGTTTTCACTGAGCTCCGATTTGAGTTGATCAAAAAACTCTTTTCTTTTAGTATAAACCTTATCTGAAGCCGCTTTAAACCTTTGCCAAACAGGCTCCTGATCATCTTTTGGAATTGGACCAATATGCTTAAACTCTTCGTGCAATTCGTTGAGCTGAATAATGGCTTCTTTGATATTCTCTACCTTTTCCAGCTGTTCTGCTTTTTCACAAAGCTCAAGTTTGCTTTCCAGGTTCTTTTTTCGATCCAGTTCCTTCAGCTCGAAATAGATACTCCTGTTATCATAGAATCTATCAAGTATGGCATTGTAATTGGCCCACATTGTTTTAACCTGAGGGCCAGGTACCGGACCAATTTTACGAAATTCCTGCTGTAGCTCCTTCAGTGAATTGATGGATGCAGTACTCTCTTCTCCATCTACCAGTTCTCTGAGCTTTTCAAGGATTTCATTTTTTCTTGCAAGATTTTCCTCTTTTGCTCTCTCCAGATCAGCAAAAAACTTTTGCTTCTTACTTCTTAGCAGTTCAAAAAGATCATTGAATTCATCATCTATTTTTTCTGATTTGAAAACAAAGTCAGTTTCTTCATTTCCTTCTTCAGCCAAGAAAGATTCCAGAGCAACATTTTTCTCTTTTTCCTGGATCGATTCGTATGGTGGCTTAATTTCTTTGAGTGCTTTATCCAGTGCTCTCATATTGGTCATATGAGACACTTTTTTTAGCGCCTCCATCAATTCTTCTTTAGTTGGATTCTCGAAATGTAAAGACTCGAGCAATTTTGTATCCTCGTCCTCCTCTTCAGACTCCTCTTCATTAGAATCTTCCTGATCTTCGCTTGAATCTGTATCAGCAGCCTTACTTTCTGCCTCTGCAACACTTTCTTCCACTACCTCATCTTTCACCGGCTCTTCGGCTGATTCAGTTGTATCCACCTCTGGTTGTGTAGTTTCTTCAGTATCTGTCGTTACTGCAGAATCTGTTTGCTCTGTGGCATCATTTTCAACTAGCTCAGTGTTTTGCTGAACGCCATCCTTTGGATCTTCCTGACCCTCAGGCAATTTGTTTACATTATCTTCCATGATGGAATAATTGGTTTCGCTTAAAAATTCAAAATTAATAAAATACCCTGTACTAATTGAGTCTGGGATCAGTTGGGTAGTTAGAAATCACCCGATATTTTCCTCCGAGCCTATTCAAAACTTCTTTCCAGAGTGAATCAGGATCTATATCGAAAATCATTTCAGGGTCTGCATTCTTGTATACTATCCATGATTTAGCTTCTAATTCCTCCATCAATTGGCCTGGAGCCCAACCTGAATATCCTACAAAAAATTTCAAATCCTCAGGTGTAATCATTCGCGTATTGATATTAGATAGAAGATTCTCAAAATCAATCCCCCAAAAAACCCCGTTTACAATTTTCCTGTCATGATCCAGATTGAGTGCACTCCTATGTAAAAAATGGAGTGTATTCTGCTGCACAGGACCACCCACATATACGTTTGCATCAAAACCCTCCACTTCTTCTATCAGATCAGGCAGAAGACTTTGAGATGGTTTATTGAGGACAAAGCCAAAAGTACCATTATCGTCATGTTCACATAGAAAAATGACCGTACGTTCAAAATTTGGGTCTGGCAAATAAGGCTCAGAAATCAACAAATCACCTCTTTCTGGTTCGATAATTCTATCCGGGGCAAAATAATCCATATCAGCAGCTTAGTTGAGATTATCAACGAATCTATGCATTCGTGACAACATATATCAAAGAATAGTTGAAACAATCCAATTATTGATAGAGCAAATCTTACTAATTCCTAACTTTGTAGTCTCATATTTTTATTAAACTTTTAGAATAAATAATCTCATGGATCTCGATCTTGCTTCACTCAGGAAAGAATACACAAAATCTGATTTGGATCTTGATTCTTGTCTGGATTCTCCTTTTAGTCAATTTGAAAAATGGTTCACTGAAGCTCAAAAAAGTCAACTGACAGAACCTAATGCTATGGTATTGAGCACTTCAAACAAGTCAGGTTTTATCACACAAAGAACTGTTTTACTAAAGGCTTTCGATAAAAAAGGATTCGTTTTTTACACTAATTATGAAAGTAGAAAAGCCAGGCAAATTGCAGAAAATAACCAGGTTTCGTTGCTTTTCCCTTGGTTTCAGCTGGAAAGACAAGTTTCTATCACGGGAACCACCGAAAAGGTCAGCAACACAGAATCCATGAAGTATTTTCTAAGCAGACCTTTTGGCAGTCAACTTGGTGCGTGGGTTTCTCATCAAAGCCAGATAATAACTTCACGGAGTATTTTGGAAGTGAAGCTAAACGAGATGAAAGAAAAGTTTAAAGAAGGGAAAGTTCCGCTTCCTGACTTTTGGGGTGGATTCAGAGTGATTCCTAACAGCATTGAGTTTTGGCAGGGACGCCCTAGCAGGTTGCACGACCGGATCATGTACACAAAAAATGGATTGGATTGGGATAAAAACCGATTGTCTCCTTGAAAAAATCAAATATCTATCTACAGCGATACGCTTACCCTAGCATTGGTCTTCATCAGCAAATCAAGAATAATCCTGACATCATAGTCGTAATTCCTGCTTATGCAGAGCAAAACATTGCTACTGCTCTTCGGTCATTACATGATTGCTCAAAACCAATTGGTAAAGTGTCGGTAATCATTGTGATCAATGAACCTGAAAACACTAATGAATCAATTTCTACACTGAATAAAAGAACATTTGAAGAGGCAGAAGGAATTACCAAAACATTTGAGCAATATACCATCAACTTAAAGCTTCCATCCAAAAAAGCTGGTGTCGGACTTGCAAGAAAAATCGGTATGGATGAGGCTGTAAGGTGTTTCGAAGAGAATAGAAAAGATGGGATAATCGTCTGCTATGATGCAGATTGCACTTGTGCACCCAATTACCTTCAAGTGATTGAAGATTTCTTTTCTAACCCCGAGCATAAACTTGGAATGGTTCATTACGAGCATGACTTGAACGGACCCAATTCCGAGGCAATTATTTTATATGAACAATTCCTCAGATATTATATTAACGCCCTTCGCATAATTCAATATCCAAATGCTCTTCAAACCTTAGGATCTTGCATTACGGTAAAAAGTAAAGCCTACCAGAAACAAGGTGGTATGAATACCAGAAAAGCAGGTGAGGATTTTTATTTCATTCATAAAATGGTGCCACTGGGTGGACTGGGAGAAATCAACAACACCACCATTTTTCCATCTGACCGCACGTCAGAAAGAGTACCATTTGGAACTGGCTTTGCAATCAACAATTATCTCAAATCTCCTGATCAGGCCTATCCTTCCTATTCACCTAAAATATTTGAAGACCTGAAAGTCATTAACCTAAACCTTGAGGAAATATATTATTCTCGTCAATTACCGAAATATCCAGAATCTGTTGCTAGATTTTATTCAGAGCATCATTTCTCAATCGCTGAGTTGATCTCACAGTCTGGGAGTTTTGAAAATTTCTTAAGTAGATATTACAGTTGGTGGGACGGATTCAGAGTTCTGAAATTCGTTCATTTTTGCAGGGACGAATTCTACCCAAATGAACCTCTTTCAAATAGTATGGTTTGGTTAGACCAATATCTAAAAACAGGTCTGGATTCACTCTCGAAAATAGAACAATTGAGAGCAATGAGAACCTATGACAAGATGAACCCTTTTTACATTAAGTGATACAGGTCTTTGACACCCAAGGCTTGCTTGGCGCAAAAACCTTCCGCATACCTCACTCCTATCCGGTTTCCATATTCGATCGCACGAGATTCCACCATATCCATGAATTCAGGTCGTGAAATGTAAGTTTGGGGCTCCTCACTCTTAGGATCATAAAACTGCGACTTATAGGCTTTTACGGCTTCCATTTTGGTCTGGTGAGCATCTGTTACATCCACAAAAAAATCTGGAGTTAAAGAGGTACTTTGAATGCCGAAAAATACCTTTTTTGGTCTCCATGCAACTTGCTCTTTTCCCTCATCATCTACTGTTTTCACCATCTTCAATCCCGCCTTAAAACACGATTCTTCTACGAGCAAAGCCCCTCTCCCATGATCTGGATGACGATCGTATTGAGCATTAGTCAATACAATATCTGGTTGATATTTTCGGATTTTTTGGATTAGAGCCAGTTGATGTTCTCGATCATTCAGAAAAAAACCATCTGCAAAACCCATATTTTCACGAATAGTCAAATTCATAATCTCTGCCGCAGCCTTAGCTTCTTCCAAACGCTGTTCGGGTGTGCCCCGCGTCCCTAACTCACCTTGAGTCAGATCGATTACGCCTGTAGTAAACCCTTTGTTACTATGAGTGATTAATGTTCCGGCACAGGTCAATTCCACATCATCCGGATGAGCAGCAATAGCAAGTATGTTGATTTTCATTGGTTTCCAGTTCTATAATAAGTTGAGTGAGTTCACTTAATGAACTTTCAAAAATATTCAGTCCAAACAAAAAAGTCCCGAAAAATCGGGACTTTACTTTGTAATCTTTAATGTTTTCAAACTGCTTCCTGCATTTCAACTTCTTTCTCAGCAATGAACTTTTCAGCATCCAAAGCTCCCATACAACCACTTCCTGCAGCTGTTACAGCTTGTCTGTAAATTTTATCCTGTGCATCTCCCGTAGCAAAAACACCTGGCACATTTGTTTTGGCTGTCCCCGGAATTGTTTTAATATATCCTGCATCGTCCATATCTATGAAATCTTTGAACACATCAGTGTTAGGTTTGTGACCGATTGCAACGAAAAATCCTGTAACTGGAATTTCTTTCACCTCTCCTGATACATTATTTTTCACCCTAATTCCTGTAACGTCTTCTTCTCCTAGCACTTCCTCGGTTTCAGTGTTCCAAAGCACCTCGATGTTCGGTGCATTCATCACCCTCTGTTGCATGATTTTACTTGCTCTCAGTTCATCTCTTCTCACCAGCATGTAAACCTTCTTCACTAGTTTAGACAAGTAAGTAGCTTCCTCAGCGGCTGTATCGCCACCCCCTACTATTGCAACTTCCTGTCCCCTAAAAAAGAATCCATCACAAACAGCACACGCTGATACTCCACGCCCGTTCAGTCTTTGCTCACTTTCCAGACCTAGCCATTTGGCAGCTGCTCCCGTAGAAATGATGACTGCTTCTGCTTCAATTTCTGTTTTGTTATCCACCGTGACTTTATGTGGCCAACCCGAAAAGTCAACAGCAGTGATCATTCCACTGCGAATATCCGTACCGAAACGCTCAGCCTGTGCTTGAAAGTCTACCATCATCTGAGGCCCCATCACTCCGTCCGCATATCCTGGAAAGTTTTCCACATCAGTCGTGATCGTCAATTGACCACCTGGCTGTCCACCCTGGTATAAAACTGGTTTTAAACCGGCTCTAGCACTATAAATTGCGGCTGTATATCCAGCAGGTCCTGAACCAATGATTAAAACTTTAACTCGTTCGTTTGCCATTATTCTTTATGTTTTTAATGATTTAGTCGATTTTCCGAATGTTTAACAAAGAAAAGACCAATTTGATTCAAACTGACAATTTGACTATCACCCCAAATACACCTTTAAGGATCTGCTTCGAGAAGAATGCCTCAATCTTCTAATAGCCTTTTCCTTTATCTGTCTGACTCTTTCGCGAGTAAGCGCAAAACGATCACCAATTTCCTCCAGAGAAGCAGCTTGTACTCCATTCAAGCCAAAATAGTGACAAATCACGTCAGACTCACGCTGAGTCAATGTTACAAGGATCCTCTTGACTTCATTTTTCAATGATTCATTGAGTAATTCATTGTCTGGCGTGTCAGAGAATTCATTTTCCATCACATCTAACAAACTGTTTTCATTCTCCTCACCACTTGCAAAAGGAGCATCTACAGAAATGTGCTTTCTAATTCTGCTTAAGGCATCTGTAACATCAGTTACTGACACATCCAGAGTAGCTGCCAATTCGTCAGGAGATGGTTCTCTTTCAAACTCTTGCTCGAGCTTAGAAAATGCTTTTGAAATCTTATGAACCGAACTGACTTGATTGAGTGGGAGCCTTACTATTCTAGATTGTTCGGCAATTGCCTGCAGTATGGATTGTCGGATCCACCAAACTGCATAGGAGATGAATTTAAATCCGCGGGTTTCATCAAACTTTTGAGCAGCTTTGATAAGGCCTAAATTACCCTCGTTGATTAAATCACCCAAAGTGAGGCCTTGGTTCTGATATTGCTTTGCCACAGACACCACAAAACGCAAATTGGCCTTGGTTAATTTATCCAAGGCCAATTGATCTCCTTCTTTTATTCTTTGAGCTAATATTACCTCTTCTTCAGAAGTAATCAACTCAAGTTTAGATATGTCATTCAGATATTTATCTAGAGAAGCGTGCTCCCTATTGGTTATCTGTTTGCTAATCTTTAATTGTCTCATAGAGTGGTGGTTTATTTTTTACCGCCTTACGGTAAATTCTCACCTCTCAAGATAAACAATTATCAGATTTAGTCTTTCTTCTCAGGCTTAGGAAGCAAAACTTTTCTTGAAAGTCTGTATTTTCCGGTCTTCTTATCTATCTCGATAAGCTTCACTTTCACTTCCTCACCTACTTCCAATACGCCATCCATTTTCTCTACGCGTTCCCACTTGATCTCTGAGATATGCAGCAACCCGTCTTTTCCTGGCAAGATCTCCACGAAAGCACCGAAAGGCATAATCGCTTTCACTTTACCTTCATAGACTTCTCCAACTTCAGGAACAGCCACAATAGCTTTGATTCTTCTCAATGCTTCATCCAATGCAGTTTTATCCGCCGCAAAGACTGTCACTTCTCCACCTTTTTCTACTTCTTCGATATTCACAGTAGCTCCAGATTCTCTTTGAATTTCCTGAATGATCTTTCCTCCAGGTCCGATCACCGCACCAATCATATCTCTCTCAATCATCAACTTCACTACTCTAGGGGCATTTGCTTTGAAGTCCTCTCTCGGAGCTGACAATGTTTTGTTCATTTCTCCAAGTATGTGAAGTCTGCCTCTTTTTGCTTGCTCCAATGCTTCTTTCAAAACATCATAAGACAGTCCATCAATTTTGATATCCATCTGGCAAGCAGTGATCCCATTTTCAGAACCAGTCACTTTAAAGTCCATATCTCCTAAGTGATCTTCATCACCCAGAATGTCAGACAACACAGCGTATCTTCCTGTTTCGCTATCAGAAATCATCCCCATTGCGATTCCTGATACTGGTGCTTTGATATTGATACCAGCATCCATCATAGCCAAACATCCAGCACATACGGTAGCCATCGACGAGGAACCATTTGACTCTAAAATATCTGATACTACTCTAATAGTATATGGATTGTTGTCCGTTGGAATCATTGGTTTCAATGCTCTCATAGCAAGGTTTCCATGTCCAACTTCTCTTCTACCAGGTCCTCTGTTCGGCCTTACTTCGCCAGTAGAGAATCCTGGGAAATTGTAATGTAGAATAAACTTATTATATCCGGAGATCATCGCTCCGTCAATCATTTGCTCATCTAACTTGGAACCAAGTGTTACGGTAGTCAATGATTGCGTCTCTCCTCTCGTAAAAACGGCAGAACCATGCGCTGAAGGTAAGTAATCCACCTCGCTCCAGATAGGTCTCACTTGCTCCAGCTCTCTACCATCGAGTCTTTTCTTTGTATCCAGAACACAGTTTCTAACTGCTTCCTTTTGAACATCGTGAAAATACTTCTTAAGAAGAAAACCATCTAGCTCTTCCAATTCTTCTTCACTATATGTGGCAAGGAAGGCTTCTTTTACTGCATCAAATTCCTCACCTCTTTGTGATTTATTCGCAATTCCTTTTTTGGCTATATCGTAGCAAGCCTGGTAACAATTTTCATGAACCTTAGCTTTCAACTCTTCATCCGAAGGCTCATGATTATACTCCCTCTTCACTGTAGCACCTACTTCTTCAGCAAGTTCAATTTGAGCCTGGCATTGCACCTTTATAGCCTCATGAGCGACCTTGATACCTTCAAGCATTTCTTCTTCGCTCACCTCTTTGGACTCACCCTCCACCATCATGATGTTATCCATACTACCTGCAACTATCAAGTCTAAAGTAGCTTCTTCCATTTGAGCAGGGCTTGGATTTACGATATACTCTTCTCCAAGTTTTACGACTCTCACTTCAGAAATTGGGCCATCGAAAGGAATATCCGAAACAGAAATAGCTGCAGACGCGGCTAATGCAGCCAAGGCATCTGGTAACACTTCACTATCCCCTGAGATCAAAGAAAGCATCACCTGAGTGTCAGCATGGTAATCTGATGGGAAAAGAGGTCTGAGGGCCCTATCAACCAGCCTACAGATCAATACTTCATAATCAGAAAGTTTACCTTCTCTTTTCAAAAATCCACCCGGGATTTTGCCTGCTGCAGCAAACTTTTCTTGATAATCAACTGATAAAGGTAAAAAGTCTACACCTTCTCCAGCTTCTTTTTTCGAGACCACAGTAGCGAGAATCATGGTATTACCCATTCTTACTACTACGGAACCGTCAGCTTGTTTGGCCAGGCGGCCAGTTTCAATAGAGATTTCTCTTCCGTCAGCTAACGAAAACGTCTTTGTTGTAAATTGAGGCTTCATAAATATATGATTTGTGTTTATATCCCGGAGCCTCTTTCTTATACTTTCTACTAGGCGCCAAAGATAAAAAAGGGGAATCCTTGAGTTGAATTCCCCTAATAATAGTTTCTTGTAATTATTTTCGGATTCCTAGTTCCGCGATGATACTTCTGTATCTTGCTATGTCTTTCTTGTGGAGATAGTCTAGCAATCTTCTTCTTTTTCCAACCAACTTAAGTAGACCTAGTCGAGAAGCATGGTCTTGTTTATTGCTTTTCAAATGCTCAGTGAGGTGGTTGATTCGGTGGGTGAAAAGTGCGATCTGTCCTTCAGATGAACCAGTATCTTCTTTTCCTTTTCCATGTTTTGTGAAGAATTCTTCTTTCTTTTCCTTCGTCAAGTACATTCTTTATTGTTCTCTTTTGTCTTCTAAATTCAAAGCGCAAATTTAGCCTTATACTTTATGAAATACAATATTTATTTCTTACTTTTTGCAAATCTCACTTTTAATTTATCTAGCCAGATATTATAAAAATCTGTATCAAATAGTCTGGCATCTATTCTCGCCTGGCGCAGGAAAAATAATCCAAATGGCAAAAGAGATAAATCTGCGATCCAGGCTGACAACATGGGGTCGTACAAGCCTTCTTTTGCTGATTTTTCAAAAATGATGCCTATGATGTAATAAGACAGAAAAAAGAAAATTGAAACAATCACCGGTACTCCTAACCCTCCTTTTTTAATGATTGCTCCAAGTGGTGCACCAATGAGAAACATTACCAGACAAGCGGCGGCCTGACTGTATTTCTTCCATTTTTCAATCGTATATCTCCGATATTCCCGTTCTAATTTTTCTATTCTATTATCAACTGATGCTAGATTGATTTTCACATTTTGGGCCTGGTTTCGTGCCAATTGCAGCACCTCACTTTTTCTGGATAAGAGTTTAGAGTTCAAATAACTTAAACTCACTGTGTCTATTGTTGAAACACCTTCTTTCAATGTGTCAGCCGACAACTCTACATTTTCAACAAGAACAGGCTCCGGTATATCTAATATTGAATCAAGCGAATCATTTTTAGAATTGCTTAAGGTCGCAGTAGAAGAGGATTCAAGCATTTCCTTGGTCTTAATGACTCTTTCCTGCTCCTGATCTTGAAAAATACCTGGCAATAAAGTAGCCTTTTGCACTCGTTTTTCATTTTCTAAAGTATCGGCCTGCTTGCTCTCTTTTTCTTCCAGGTATTCTTTTAACCTGTCAACACCTGGCACTTCAATTTCCATTTCCTCCATTTGAAATGAATAAAAACCTTTCGAATTCAGATAAAAGTTATTTTTAGCCTCAATGACCGACATTTTCATAGAATCAACACCGGCTTGTAGTTCAGCAACATTTTTCATCTGACGGTTATTTCTAAAAAGCTCTACTTTCGTTCTTTTTAGGTCAAATGAGGATAGGTTGAATACCATATCCATTCTATTAAAATTAGTTCTATAGAATTTATCTACCGGTTCTCTGGAATCCGGTTCCTCATTGTAATAATTCCCATTAAATAATTCCAATTTCAAGTATCGTTCATTCATAAAAGTGAACATTCGGCTAGAATCGGCTATTATGACGCGATTGTTTCCCGATCCACTAGAATGATCGTAGATCAATACATTTTTTAGAGTTTTATTATCTGAATATTTTTTCTCTACCTTAATACTGTAATCAGGAATACCATTGTAGAAAACACCTTCTTTTAAGTCTAAGGCAGGTTTCTTATGCTTGATATCATAGAGCAAACTATACGCCTTTAAATTTGCTGCTGGCACCACATGATTATTAAAAAGAAAAGCCAGGTAGGTAAGAATTGCTACAAAAAAGAAAATAGGTCTGAGTGCACGCACTAATGATATTCCAGCACTCTTTATTGCGGTAAGCTCGAAATGCTCTCCCAAATTCCCAAAGGTCATTAGAGATGATACCAACACGCCCAGTGGAAGGGCCACTTGGAGCATATTCAAACTGAAATAAAACAATAATTCACCGAATACTTCAAAACCTAAATCCTTCCCGACAAAGTCATCAAAGTATTTCATCATGTATTGCAATAGCAACACAAATGTGGCCAGGAAGGTGGTCAATGTAAAAGGGCCGATAAAAGCCTTGAGTATCAGGATATCTATCTTTCGCATAAACTCCGCAAATATGAAAAACTAAAACGAAAACGAAATGAATGCGATACGATTGTGTGATCAGCCTCCTACAATTTCTTTTAATTCATGAAGTAAGCTCTCGTATAGTTCTTCTACTTCCTCCTGATCTATGTCACTGTAGTCAGTTATTCTAACAAACACTTCCTGAGTCAGTTCGTTCATATCCAACTTGAATTCCACATATGCCGGATCCTCGTCCTCATCCAAAAATTCAAACCTTACATGAGAGTTAGTTCTGCTAGACACCAGTCTGGCCTTATTTTCCTCACCATCCCAAACAAACGTGAATACTTTATCCTCATTGATGTTGACATCATCTGCAAACCATTGAGCCAGTCCCGATGCTGTACTGAAATAAGGAAAAAGCATTTTCTTCGATGCGTTGATCGGGTATTCTCCAATAAACTTCTCTTTAGCCATAAAAACAAAATTTTGGATAAGGTAAAAAAAAAATTGAAATCGCCAACATGCTGTGATAAAAAAGAAAAGTTTATACATTTGCACTCCTTTTCAGGGAAGGCACTACAAAATCACTACAAGCTAGCTTGTTTGAGCTAAGAAAACGACCCTAGTGAAAAGGAAGTCTACGCACATTTAAGCATTAATGTAGCGTAATTATTTGACTTAGTAAAAATTAATTCTGGCGAGGTAGCTCAGGCTACGCGCCCCGGACGATTAGAGCCTCGGATCGGCACGCTTAGTGTCATAACCAGAGGGTCAAAAGTTCGAAAACATAAATGAATATGGCGAGGTAGCTCAGATGGTTAGAGCGTCGGATTCATAACCCGGAGGTCGGGGGTTCGATTCCCCCCCTCGCTACTTTTTTATCTCTACTCTTGACAGACCCTTCGAAAGCTTTTTGATGCAATAGATTTTTTTGAATTATTTACTCTCAGGAGTTTCCTAACAGTAAATAGATTAATTTTATTTCTCTGAAGAAATAATTATAACTAGCACATGAAAATAGTCTATCAGTATTGTATTGCCATTCTGTCTTTGGTAGTGCTCATCTCCGCTTGCGAAGATGACAACACATCGGAAAACAAATTAAAAATCCAGGGATCGTGGTATGTCTCAAACATAACTCTATCTGACTGCAATGAGTCCACAGAAGATGGCTCAACAAATTACAGTTGTAGCGAAACCTCCTGCACAAGATACATTTTCGAATCAGATACCAACTTGTTTAATCAGCAGGTTGTGGAAAACGGACTAGCGATTAATTCAGTCGGCACTTATTCAGTTTCTGATGACCGGCTGACATTGTGTCTCCAGGGAGATGATGATGTATTAGATGAAATTGAATGCAATTCTCTGAATATCAAATTCATAGGAAATGCACTGATCCTGACAAGCAATGAATCCGAAACAGGGTGTAAAAACGTAACTACACTTCAATCAGAATGAAGCCTACTGAGGAATTATTGAAAGAAGATATTCACCCTTCCGAACCCAGCATTCACGGGCAACACCGGCTGCTATCTAAATATCAAGAATATCTGGGTGAATTTGTATATGGAGGGATAGATGGAAGCGTGACAACCTTTGCTGTAGTGGCTGGGTCTGCAGGTGCTGGACTAGATAGTGCCATTGTGATCATTCTTGGTGTGGCAAACCTAATCGCTGATGGTTTTTCTATGTCTGTAGGTAGTTACCTCTCAACCAAATCCGAAAAACAGAATTATGAAAAACACAAGAAAATCGAGTATTGGGAAGTAGACAATATTCCTCATAAGGAACGTGAAGAAATAAGGGAAATATTTGAGGCGAAGGGATTCAAAGGGGAGCTATTAGAGCAAGTTGTAGACACTATTTGTGCTGACCGAGACAGATGGGTGGATGTAATGATGAAAGAAGAGCTGGAAATGGCAGAGGAAACCAAATCTCCTCTGATGATGGGTGCTGTAACTTTTATCTCTTTCCTAATATTGGGCATTATCCCATTGATAATTTACTTGATGGACTATGCTTTTAAACTAGACGTAAATTTATTTTATACCTCCAGTCTCCTCACTGGTGTTGGTTTTGTTGGAATCGGTTTTTTGAAAAGTCTTGTAACGCATACCTCGAAGTTTCGTAGCATTGCAGAAACGGTACTTTTGGGTGGTGCAGCGGCTATCTTATCTTATTATGTGGGCTTTATTTTAGAACGGATCATCTCCTAGTTTTAAAATGTCCTGATTTTTACCAAAATGTGGGTGGATTGTTAGAACATAAGTTGCTTATTTTGCGGCAATATTATGTCTGATCAGAGCAAGCACCCTTCCAAACTTTTTTTGTATCGCCTTAAGCACATGGATGGCTTAAAGCAGTTTCTGGAAACAAATGTCTTCCAGTATACTATCGTCGGGATTATCCTTTTGAATGCCGTCACAATTGGGATAGAAACTTCACCTAATCTCTCAGAGCGCACCCACTTTTTATTAAGTCAGATCGATGGTTACATATTGGTGATTTTCGCATTGGAAATCTCTTTGAAACTGGTGGTTTACAGACTAAAGTTCTTTTCAAATGCCTGGAATGTATTTGATTTTTTAATCGTAGCGATTGCACTGGTACCCGCAGCTGGCCCTCTTTCTATCCTTAGAACACTAAGAATCCTGAGAACTGCAAGATTGATCAAGAATGTTCCGAAACTAAGACTCATAATTGAATCATTGCTCAAATCTATTCCTAGTATCGGCTGGATTGCAGTATTGCTATCAATGATTTTCTATGTATTCGCTGTGATCGGGACGGATCTTTATCAAGAGGATTTTCCACAATACTTTGGAGACATGGGCAAAACATTTTTTACGCTATTCCAAATCATGACATTAGAAAGTTGGTCTTCTGGAATAGCCAGACCTATGATGGATGTACTTCCTTATGCTTATGTATTCTTCATCCCTTTTATCCTTCTGGCAACTTACACCACTCTAAACGTTTTCATTGCTATTGTGGTAAACACTATGAATGAAATACATCGAGCTGAGACAGAAGATGAGGTCACGAGAGAAAAGGAGGCCATGCACATGGAGCATCGACAGATGATGGAATATTTGAAAAATATTCAAGCAAAAGTCTCCAAGCTCGAAAAAGAGCTCGGAGAAAAAAACAGAATCACCGAAAATTAGTAACTGGCTACAGAATCTTGTGCAGAAAGGTTCGGGTTTTTATCGACTAGCTCACCATCATCATAGACATAAGCAATGGTTAATTTACCATCCTGACTGAACCATCTGGCTAGTCCGTCAAAGTTCCCATTTACGTAATTTACTTCCTGCTGTACTTTTTCGTTCGTATAAAAAGTGAGGTGAGGTCCATTCAGTATACCATTTTCGTAGGTCTTAATTTCGGAAAGGTTCCGATTTTGGTATTTCCTAAATTCTCCTTCAATGTTGTCGCCATTTTGGTATGATTTGGTTGACAAAGAAGCATTGTTATCAAAAGTCAACTCGACACCCAATTTCACACCTTTATGGTAATTAGTCAGCGTGGTAGGAACTCCGTCTTCATTATAGGTAATCCATGCGCCTTCTTTCAACCCATTTAAGGCATTCCCTTCTTCGACGATTCTTCCCTGAGCATCTTTAACCATTACCTTCTCGATACTCCCGAGATCGATGACTTCTGCAGCTGCAGGGATAGTCTCCAGAGCCCCTGATCCCGCAGATGTTGAACTAGGCTTATTACTTGAATCACAACTCAATAAAAATGTAAAAACAACTAGCTGAAATAATGCTATTAACCTTTTCATGTCATTTAATCATTTAAATCCATGAGCAAAAATAAATATTGCTCATGGATTTTTTCAAGTACTTGATCAGGTTGTGTACATTGAATTGAACATTACATAATCCGTTGTAAGATCGGTTCCCCAGCCTAAAGCTGTGGCTCTCCCTTCTCTCAATTTGATCTTGATGATAATTTCTGATTGTTTGAGGATTCGTTTCACCAGATTCATATCAAATTCCAAAGGCATTCCCATTTCGAGCATTTTTACTTCCTCATTTTCGTTTCCAAGCCACAGATCTACCTTTTCGGGATCGAATTCAATTCCAGATCTTCCCATTGCAGCAAGAATACGTCCCCAGTTCGGATCTCTCCCAAACATGGCCGTTTTCACTAGAGAAGAGTCCGAAATTACTCGAACCATATGACGTGCATCTTCTTTTGACCTTGCTCCGCTCAACTGGTACTCAATAAACTTGCTCGCGCCCTCACCATCTGAAACGATTAGCTTGGCAAGGTGCATCATGAGTTCCTTCAGCTTTTCTTTAAATGTCAGATAATATGGATCACTGGCAGAGGTAATTTCATCATTGTCGGCAAGTCCATTTGCCAAGATACAGGCCATATCATTGGTAGAAGTGTCACCATCTACTGTTATCATGTTAAATGATTCATCTACAGCTTCACGAAACGCCCGATCAAGCAGCTTCTGATCAATGTTGATATCAGTAAAGGCAAACGCCAACATAGTGGCCATATTCGGGTGAATCATTCCGGAACCTTTAGCAATTCCTCCAATATTGATCGTATTACCATCTATATCAAACTCTACATATCCTTCTTTTGCAAACGTATCTGTTGTCAGAATGGCATTGGCTGCAAAAGAGCCCGCACGTGAGTTTTCACTGATTTTTTTTACATTTTCTTTGATTCCCTCCACTACCGCTTCCGTAGGAAATTTCACACCAATGATTCCCGTACTTGCCACCATGACCTTATTCAAGTCTACTTTAAACTCTTCGGCCGCAGTTTTGGCCATAGCCAGAGCTCCTTCCGCTCCCTGCTCTCCAGTGACAGCATTAGCATTTCCTGCATTCACCACGATGACCTGTGCCTGATTATCACTTTCTTCCAGGTGCATTCTGGTCAGTTTGATAGGCTCCGCCACCACTTGATTTTGCGTAAATACTGATGAAACTTTTGCCGGCACCTCTGAATACATAAGTGCCAGATCCCTTCTCATAGATTTTACTCCTGTATGTGCTCCCCAACATTTGATACCTCTCACGTTGGTGATATTTCTAATCATATTCATTTTTTACTCTATTTATGGTTGAAGAGGTGAAATATTAAGTCCTAATGTTTCGTCTAAGTCAAGCATTATATTCATGTTTTGTACTGCCTGGCCAGCTGCACCTTTCACGAGATTGTCTATCACCCCAATAGTAATAATTGTGTTTGTACGGCCATCATAAGTGGCATAAACATCAAAAAAGTTGGTACCTCTTACTTGTTTGAGACTCGGTATATCGTCTCTTAATCGAATAAAAGATTCGTTTTCATAATAATCCTTATAGATTCTTTTCACGGTCTTTTCATCAATATCACCCTTTGGCTTGGTGTAACAGGTGGAGAGAATACCACGATCTACCGGCAACAAATGAGGCGTAAAAAGCACAGTAGCCATCACATCAGAGTATTTACTGATGATCTCTTGTATTTCAATGGTATGTCGATGTGATTTCACACCATAAGCCGTGAAATTGTCATTTACCACAGGGAAATGTGTGTTAGGCTTAG
Source organism: Bacteroidia bacterium (assembly GCA_030425425.1). GTDB lineage: Bacteria > Bacteroidota > Bacteroidia > Cytophagales > Cyclobacteriaceae > Marinoscillum. Next base: position 61,931 of record JAUIAO010000011.1, on the reverse strand, counting down.
CCTTGATTCCCGCCCCAGTCACACCGGTTTTAGAATCAACAATGATGTTTTCCTTCTCTATGACACCCTCTTTTAGAAGTGGTGCCAATGCAAGGATAGAAGAGGTAGGAAAACAGCCCGGATTTGCCACTAAACTGGCTTTTTCAATTCTCCTCCTCCAAAGTTCGGGCAATCCAAATACAGCAGACTCAAAGCCCGGATCAAAGCTATGTTCTTTGTTGTACCAGGCTTCATAAACATCTTTTGAAGACAACCGAAAATCCCCGCTGAGATCTACAATTTTGAATGACTTCTGATGGTGCTCTTTTACAAAATCCATCGATACGCCGTGAGGAAGTGCCAAAAAAACAAGGTCTAAATCATAGTTATCGATATTTTCAAGGCTATCCAGCTCAATATCACAAATTCCGGTGAATTGGGGATGTACATCTGAAAATCGCTCTCCACTTCTGCTTTCCGAAGTGATCAGGGAAATCGAAACCTGCGGATGGCCCAATAGAATCCTTACCAGTTCGCTTCCTGTGTAGCCAGTAGCTCCTATGATTCCTATATTATATTTCTTCATTTATCGATTTGCTTTAATTGATTTTAACAATACCTCCAATGTTGTTTTCAGGTCTTCCATAGGAATATTGAGCGGAGGAACTAATCGAACGACATGACCCGCGGTGGCATTTGCAAGCACTTTGTGCTCCAGCATAGTACCAACCACTGCCTTGGCATCCAAAGTCAATTCTACTCCAATCATGAGTCCTTTTCCGCGAACCTCTGTAATCTCTGGAAAATCTTCTTTGGCATCATGTAGCTCTGACATCAACCACGCACCTTTTTCTGTAGCTTCCTGTAATAAATTTTCTGATTCTATGACTCCCAGCACGGCTAGTGAAGCTGCACAGACTAATGGATTACCTCCAAAAGTAGTCCCATGATCACCCCAATCTATTGCAGATCCAACCTTCTCTGAAGCCAATACCGCTCCCACAGGTACTCCGCCACCAAGACCTTTTGCAAGCGTCATTACATCTGGTTTGACACCATAATGCTCATGCGCAAACATCTTCCCTGTTCGACCTATCCCAGTTTGAACTTCATCAAAAACAAGGACTAGATTTTGCTCATCACAGAACGCTCTCAACTGCTCCAAATACTCCTGATCAGCAGGGTTGATGCCACCTTCACCCTGAATAGGCTCCAGCATAATCCCTCCGATTTCATCGGTTATCAAATTTTTCACTGCCTCAAAATCATTAAATGGAGCATGAATGAACCCTTCCGGAATCGGGTCAAATCCGTTCATCATGGCTTTTTTTCCTGTTGCGGCTACAGTAGCCAGGGTTCTGCCATGAAATGCATTTTTCATAGCAATTATCTTCGGCCCTCGACCATTTTTACTGGCATATTTCCTTGCGATTTTAATCGCACCTTCGGCAGCTTCTGCTCCGCTATTGCCAAAAAACACTCGCTCCAATCCAGATAAATGAGCCAACTTTTGAGCAAGTAACATCTGTGGCTCACTTACATAAAAATTGGAAATATGCATGAGCTCATGCGCCTGCTTACTAATGGCCTCCGCAACCTTGGGGTGACAATGCCCTACGTTATTGACGGCAATTCCCGCCAAAACATCAATGTATTCATTGCCCTCCACATCCCATATTCTTGAGCCGAGACCTTTTTTGAATGCGAGTGGATAACGCTTGAAAGTTGGTAAATAATGTTTTTGATCGATGTTGTGTAAATCAACCGATGAATAGTCCATTTATCTATAAATTGTTATTGAGAAAAAAGTTGAAAAATGATGAAATTAAATTCAGTTGGCCTGTTAACGAAGAAACTTCGCTTTATGAAAAGTGAAAATTGAAGTCTGGTATAGTCAGTTTTTAAAAACTCGATACCTCTGGCCTTTGGTTTAATTACAAAGTAACACCATATAAAGGCCTTTTACGCATGATTTGTTTGATTTAATTCATATTTCAATGATAAATATGAATGGCAAATTGGAGGTTTAAACTATTTGTCCCCGTATTTTGACTAGATTTCTGAGAAAAACTAAATCTTTCAAAAAGTATATTCCAACTAATGAGCGGAACTAAAATACGTCCATTAAAATCAGAAGATTCAACGGAGCTGGCAACTTTGGCCAACAATATCAAAATCTGGAATAATGTCAGGGATTATTTTCCAAACCCATATTCTTTGAGTGATGCCCAATCATTCATCCATTCAAAACAGCAAGAGTCTCCCACACTCACATTAGCCATCGAATATCAAGGTAATCTTGCCGGAGTAATTGGACTGGAACCTAAAACCGATGTATTCAGGATAACATCGATAGTTGGTTACTGGATAGGAGAACCTTATTGGGGTAAAGGCATTGCCACGGCCGCTCTCAACCTCTTGGTGCAATATGCTTTTATGGAATTGGACATTGTAAGGCTGGAAGCTGGTCATTTTGACTTCAATGCGGCTTCCGGAAGAGTAATGGAAAAATGTGGGTTTAAAAAATTCGGTATTGCTAAAAAAGCTGCCATCAAAAATAATGTGATCGTGGATGATCACCTCTATGAACTCATAAACCCTAAATATCAATATACTCAGAATGGTTGGTACTCCAGACCTCTCCTATTCCCAACATAACGTCCATATTTCAATACATACCTCATACGCTCTACCTGCTGATAGGTAAAAGTAAATGTTGGTTCGTTGGTGTAATCCATATGATTATCACGATAAAAATTCCAACCATTACATGATTCGTAAGGCAAATCATTTTTTCCTGGGTGCACATACTTAGGTGTATCAGAACAATAATCCGCATCATACAAGCAGCTCGTTGTGAAAAGATGATATAAACCAAAAAAATGTCCTAGTTCGTGAGTCAGAGTATTGTTATCACCCCCCAATTGCTCCGGCATGATATTGACCATGGACAAAACACTTTTCTGCTCTTCAGGAATCGTATCAAGCTCAGCAATAGAATGATACTCATCCAGGAAAGGCAGGTTTGCCCATGCATTTGGATGGACATCTGAAATCCATACATTGATGTACTGATCTGGATTCCATTGGCGCAGTTTCTTAATCTCTTGCAATTCACGAAGTTTGATATCAGGAGGAATATCTTGCTCCACAATTATCCCGTGATGTTCCAACGCCTTACCGAAAGGATCGACTTCAGCCAGCTCAAAATAAAAAGCCGGAGACTGGGCGTTTGGACTCTCACTGCCAAGGTTATTTGAACATGCTTTATTGGCATGTTCGTAAGATTCATAAATCAATTCGAAATCCAAATCCGGGAGATTGACTACATGAATAATCATTTTGAAGGTGAAGAGATCATACTTTTTTTCACCTACAGCTTGAATCTGTAAAGTATCAGAAGTTAATTCACCAAGCTCCACCCAGACATTGTACAAGCCGTCCTGATCGGGATAAAATCTACTTGTAATTTTCTCTCCATCGGCGTAAAACTTCCACCCTGAGCGATACAAGCTTCTACCAAGTGAGTCGTATGCTTTCGGTTTTAACTCCAGCGAATTTCCAGAACCAAGGTAGACTTGAGGAACGAGAGATGTTATGGTGATATAATCTACGCTGGATAAGTCAATCTCCTCTTTTTTACATGAAGTAAAAAAGAGACCGAAAATTATGATGAGCGAGAACTTTTGAAACATCTGAATCGAGGTGCAATCTCTGCATGAAAATTACTCAAATTTAAATACTCAAAAATCCCCATTCGGCTATGATCCTTACTTAATAGCTTTCGCGAATTCCTCTAGAAAATGATCAGCCTGACTTTTGGATAGGTTAAGTGCCGGCAATAGACGAATCGTATTTTTACTGGATGCAGAGCCAGTGAAAATCTGATGATCAAATAATAATCGTTTTCTCAACTCAGCCACCTCATAAGGCATATCTATACCAATCATCATACCTCGTCCACGCACTTCCTGAACACTTTCCATACTTCGAAGCTCATCAATCAGATAATCTCCAACTACCATGGAATTGTGCATAAGGTTTTCATTCTGGATTACTTCAGCCACTGCCAAAGCCGCCGAACTGGCTAAATGGTTTCCTCCAAAAGTAGTCCCCAACAACCCGAATTTTGCTTCGAATTTTGGCGAGATCAATACACCACCGATAGGAAAACCATTACCCATACCTTTGGCCATCGTGTATAAATCTGCCTCGATATTGTAATAATCATGAGAGAAAAATTGGCCACTACGTCCATACCCACACTGAATGGCATCTGCGATGTAGACGGCACCATGCTGATCACAGAATGTTCGAATTTTAGCGATAAATTCCTGATCAGGAATATTGATCCCGCCGATTCCCTGAATACCTTCAATGATCACAGCAGCAATTTCATTTTCAGCAAAAGCATTCTCAAGTGCTCCTAAATCATTGAACGGAAGAATGAGGGAATTCTCAGTTTCATTAACTGGCGCAACGATGTTCTTATTATCCGTAACTGCCACCGCAAGAGAAGTTCTTCCATGAAAGCCTTTGGTGAAAGAAATGATCTTCTTTTTACCGGTATGAAAGGATGCTAGTTTTAGGGCATTCTCATTGGCTTCAGCTCCAGAATTGCATAAGAACAGGTTCCAGTCCGGACGGCCGGATAATTCCCCTACTTTTTCAGCTAATTGTTCTTGTAGTGGGTTCTGAATTGAATTGGAGTAAAACCCTAGTTTCTGTACCTGGTCGGTAATTCGTTTTACATAATGTGGATGAGAATGCCCAATGGAAATAACTGCATGTCCGCCATACAAATCCAGGTATTTATTTCCTTTATTATCAAACACATAACTTCCCTCTCCTTTTACAATTTCGATTGGGAAAAGTGGATATACATTGAATAAACTCATTTGCTTTTGTTAATAGTTATTGGGTTATTGGGTTATTGGGTTATTGGGTTATTGGGTTATTGGGAATTAATCATTTAAAACATAATTAGTAAAAGATCCTTCCTCTATTCTTTACGTTTTTTCACCTTGAAACCATCCAGATCACCGAAAACCGATCACCGAATTTGTCCATCTCCATTAACCACCCATTTGTAGCTAGTCATTTCTCTCAGTCCCATAGGTCCGCGAGCATGCAGTTTCTGAGTACTAATGCCTATTTCAGCACCTAATCCAAATTCTCCTCCATCAGAAAAAGCAGTACTTGCATTGGCATATACACATGCTGCATCTACGCGCTTAAGAAATGCATCAATCACCTCTCGGTCTTCGGCTACAACCGCTTCACTATGCTTAGAGCTGTACTTTGCAATGTGTGCGAATGCCTCCTCAAGATTAGAAACAGTTTTGATAGACATCTTATGACTCAGCCATTCTATCCCAAAGTCTTCTTGACTCGCCTTTTTTAACAATGAACTATCATAGCTGGATGCCAGACTCTCAAATGATCGCTCGTCTGCATAGACCTCCACCCGAAAATCATTATCCATTCCAGCAACTATTTCCGGCAAATCACCCAGCAGCTTTTCATGTATCACTAAACAATCTAGCGCATTACACACGCTCACCCGTCGTGTTTTTGCATTTTGAACAATCGCTTTGGCTTTATTCAATTCCGCAGTTTCATCCACATAAGTATGTACTATTCCAGCCCCGGTTTCTATTACAGGAATTGTCGCATTATTTCTCACAAAATTGATCAGCCCCTGACTTCCTCTCGGAATTGCACAGTCTATTAGCCCCTCAGCCTTGAGAATATGGGGTAGTGCCTCTCGCTCAGCTGGAGCTAAATAAACAGCATCTTTCAGTCCGTATTTATCCAATACCTCCTGAATAACAGCAACTATGGCTTCATTGGAGTCTTTGGCATCTCTACTCCCCTTCAGTACACAGGCATTTCCTGTTTTGAGACACAGCGAAAACACATCAAAAGTCACATTCGGTCTGGACTCATACACCACAGCAATGACTCCAATCGGTACCGACATTCTGATAATATGCAATCCATTATTCAAAGTTTTCTCTTCCAAAAGTCGCCCTAGAGGGCTTGGAAGCACGGCAACCTTTTTGATGTCCTCCAATATCGATTTCAATCGATCTTCATTGAGTAGCAAGCGATCATATTTGGGATCTTTGGGATCCATTCGGTCCAAATCCAATTGATTGGCCTGCAAAATCACATCTCTTCGTTCCCACGCAAGTCCGGATACCTCATTGAGTATTTTCTGAAACTTCCCATCGCTCAATTCCACTAGTTTTGAGCTTACTTGCTGCACCTTCAGTAAGTTCTCTTTTATTGCTTGCTCCATAATTACTTTTTCAAAAATTTAGTGCCAACAGACTGACCATCAGCAATCTCCAAAATAACATTATCTATTTTTCCATTGGCTATGTAAGTCTCTATTCCTGCTTCTGCGCATTTCGTAGCAATCTCAAATTTTGAGTGCATTCCTCCTCGCCCCAAGCCTGATTTTTCTGAAGAGATAAACTCTCTGAAGGAATCATCTCCATAAGGCACCTCATGAACTACCTGCTGATGTGGGTTGTACAAGCCATCCACATTGCTTAGAATAATCAATTTGTCTGCACCAATCATTCTTGCAGTCAGTCCTGCAAGTTCATCATTGTCAGTAAACATCAACTCGGTAAGAGAAACGACATCATTTTCATTGACAACCGGAATGATTCCCTGTGAAATCAACCCCTCAAAACAGTTAATCATATTATCATAATGCTCGCCTTCTGTAAAATCGTCTTTGGTAGCGAGTACTTGTGCACTCACTATTTCATATTCGATAAATAACTCAAAATATCGCTTCATCAGCGTAGTTTGGCCTACAGCAGAAAAAACCTGACGTCTGATAGCTTCATCTTCGATTTGAATATTTTGGAGAATATTCCTACCCGCTCCCACTGCTCCAGATGATACCAATACAGGATTCCAACCTTGCTGCTTGAGTTTGACAAGTTGTACTACTATTTGCCTGATAATCAGTTTATCCAGGCTACTATCTGTTTTGGCCAGCACATTCGTGCCAACTTTTATGACTATTCTTTTCACGATATTAATTGAAACTTTAAGTCGATTTGGGTCTGACTGTTTCGACTTTTATAAGGGGTGGGTCGATAATTACCGGAAAATTAGCAGTATTCTATGTCTTAGTAAAAAAATCAGGATCAGAATCGCTTCGGAATTCCTCAATCCCCATAATTAGTAGCATCAGGTTTCAATGTTAATACCTGAGGTAATATTCCGAGTCTTCACACCACTGGCAATAACATCAGCATGGTCTATCAATTTGTTTAAAAACTGACTTTTTTAATGAAAAAGTTAGAATATTCCGAGAATATACCGTGTAGCACGGATATCATTTTTGGTCACGCTTACCCAAATTTGACCATTCAATCAAACTCGAAATTTATGAATTACTTCAAAAAACTAGCATTTACGTTTTTCATTCTTTTCTCTTTTGCATTTTTCACCTCATGTGAAGAGGATAGTACTGATGACATGGTGGATGATCAGGAAAATACAGATGACAACAATGAAAATAACTCTGAAGGACCATCAGAGCTATCTATTGTTATTCCTTTTGCTGGCACATACAATGTGATCAACGACACTGAAAGCTTACATTCCAGAGGAACCATCACAATTGGTAGCGACGGAAGTGTTGATTTTGATACAGATATCAGTTTCTCCGCTGCAGATGCCCAGGCAGTTTATGATCGAATAGAATGCTGCCACAGGATCCAGATCAGCTATGGAGCTGATGACGATGGTGAAGTCATCAATCTTTATCTAAATGATACGGATGATGCCGTGACAAGCATTCAGTTCAGACACAGAACTGCAACCATTGATACGACTGTGGAAGTAGAAAAGCTATAAGAATTCCCATTACCGCTATATTGTTAAAGCCTGGGCTGTAGCTCGGGCTTTACTATTTATGTTGTTTTTGACATCCAGACAGAAATAACTAATTTCATAAGTTCAATCAACCAACTTATGAAAATACTCAAGATCATTGGTGGGGTTCTAGCAGCTATTGCCCTACTCATTTCAGCAGGATTAGTTTATTTCCAAACTGCACTCCCTAAGGTACAAGAGCCAACAGAACTTGACATTGAAATCACATCAGAAAGAGTCATCAGAGGCGAATACCTGGCCAACTCAGTTTGTGCTTGTATGGATTGCCACTCCACTCGCGACTGGCAATTATACAGTGGGCCTCTGAAAGAAGGAACACTCGGTAAAGGAGGTGAGATATTCAATCAGGATTTCGGCTTCCCTGGCGTATTCACTTCAAAAAACATTACTCCGGCAGGAATCAGTGATTGGACAGATGGTGAACTTTTTCGATTGATTACCACTGGTGTGACCAAATCTAACGAGCCGATTTTTCCGGTAATGCCTTACTTGAAGTATGGTCAAATGGCTGAAGAAGATGTTTATGCCATCATCGCATATTTACGCTCCTTAGAACCGATCGAAAATGATGTTGTGGCATCTAAAGCAGACTTCCCAATGAATTTTATCCTGAGAACTATCCCCAAGAATAGCTCACCACAACCCATTCCTGACAAAAATGATCAAATAGCATATGGAGCCTATCTCACAAATGCCGCAGCTTGTGCTGATTGTCATACACCTCAAGATAAGGGCCAACCAATAGAGGGGTTGGAATTTGCTGGTGGGTTTGAATTCAAATTACCTGAATTTGGAACCATACGTTCTGCTAATATCACCCCTGACCCGGAAACAGGAATAGGCAACTGGACGGAGGAGTTTTTCGTCCAAAAATTCAAAGCATATGTGGATTCATCTTATATAGCTCCTGAATTAACGCAAGGAGATATGCAGACCGTGATGCCATGGACCATGTATGGCAACATGACGGAAGAAGACTTGAAAGCCATCTATGCCTATCTGAAAACTGTAAAGCCAGTAAAAAACAAATTCGAAAAACATTCCCCACTAGCTGGTTTATAAATTATATCACTCGAAGGCAGAGTAAGAGAGGTGTTGATTTGATGAAACAATTTTCTAGCGATCCATAGATTATTGGAAAAATACCTATTTGTGAGCTTCTAAAAGAAACTTATTGAGTTGTCAGAGGAAATCTAAATCGAGGTTTCTTCTGACAATTATCATTTTTTAAGAGGTGTTTGTAACCTAAATTGTCAATCGAACCTCAATACAAATCAAAAAATGTCACGCCCTCAGAATAAAACTGAACTACTTGCCCTTAGTACTAATAACTACGACAAATTATTAATCCATATTGATCAATTACCAACTGATTTGACAGAAGCATCCTTTCATCCCGGCACTATGAATAGAAATATTCGGGATGTTTTGGCTCATTTGCATGAATGGCATTTGATGATGTTAGGCTGGTACGAAGTAGGCATGACTGGTGAAAAGCCTGAGATTCCCGCCAAAGGATATACTTGGAAAAGAGTTCCAGAACTGAACCTAAAAATCCACCAACAGTATTCTGATGTACCTCTGGGGTCTATTCTCAATCAATTCGAAAAGTCTCATCTGCAAATATCCCAAATCATAGAAAAACATAGCGATGAGGAACTTTTTGAGAAGAAACGCTATCATTGGACAGGCAGCACTTCACTCGGAGCCTATTTCATTTCAGCAACCTCAAGCCATTATGACTGGGCTTTGAAACTGATCAAGAAAGGATTGAAAGGACTTTAACTAACGTTTGATATTACCAGAAGTGTTGCCGTGCATAAGGTCCTGTATTACTTCTGCAGAAACCATGTTGGCATCACCTTCTACGGTATGCTTCAGCGCACAAGCTGCAGCCCCAAACTCCAGAGCATCCGCGTCTTCCTCATAATTGAGTAACCCATAGATCACTCCTGCGGCATATGCGTCACCGGTACCAACTCGATCCACAATATGAGTAACATCAAGTTTTTCGGTTTTATAAAAATCTTCTCCATTCCACATTCTGCCCATAATGCGGTTGTGTGAAGCGCTGACTGCTTCTCTTTCTTTATCGAAAACTTTTTTGATCCTGGGACTTCTTTTCATCAGTTCCTGAGCTGCCTTTCTAAATTGCTCATTGTGCTCACCTTTTAAAGGGATATCGAAAAGTTCCTGAAAGTCATACGCTCCACCAATCACGATATCACAGCGATCTATGAGTTGAGGCATGACTTCTTTAGCAGCTTTACCGTAATCCCACATGTTTTTTCTGGAATGAACATCCACGGACACATTGATGCCATGTTTGTTTGCTATATCAATGGCCTCACTCACACACTCCAAAGCTCCATTAGATACTGCCGGAGTGATACCCGTCCAATGAAACCAAGATGCTCCTTCCAGAGTCTGTTCCCAATCAATCATCCCCGGCTTGATTTTGGCGAATGCCGAATTCTTACGTTCATACACAATCTGACTTGGACGATGTACTGCACCCTTTTCCAGGAAATACAACCCCATCATCTCATCCCCCAATACGATGGAAGAAGTATCCAAGAGGTGGTGTTTTAGAAATTGTGTTGCAGTTTTTCCCAGCAAATTATCGGGAAATCGGGTAACATGCGCAGCATCAAGTCCCATATAAGCTAGTGAAATCGCCACATTAGCTTCGCCACCTCCAAACGTCATATCGAGGTGTTTCGCCTGTGAAAACATCGCGTATCCTGGAGGTGAAAGCCGCATCATTACTTCTCCGAAAGTGACTACTTTAGGTGTATGCATCGTTTTTAGGGATTAATTTTCTGTGTACAATATACACAGTTATTGAATCAAATACAATTCGATCATTACTAAATCCTGTTCAATAAAAAACCGGAAGTGCATTCACTCCCGGCTCCTAACCTAAACTATGAAATGTGTTCAATCAATTATTCATTAGTATTCCCTACATGTAGGATCTCGAATAAGATTGTTGATTTCCTATCAAACCATAAACATTACATTCAGGAAATTGTAATTGTTTTTACAGGTTTGCGCTTTGCTTCTTCCTTTTTCGGAATAACCAGATTGAGCAAACCATCCTGATAAGTGGCTTCTATCTTATCTACTTCAACTGTATTTGGTAAGTAAAAAGATCTCTTAAATGACTGGTAACTAAACTCCTTGCGTGAGTATTTTACCTCCCGATTATCCTCAGAATTGAGCTCTGAGGTGATGGTAAGCGTATCATTGTCCAGCTCCACCTTAAAATCCTCTTTGCTCATTCCTGGGGCCGCCATTTCTACCCTGAAATCCTCGTCAGTTTCCGCAATATTGACTTGAGGAAGTGTATGCTCTCGATCTGAGGAAGACCAATTAAACAAGTCTCGGGTGATGAAATCATCAAAAAATGAATTAGAAGGAAAAAGACCGGTGTTTCTTACTAATGTGCTCATCTTTTTAAATTTTAATAGTTAAACCATCAATAACATTTCAAATAATCTTTATTCACGCTTATAAAGTAGAACTCTTAATGAACGGCGATTGATTTTGTTTTGGATTCAATGCTTACCAATTTGGCAACTTTAATTTTCAATACACCGTCCTTCATCGTTGCTTCTACCTGATCTGCATCTGCATCATCAGGCAAATGAAACATCCTCCTGAAAGATGCATAGCCATATTCTCGTCTCATCCAATTGGAATAGACTTCTTCGTTATCGTATTGTTTTTCTGAAGAAATGATCAGACAATGATCCTGGACTTCAATTTTCAAATCCTTTTTATTGAATCCAGGTACAGCAACTGATACCTCAAAAGCTTTATTTTTCTCTTCAATATTGACCGAAGGAACAGTGCTAACAAACTCATTGCTAGCAGCCTCATCGTGGATTTTACGTCCTAAAAACTTTTCCACTATATGTGGAAAGTTTGGTTTAAAGTTTTGTGTCCATTTAAATAAGTTCATGACAACCTCCTTTTTGAAAACGCTCTCAAAAACTCAATGTAAAAACTGCAGGGCAATAAAGCCCTGCTTTAATATGCCACTTATGCAATCTGAATCGCTCTGTGAACCGGTTTAGCTTCTTCTTTTTTTGGAATAGAAACTCTCAGAACACCACTCTCGTAAGAGGCGCTGATTTTTTCATCATCTGCTGTATCTGGTAATGTGAATGATCTTTTGAATGATTGATATGCGAATTCTTTACGCACATATTTCATTTCTTTCTTTTCATCATTTTTCTCAGAAGAAATAGTCAAAAGGTTTTGATCGAGCTTGATATCAAAATCATTCTTTTGCATACCGGGAACGGCCATTTCTACTGTAAATCCATCTTTATCTTCCAGAATATTCACCTTTGGCAAGGTGGTCTGAGTTGATGAATAATTCTTTCTTTTCCAGTCGTTGACTTCAGTATCAAACATGTTGTCGAATAGACTGCTTAGTGTTGGGTAGTTTGTGCTTACTAGTGTCATTTTATTTAAGGTTTAAGATTTTACATCGTTTGGATTTCCATTATTCAAACCTTATTCCAAAACTTTTCAGCACACCTTTTCAAGTCATTATGACATGAAATGGATGTAATTAATGAAATATCATGTCACTTTGACTGATTATTAAGAGATTCTGACTTAATTCTCGTCAGAATGTGAATATTACTTGAATCGAATTCGAATAGTAATTCTTGACTCGACGGACATTCCTTCACGCTGGGCGGGCTCCCAATCTGGACCTTCATTGACCAAGCGTATGGCCTCTTCATCACATCCATAGCCGAGGCTTTTCTTTACGTCAATATTTGAGATTCGGCCGGAAGCTGAGATATCCAATTTCAATCTTACCACTCCTTTGATGTTATTGGCTTTAGCTTCTTCAGGATATTTGATATTTTCTTCGATGTATTCTTTGAATGCCTGCATTCCTCCTTCTGGTTGTGCATTTTGATAGGACGAACCTTCATCATCCATATCAACCTGAGTGACCGATCCGGTTGAAAATGTAGATTTTTCCTGGCCATACCCAACCACAACCACCTCAGAAAGTGACTCTACATCAGACTCCATCAAGACTTCCATATTGCTTGCAATTGGTTGTTCCAAATCCTGCATCCCAATAAAATGAAAAGAAATAACGGAATCTTCTGGCTGTAGCTCTAGCTCAAATCTTCCATCGTAATCGGTCACTGTTCCTCTAGTAGTTCCTTCGACCATCACTGTAACGCCGGGCAATGTTGCTTTCCCTTCAGCATCTCGCACCACCCCTGTAACTGTACGTGACCTCAAACTGGTTGATCGAGCTGTAGTTTTTGGATAGTTCTGCGTCACTACTACACCTGCCACTTTACCTCTTAAAGCCATATTAACATCTATCTCTAATGAATCAGGCATTACCGTGGTTTCACTTCCATTCTCAGCTTCTCCTTGAGTAGCAAGAACAGTTAGTATCTCAGGTTTTTCAGAATCATCTAAATCTTTAGGTTGAGGAATGCTTGAATCTGCAGGTTCAAAAACCAATTTTGAGTATTTCATTCCTTCGGTCACCTCAACATCCAAATCCAAGGCCTCCTCTATTGGCAAATCTTCCACTACGGTTTCTTCCAACACATCGGTTTCAGCTAATTGAATATCCTCTTCTATCACCTCAGCATTTTCTTCCAAAAATTGATCTGCCTGGGCTTCCTCAGGAGCAACTTCCATTTTTGGTGCAATTATTTTTTTCCTTGCTTTCGGTTTCGTATCCATTTGTCTGACCCTTTCATCTTGCAATATCTCTTCAGACAATTCCTGATCTTTCTCAACTGGCTTTTCAATTTTTAAAATATCAGATTCTTCAGATTTAGCAAACGGATCATTTTCGAGTTTCTGAGCAATATCAGACTCCTTTTCCAACTTATCATTGAGATTCCACAGAACCACACCACTTACAAAAAGTAATACAACCACTGCAGCCAATTGCCACCAAATCACTTTCCTGTTCGACTGTTTCTGTGCCAGCTTATTTCTCAAAAGAGTCATATCCTGCTCCAAATCATCCATCTGATGACTTTCCCATCCTTCCAAAGCTTCCCCCTCAAAGTCCGAATCCAAAGCCTGTCGCTCCAAATCATTCGCAGCTTTCCCACTCAGCTCTCCTTGCAGATACTTTTTGAGTTCCTCCTCGGTAATGTGTCGATATGGCTTCTTATCTTCTGACATGCTGTTCCTCCAGGCAGATTTTCAAATTTCGCTTTCCATTCTGAATATAACTCTTCACTTTGTTCAAATCCATTTTTGCACTTTCAGCAATCTCCTGATAGCTGCGCTGCTGTAAGTAAAACTCATTCACACAGTGCTTTTGTTCGTCTTTCAGCTGATCAATGCATTTTTCAAGAGCCTGATAGTCAGTCTCAGCATCCGACTCATCATTGTGATGCGAGGACTCGGCTATTTCCATAAAATGTTCTTGCATTTTCATTTCAGGATTAGCTTTTCGCAATTGCATGAGGCAATGATTTTTACTCACGATATAGAGCCAGCTTTTGAAATGTGTGACTTCCTGAGTTTTTAACTTCTGCGCAATCAACTCATAGATATCCATGACAGCATCCTGACTCAAATCCCGATCCTTCAGATACTTGAGACACAATCCATACACCAAATGCAAATAGCGATCGTAGAGTATCCCGAGACTATCGGTATCCTCCTTTTCCCGATACCGCTGTAACAGCTGTGCATCGCTTAATTCATCTCTATTTACAAAAAGCCAACTCAAAAATGAAAATCTATTTTACTGATTTATAACTACTTACAGGATTTATAAAGAATTAATCAAAAAAAGTTTCAGTGAATTTATGGAATCTGAAGCTCTCCTACATCTCAACGGTAAGAAATCAAAACTTATAGCGATATGAAACGAATCATTTTAATCTTAATCACCCTGGGAGCGCTGACCTCCCAAAAACCTGTAATGATCATCACAGGAACAGTAACTGACGAAACTGGAGCTAATCTGCCAGGAGTAAACGTAATAGAGAAAGGAACGTCCAATGGAATTACCACAGATCTGAACGGAAAATATTCCCTCACAGTAACAGGCAGCCAGAGCATATTAGTTTTCTCTTTTATTGGATTGCAAACGCAAGAGGTGAAAATCAATAACAGACAACAAATCAACGTGCAAATGACAGCCGATGTGGAAAGTCTCGAGGAAGTTGTCGTAACAGGTTATGGAACGAAAAATCGAGTAAAAAGTCTGGCTAAATCCATTACTCAGGCTGTTTCAGGAAGAGTAGCAGGAGTAGCATTTGAGTCCGATAGTTACCAATCATATCCCCCTTCTGTGGTAATTACCGAATCATTAGATCTGGACATGAATGATGAAGATTATGCAGGAATTGAAGAAAACACTTTCCAGAAGCCAATGGAGAACCCACTGTCTACATTCTCAATAGACGTAGATGCAGCGTCATATAGCAATGTGCGTCGATTCCTCAACAATGGCAGAATTCCTCCAAAAGACGCAATCCGAATTGAGGAAATGATCAATTACTTCAGCTATGACTATCCTCAGCCAAAAGGCGAAGATCCATTTTCGATCACTACCAATTACATGAAGGCTCCATGGAATAAAGACCATTTATTAGTTCAGGTTGGCCTGCAGGGTGAAAAAATCGCTGAGGACAATCTCCCTGCTTTTAATCTGGTTTTCCTTGTGGATGTATCAGGTTCTATGAGCAGCCCGAACAAGCTTCCGCTTCTGAAGCAATCACTGAAAATGCTAACTAACAAAATGCGCAATGAGGATAAAGTAGCGATTGTGGTGTATGCAGGAGCTGCAGGTGTAGTATTGGAACCGACATCTGGTGACAATAAACAAAAAATCATCGATGCACTGGACAATCTCAATGCAGGTGGAAGTACGGCGGGTGGTGCAGGTATTAAACTGGCATACAAATTAGCCAAAGAGCATTTCGTAAAAGATGGAAATAACCGTGTGATCCTTGCTACAGATGGTGACTTCAACGTAGGAGCATCCAGCAATGAAGCCATGGAAGATCTGATCGAAGAAAAGCGAAAAGACGGCATCTTCCTGACTGTACTTGGCTATGGAATGGGCAACTACAAAGACTCGAAAATGGAGATCCTTGCCGATAAAGGAAATGGTAATTACGCTTACATTGACAACTTGCGAGAAGCACAAAAAGTACTGATCAATGAATTTGGAGGTACTTTGTTTACGATTGCAAAGGATGTTAAAATACAAGTGGAATTTAACCCCGCGCAGGTACAGGCGTACCGACTGATTGGATATGAAAACCGGAAGCTCGCCGCAGAGGACTTCAACAATGACAAGAAAGATGCTGGTGAACTAGGTGCCGGACATACGGTGACTGCTTTGTATGAAATAGTGCCGGTTGGGGTGAAAAGTGATTTCGTTGGAAATATTGATCCGCTCAAATATCAAAAACAAATCAAGGAACAGATTGCTCCTGCGGGAAATTCAAATGAGTTGCTCACTGTGAAATTCAGATATAAGAAACCAGATGAAGATAAGAGCAAGCTCATCACAAAAACACTAAAGCTGAATGATCAGGTAAAAACCGATCAGAACATTCAATGGGCAGCATCTGTGGCTGGATTCGGTATGTTGCTGAGGGATTCTGATTATGCTCAGGACATGACATATTCTCAGGTGCTTGAATTAGCCAAATCTGCCAAAGGAGAAGATGAATACGGATACCGAAGTGAATTTATCCAGTTGGTAAGCCTGGCTGACAATGTGGTTCAATAATTAAATCATAGTACGAGAACAACCCGCTTTAGGCTTTTGCACTAATGCGGGTTGTTTTTTGATTGAAACAAGAGATAAATGATGATTTGTCGTTTATCTGGCAAAACCATCAATTTGAAAGTGTAATAACCGTGATTAATCGAATCAGTCTTTAGGAACTGTCCCAATTACCTTATAATGGAAAGTTAATATCCGGGCAATCAATGGATCATTCATTAATCAACTCGCTTATTTTCTCGAGCATTTACCTGGTATTTGGGTTGTACCATGCGTTACTTTCCTGGGTACTGAGAAATAAGATTTTCGCGTATTATACGATCCTCACATTTGGTCTCGCCATTCATAGTTCCTACCACATCTTCGGAGATCAGTACATTCCGGTATTCAAAATGCTGTCTGTCATATCGGCGATGGTCTCCATATTAGGATTGATGCTGTTTACAAAAGCATTTATCAAAATCAACTCGGTCAATTATCCAAAAACGAACAAAACCTTCCACATTCTTAAATGGATTGCCCTAGGCATTATTTCCTTTCAATCTCTCAATATCCTTTTCTTGAGCAATCAGCAGGTTTCACATTTTATAAGCTTGTTTGCTGCGGCTCTGGCGCTTTTTGCTGTAGTCTTTCAGATGATTGTGAGTGCTGCATTGTATAGAAAGGAATCAACTGCACGTATCTATCTGTATATCAATGGTATTTTATTATTTGCTGCCTTCATTTATATCCTTACCTGGTATCTGAAACAACAGAACCCGGACATGCCAGTCTGGATTAATCTTTATGTCATCAATGGTACAACGGCTCTTCAACTCATTCTATTTTCCTTTTTCGTTGGTTACAAATTGCGAAACGCTGAAAAAGAAAAGCTTCAACTTCAGCAAGAGATCAATCGAGGACTGGAAAAAGAAGTAGCGGCTAAAACCAAATCCCTGCTTGCCGCAAATGAAGTTCTGGAGCAGCAAAAAAAAAATTTGGTTGCAAACAACAAACTAAAAACCAAGCTTTTCCTGCTTATTGCGCATGATCTGAGAAATCCAATGAATCAACTCGCTGGACTGATGCATCTTATAGAAGAAAGGCTGCTGGATGAGCAAAGTAGAGTAACGCTTACTGACTCCATCAAATCAGGAATTAGCAAAAGTCTGGAGGCAATGGATCAGTTGCTGAAATGGTCATACAAGCAACTAGAGGAAATTCAAGTAAACAAGGAAATCTGCAATATTTCAGAAATTATCCATGAAGTTGATGGTGAATTAAAGCAGAAAATTCAAGAAAAGAACCTCACAATTATCCAATCATTGGAGGTGAACGAATTGCTGATAGACCGAAATATGTTCATGGTCATCATCAGAAACCTGCTCAGCAATGCCATAAAATTCTCTGAGGTAAATGGTGAAATTGAATTCAGAACAAAACAAAACGGACTTTATGACGAAATCTGCGTTTGTGATCATGGAATGGGCATGAACCCTGACTGGTACAAGGAAATGATCAAAACGGGTACTCCAAGTTTGCAAGTGGGTACCAAAGGTGAGAAAGGAACAGGATTTGGTTTGTTG
Source organism: Bacteroidia bacterium (assembly GCA_030425425.1). GTDB lineage: Bacteria > Bacteroidota > Bacteroidia > Cytophagales > Cyclobacteriaceae > Marinoscillum. The sequence goes on along the minus strand of JAUIAO010000011.1, from coordinate 43,694 downwards.
ATTACCAAGGATTTTGTAGAAATGAATGATGGGAAACTGATCTGCGAAAGCGCTCCCGGTGAAGGAACTACATTCATCATTCAGTTTCCCACTGTCTAATCCAGCTACCTAATCATTTCATTTTCTTATGTATTGCTCTAATGCCATATGCTCCTCCGGCAACTAACAATAAACTAAGACCTCCATCAATAGGTGTGGCTGGTGGTGCTCCCTGAGCCAAAACAGGTCCAACTATCAGAAGCAATGTGATATACGCGAATATTTTCTTTGAATTTTTCATTTTAGTCTTTTTTAGTCGATGATAAACTTAGTAGTGGAATGCCCATCAGAGATCAAATACAACCCTCTCTGATATCCCGCTAAATCAATTTTTGAATGAGATTCTATTGATACTACACTCATCAATTGCCCTGAAAGATCATAAAGCCGATAAGTTGTAGGCTTCACCGGTATCACATGGAGGATATCGCCAGCTACAAAAATCCGGTCATTTTGAACAGATTGATCAACTGCAAGTATGCTCTGGATGAACCTTAGTTCGAACCGATTATCAATCATGCCCGATCCTGACGTAAATTCATAGTTACCCATGGTCAAATCAACTTTCTGCCCATTGAGCCTATCAATTAAAATCACACCACCAGCATATTCCGAGTTTTCCAGAGACAATTCATAAACACCCTCAGAGGCTATATTCATACCTACTTCAACGCTTTCCTTATTCATCGAAATAGTCTGAATAGCCAGCGGCTGTCCCAATTTGTAAGTGAAAACTGAATATTCAGCATTGGAATTAAATACACGAGCGTCATACATTTGGTTGATCTGATCATCACTCACAGCATCATTCCAGGCGACGAGTGTTTGCTTAAAAAGTCCATCCTGATTCGTCAGGTTTATTCTTAATCTTCCTCTCAACTCAGTAGCTGATCTGAAATAATGATCGTCTGTATTATTGCCCAATACTCGCTGATCAGTCTCGAAAACGATATCTGTATTAGTTTCATCAGACAGCTGAACAAAGAACCCTTGCATACTTCCAATATGATCATTGAATCTGGTAGAGTTCCCGGCTGAACTATTAGAAGTTGCTCCGGATGCATTGACAACTATGTAATCACTATTTGAACCACGTCCGAGATTGGAGCCGTTATCATCCCAGATATATAGTGCTCCGGTTGTATTGGTATTATCCAACAAAAATGATTCTACATCCAAAGCAGCAAGGAACGGATTTGCAACCAGATTCCATCCCTCATTGGCATCTTCTGTATCTTCTGTGTAAGTGCCTGTCACAGTAACATCAGTCGTATTCGGAAGACCGTAAAATAACACCTCCTGGACACCTGCCTGAGCATAACCATTGCCTGGCTTCAAGATTGAGGCCTTCGCATCTTCCCACCTGTCCAAACCATCAGTTCCGAAAGCTACAGTCTCATCATAGCTATACACGTAATCTCCCAGATGATAGCCAGCAATCAAGTTGCTTTCCATCATTGGTGAGCCAGTGAAAGAATATCGTGCGTCTGCATATCTCGTATTTCGCTTGGCGAGAACTTTACCGTTGAAAACTGTATTCGGTCCTGTGATCAAAGAAGATCCAGATTCTATGGTTAAGTCGCCATTGGCATATACTGTACCATTAATGGTCAATGTTGCACCACCACTCACAACCAGATCAGCAGACGGATCGATATAAACAGTATTTAGTGTCATATCTTCTGTAATGGTCAGACTTTCCGTCAATTGAACCACATCAGTTTCTGAGGGGCCAGTGACATTACTCCAATCTGTACCATCCCAAATCACGTCTGCAGGACTCTCGTAGGTGGAAACTGCTCCTCTCAAAGTAGGGGCGGGATTTGGGGCGGGCAAAGTAGGTTGTACCAGAGCGGTAGTCGCTGCAGACACCCATCCGGTAGCTGGAGGGTTGGTGGTATTGCTATAGTTCACATAAGTGAATAAGAATGCACTGCTCTGGTAGGTAATGTACATGATCCACTGATTGATGTTATTATCCTTATATAGATAAACACTATATCCTGAATATCCTTGATTAGCCGTTTTTTCCAATCCAAGATTAAACTCGCGCATTCCTGCACCTTCTACTATTACATCCAGAGTTCTTGCTCTAAAATCTATTCCGCCAGCTGCCCAGGTGGCTATTCCGGCCCATGCATTTCCATCTGCATCTTCGATCACACCATTGTCAAATGTGACATTGTATCGCTGATAGTCAGTAAAATCATTTACAGGATCTATAAATATGGACTTTCCATCAATGACAACATTGGAACCAGCAACATCAATAGTCTCCGCTCTGGTGGTGGTGTAATCCAGATTGATATAGATATTTCCCGAACCTTTCTGGATGTTTTTATTGAACCGAAACTCCAACACTCCATCCGTAGGAAAGTAATCAGAATCATCCGCAGGATGAGTGAGTCTGACTTTTAAATCTTGTGCTTCTACAAACCCCGACAACTCAGGGCCGGGTGCAATTGCCGGCAATTTCTTCGACTGCATCACAGGCATGGGCTCGTAGCCCACGTCATGAGGCTGCTGTGCTGTAATGTCCGAAACGGTAGCTGATAGATACACTCCTTCAGTAGAGTCTCTGGTGTTTTCGATTGCCCAGGCTAGTTTATGTCGTTCATAATAGATTCTATAATCTCCATTGTAATAAACTACATGACCATTGTCCGATCCGGAAGCCGTATATACACCATCAAAGTTCGGATTACCTGCTCCTGTGACGGTAACAGTTACTTCCTGGAAAGTGAATTCCCAAACCGTAGGATCACTGAGCTCGAATGCATTGTCATAGGCATCGAGAATAGCACCATTTTCAATGAGGATATAATGCGTTTCATTTGAGCTAAATCCACCCACTTTAAACGTAAGTGTTTTACCAGAAATGGTAATTGAGTTTGAGGATTTTGTGACATCAATTGCCTCTAAAAGTTCTCCATTAGACTTGTAGACATTGATATTTCCTGTTCCTTTTTTGATGCTTTCGCTGAATTCCACACTAAATGTCATGGTTGGATCTACGTCAGTAGCATCATTGGCAGGACTTAGGGCAACTATGGTAGGAGGATCATTGTCTACCACAGTATATACTCCACCTGTGAAGGCAGGCACTGTGTAGCTAGCAAAGTTGGTTCCTATAGGCCCACCAGCTACCCAGCCTGCTGCAGGTGGTTCGGGAGTGTCTACTGCAGCGGAGAAATAAGACAACTGGATAATCCCTAAATAATCGGCCCAAAGCACCCAGGACTGACTGGCGTCATCCCACTGAATGGCATACTGATAAGTGACTACCGGACCTTCATAGTATGGCTTTCCGTTTACAGTGCCATTTGGGGTGTAAGTACCATTTGCAGGGAAATTGCTGCCCGATACTTCTATATCGGATTGTGCCCATACTACTCCAGCCAGGAGTAATAATAGAGCGAGAAGAGAGGTTTTTGTTAGTTGGAGCATCGCGTTTTTATTTCAAAGTTGATGATTCCGCTCTCTCAAAAACATACCAGTCATTGGGTAATCTGATACCGAGTGCTCGGTATATTAAGAGTTAATTGACTGATTTACTGTGAAATACGATTTCTATTTCACTTTCACAATTCCGTTTCGATAAAGATCCAGTGCCGATTGCAGTACTTCGTTGATCTGATCTACAGGTAAATCTTCATTAGAGCGCACCTTGAAAATTTTCATTCTGGCACGATCTCCAGTTTCTAACATTGGGTGGTTTAGTAGCTTTCCTTCTACGAAGAGTATATATGGTTCGTTGGTCTTTTTATCGGTCCAGAGATAACAAAACATTTTCCCCGGGTAGGTGAAGCAAGGCATTCCGTACTTAATGGTTTCCTCTACCAATTCATCAGATTTTAAAATCAAATCTCTGAGGGCCATCAAACAACCTTTCTGAGGTTCTGTTTTGGAAAGATAGAATTGTTCGAGTTTTGGAAGCATGGGGTTGGGTGTTTGGGAATTAGGTTATTCGGATATTGGGTTTATGAGGTAATTATCAATCTTTCGAAAACATATACACCAGACCCATTTTTAATTCTATTCCTAAAGGGAAAAACCTTTTATCAATATCAGAAGTTCTCTGCTGATGTATTGGAATTGCCGGATTATCAATACGATTCCAAATCAAACTATAATTCCAGATTTTAATAGGAAGTGCAATATTCAATCTTACATGGTCATTTAATTGAATAAATGTATTCGTCTGAATTTCAAAATCGACTCCTAACTCAGTTTCAGCAGTTTTAAATCCGGTAATTTTTGGTTCATGAACCCTTCTCTGATATTTAGGTTGAACACATAGACTTAGGTAAGTAGAGACTCGATCTTTTTCCTTTACGATAATCCCATAACCAGCCCTGAAGGAGATTTTGAAATCCATAATTTCTTGACCTGAAAGTGGCTTATATTGATTGTTCGAACTATCTACTACTAGATAATTACTATAATAACCACCGAACCTTCCTGTCTCCAAATGAAACAATTCTCGTGAACGAATAAAGCTATAATAACCTATCGATGGCCTAAGAAATCGTTCAAATTCCTCCGTCTCCACATATGTTCGAATTCTAGTGTCATCAGGAAAAGTGTTTTCTTCAAAGGCATATTCCGTCACTACCCCAAATCCCAAACCTACTTCTTGCGCAATTGATTGAAGGTGAATTAATAACATTAGTCCAAAAAATAATCCAACTCTAGTCATCAGTTATATCTTGAAAACTGAAAGCTAATCCATTTTATGTGAGATAATGATTAAAATGTCAAGAAAATGTATTCACATTTAAACTGGCTGTGTCACTGAACGATAAATGAACTAGTAATCTGTCTGTGATTTTCGATTACAGTGATGAGATAAACGCCTGGTTCCAAAGAAGAAATATCCAGTTGTAAATCCTCTTCATTCCTAATTATCGGCACATCAAATTTCTTTCCGGAAAGGTCATGAATGGAATAATTACCTACTGCTCTTCTACCTTCGTAGATCACTTGAATATATTTATTCGCAGGATTTGGGAAAATTACCAACTCAGGGTTTTGTATTTCATGCAAACTGGTCACTAAGCTATCATGTGCAAAAGGTGATCCGCCAAATACTTCTGATTTTTGCCAATACTGATATTCCCCAGGATTTTCATTCACTCCATTCCAGACCAGACTATAACCCTCACCATCAGCTTCTTCTGGCCAAGGTGCTTTGTCACTGTAAGTCATATCTAAGATCACTTCCCCTAACCGATGGAAAACCAATCTTTCGCCACCGTTGGAAAGTTTCCTGTCGTATTCAGCGCTGGCTTCTAGTTGATATCGATTGAAAAAATGCTCACGATTGGCGGCTATTACATAAAATGATCCTGGTTCTAAATAAGTATCAAGAGGAAAAGTGAAACTGATGGCCGAATCTATGACCAGTCCAGACAAATTGATTACCTCTGACCCGATATTCACCAACTCCATGAACTCATATTCATCAGCATCTACGATTCCATCTTCATCGTCTGACGGGTGATAGTGTATTTCGTTAATCCTAAGGTCTTCTAGTTCAGCATTATCCAGATTTTCTACATCATTCAATTCTACCTCAAAAGGACTACCATGTAATTGATAGGAAGAAGCCCAATAATTAAAATCAGCCGGACTGGCGTTACGATCGGCCCATATCAAAGAATAACCGTCACCATCCGCATTAGTAGGCCAGGGTTCATCATCCGAATAATAGAAATTCAGTAGTTCATTTCCCTCTGAATCAACCATAATTAGCTGCTCACCACTATTTGAAAGGCTCCCATCAAATTGTCCATTAGGTTCTAAACCATACCTTTTCCAAAAATGAGAAATGGAGGATGCTATTACATAAATTTCATTTGGTTGAAGAATGGTCTGTTCTGGAAATTCATAAAATATGGCAGAATCTAAATGAACACCTGAAAGATCGAGTGACGTAGTTCCATTATTTATAAACTCAATGAATTCAAATTCTTTTCCGTTGATGGTATCATTCCCAACCAGCTCATCCTCTGGATGATAATGTAATTCTGTAATCTTAATATTTCCTAAATCCTCTCGAAGATCTTTGATCGAAAACTCTCTAATTGGACTCCAATCTTTTACTACCTCAGTACGGATTTTCAGAATCGTACTTTGATCTATTTCCAACTCCACTGCAACAGAAGAGGATATTGCAAATTCGCTTGGTGTACCATCAACTGATCTTGGATCAGTACCATCCATCGTATAATAGAGCACTCCACCTCCATCATTCTTTAAAATTATGGTCTGCGGCTCCTGAATTTTAATTTTAGATAGTGAAGTGATCGTATCATTAATCAGCACCTCTGGTGTGCCAATTTCTGAATATAACCCTGCCCTTACGAGTTGGTTCAAGACAATCTCCGATCTAAATGGAAAAAACTGCTCACGAGTTTTATTGACCTCTGAAAGCCAGGTTTCTTTGGTTCTTGGAGGATAAGTTTGTGATCCGCCCCAGCGCAAAGAATTTGCTATGATCGCTTCATCAATCTCCTCTGCACGCTTATTAAAAAGAGCTAATAAATCGTCTTCCTTCAACTTGCCATGTTTCCCAAAAAACAAATCTGTTCTGTCAGCAAACCGCTGCCTGTATGCTGCGGAGCCCTTCAGTTTGTCATGCAACCATTGAGGGTGAAAACCATACAGGCCATTGATAATATTCATGGAGAGAGCCACCCGGTTTTCATGAATGCCTGAACAAGCATAAACACTCTCATACATCAATGAATGTTCTGAATCATGTGCCATAAACTGATACCCTTCATTCGGATTGTTTCGATTAAATATGGCATAGAAATTATTAGGCATATCCCTCGAAAATGAAGAAACAGGAGCATCACAATTTCCAGTGTAAAAAATCACCAGCATATAATCTATCAGATTATCAATATCTACCCAAACACGACCATTCTCTAGTTTCTGACCATTTGCATCTCTACCAATCAGATAAAAATATTGCTGATCTGACCAGTTTCCGTTCAATGTGAGATCATAAATACTTGACCAGCTATCTAAGTTTCCGTCAGTTGCCTCCACGCGATATGGCCAAACATCTGTGGTTACTTTCACTACATCATAGTCATCTTTATCCCCTCCAAAATAACTCTCCGCAAATCTGGCCTCTGCGCGCTCCTGAGTCATAAACAATCCCCAATACGCCCCATTCAAATACAAATGATAATATCTACTTCTTGAATATGGGTTCCCCATTTCACGCTGCATATCCCTGCTAAACACATCCCGTAGAAAAGTATTTCTCGCATTTTCTTCACCATCATAGGCCCAGGAATAGTTTTGAGAAGTTCTGAAATCAATTTTATCAAATTCATCTACTCCCTCGTCTCCGAAGAGTGGATAATTCAATTTGGAATCACCATATTCACCGCGAAAAAACAAGCGGAATGCATGCTTGGGATTGGAACCATTTCTGCTGTATCCACCTCTAATTCGCAGACCAGCGTTTACACTAAACCCTTCACTCCCATCGGGATTCAATAATTCTAGCGAGCAATCTCGCTCCCATTCCGGTCCGTGCCCCTGAGCATTGACAAAAATCCCGGTTGCCGGATCAAAAAGATTTTTGTTATCAGTAGTAATAGAAATCGAAGGAATTGCCTTTAATGCAATCACCAATGAGTCTTTGTATTGCTCATGATTTGCGATCTCTGACTCTACATCCAAATCTATCCTTTGTCCGTTAATGTTAGTTTCCTGGGGCCACGGACTTGCCAAACTAGATTGGTTTTTAACTTGATTTACAAACAAGTAGGTTTTGGAGACAGGGAAAGAATAATTGTTTTCCTGATCCTTTACACTTGTTTTTACAATATAGCCAGCCGTGGCTCCTCTATTTGCTGTAGAGGTAGGATTGATGGTAATTGTGGTGGCATTATTTGATGCAATAGCAGTAGACGAGGAAGTAGGGTTACTTCCATCCAAGGTATATACAAAAGAATACCCCTCTGGAGGGGTCATAGTCATTTGGAACGGCTGATCAAAAAATCCTGCATCATGGCTATAAGATACTGCCAATGAGTCACTCAAATTCACCGGTTTTCTTTCTGCTATAATCTGAACATCAAAGAATAAGTCTGAGCTGGTCAGAGACTGGTTGAGACACTGAATGGCGATGATATTTCCCCCCTGTTTTAGATTCAGTTCTTCCGGCCCAAAGGAAATCGTTTCAATACTCCCCGACTCGCGAAGATTTGTAGCAGTGGAAGCTTTAGAGAGTTCGGAAGGAGCATTTCTTTCAAGAACTCTGGCACCATTGATCCAGATTACAAATCCATCATCAAAATCGGTACTTAAGTTGAATGATTCAATATTTTCATTTGGGGTAAAGTCGAAACGACCTCTTAGAAACAAGGTGGTGTAGTTGTTTCTCATATCATCGAGGAGTGTCCCATTGGCTCCATCACCATACCAAAAAGGAGAACTGCCATTCTGCCAATCATCATCATTGTAAGAATCAGATTGCCAGTTGTCTATAGAAAGGTCAGAAGATCCTTTCAGGAACTTGTAACTACTTCCAAAATTGATAATGGATTGGCTATGTGCTTTTGACAAAATGAAAATCAAAATGCAATACCAGATCATTCCTCTTAAACCATTCTTCATGAATTCAATTAAAATACATTTACAATGCACGAAATAAAAAAATCCCGGCAAAGCCGGGATTTTTCATACCCTAATATTTAAAAATTATCTTACTACGTCATATTTTGTCGTATCTGAATAGAACAGATCAATGCATCCTTCTCTTGGAAGATAAACCGTATGAAAGAAGATAGAATCCGTCACAATCAATCCCTTCAATTCAGTAGTATCCTCTGATGCCGGAGCCTGCTGGTTCATGGCAACATCTTCCACTTCATAATCAATTGAAACATATTGTGCTCCAGTAGAAGTATCTATTGGCTTCCAAATAATGAGTGTACTGGAATCAGTATTGAAAGATGACTCCACTTCTTTATTACTCACCAGCAGCTGATATCTATCTCCATATGCTACCCCAATTTCCTGAGCTGGAAGAGATTTATTTCCATTTTCATCATAGGTATGAAGAGTATATGTCTGCAACCCTTCATCAACACTCACAATTTCATCAAATCCGCTTGATTTGATTTCGTCTGTAACAGCAACTACCAATGAATCTTTGAAATCATTCCAGAAAATTCTCATTTCGGTCACTCGAGTATCCGGCCCTAATGTTCCGATAAGGCGCACTCTATTATGACCCGAAAAAATCTCTAAGGATTGTACTTTACCCGGATAAACAATTTCTCCACTTTCTGTGTAGTCCCTGTATTCGTCCCAGCCAGTACATGCCGCTGTGAAAAGTACAAGCGTCAGTACCACGACCCTAGAAAACACATTACTTATTTTACTTTTTAATTTAGTTTCCATGTTGTACTGCATTAATTTTTTCGAGGGTCACCATAAAATCTACATTCGTTGATGTTCATCGCTGTACCATCAACCCAATTTCTTAGACATCTGATCCTCACATATCTCACTTTCGGGAATGTCGCATCAAATTCATAATCCAGCCCGGCTCTACCAACGGCTATATCCTCCGGTGTATCAGCACCATATGGTGATCCCGATGGTTTGATTACCTCAAATTCACCCATTAATACCCAAGTAGAATCCAGCTGTCCGTTAGGGTTTGGAGAAATAGATCCGTAGAACTCAAATTCTCTCATTGTGGTCAAATAGAAAAACTGAATATTGGACGCATCCCACCAGAACTCTGGATAAGGTCGATACCAAAATCTACTTAGTCTGAGGGTATCACCGATATCAATGGTGACCATGTGTGGTCCTTTACCTCCTAATTCCTGACTGGTAAAACAAGCACTTGGCCAATTGTCAACCACATTGTCCCATGCATACTCCACTGCAGCACCATTCGTCACCATAGGAGCATCACCTGGTAGTCTGTAGCTAGCATAACCAGAGGTAGGCATTATCGTCTCATAAATTGGATTTACAGTTACTTCTACTGTGTCTGTAGAGTTTTCCCACTTATCCATTACAAAGTATCTGTAGGTATATTCCAGTGTATCTAACCCTCTAACTCTTCTAGTATACTTTGGAAATGAAGTAGCAAAACTCATGAAGTTATTTACTTCAAATTCATCGAATTCATTTTTATCCATGATAAACAAAGTGATAACTGCAGTATCCACGTTCACTATATCCACATTGAATCCTCCAAACTGATCAGAAAACTCCAGAGACTCACTTACTTTGTATATCGCAGACTTGCCCGCTTTTACAGATGTGATTGCTTCATCTGATTTCACATTGGATTTAGAAATTGTATAAACTACGATATCATGAACATCCTCATCATTAAATCCATCCAAGATGATGTGATCTACATAGACTGAAGCAGAAACTGTTCGCGGTTTACCTGTTCCCAAGGTATATTCGACTACTACCTGAGCCACATTCGGGTCTTCAGGCAATGTATAGCTCAATTTCACAGCACCAGCCAGGCTGGTATAGCTAAACTCACTAACATTCATTGGTTTAGCAGAACTGGACTCTATTGGCTTGCGTACATCCACATCTTCACCGCAAGACCATATCATGCTTACAGTGAAGAGTATCAATAGTATATAATAAGTATTTTTCATTGCTTGATTTATTTGATCTATCACCATCCTGGGTTTTGAACAAGGTTCGGATTCTTCCTGATTTCATTTACGGCTATTGGCCATAAATAATCCCTCGGTGCCACAAACCGCTGATCATAAGGTGTTTTAATTTCTATATTATATTCTTCTGCCGTTTCAGCGCGGATATTCATCCCCGTTATTGGTTGATTGAGATACTCTGCAGCCTTTTTCCATCTCCTCAGATCCCAGAATCTGTGTCCTTCAAAAGCCAGTTCAATCAATCTTTCCTGATGAATGATTTCTCTCAAACCACTCTTATTATTCCATTTGAACGGGTTGGTTGAGTATTTTGTCCAAGAGAACGCAACACCATCCAAACCAGCACGAGAACGTACTGTATCCACATAATACATTGCCAGTTCTGAATCATCGGTCTCATTCAAAGTTTCAGCATACATCAAATACAAGTCCGCCAATCTGACTTCCGGCCAAGGATATTCTCTCCAGGCAATATTCTCGTTGGTAGAAGAATTCTCATTTACAAGTTTCTTCACATAGTATCCTGTCTCACTGTATGCGTTGTAGAACCCAAATCCAGCACGGTCTCCATTTTTACACTTCAGATAGTAATTTCCTTCGTCCGCTGCATCTTCATTGGCATCAACCATGTACCATACACCACCGTCAAATCCTACACTCGCATAGAATCTTGGTTCCCTATCAAAATTGATTCTGGCTGTTGGCACACTAGACACGATATGATACCGCTCATCAAGAGTTGCTCTTCGTACCTCCATGTAATTATTGAAGTCTAACGTATTGTCTTCATCAATTGGTACACCATTTTTCGTATAGAATTGCTTCACAATTTTCAGAGGAACGCACCACTGCCCCCAAAGATTAAATCTATCAGCTGAACTATTTTCTGGAGGCGGCATACAAAGAAATTGATTGTTGAAATAGCTATTGGCCAATCCCCAAACATGCTCTGGATTCCATCGACCTGTAATCGCATTTCTAAATGATAATTCCTTAATAGTCTCTTCTGAAAGATCGCGCGTATCATTTTGATACTTATACAGATAATGATCAATACTTTCTGCAGCTTCAATAGCAACTGCCAATGCGTCTCTGGCTTTTTCCCATTTCGTCTGATCATACTCCGTAGGGAAAAGATGCACTCCATCGTGATCTACAAAATCCGCATAATCTTCATTACCATTAAACAAAGGACTCGCTGCATATAAGAGAGTTTTCGCCTTAATCGCGTAGGCTATCGCTTTATTCATCCTTCCCAACCTTGTCTGGCTTGCTTGCACTCGCGGCAAATTAGGCATTGCTTCATCGATCAGCTCTACCACATAATTTACGACAGAATCCACAGGCTGTCTTTTGATGACAGGATCTGGTGTTACCGGATAATTCTCTCTCAAAACTGGAACAGGTCCATACATCTTAAATAAATGAAAGTGGAAATACGCTTTGAGCACGTTTGCTTCCGCAACCCACTGTTCAATCTCTAAAGAATCCATGTCGGCCACATTCCCTGGTATGCGAATGTTTTCTATGAATCGATTACAATGATTGATCCCATCAAACATTTCCTGATGGTTCCAGGCATTATTGGCTCCGCTGTTTCCTCCTTTTCTGGTACCAGACCATTCATCAAACAGTGGATTGTTCGCATTTTGCTGACCCAATGCAATCTGGAAGGCTGCATGCCAGCTATTAGGAATTGCATAAGGTAAGAATATCTCATCTCCCGACATCAAGCCAGCATTATACCAGCCATCTCCGTTCTTTGGAAGATAAGAATAGAGTGTAAACAAATACTTCTCAGCCTCATTCCTCAATGTAAATGCATTGTCTATTGTAGCCACATTGTCAGGCACTACATCCAGGTACTTTTCACATCCCGTAAAGACCGTAATAATTACAACCGCCTTTATGGTAAGTGAATTAAAAGCCCTTTTCAATATTTTATAAATTTGATTACTCATAATTATTCACTTTTAGAAGTCCAATGTCAAACCTAAAGTGTATGTAGACTGGATTGGATAACCCAAACCATTTCCTCCCATTTCTACATCCCACATCTTGAACTTACTCAACAAAAACAGGTTGACTCCTGACATATAAACTCTGGCGCCTCTGAATCCTACCTTGTTTAACAACTCATTTTCAAATGTGTAGCCTATATCAAGCCGCTTCAATCTTAAGAAATCTCCATTTCTCAGCCACCAAGTAGAGGTCTGATTATTAGAATCTACCTGCTCAGTACTCAACCTTGGCCAGAATGCATAAGGGTTTGGATTAGACTCAGACCAATAATCATCAGCAATAGCCTGTAATACTCTTGTCTGTCGTCCTCCATTTTGAACAAATGGTGATATTTTCCACGGATCTACAAAGAATGACACCCTTGCCGCTCCCTGGAAGTAGAAGTTGAAATCAAATCCTTTATAAAGGAATGAAGCTCCAAATCCGTAAATAATTTCAGGCTGTGTAGGATACCCAATAGGCACTCTATCATCAGTATTAACTACTCCATCTCCTGTAATATCACGGTATTTGATATCGCCACCTCTTAATTGCTGATCTGAATTGAATTCCTGTGGAGGAGAATTGGCTACATCTTCATCATCATAGAATAGCCTTTCAGCGATATAACCCCACTCTTGTCTTACCGGATAACCCACTCTAGACAGATGAGATAAATCCTCACCGTAAGCCAATTCATCAACCTTCACAATTTCACTTCTAGAATAAGTAAATGTACCTCTTACAGTCATCGTGAGGTCTTTGGATAATCTCTTCTGGCCATCTAAGGATAAATCAACTCCCTGTGTATTTACTTTACCGTAACTTGACTGAGGAATCACCTGAAGACCATAAGTAGCATCTACGTTACTTATATTTTGCAGAATGTTGGTTCTGTACTGACGGAAAAAGTCCGCTATCAAGTTGAATTTACTATCAAACATCCCCAGATCAAAGCCGAGATTGATTTGTCTCGATGTTTCCCATGTAATATTCGGGTTCGCATATCTGGTAATTGCTACACCTGGTCTATAATATACACCACCTACATTCTCACCAAATGAAGCTCCGTATCCACCATCATTCAGATTGACATTGGACAGGTAAAGGAACCTCTGGTCATTGTTACCAACCTTATCATTACCCACAACACCATATGTAGCTCTTAACTTTAGATTAGAAATGGTTCGTTTGATTCCTGAGAAGAAGTCCTCATTGGAAATGTTATAACCTAATCCCATAGAAGGGAAAAATCCGTATCGGTTATTGCTATCAAATCTTTCAGATCCATTATATCCAAAGTTTAATTCTGCCATGTACTTACTGTCAAAGGCATAGGTAAACCTTCCTGAAATTCCTGCATTTCTACTAGGCAATGAAGAAATCAAATCACCTGCATTTCCAGTTTCATAATGAGATATATACGCAAGGATCATTCCGCCCACACTATGCTTTTCTTTGAACTCACGGTTGTAATCTACCGCAGCCTGCAACCAAAACTGACTGTTTATATCCTTATCTTGTTCATTGTAACTGAGGTATTCCGTACCTGCTAGCTCAGGTGTGTTGAATATCGAATTAGTACCAGTATTGATACCTAATAATTCATAATCTCCGGAAGAACTCGTTACTATTGGTATATAATAGAACGGATTATAAGATCTGTTTTGTCTATAAAATGAAACTCTTCTCAAATACGTCATTCCTCTGAAGCTTAAACCCGGGGTTACAAAGTCCAGTTTTTGTTTCAATTCCACCTGCGGCATAAGATTGGACCGCTTATAGGTTTGATATCCCCTTACCATTAGTGCATAAGGATTGGTTAATATTCCAATGCTATTACCCTGAGTAACGATATTAGTACCAAATAAAGGATGGTTGATAAATGGTTCTTTCTCCGCAGGGAATGTAGCCGGGAACATCACTGCATTACTCCATATAGAATTGAGGAAAATCCACTCACCACCATTTGCATATCGGTTCTCACCAGTGATTGACCTTAAATCTCCTCCAATCGGACCAGTATAGTCATCAAACTGACCATATATTCTGGTAATTAGCTGCGTATTTTCAGTCAAATCCACATCAATATTACTACGAATAGAATAGTTCTGTAGCTTGATATTGTTATTGAAGTCATTGATCGGATCTACCTTTAGATTACCATTATCTCTATTGTAAGTACCTGCTATATAGTATCTTCCCTTTTCAGTACCTCCACTGATATTGAGGTTATAAGATTGGTTTACCGTATATGGTCTGATCAATTGATCGATCCAATCATTATCGGGAAAAAGATATGGATCTTCACCTGCTATAGTTGATCGGATTTTATTTGTCGTATATCTTGGTAAAGCCTCAGCATTTCTGGCTGCAATGGCTTCATTTTCCATGTACATATAAGTGATATTATCAGCCATCTGGAAGTTTCTCGTATTGGTTGATAATCTACTTTCTGCCCTAAAACTATATTTCGCAGCTCCTGACTTACCAAGTTTGGTATTAATCAAAACCACACCATTAGCTCCTCTTGCTCCATAGATAGAACTAGCCGCTGCATCTTTCAATACTGAAAAGTCAGAAATATCATCTGCCTGAAGTCTGGCCATATCTGTAGGAGTAGACTCTACCCCATCTATCAGAATCAATGGATCTTGCTTACCAGATCCGAAAGTGGATAAACCTCGAATAAAGAAGGAAGTGTTATCACTACCATTTCCTGGTTCACCACTCTGCTGAAAGGCGATCATACCTGCCACCTGACCTGCTATGGAGTTGGTAAAGTTGGATGATGAAACCTTAATTGCTTCTACGTTCACTGAAGAAATGGAGCTCACCATACTGGCTTTTTTCTGCTCACCAAATCCGACGATCACAACTTCTTCAAGTCCTTCTGCATCTATTTCCAGTTTGACATCAAGCTGACTTTTATCTCCAACTGAAATTTCTTGTTTGATATATCCAACGAATGAAACTTCCACTACAGGCTCTGCCGTAATGAGCTTCATTTCGAAGTTTCCGTTAAAATCTGTAATGGTACCATTAGTGGTCCCTTTTTCTTGCACGGTTGCCCCAGGTAATAATTCACCTGTGGTTGCATCTGCTACTGTTCCTGACAGTCTTCTCCCCTGTGCTATTCCAAAATCTACGATCCCAATGATCAGGAAAACATAGATCAATATTTTCTTATTAAAATTTACCGCCATATAACAATCTTTTAATCAGACAGGCTAGTCTAGGTTGAATTCTTTTGAAGTGCTGGTTACAATAATGAAAAAGATGCCCCTGAAGTTATTCAGGGGCATTTTATCAATTTAGTTCTTCAACATTTTGAAGTTATAAGCCTTACCTTCTGATACCATTTGGATCAGGAAGAGGCCTTTTGAAACATTACTCACATCGATAGTGGTATAGTTCACATTTTCGAATTTCTGAGTGCTGATTTCTCTACCATCAATACTGAGTACTTTGATCGTAGGGTTATTGAATTCAGACTTAGACCAGTCAATATTCAATTGACCATCCACCACAGGGTTAGGACCCATTACAATTTTGAGGTCTCTAGGATTGGCGCTCAATACTCCAGAAGCTGTACCAGTTACTGGGATTGTACTTGTACCAGCATTAGAAACTACAGAGACATCTCCTGTGTACTCACCTGGTGATGTAGGAGCAAATGTTACTTTCACAATTGCCAAACCTGTAGCCACAGTGAGAGTTGTTTTATCTACACTGAATCCTTCTGGTGTCTGGATATCTGTGATTTCAAGAGCGTCATTACCAAGATTTACAATGGTTAAACTCAATGTGGCATCAGTTCCTATTCCGATTTCACCAAATGCCAAATCATTTTGACCTGTAAGTCTGTTAGTCGCACTTAGCTCATCACAAACCTCATCAATTCCATCTTCATCAACATCACCAATGTTGAATGCTGTAGGACAAGAGTCATTCTCATTCAATACTCCATCTCCATCTATATCATCATCACAAGCATCACCAATACCATCTCCATCTATATCAGATTGATCAGTGTTAGCATCAGAAGGACAATTATCTTCAAAATTCAAAATAGTATCACTATCATCATCTGCCTCCTGACAGTCAGGAATGTTATTTTCGTTCTCATCAACTGACATGCTTTCAGCATCTAATGGATCAGATCCACAAGCAATCTCCTGAACATCTAACTGACCGTCATTATCATCATCATCATCATCATCATTTACAATACCATCACCGTCATTGTCAAAAAGATTTGCTCTGGAAGCAACAGTAGCTGCATCCATGATACCATTGTAGATGTTGAATTCTAATACTCGTCCCTGCCATGCATCATCTGGCCATCCACTCAAACACAGATAAGCGTTAGTAGCATTGATGGTTTCGATTTTTCCAACTGCCGGAGCAGATCCGATAAGCACACCGTCTATGTATAAGCTAACTTCTTCGTTTGAGAAAGTACTTACAAACTGGTGGTATTCATTATCGACAACCTCGAAATCCGCATCGATAATTGCACCTACAAATTCCGCTCTCACAACATCATCTTCTCTTGCAGGCTGAACAGTAACGTTATCAGCACCATTCGCACCACCAAAATAGTTGAGCATGTGCCAGCTAGTGTTTGCATCTGAAGAAACTACATAAGTTTCTAAAGTGATCGCATCATAAGAAGCAAGATCTAACAAAGTACCATCGAATGATATTCCATCTGTAGCACTAGCAGAAACGAAAGATCCATTTTCCACAATACCAGCACCTTGTATTTGACCCGCCAAATCACCAATTTCATCAGCCACGGCTCCATCAACAGGATCATTATCAAATGTATAACTATGCTTCACAGCCACGCCAATTACAGTGATAGTGTAAGTAGAAGAAGTTTCGCTCGCAGTACCTTCAACCAATAAACTTGTAGATCCGGACCCAGAAGAAATATCAACTGTCAGATCTCCGGTGATTGTGTACGCTGGGTCAGAGGCAACAGCTGTAAGCGTAACTGAAGTAGCTCCATATGCTGCATATACCTTATAGTTATATGTCTCAGGCTCAAAATCAGGAAGTAGTTTTCCAGAATCAGGTGTCAACTCGCTCAAAGTAGCCAACCCGCCAAAATCATCATCACATAGGTTACCAATACCATCACCATCAGCGTCCGCCTGATTAGGGTTGAAGTTATCAGGGCAATTGTCAAATACATCTGCATACAAATCACCATCTGCATCATAAGTAAGTGCCCTTTCGGCGATAGTCATTGGGTCTAATGCACCGTTGAAAATATTAAACTCTTCTAATTGACCATTGTAGTTAGGATCTCCCCATCCGTCAGGACCTTTGAAAAGCTGTGCTATCTCTACATCAATATCAGGGATTGGATTTCCCGTAGTAGCACTGCTCGCTACATTCACACCATCCAGGTAATAAGTCAAAGAATCAGCTGTAAGAACGACAACTACATGGTGGAACAATCCATCATCCACTTCTGTGCCTGACAAAGATGCCACTGCACTTCCACCACCTGTATTTGCTTCAGCTCTTGATTCGGTGGTATTTCTTGTTGGCTGATACCAGAAGCATCTGCTTCCTCCTGTATTGTTACCAAAATATGCCAACATTGTATAACTACTGTTAGCAAGGTCGTAAGACTGCACCTGAAACTCTAAAGTGATTGCATCGAACGTAGGTAATGCCAATGTCGCTGCATCGAAAGATACATACCCATCCGTGTTAGATGTAGCTCCACTTACAATTAGTTTTCCGCTATCGAGTCTAATAGCTGAACCAATAAGTACTCCATCCAGATCACCAACCTGATCATTGATTACACCATCTGCGAAAGTTCCATCTTCGAAAGTGTAGGCGTGCTTTAGTGTAGTAGGAACGATAATTACATGATACTCTGAACTACCGTATCCGTCACCAGTCACCACAAATTTGGCGGTATCTTTCATTCCATCAGAAATATCAAAAGTCAAATCACCAGCTACATTAAATGCAGCATCTGCTGCAGTAGCTGTGAAAGTTACAGAAGTGGCACCAAGCGATGCATAGACTGTAAAAGAGGTATCGTTAGGATCAAATTTTGGAGAAATGTAGCCATTATCCACAGTCAAATCACTTAAAATCGCAACAGCTGCCCACTCGTAATTGATTGTATAAGTTCTGGTAGTAGATCCATCTCTAGCTGTAACCACGATTGTAGAAACGCCAGTTCCAGAACTCATGTCTACCGCAGTATCACCTACTACCGAAGCACCTGGATCAACAGCCTGTACATTTGGAGTAACTTCTTGAGTACCGTAAGGAACCGTAGCAGTGTAAGTCATAGTTTCTGTATCAAAATCAGAATCCAAGTTTCCAATGCTCAAAGAGTTATAATACAATCCTGCTTCAGTTTCTGGAATTTCGTATACTTCCCAGTTATCAATAAAACCGCCTGTACCACCACGGCCATATGTATTGAAATATACTCCATGATTTGCCGCGTCATTGATTGCTGTTGCAACGAATGAGAAATCAATGGTTTGCCACTCACCTACTTTCGTAGTTGGAGTTTCAAAATTTGAAGGAGCTACATTGTAAACTCCGATGTGATATGCTCCTGTAGTAGCAAATACCTTTGCTCTTACTCTGTAAGCTGTATCAATCCCGATTTTATCAACTAAAACTACATCAAGAGAACCTGAATTTCCGTCTCCAGCAAAACCACTGCTTGTGCCACAGTAAACATTGTTAGGATCAGTTGTAATTCCTTGTGTTCCCCATCCACCGAAATTGGTTAAGTCTTCCATCTGTGGATCATCAACCAGGTTTACAGCTACAGATTCGTCATAAAACGGAGTGTAGCAATCTGTAAGTACACTGACAGCCACATTGTAAGTCAATGTAGTGAATCCTTCAGCAGAAACTTCAATAGTAGCTGATCCTGAACCTGAAGTCACATCGATTGCTCCATCTCCCGTCACAGTATATGAACCTTCCGGAGTTGCTGTCAATGTTACTGTAGTAGTACCCACTGGTGCAAACACCGCATAATCAAATACGTCTTTATCAAAAGCAGGTAAAAGAGATGCTTCTGCAGGGTCTACAGTAATACCACTTAGGTATGCTGGCTGCTCAGTATCACAAGCATTACCGATACCATTGTCGTTATAGTCAGCTTGATCAGGATTAGCCACATCAGGACAATTATCCATATCATCTGCATATAAGTCTCCATCTTGATCAAATTTTAATGCGTTTGCTGCTACTGTTGAAGCATCCATAACGCCAGAATATATATTGAATTCCTCTAAAGATGCATTGTAGTTAGCATCAGGCCATGCTTCTGGGCCTCTAAAGATATGAGCTATCTCTGTTCCAATACCAGAAATAAAATCACCAGTAGTGATGTTAGCTAAAGTATCAACAGACGATACCAACTCACCATCTATGTAGTATTTCAAAGCAGAACCGTCAAGCGTAGCAACAACATGGTGAAAAAATCCATCATCGATTTCTCTATCAGCAAGACTTGCGGTAACTGTAGAAGTACCATTATTTATTTCCGTACGCGTCTCAGTTCCTGAACGAGCAGGCTGAATCCAAAATGTACTGGTCCCTGCAGTAGAATCTCCAAAATAACATAACATAGTAAAAGAGCTGTTTAAGCTTTCACCTGTTTGTATGTGGGCTTCCAGCGTAATTCCTGAGCTGTAAGTATTAAGCGCCAGGGCTGAGGCATCCAATGCCAAATAACCATCATTTGGACCTGAAGCTCCAGAAACAGTTGCCTTTCCATCCTCAATGGTAAGTGCTGATCCAACAACTGTAGTTGTTAAACCGCCAACTACATCAGTGGCAGAACCATCCTCGAATGTCCAGGAATGGCTTAATGTTTGGGAAATCGCATTTCCCGCGAATAGAAATGGGAGCGCCACCAGCAGGTATTGTAGCCACTTCTTACATTTTGATAAACTTAACTTCATACTTGTAGTTTTTAGGGTATTAAATACATAATAGAGACGGGCTCTACATACTCAAAGAGACCATCGACTCAAATGATGCAGAGAAATAATATTTTTTTGAAAATAAATGTGATAAATACACTTTATTCTAAATCAAGGCATTTTATTCTCCTGAGAATTACGAGAACCGCAACTTGCTGATTCTATTATTGAGAATGTGATGGTCTTCATTTGCAGTCCTTAATGATTGATAAGTACCTTCGATGTGCTCCTTCTCTGATCGTTGGAAATAATCAGGATGTATAACCCATTTTCCAATTCTGATACGTCCAATTTTGTGATTCCGCCCTGCATTTCTCTCGTAAGCACTAAATCACCGTTGAGATGAAAAATCTCCACAGTTGACTTTAATTCATTTTGTTCCAAATGAACATTCAGTTGATCATGAGCAGGTACTGGCCAAACCTTACTTTTCAAGTCATTTAGTCCGAGTACCTCCTCAACAACAGAAGAAGTATCCGCCAAATCCTCCACTTCAGAAACTCCAATCGCATAGTTGTATATTCTCATATCATCTAAAGTACCATTGAACATCGGATCTGCAGCCCATTGGCTTCTGCCAAGAAAATTCATGACCGGGCTTATGTCTATCGGGCGGATAGTGAAATCCAAAGCAATATCTACAGGTGTTCCGTTGACATATAAATAAGCCGTACCTTCCTCCATAGTCACTGCCACATGAGTCCACTCACCTACAACCAGGGCAGGTGCATCCAGTTTCACAGATTGACCATCATACAAAATCTCAAATACCAATCTTCCTCCAGTGCTGGCCGTCAGCATCATGTATTCCTCTTCTCCATTCCCAAAATCAAAGACTCTTTGCCAGTCATCACCTCCATTCCAGAGTACCCAGGTAGAAATACTCAACTCTTCCTCATCAGCAATACCAGCGGGCAGCTGAATAAATTGGAAATCGCCATTCAGCGTCACTCCTTTTTCATTAATGATTCCCTGATCATAGGTCAATGTGCCGTAGCTTGCACCATTCATTAGGTTTTCTGTGCTATCTACCAGTACTCCTTCGAATGAATAATGGGCAATTAAGCCTTTTTCACCATTGGCAGTAGCTGATACTTCATTAGAAGGATCCGATACATTCAAAGAGTGATCGATGGATTTGACGATATAGAAATACTCCACACCTGACAGCACCGTATTATCTACAAAACGCTCTGTTTCTTTATCCAAATTGCGGGCGATTGTCTGATAAGGTCCGCCTGATGTCTCCGATCTTAAAACGATATAGCCCGCCAGATCATCAACAGGTATTTCTGGCCATGTCAACTCTATTGACTCACTGTTGGCAGATACTTCCAGAGCCGGATTAGCATAAGGTGCGGTGCTTTCAATTTCTGCATCAATAGGAAGAAGCTTCCAGAGCTGATTGTCACCTCCTGTTACTTCCCATTGATGAACATTCGCTCCATCTGCACTACTTGCATTGGCTACATCCATACAAAGTGAACTATGCCTACTCCTGATATAGAAGTAACCATCGCCCGCATACTCCAAATATCGCTGCTCATTTGCTGATAAACTTTCTGTGGCATTGTAGAGGATAATGTTTCCTCCATTGTCCAACGAATAATTAAGATCATTCAAAGTCTTGCCAGAGTTAACTGCTCTGAACTCATAATAGCTAAAATCCCCTCCTATTCGCGAATCAACAGGAGTCACGTCCCACTGCTGGTGCTCGGATCCTGAATATGTTCCCTGTACGATATTGGTTCCATCAGCGGTGGAAGTGGAAGCGGTCATCAGCACTTTACCACTGTTTTTATTCACTATTTTGTATCTGCCATTGATAACCGGCTGGATATCATCACCCCAGGTAATATTGATCACGCGCTCCGCATTGGGATGCCATTGTGCATTCTGATAATAACTGGAATTAGGAGCTGCCGGCATTTCCAAAAAGAAAGTATGACTAGGACCATGACCATCATAAAACACAGCCCTGTCTTTGGAAACATACTGATAAGTAGTAGTCACCGATTGCCTCTCAGATTCCCCACAGAATGCCTGCACTCTACCATCAGGATGTCTATATACAGCTGCGGCCGTCCAGTTCGGTCGGTGTTCTGCATATCCTAACCGTTCTCCGTCCATTGCTTTTACCATTTCGCCTCTGGCATATTCTGCCGGTCCCCACCAGATTCCTGATTGCATACCATATTCATATCCCACAAGTGCCTCCATTACATTGTGTAGCTCGTCATTGGCGGCAAAGTTTCCATCAGCACTTACTTCTTCGTAGAATTTCGCATAACTATCAAAACTTCCTGCAAGCTGATGAGTATTCCCTTCATTTATACCCGCAGGCACCAAATACTCATACCATTCCAGAGCCACGTCATTATTCAGCGTGTTGCCACCAGAGATGCGTATTCCATCAAAAAAGGAATTTTGACGCATATTTACTACGATGTTGTAAAAATCCTGAATGGTGCCCTGACCAGTGACAGAATAGTCGGGCTCATTAAATGGAGCTATTGTCACCACATTATGGCCCGCATCTATGAATTTTTGTGCCGTGACCTGTATCAATTCAGTCCAGTTAGCAGCATTACTATTGTACCACGGGTCTACAGATGGATGGTCAGAGTTGAGTTGTAAGTCAATATTAGAACCAGCAAATGTGTTGATTAAATAAAGCCTATAGTTCAAATCATTCAGCTGCTCCTGATGAAGCTGTCCGTTTACAATCTCATGAGTGGGCTGAAAAGATGCTCGAACGATATCTAATTGATCTTTACCTGCAAAAAGAATCACCCTTCTAAAATTCTGTTCATGCGCCCATGCCAGATCCGCGCCGAATTTTATGGTTTTTGAAATACCCGTTTCTGAAAGATCAAAGTAAACCTGCCGATCTGCTTTTGCTTGTGGAATCAGAAAGTCACTTGTACTTGGTACATCCTGACCATATGTTGCGTAGCTATACAGCCACAGCAGGTTAATGAATAAAAGAGAGTGAGAATTGAATGATCGCTTGATAGACACTTTTATAAATTATTAAAGGCGTTCGGGACGCTGATTAAATTCTTGACTAATACTTTTTAAAAGACACAGGTAACCAATTCAATACAGAAGCAATTAATAAATTTCTATTTTCAATTTTTCTCAACTTTTATAGCATCATGGAGATACTAATAGTCTTTATGACTATATAGACTATCAATTAGGAAAATATAATGACGAAACTGAGAATTTTATCCCTCTTATTGATTTGCCTGACATGTATCCAGTGCAACAACACCGAGCCACTAAGCATGCTTCAGGTTTCAACAACCACCAATCAACCCTGGCAACTACAGTTCATAAAATCCAAAAACGAAAAGGAGGCCAATGCCGATATAGAAATATTTCTCACGGATCAAAAACAAACATTCTATGGATGGGGAACGAGTTTCAACGAACTGGGGTGGGACGCATTGAACATGCTGTCTGAAGCAGAACAGCAAGAAATAATCCACAATATATTCTCACCTGAGGGCGATCTGAGATACCAAATCGGGCGTATTCCGGTTGGGGCGAATGACTATGCGAGAGATTGGTATAGCTGCAATGAAGTAGATGGGGATTTTGAAATGAAAAACTTCAACATCGACAGAGATAAGCAAACGCTGATACCTTTTATTAGAAGAGCTCAGCAGCAAAACCCTGATTTAAAATTCTGGGCTTCTCCCTGGAGTCCACCTCAATGGATGAAAACAAATAAGCACTATGCCAATGCGAGTGGAGGTGGAAATGGACTCGCTCCAGAAAATCAGGTTCCGAGATTACAGGATCAGTTTATCATGGAAGATGATTATTTAGATGCATATGCGCTTTATTTTTCAAAATTTATCAAAGCATATGAAGCTGAGGACATTCCGATTTATCGATTGATGTATCAGAACGAAGCTTATCAATTTAGCATCTATCCAAACTGCTCCTGGAGCCCTGAAGGGTCTGCAAAGTTCAACACAGAATATCTCGGCCCATATTTTGAGAAGCATCATCCTGATGTGGAATTATTCATGGGTACGATGAATACAGGAACACATGACACTTTTCGTAAAATTCTCAGTTATCCGAATATTTCAAGTTATATCGATGGTGTTGGGTTTCAGTGGGAAGGACGAAAGGCGATTGACATGGTGAAAGAGGAATTCCCGGGATATAGACTGGTACAGACAGAGTCTGAATGCGGATCAGGAACCTTTGACTGGGGAGCGGCAGTTCACACCAACAATATTATCAGAGATTATATCAACAAAGGCTGTGAGGATTACACTTTTTGGAACGTCATCTTGAAAGACGATGGGGCGAGTGCCTGGGGATGACTGCAAAATGCACTGATTAGAGTGGATAGCCGTGACAATTCATTTCAATACACACCAGAGTACTATGCTGTAAAGCACAATTCACATTTTGTACCTTCTGGCTCTGTGGTATTAGCTACTTCAGATCCGAATGCTCTGGCTTTTAGAAATCCTGACAATCAGATCATATTGATCATTGATAATCAGTCTGCTGATGATATTCAGAAAACCATCAAAGTTGGTCAGTCAGTATTCACAGCGACCATTCAAAGTCAGTCTTTTAGCACTTTTGTCATCGATGATCAATCTGCAATTCTGAATCTAATGACTAACGAGATCAATTCGTCTGATGCAGTAAACATTCCCGGAATTACTCCTGCAGTGAAGGCACTCAATGGTACTGAAGAATCAATTGAAAAGATAAACACTACCCTTTCTGATTATTATGAAGCTGAAAAAGCTAAAATCCAATTGAATAATGTAAATATCAGAGCTAAAGAACTACTCGGTGCATTTGAGGAGAACACCGAGCAACTTAGAGAACAAAGTGCACTTTCAGATGTAATCATTGCTGACAAAAAGAGCGTAACTGATCTAATACTTGACCAAACCAGTGTTTTAAATCAGGCAATGATTGATTTTCAAAAATCCATCAGCACCACTCCTGATCAACCACTCAATGTGACAGCCCTGATCAAGAACCCATCTTTTCACAGTGGTGACAAGCACGAAAGCATAAGCGGGTCTTCAGAATATTGGACTATTGACAATGAACAATCGGGAGGAGATTTTAGGTTGAATTTTCTAGGTGGAAAGAACTGCTGGAACAACTGGTCTAATAATTTCAAATCAATGAATGTCTATCAGGATTTGGAAAATCTTGCTCCGGGAATGTATCAAGTAAAAGCATTGGCAATGACTAATCAGGGAAACCTGAATGATCAGCATTTGTATGCTCAGTCAGGTGAAAGTAAGGTTGTGAGCTCTGAAATGACTATTGATCAGTATTTCAATGACATTAAAGGTTGGGAGGCACTGGAAACGCCAAAAATAGAAGTGGGTGAAGATGGAATATTGAGAATTGGTTTTGAGTCCACATCTGGAGGAGATAGCAAAGGTTGGTTTTGTGTGACAGACTTTGAGCTGATTTACTCAGGAAACTAATAAGAGTAGAATTCAAAAATCATATTACAGTTTGGGTGAAACCACTATCGGATCGATAGTGGTTTTTTATTGTGATATACCCCAATTATTAATGACAATAAAATAGCAAATCACAAACAGCCTCTTCAAAATGGCTTCTATTTCCCAATATTCTGAATTAATCCTTCTGATCAGCACGTGGAGTGAAAAAAGCACTTCTTATTAGGGATATTCCAATGAAATACCGAAAAAAGTTTTCTGAAAACTCTGATCCATTTTAAGCATAGTATATCCCAGAAATGATACTCAATATCCCAATAAAAAGTATTTGTCTTTTTACTGATGTGGTCATATATGTAAGTTCTAATAATTACAAGTCAAGGTACCATGGGTTAATATACAAACTCTTATATTTCTACATAACGTAATAATTGAATAGAATTTAGTTTGATTTATATTGATGAATCAAATTCATTAATATAAATGACTAATTTAATCAACGTCAAGTACGTATAGATTGGGATTGAAAGGCGGAATCAACTGAACTTTGAATGGGTCCTACGTAAAATCCAGAACTGTTTTTTACATAAAACAATATACGAAATTGTTTTCTACAGAAAACAATCCCTACTTCATACACAAGGTATAAAAACGAAAAAGTACATCCGAAACCTGATTCAGATGTGCTTTTCTTTAAAACCAATATTGTTTGTATCAATCCCTTACATGCTGCATAAAATCAGGAAAACCATCAGGTGTCCAGCCAAACACTCTCGCCCTGGTAGCGCGGTTGCCATCTTCAAGTTCGAAGCCTTCGATCTCTTCATAATCACGAGCATGATAAATCATCACGTCAGTTTCTCCGTCTTCTGCCTTGGTGAAGGAATTGTGTCCCGGGCCGAACCTTGCCACTTTTTCGTTAGTATAAAAAACCGGCCCCGGAGACTTATGCCAGTTATTAGCATCCATCAAGTCTGCATCTTCGTCTATCCAAAGAAGTCCAACACAGTAATGCTGATTGGTGGCACTAGCTGAATAGGTCACGAATATTTTGCCATTCCTTTTAATTACTGCTGGTCCTTCATTCACTCTGTATTTTCTGGTTTCCCAACTTAGCTCCGGTTTCGTTAGCACGATTTCCTCTCCTTTCAATTTGGTAGGAGATTCCATTTCCGACATAATAAGACCTGTTCCCTGAGCCATTCCAAAAACGTTCTGCGCCCAGATCATGTAGCGCTTACCTTGATGCTCAAAAGTGGTGGCATCAAGCGAAAACGAACTTTCCTTTGTCACTATCTGGCCTTCCTCTTTCCACTCCCCCTTCATTGGATCTTTATTGGAATTTGATAGTGCCCACATTCTGATTTTCCACTTGTCCTCAGCATCTGCTGCCGCAAAGTAGATATACCAATTCCCGTCTATCTGGTGAAGCTCAGGTGCCCAAATATGGTTACCCATCACTCCTGTTTCGTGTTTTCTCCAAACTACTTTCTCTTCGGCATTCCTCAGCCCGTTGATCGTTTCGGCCTGACGGATCACTATTCGATCATATTCTGGCACTGTAGCTATCAGATAATAGGTACCATCATCTGTACGATGTACCCATGGATCAGCTCTACGTTCTGCAATAGGGTTGTCAAAACGATCATTTTGTGAATAAGATAAAACAGGAATTAGCAGTATAAGAAGGAGTGAAAAAAAGGTATTCTTCATTTTTTCGGACTTTTTTTAATTATATATCTTATTCATAAAGAGAGCAGTGAGGCATTTAATACTGAATAGAGCAGATTACTTGATTTTAATTCTTTATGAATTTGGTATTGAGCACTTCATCAGGTTTGCCAATGTGAATCAGATAAACCCCAGGCTCTAATTTGTCCACTACAATCTCGTTTATACAATATCCGGTTTTCATTATTCTACCAGACAAATCAGCAATGGAATAATGATAGTTGTTATTGCGTTCCAGGTTTAACTTCAAAACATCGCTCACCGGATTAGGGTAAATCAGATCAATCGTTTCGACTTCTTCTACGCCTGTTATTTCCTCCTGCGCTTTTTTTTTACTAACACATTGATCGTTTCTGAGGCAGTAGTTTCGTAATACGTATCCCCGCTATAGGTAGCTGAAAACGCATAATCTCCCTCTGTCAAAGGCGGAAGGCTAATCTTAGGTGAAGTTCCAAAAACATATTCCTGAGAAGCGATCAAAGAATCACCTTGATAAAAATGGATAAAACCAGTTGGGATAGCAGTGGCTGATCCTACTGGCGTGATATCGACTGTCAGCTCTAGCGAATCTATGATTGATATTTTATCTGATGAAGTTTTTACAACTACTTCGATATCAGTAGATCTACCAACCGCTGAAAAACGATAAAGATTTGCTCCATGTTCCACTACTGAGGAAACGAAATCACTTCCTGCAAAAGCTCCTAAATCTTCCTGTTTCCACAAATCTCGTACTTCACATTCTGCAAAACCCAACGACTCCACGTCAATAGCTACTTCAGCACTTTCCGAGTTATTGAGGTCTGGCGTAGGATCTATTACAGAAATCATAAATTCAATTGTTGATCCGCATCCTTGATTCAACCCTACCTGATCTAATCCTGCAAATGCCGTGAACCTTGTAATATTATCTGGAATGATGTATTTGATCAAAGATTTGGCGTGGGTACCAATACCTGTTTCATAAGTCTGGCCTTGGACAACTAAATTGCCACCGGAAACACTTTTGTTAATTCCGATTTCTCCCCAACCTATAGAAGCCGATTCCCATGTCAAATCAAGCAAGCTCGTTGCATTCCCGCTTTCATCATAAATGATCGGGTTGATCCAGTCAGCATGATCACAGCTATAACCATCTCCTCCATCATTGACTATCAGATACAATTCAGTACTGCCTTTCGGAATCTCCAAATCAATGTCTACTCCATTTCCATCTGTAAGTCTGGAGACTGTTCCACTTCTATAAAGTAAGTTTTCTGTAGTAACAAAACCATCACCTGCATTATTGAAAACTGCTACATATTTATCCGCTGTGAATGGATCATCAGCGGCCCACATAATCACATTGTTTTCGTTGGAAATCTCCAGGTTATTAATAGAAGTAGCATGCATTTGCAGCACTTCCTTATTTGTGAGAAGCGAATTGGTAAACTCATCATTGTCCGGCATATGTCCACCAAACATTAATGGTGATTTGAAGATGGTCCATAGAGTCATCAGCGTATATTGTTCTGGCTCAGTGAAGTTGGTATAGCGATCAGCTCCTCTTTCACCTCTAATAGACAAATGTCCCATCGGCAACATGTCCGCATCTGGCCATGAACCAGGTGAGATATATGGCGCCCATTCTGCGCATTTTTCAAACGAATAGTTTAACTGGCTCCAGTTATCCCAGAAATCATCAATTGTCCTCCACAGGTTTGCATGATTTTTCGCATGCTCATGCTCATCAATAGGTGTAGCTCCAGGTGACATGCTCAGCACGATAGGTCTTCCAGTCTGATCAATCGCATTTCTCAGCATTTCTATCTCATCCGAATGATATGGTCTGGAAAGGTCATCTACTTTGATATAATCCACTCCCCATGATGCATATAGATCCAAAATTGAATTATAGTACTCCTGAGCCCCTTCTCGGTTCTTAAGTACTGTCCAGTTGTCTTGCAGCCAGGTACACTCAGAAGCCGTGGAGTAAATCTGATCAGCTGTAATGGAGGTCCCTTTGATTGGTAATTTTTTGGAAACTGCTTCTTTAGGAACTCCTCTCATGATATGAATCCCAAATTTCAGTCCTAATCCATGAACATAATCGGCAAGTGGCTTAAAGCCTGCTCCATCTACAGAAGACGGAAAACGTATAGGAGAAGGTAAGTATCGACCATATTCATCAAGTATAAAGTCAGAATTATTATAGGCATTATAATGACCAGTGGTCTGGTTATCTACATACCATCTGATATCGACCACCACGTATTCCCAACCGAATTCCAGAAGATTTTCAGCCATGTAATCCGCGTTCTGTTTCACTTCGCTCTCCACCACAGATGGCCCGAAGCAATCCCAGCTATTCCATCCCATTGGCGGGGTAAGGGCCCAATTATGAAAATCATCGGATTGAGCGAACAATAAATTAAAAAACAAGAATTGGGATATTATGAAACTAATTACAGATTTCCTCATCGAATTGATACTTGATATTTATTCATGAAAGAGGTATCAGGGTCAACTAATACCAAAAAAATACATTTTACAGATTTGATCTTGTCTTGTGATCACCCTTGAAATAAAAGGCATAAAGCAGTAGAATTAACTTGGTGTTCTCTCGAAAGAAGAAGCTGGACTTATTTCCTGATAAGTCTCTGCGACCAGGTATTATTCTCTGAAAAGCATTTCAGTACATAAACTCCTTTTGGAAGTTGGGTCAGGTTTAATTCGTGATTTTCACTAACCTTTGATTCAGTGAGAAGTTTTTGACCTGATAAATTCCAAATCTCCACTCTAAAAGGGACAATACCAGATAGAGTGACCATCCCCGTAGTAGGGTTTGGTGAGATTTTAGTCACCGGGCTCCTATCCGCAGAGGTTACTGTTGCAGGATCATAAGCTTCCTGATTCACGAATATAATCTCTGTGGTGCCTTTGATTGCTTGTATCCCCATTACAGAAGAGCGACTTATTTCTTTGGTGTTTTCTGAAATGGTTATGATCACCTCCGCATCTCCAAGACCGGAAGTAGCACTGGCACTTACCCATGCAGGATCAGTAATGGTTATTTCCCAATAGGTGTTTGATTCAATAAATATCGTATCGGTGGATAATTCAGATGTCACATTGATTTCATCCTTGTCCACTACAATTCTTGCAGGCCATCCATAAACCAAAGTTGGTTTCCACTGCTGACCATTTTCACCATCATACCTTGAGAGACCTACCCGGTAATCTGCCGAAGTATTATTGGCCACTTCCATCACATTATCCTTTATAGATGGGTAGATCAATATATCCCCTTCATTATCCTGAGCTAATCTCCATTTCTGATTGACTGAACCTGTATAATTATCAGTCAGCTTGATCACCAAATCATAATCAGGTGCTACAGTTTCCAGATACTTCGTAGTATCTGCCCAGCTTCTTATGGTATACTCCCCTGTTCCCAGCGGCGTAAAATACCAAAGCTGTGTATCGCTTGTAGAATCCGCTGCATATTGATAAGGAAATGTTCCTGAATCAACACTTTGATTTCTTAGATCCAGATTTTTTTGGCTATTCACATTGGTCAACCGATATACTCCTTGCTGCAAATAATTGAAAGAAATAGAAGGCCAGCCGTCTTCACCCCATTCCAGAAATGCCGTCCCTAGTGTTGGACCACCTTGATTGTTGGCTTCTGCACTCGGATAAAAACCATTTTGATTGTAATAATGAAAAGTTACATGATCAACTCCGTTCTCAGTAAATAACCCAAAGTGTCCCGGTCCAAAATATCGATCGTCATACCCTCTGGAATCATCATGTTCAAAAATCAGCGTGCCACCACTAGGTGACCCTACTGCTCGCATGTTCTTTCCTTCTTTGTCTACAAATGGTCCCTGTGGGTTTTCAGATCTTCCAATGACCATATAATAAGAACTTGCAATACCATTACAGCAACCACCTTTGTTGTAAATCATGTAATAATAGCCATCGCGATAGAGCATATGTCCCCCTTCGCCTTCACCATAATTATTTCCTCCAGTCCAGGAATTAGCAACGCTTACTGTATTACCAATTGGTTTACCGCTAACAGAATCCACTTCTGTCACCATGATTCCATCACGATTGAATGATCCATAAGTCATCCAAATTCTCCCATCCGGGCCTCTCATCATTGCCGCATCTATCGCATTGATACTCCAACCCGAGCGCGGAGAATAGATTCCGATATCTCCCTGGTCCTCCCATTTATAATCCGGACTGGTAGGATCCAATGTTTTATTCACCACCAGTCCAATACATGAAAAGGCAGTGCCCCACATAGAAGCAGAATAGTACAAATAGTATTTTCCATTCATGTGAATGATATCCGGAGCCCAGAAGAATCCTGAAAAGCCATCAGCATGATTGGGGTCTTTTTGATTAGTGTACTTATCGATCCAGGCCGGATAATCACCATTTGTAAAAGGTGTAGCTCCAGACTGCCAGGTCATCAAATCATCAGAATACATAGAGTAAATACCGTCTCCTGTACCGAAAACCCAGTACCTGTCTCCTTCTTTCACAATACTGGAAGGATCGTGCATCCCTCCTGGCCAGTTTTGGGCAGATATTGGTTTGATATTACTTGCCAGTAAAATGGCTACAAATACCACAAACCTGAATTGGCTGTTAAACAGTTTGCTGAATTCTGAAGATAAGCTCAATGACATACTACTTTTTAATAAATTTTGTTGAAGTGCTGTAGTTTTTTCCTTCTAATAAAATCAGGTATGTACCTGACTGTAAATGACTGATATCCAATGCCTGATCACCTGCTTTGATCTCTTTGCTCAACACCTTTCTACCACTCATATCGATGCAAGATAAGGTCATGACTTGAATAAGTGGCGCTTTTACACTTATTTCAGCGCTTGCAGGATTGGGGAAGACAACTACTTCTTGCTGAGGTGAAGATTGAAGAGGCTTAGAGTAAAAGTTTATTGTATAAGTCAAAGTTGTAACCTGATCTTCGGCAGTCACCGTAATAGTTGATTCTCCTTGTAGGTTTTTAGCCTGACGGATTTCTACTCTGGCATTTTCGTCATATGGCAATGCCTCTACTTCTGGCACTGGAAGATGTGGTGCATCCAAGGTCACGTCGTATTCATATTGATCTGCGGAAAAGTCCATTAGCTGTGAACCATCTAAGGATATGTCAGATAAGGTCGCAACTGATGATAATTGATTTTTCAATAATCTCACGTAAAACACCCCTCCGGCAGTATTGCCAGCCACAGGTTGGAATTTTACCGTAATCTGATCTTTTCCGATGAGCATATTCGTATCAATAGGATACTCTACATTGACAAACTCATCCACGTTCCATTTTCCTACTAAATTTTCTCTTATCAATACCTCCTCATCAATCAAGATATCAAACCTTCGACTACCGGTCTCATTTCCCCAATACCTTACCATCAGGGAAAGATCTGTCATTTCTTCGGTGGCCAAAACATAGGCAAAATATCCGCCACTCGAAGCGTCTCTCCAATATTCATTGGCGTGCAATCCAGAGCTAGAGTTTTCGGTCTGCATATTATGATCCTTTTCTGGTTGCTGTTCACCGGTGCCCACATAATCAATCGTACGGGCATCAGTGATGAGTCTTTCCAATTCGTGCTGCTTCAGTTCTGCAATGATCTCCTCTGAATCATCCGGATCAAGCTCCAAAAAATACATCATATATCGGCTATCATGAATCTTATAGAATGGCTCTAAAACCAATTCTTCATATTTAGACTGGTCAGGAAACAGAGCTGATGCGTCGAATGACAAAGGCTGATCTTCGATTGGTTGGATCTTGCCTGCAATCTCCTCACGCTTACTGATAATAATAGGCGATTCATATACGCCCATCAAATTGCCTGAAGCAATGTGTGACCATCTCCCATCATCTGCAACCAGACCAGTCAAACCTTCTGTGCTGGTTTTGGCCCCCAAAAGAATAGGGCCGTATTTGATGGCTACATATTCTGGCACGTTTGGCATTTCCTCCACAGAAAACTGCATTGGGAATTTCATCTCAACAACATCACCATCTTGCCAGTCCATATTGATAGGTAAGTATTCTCCAGGGCCTACATAAACCGGGATTTCAGCTCCATTGATAAAAATTTGTAGCGAATCTTCTGCTACCCAAGACGGATATCTAAGGTTTAGTTTGAAATCAGCAGAACCGGAAAAAGTAAGCTTTGTCGTATTCTCTTCCGGGAAATTTGTTGTTTGTATCACCTTCACTCCTTTTTCCTCCCAATTCAATTCAGAAGCGATGAAAAGATTCACAAATAATTCGTTCTCGGTTTTGGAATAAATGAATTGTGCGTGTTTTCCATGGTTTTCCAATCCTGTCCCCACACAACACCACATGGCCTCATTGGGTGCAGAATAAACCCTATAGTGCATGGTCATAACTGGTGTGAAATATACATATCCTCCGTGTTCGGGGTGCTGAGTAGACAAAATGTGATTAAACAATGCCCCTTCATAATAATCTACATATTTCACTTCAGGTTTCACCTGATGCAATTGTGAAGAAAGCTTCAGCATGTTGTAGGTATTACAACTTTCGGGTCCTTCTCGCTCTTCCAGAAACTCCCGGTAGGCATTCACAGAAGGAAAGTGCTCTCGTCGACTGTTTCCACCGAGTGCAAGTGTCCTATTTTCCACTACAGTGTTCCAAAAATTATCTGCTGCCTGATAATAAGTTGTTTGTGCCTGATCTGCCAATGCAACACTGGCAAACCCAACAAATTTGGGAATCTGTGTATTAGCATGCATATTATCAAGGTTGTCCACTCCTTTTGATAAAGTATTAAATACTCTATTATGTGTAAACTTCATGGCAGTATTCAAATATTTGGAATCACCAGACATTCTGTAAGCATCTGCATACACCTCATTCATACCTCCAAATTCCACATCCAGCATTTCCTGAATTTGAGCGTCTGACAGTTGCTGAAGTGTAGTGATCCCCCAATCACAAAGCTTCAGAAACATCTCCTTAGCCTTCTCATTATTTGTATAGTACCAGGCATCTCTCAGTCCTGCGTATGTTTTATGGAGGTTATACCAGGGAACCCAGGCATTGTAATAACTCGTAAAGTTTCCATTTGAAAGCCCTTGCCATACCGCATCGCTATTAGGCACACCACCTACATATCCATTATCATTTTGGCAGGTTTCCAGTTCTGCTATCATATAATCAAGCCGATCTTTGAGACGAGAATCTCCAGTACTGGCATAGTGAATCGCCAATGCCGATAAATAATGACCTCCCACATGCCCGGCCAAACCATCCCAGTTGGTATATGGTGCACCTTTAGGTGTCAAACCTGCTTCTTTCAGATATGGCTCTAGCAATCGATCTACATCATACTTCAATAAAACTTCTACGTTCAATTCCATCGAAGACTTGAAAGGCCCATCGAGTAATTGCACATCTGCCAAATCAAAAAGGTTATCCTGTGTCACCTGCCCTGTTACGGTAGATACACAAAAGACTAGAAGCATCAGATAGTAAAACTTTGACTTTGATTTGATTTGAATCTCCATGACGTTTAAAACAATTACTATCAACCATTTGGGGCATTGGTTGTACAAATAATAAAGAGACTATCAATATGCTTGATACTCATTATTTATATTTTTTTGCTCAGACACTAAAAAAGCTCATCCCGTAAGAGAATGAGCTTCACATGCTTTGCTTAATCTATGTTTATTTGGTCAAGTAACTGTTGAGTTTATCGAGTGCAATGTAGATCAATCGCCTGGCAGAGGAAACATGGGTAAACTCCATAATATCCGCAATTTCTTTGTAGCCTAATCCTTCGTAGTAATAGAAATGAATAGCTTCTCTCTCCTTTTTGCCCAATTTCTGCATACAAATATTCAGCTTTTCCACTGCATAATCCTTTGCTTCATCACTGATGAATTTTTCAGTTCTACAATCTTCAAATTCAACTTCAAATTCTAAAATATCCGAATTGTTGGAGTTCTTTTTGCTTTTCTCGATGTATTTAAAAAGTCTTCTCCTAAAGGATCTTAGCAGGTAGTACTTAATGGAAGTTGTCTGACTTAATCGATCTCTTTTCTCTCTCAGGTAAACAAAAAAGTCATGGATGCAATCTTTGATCAACTCACGATCCTGACTGAATTTTTTTCCATAATTGAATAAGTAGTCTACATATTCATTATAGATACTGGCAAAAGCCAAATCATCTCCACTCCGGAATTGATTCCATAACACAGATTCGGAGTTATTCTGCGGCATGGATACACATATCGTCTCAGATGTATTTTCCTTTAGCAAAGGAAACATCACACTTTCTGTATTTGTAGATTTCTGAACTAAAGCAAGCATACCCAATTTGATTAAAGTTGAACCTTATGTGCATGGTTATTCTCAAGGATAATATGAGAATCAAAATCGGTAATCAGTCGGGGTAGCAATTTGGTGGTAACATTCAATTTCATACTTCTTCTTCATGATTTAGTTAGGGTGTCGATAAAACAATTAAGTGTTCTATTGACACTTGCAAGTAACCAAGAATTCAGTAATCTCTAGAGGTAACAATAATGCAATAAGGGGGGAATTATCATGATTAATTTTATGAAAAAATTAAAATAAGCCTACCTAAAGTGCGTTTTTCCGTGTTTCAAGAGGTTTTTAATCAAACATGATCACAACCCCCTATCATTCTTTGGTCAGTGGTATTCTGGTTAGTATTTTATTTTAGTAACTACATATTTCCCAATATTTATACTACTATAAATGCATTTTACCAGAGTAATATTGGGATCAAATCTGCGAATCTCGAGAATAGAAATAAGGATTATTCCTAAGAGAATCATTCAATTTTACTGGTCAATTCAAAACTGAAAAATCAGGTCAATTCAAGTAATATGATGCGCACTTTTGTGGTGTAAAAAAGTCACCTCTGGAGCTAAAACTTGATAATGCATCAAGGTGGTAATTCAGAATACTTCGAAGATTAAAAAAGAAGTTTTTTCCTGATTGAAATTACCACAAAATTGGATCACTTATGATGATCAATTATTCTCCTAAACAGGAGTCTTTTTTCGGAAGGGGAAAGGGATTCTTTTTTGAAACGAGCTGTCCTGAATAGATTGTCCTCCGCTTGAAAATCATCATACCCCTCTTGCTCCTTGTCAATATGATCTTCCTTGGAGCTTAATTTGTTCTTATTTTTTTTATCAGAAGGGTTCAATTCTCAGTAAAAGGTGAATGCGGTAAGTTAAAAAAAGGCTGCTGCAAGCAGCAGCCTTTGTGAATTTACGATTATTTTCTCTTGTCATAGATTTTCTTGGCTCCATAAGCGCCTCCTGCAATCAAGAGTAAGCTCAAGCCACCATCAATTGGTGTTGCCGGGGGTGCACCCTGCGCCATTGCAGGTGCTACTACCAAAAGCATCACCGGTAGTATTGTTGCGATTTTTATGATTTTATCTTTCATTTTCCTTGTTTCTTTAAGTGATTAATAGATGAATTTTTGAGATAAAACACCATCTCTTGATTGAATTTTTACAATGTAGACTCTACCTGACTGTAGACGCAGCTGTTTAGACCATTTACCATTGTTGATTGATTGACCTTCAAACAATTCAATAGTCTTGCCACTCATATCCATAATCTGAATATTAGCCTGACTAACAGACTTATCAATACTGATATTCAACGCTCCCTCAGCTCCATAAACCGTAAATGATGATAGTGCTGTTGCACCCAGGATAGTGGCCTGCTGCAATTCCAATTGAATCACTCCAGATCCCTTAGAAAGATTTAGCAAAGCTGCATTATTGCTGAGATTATACGTTTTTCCATTGTAATGAGCTAAAACTTCATATGCTTGAGACAGCCCTTCAAAAGATTTAATAGACAATTCGTACATACCAGCTTCTTTCACATCATAGCCTAATGAGATCATTCTGCGTTCTCCTAGCTCTGGAAGTCCCTGGATAGCGTATTTCTGATCTTCGATGATCGAGTAGAAAGCAAGGTTTTCATTACCAATTTTCTTCAGTGCATCCAATGCCGGATCTACTCCTTCTGTCCCGTCTGCTCTGAATCCAAATAGCACTTCATTGTAATGGGCACCGCTCAAGGCTAATTTCAAAGAAGTTTGAGTTACTTTTCTGTAGAAGTTGTCATCCGCATTTGATCCACCAGTCTGCATGTCAGGAGTGAAATCCACATTCCCGTCAGCAGTAGCCATCACGTAGAAACCCTGACTAGAAGCGATATCAGTATTAGCAGCTGTTGTATTTTGACCAGCTACTCCATCACCTAAATCAACAGACCCAACAGACCCAATTTCATTTACGGTGACATAATCACCTGCTCTATCAGATCCATTGTTGGCTCCACCATCATTCCAGAAATAAACCGCATCGCTAATATTAGAGTTGGCATTCAAGAAAGACGCAATGGAGATAGACGCTGCATAAGGATTTGCAACCAGATTGAAGGCATCACCGGCAGTTGATACTGCAACTGATTGATCACCATAAACCAAGGCACCAGACAAAGAAACTTCAGGTGTGGCATTATCATACCCTACAAAATACCCGGTTCCAGAAGCCATCGTACCACTTGGTACAGACCAGGATGAACCATCCCAGGTGTACAGGTAATCAGCAGAAAGATCTGAAAGATCAGCACCAGATACTGGAGCTCCTACGATGCTGTAGCCACCATTACCAGTAGTATTTCTTTTGATTGTGGCATCACCAGAAGCACCTCCCATAATAATCAAAGATCCTCCAGACTCAACCGTTAAATTAGCATCGGCGCCTACAATGACGTCACCAACTGTAACGACATCTGTGCTACCGATCGTCAAATCATCTTTTATTAACGCGATATCATTTGCAGTAGGTGTAGCGCTCCATGCTCCATCTTCATATACAACCGTAGATTTAAAATCTGATGCTCTATCTGCAACGTAAGCAGCATCTACAGCTCCTTCGTAAATCGAGAATTCAAAAAACGATCCAATCCAATTATCATCAGTCCATCTGTCTGGACCTCTAAACAAATTAGCGAACTGTGTGCCAATTGCAGAAATTAATCCTGAGCCAGTTACTGACTGAGCCAAAGTACCATCCACATAGAAACTCAAAGTTGTGTTCGTTAAAACAGCCATTACATGATGAAGATTACCGTCATCAATTCGAGTAGAAAGAGCAGCTTTTTCACCACCAGGAGTTGTAGTTTTTACATTAGAAACATTATCACCTGCCTGTGTCATCTGGCTAAAAAGATAATCTGCTCCATTATTTCCAAAATAATACAACATTGTATACCAATCATTGGTAGCATCACCGGCCTGAATAAATGCCTCAAGAGACAATCCATTATAACTTGCTAAATCTAATGTTTGTCCATCTAATGAAATATATCCGTAATCCTGACCAGCACCATTTGCTGCAGGAGGTACAATTGCACGGCCATTTTTGAAAATCACATTTCCATGTACCGTACCATTTAGTCCACCAATATTATCTTCTGCATTTCCATCATCGAAGGTATAATTGTGCTTTTCTGTCACAACAAAATAGTTCAAGGTATATGTTTCAGTACTACCATTTTCAGCTGTAACCTCAATTGATGAGGATTGTGATTGACTTAGATCGACTTCTCCATCTCCGGTTATCCCTTGAATATTAGCATTATTAGCTTCAACTGTGGGATCAACTGTAGTCGTATTCATAGGCAGATATACAGTGTATGTTGTAACCGTAGGATCGAATGCTGGCTCTACCACACCCACGACGCTAAGAGATTTCAGAGAAGCATCACCTGATTGTGAAGATATTGTCACGGTATAGTCAGTAGCCTCACCACTCTCAGCAGTCACTGTAATAGTAATTGGCGAATCTGTAACATTCACGGTTCCGTCTCCAGATTTTGTTGCATTAGCGCCATTTGCGGTTGCTGTTAAATCCACAGTTGTAGTTCCTGGATCTACCAATACCTCGAAAGTAGTAGCACTTGTGGAGTTTACGGTCCAATCCGTTCCGCTTGTAGAAGCAGCCAATGTCATAGATTGATCATTGTTTACCTCATAGCATTCCCAGTTATCAATAAATCCATCTCGTCCATCTCTATTATAATTATTAAAATAAAGACCGCTGTTTGAAGTGTTTACTCCAGAGCCTACAGTAAAAACAAAGTTCATTTCTTCCCATTCTCCATTCTTAGTGGTTTGAATTTCATTAGGAGAAATATCTGCGTTGAAGGCACCAAAATTAAACACACCGGAGGTTGCATAAACCTTAGCATGTGCACGATAAGTCTTTCCTGCTTCAAGCTTTCCACTCAAAACAACATCCAAAGAGGCAGTACCATCAACTCCACTTGCAATAGCTCCACTTGTTTTTCCATTATAAGAGTTGGATGGATCAGAGTTGAGTGCACGCGCACCACCAGTCCATTCCCATCCACCAAAATTATCAAGACTTGTAAACCTTGGGTCTGGAACTAGGTTGGTTTTAGACGGATATAATTGCGAAAAATCATCCGCCCAAACATTTACAGTATAGGTGATCTGAGTTGATCCGTCTTCTGCAGTTACCACTACATCTGTCGTCCCAAATTTATCTGTAAGGTTTAAAGTTCCTGTACCGGTAGAAGAAGCATTTCCATCATTTTCAGTAGCGGATATTGATACACTTGTTGTGGTTTCAGGAACGAAAACATTATAAGTGTAAGATGCTGCATCAAATCCATCTACTGTAGTGCCATCTACTTGTAAGTCAGACAATGTCGCATCTACACTTACTGAAGGAGCACCGTAATATGTCAGTTTAAAATTATCAAACCCTGTGTAGTTTGCGGCAATTGCACCTTCCAGTTTGTAACCAATATTTAAGGTGCCATCAGTTACAGCGATCATATCAACAATATACTCTTTACCCGCGTGTACTTCTGCAGATTTTGCACCAGCAAACGCAAAACAATTAGTATGCAAAGGATTTGAGCCACCTTGCTGCAATGCAAAAGCCGAAACTTTCAATTCATATAAGCCATTAGTTAAACCACTCAGGCTTTGAGTAATAGAAGCAGCGGCTAGATTTCCATTCGAGCTTGTCCATTTTTCACCATAGACAGTGCCATCTTTGGTGATTCCAGTCCAATTAGGATCATTTGTTTGAGTAGCCATACCACTATTGGTCCAGTTTTCAAATCCATTGGTTTCAAAACTATTGTTTGCAATCGATGATGTTGCATCCACTGGCGCTAATTCAGCCAACAAGTCTGTGGATGCTGATTGAATAGTAGCTAAAACATCCGAATTATAGTCAGTTATATAATCTGTTAAGTCAATACCACCTAAAGATTTCGCATATCTCATATATCTGTCCAACTCAATTTTGGCGAGGTACAGATCGTAATCAGCAGTTGTGATAAATTGCCATTTGACATAATCATCTCCAGAAGTGCGGTTCCAACGTACCACATTGGCGATTCCCCTATTCCCGGATTCAGTGGCTGATTCTGTACCCATATATGCTGAAGCATTGAAGTTTGTATAGGTACCTGGTGCTTGAAGTGTATAAATATTGTTTGTAGCATCTACTTCAGCAACAGTCCAGTTAAGTCCTCCCCAACCAGAACCCTGGTCAGTAAAAATTGTACCGTTAGCATCATCCAACGAGGCTACAAAATCATCATCTACTCCAGGCTGAGATTGCGATCCATCAATTGTCAATTTCAATGTCCACTCAGAGCCAGACACATTGGTTACGGTCCAGGAAACCAATGAAGTGGATGCATTTCTCCTTGGTGATGGCGATACTGCAGCCTGTGTTGACCAGGCTCCACCTTGGTTAAGGAACCCATCCGAACCAATGTTATAAATGTAGTACGCTGAGCCCGAAACGGGATCAGTAGATTTGAGCGCAGGAGCATCCCAGTCCTGAGCATTAGCCTGTCCTATCCAGGCGAACGAAGCAAACACTGCGAGAAGCAGTATCCTCGTAAAAAAAGTTTGTTGAGCTTTCTTCATAAGTCTATGTTATAGGTTTAAAAACAGGATAGAGGAGTTTCTATCTATTTTCTCAAAGACTGAAGGTTTGCAATCGATACCAGAAAAAAATGAGTTTTTGTTGATTTGGCTTCTAAGGATGAATCAGATCAATCTTGGTAATCAGAAATGTATTGATCGAAATGAGATGCCTAAAATCAATTTTCAATAAGAATAAAACCGATAATTATTGATTTTTTAATTGATCACCTTTTTTTGGGTCAATAAAAAATGTTGATCCTTAAATGTTCCTATTTTCCTTCAGGATGAAGTAATTCCCTTGTTGATTTACCTCTCTATTGTTTTTGAAATACCAATTAGACTTTATGGAAATATCCAATATGTTTTCGGATTGATTTAATTTTCAAGTCATATTACTCTAACCCTATCAGGATAATATTCACTGCTTTCTTCATTTATCTAACGTAACTAAATGAAACAAACAAACCTTAACATATATTGCGTTCTTCACCTATATCTACCAGTATGATTAAATCTTGATTGATAATAAAAGTGTAGTCCAGCATAAACGAATTTGCCCCCTCTACAAATAAAAGCCCTGAGGTAATTTTGATATTAGGATTTAATCCGAACTGAATCAAAAGGCACAACTGGGTCGTGGCCTATTTTTTTTAAAAAATTGGTTGTCGATATAAGACATATTACAAATCACCGAAATTCATAAGTTTAGCATTATTATAATTTATAACTTTTTAATATAAAAATCTACTTCCTAAGACATGTAATGTCCATCAAGAAAGCTGCACTAACCTAGGATGAATATTTGACTGAAAATTAATGTTGGAAGTAGTTTTCTAGTATTCGGACATTCACATTTTTGGATACCGGTCGAACCGATGAAACAGTTACTAAAATAATAAACACAATACACATGAAATACAGGATCCTATCGTTCTCCTTACTTTTAACATTATGGACAATACTCTTAACAACTCCCACATATTCACAAACCAAAAAAAATGAAGTAGTATTAAAAACTGGCATGAAACTCCAACCACAATCACTCTCTGTTTATCAACTGGATAGTGAATTAGCACACCTTTTAATTAATGACAGTCTCAAAATATCTTTAAAACTTATTGATAATTATACGTCAAACTATGAATTCCATTTGATCAAGAAAATTGATGGCTTAGGTTATGTAGACATGACTGAAATCGTTTCAGGCAAAATTCCGATTTTTGAATTTTCCAAATCGACATATGATCCCAATTTTGGGGGTGGCTTATCTAATAATGTTTATCAATTCTACATTTTTGAAAATCAATTGAAAGAATTAAATATTCAGAATCTGAAGAATGACCTTACAGATGAACCGAGTCAAAGAATCATAAGGAAAATACGTCGCAAAAGTATTACCAAAGTTGTGGCTTTTACCATAGGATCAGGATTCATGGCTTATGGATTGAGTGAAATGATGACAAAACCTGACCCTAGTCAGCCTAGTGAGTTTAAATTTTCTCCTAATCCACCATTTTTAGCCGGTCTTCTAATTATAGCTTCTCCGTTTATGTTCGGTTCTGCGAAAAGCACTTTGATAGATGTTGTAAAGAATTACAATTCAATTAATCCTACTTTGTCAAGTTGAAAAAAAGGCAAAGATAAGATCAAGTGACGGCAGTTACTTGCTATCTTTGCCTTGACAAAATATTATCTTCAAACTTACATAAAAGGCCGTCATTAAAATAGACGG